>NZ_HG315671.1:2738208-3351699 GCF_000723205.1 Formosa agariphila KMM 3901 | reverse complement strand
TAGTTTTATAGAGGTAGAGCTACTGATTGGATGCGGGGGCTTCACCGCCTACCAATTCCTGACAAACTCCGAATGCTATAAAATGTTGATCAGCAGTGAGGGCATGGGTGCTAAGGTCCATGTCCGAGAGGGAAAGAACCCAGACCATCAGCTAAGGTCCCCAAATATATGTTAAGTTGAAAAAACGCGGTTGAACTGCTTTGACAGCTAGGATGTTGGCTTGGAAGCAGCCATTCATTTAAAGAGTGCGTAACAGCTCACTAGTCGAGCGGTTCGGCATGGATAATAATCGGGCATAAACATATTACCGAAGCTATGGATTTATAATTTATTATAACTGGTAGGGGAGCATTCTATAGGTGTAGAAGGTGTACTGTGAGGTATGCTGGAACGTATAGAAAAGAAAATGTAGGCATAAGTAACGATAATGCGGGCGAGAAACCCGCACTCCGAAAGACTAAGGTTTCCTCAGCTATGCTAATCAGCTGAGGGTTAGTCGGGACCTAACGCGAACCCGAAAGGGGTAGTGGATGGACAACAGGTTAATATTCCTGTACCTGCTCACACTAAAAGTGACGGAGGCGAAAAGTTAGTGCGTACTGACGGAATAGTACGTTGAAGCGAGTGGTAACACCGCGATAGTACACTGAGACTACGGTCAAGGTGATAATCTAGCAAATCGACTTCCAAGAAAAGCAAGTGAAGCAGCCCGTACCCTAAACCGACACAGGTAGTTGGGATGAGAATTCTAAGGAGCTCGAGAGATTCATGGTTAAGGAACTAGGCAAAATAGACCCGTAACTTCGGGAGAAGGGTCGCCCCACTTCGGTGGGGCCGCAGTGAAAAGGTCCAGGCGACTGTTTATCAAAAACACAGGGCTATGCTAAATTGAAAGATGACGTATATGGCCTGACACCTGCCCGGTGCTGGAAGGTTAAGTGGTGGGCTTAGAGGTTTACCTCGAAGGTCTAAAATGAAGCCCCAGTAAACGGCGGCCGTAACTATAACGGTCCTAAGGTAGCGAAATTCCTTGTCGGGTAAGTTCTGACCTGCACGAATGGTGCAACGATCTGGACACTGTCTCAACCATGAGCTCGGTGAAATTGTAGTATCGGTGAAGATGCCGATTACCCGCTGTGGGACGAAAAGACCCCGTGCACCTTTACTATAGCTTAGTATTGGTTTTGGATAAGTAATGTGTAGGATAGGTGGGAGACTTTGAAGCGGCATCGCTAGGTGTTGTGGAGTCATTGTTGAAATACCACCCTTTGCTTATCTAGAGTCTAACCTTCATTCGAAGGGACAGTGCTTGGTGGGTAGTTTGACTGGGGTGGTCGCCTCCAAAAGAGTAACGGAGGCTTCTAAAGGTTCCCTCAGTACGGTTGGTAATCGTACGTAGAGTGCAATGGCATAAGGGAGCTTGACTGAGAGACCTACAAGTCGATCAGGTACGAAAGTAGAGCATAGTGATCCGGTGGTTCCGTATGGAAGGGCCATCGCTCAAAGGATAAAAGGTACGCCGGGGATAACAGGCTGATCTCCCCCAAGAGCTCATATCGACGGGGGGGTTTGGCACCTCGATGTCGGCTCGTCACATCCTGGGGCTGGAGAAGGTCCCAAGGGTTGGGCTGTTCGCCCATTAAAGTGGCACGCGAGCTGGGTTCAGAACGTCGTGAGACAGTTCGGTCTCTATCTACAGTGGGCGTTAGAAATTTGAGTGGATCTGACTCTAGTACGAGAGGACCCGAGTTGGACCAACCTCTGGTGTATCTGTTGTTCCGCCAGGAGCATTGCAGAGTAGCTACGTTGGGAAGGGGATAAGCGCTGAAAGCATATAAGCGCGAAACCCACCACAAGATGAGATTTCTTTAAAGGGTCGTGGGAGATGACCACGTTGATAGGCTATAGGTGTAAAGGCAGTAATGTCATAGCCGAGTAGTACTAATAACCCATAGGCTTATTGTACGCCTGTTTTTTTATAAGAGTACAAGAATTATTATTAGGATTTATATGTATGTCACCTTCGGGTATTTTTCAATATGTTAAGATATTTGCGCTAAAGCGCGGTTGATTAGTTTTCTAAGTGGAAATTAACAATCAACAATTTAAGGTGATTATTGCAATGGGGCTCACCTCTTACCATTCCGAACAGAGAAGTTAAGCCCATTAGCGCCGATGGTACTGCATTGTGGGAGAGTAGGTCGTCGCCTTTTTTATACTAAATCCTCAACATTTATTTGTTGAGGATTTTTTTTGCTTTAAACTCAACTTGAAACTTCCACTAACCACACACTATTCTGTTACTTCTTATGAGTGGACTTATTTTAAAGTTTTATATGTTAAAGCCAGTATTTGTTTAATTGTATTTTTCATCCTTTAAATAACCATTACAATACTTTTTAAGCATTTTACGTAGTCATGCTTAAAACAAATCCCATACATTCTCTATAGACGTAAAAATTACTAAAACGAATTGTTTTGAATTTATATTCAATACAATTCTAGTTTTTTTATAACTCATTTAGAATTATCTTCATTATATATACTACTCCACTTAATAATTATTTAATTCAATTGTTTATACATCGTATAATGTATTCCCACTTTTGGAATATTAAACGGTTCTCCAATAATTTTATAACCATTTCTCTGGTAAAACTTAAGAGCAGTTTCTCTTGCATTAAGCCAGATTAAATCTGCTTGTATAGATTGGATTTTAGTCTCGCCATTTTTAATTAATAGATTCCCGTATTGTAACCCTTGGAATTCTTCCAGAATAGCCATTCCACGAAGTTGATATTGGTTTACTTCTAGAAACAAATCAGAGTTAGTTTTCATAAATGTTACTACTCCAATTAAATTTGATTTTTTATATAAACCTAAATGAAATGTGTCTGCATGATTATCATTTATAAATTCACAGTCTTTAAGTGGTCGTCCTGGACGTAATATAGGTTGTCTTACAGTATATGTGTCTAGAGTGGTAATGGTTTTGACTGTGATATCGTGATGTGTATTTTCTGTTATCATAGACTTCTACTTTTATTTGTATTTGTGTAAGGTTTGCGTTAATATGATTACTAACAAATCAAAATCTAATAATCAAGTATTGATGTATCGCTATCTAAGAATATTAATATTAAAAAGGTTTAATATTGTTTCTTAGTTTCAGTATTTACAATTCAAACTTAATTATTTTTACGCCCTAAAATTATAAACCCTATTTGTATTTATGAAAATTGAACTTAGTTTTCGACAACTTAATATAGAAGAATTACCTAAAATTCTTCCGCTAATGCAGAAATTCACCCAAAATAAACATTCGGATGCGCTTTTATTTGAACGGTTTTCAGAAATGTTTGGTCAAAATTATGAATGTATAGGTGTTTTTAATGACGAAACATTGATAGGAATTTGCGGATTATGGTTCTGCACAAGACATTATAGCGGGCGTAGTATAGAAGTGGATCACGTATATATAGACGATGAGTACCAAAGTAAAGGTATTGGTAAGCAATTATTTTCTTGGATTTATACATATGCGAAAGCTAAAGGTTACGAAGCTGTCGAGCTAAATACATACGTACAAAACCATCCTTCGCATAAATTTTACTATAATGAGGGCTTTAATATACTAGGTTATCATTTTGTAAAAAAAATGTAATATTTTCTTGGATACTATTATTTAATATCTGTATATTTGCACCCGGTAATGCGAGAGTAGCTCAGTTGGTAGAGCGTCAGCCTTCCAAGCTGAATGTCGCCGGTTCGAACCCGGTCTCTCGCTCAAAGAGCTTCATAGAAATATGAAGCTCTTTTTTTATGTCAAATGCTCAAGTAATTTACCACTTTCAACTTCATAAGGTGCAAGGTCATGTTTAAAAATTCTAGCCGGAAATGGTCCTTTTAAAGTTATAGATTCTCCAAGTACTTGCAACCAACTTCCTTCTCTTAATCCTACAACGGTTTGTGTGTTATAACATAGAAATTCTTTGATTCTAGTTTCTCGGGTTTCACCCATATGCTCACTATTTACATCTGAATCTAAATAATGTGGATTGATATTAAAAGGAACTAAACCTAAAGTTTTAAAACTAGGCGGGTATACGATAGGCATATCGTTAGTCGTATTCATGGTTAAACCACAAATATTACTTCCCGCACTGGTACCTAAATATGGCGTTCCGTTTTGTACTACTTCAGTTAGAACTTCTATTGCTTTAATTTTATAAAGCTGACTTACTAAAACAAAAGTGTTACCACCACCCACAAAAATAGCTTCTGCTTGTTCTATGGCAGTTTTTGGGTTTTTAAAGGTATGAATGCCTTCAACATTAATATTAATCTTAGAAAAGGCATCCTTTGCTTTAGCTGTATAATCATCGTGGGTTATTCCGCTTGGTCTAGCGTAAGGTATAAAGAGGATTGTTTTAACGGCTTTAAAGTGCAATTTTAAATCATCTAATATATATTCTAAGTAACCACTACCAAAAACTGTAGAAGTACTTGCTATAATCATATTTTTCATCATCGATATTTTATTGTAAATTTAAGTAATAGATGGTTTTAACAAAAATTTAAATGCCTCTAATAAATTCTTAAGGTGATAAGTCGTTAACTTTAATTAAAATTGAATTATATGAAAAAAGCATTACTATTTTTATTATTGTTATCGTCTATAGGTACATTAACTGCTCAAACTATTGACCGTGTTCAGATAATGGGACGCGTGGTTGTTGCCGATACAGAAGACGTTGAAGGTGTTACCGTATACAATACGTCCTCTAACAAAGGAACAGTTACAGATGCTAAAGGAGAGTTTAAAATAGAAGCCGGCTTGTTAGATATTATTGAAATTTCTGCATTACAATTCAATACTATAGAAGTAAAGATAAGTTTAGAGATTGTAGAAAATAAACAACTTACCGTGTTTTTGGTAGAACACATTAATCGTTTAAACGAAGTGGTTATTATGCCTTATGGATTAACGGGGGTATTGTCTAAAGATTTAAACAAATTTAAAACCTTTAAGCCCGATTTAGAGAGTATAAACTTTGGTATAGATGATATTGGCGCGTACGAATTTGCAGCAGATTATCATACCGAAGCAGATATGTCTATTTTAAATCAAGGTGAGTTTTACAACGGTATGGACTTTGTAGCTATAGCGAACACCTTCTTAAAGCCTTTATTTAAAAAGAAAGACAATAAACAACAAAAAATAATTAAGGACACTGAAGCAGGTTTAGGGCTTCGAGGTATATACTCATTTTCATTTATTTCAGAAAATTTTGGAATCCCAAATTCACAAGTTGAAGAATTTATTAATTATGTCGATCAAAACATAGATTCAAAATTGTTAGAATCTGGACAAGAAATGCAATTAATAGAATATCTTTCTAAAGAAAGTAAAGTGTTTTTAGAAAAATAAGGTGCTAAAAATTAAAGTTATACTCATTAGTGTTATTTGTCTACTAATTAACACTCCGGCACTTATTGCTCAAACAATCCCAATACATGGCAAAGTTATAGGAGCAGACGATTTAGAAAATATTCATGTAATAAATAAAACGTCTAAAATATTTACAATTACAAATAGTAGTGGTGAATTCGATATTCATGTAAAATTAAATGATACACTTGTATTTTCTTCTATACAGTATTCTAATCTAGAAGTTATTATAGATGATTTAGTGGTGTTAAATAAAGAGCTTGAAGTTAATTTAGAAGAATATGTAAATGCACTTGATGAAGTTGTTGTAGGCAAAATATTAACAGGTAACCTAATGCTAGATGTTGGGAATTCTACAGCCGAACCAGAGATTAATTTCTACGATGTTGGTATTCCGGGCTACAAAGGCAAAACTAAAACTCAAGCCGAACGGCGTTTACACGAAGCAACCACTGGAGGTGGCATTGTGGCTTTAAACCCTCTGCTTAATGCCATATCAGGACGTACAAAAATGTTAAAGCGGCACATTGCTTTAGAACGAAACGATGAACTAATTCATAAAATCAGACAACGACTTGCTCAAGATTTTTTAAGTGAACACCCTATAGATGAATCCAAACAAATGGATTTTTGGTATTTCTGTTCAGATGACACAGATTTTATGAATCGCTGTAAGGATAAAAGTGATATCGAAATTTTAGCCTTTCTTAATGAAAAGTATGTACAATACTTGGCGAACATAAAATCAGATGAATAATTAAATTTAAAGAATGTATCAATTTTAGCTACATTTACGCCCTAAATGGTACAAATGAAAATCCCTAAATATTATTTATTATTAGTTTTAATACCGTTATTGGCTTTTACTTCAGCACATAAATATTATGTGAGTATTAGTGAAATTCAATACGTTAAAGAACAACAATCTGTACAAATTATATCGCGAATTTTTATAGACGATTTAGAAAAATTAGTCCGTCAGCGTTATGATGAGTCTATAACATTAGCCATTAAAAATGAATCTGAAAAGGTTGATTTTTATTTAGAGAAGTATTTCAAGGAAAAATTCCACATACAAATTAATGGAACCGCTGTTCAGTTAAAATTTATTGGGAAAGAATACGATAACGATATCGCAATTTGTTATATCGAAATACCAAGAATAGAAACAATATCAGAATTTGAAATTACCAATAAACTTTTGTTTGATGTTTTTGAAGAACAACAAAACGTTGTGAGATTAGATATAAATGATACACAAAAGAGCTTCATCCTCACCTATCACAACGATACAGGAGTATTAAAATTAGATTAAATTTCTGTTATAAGATATAAAAGTGTTATTTTTCCAAAAAAAATAGTAATTATCCCCCTATGAGAAGACTAAAGTACTTATTCCTTTCCGTAATTTTTATTACAGCGAGCGCTATGGCGCAAGAACAAAAAGCACCTGAACGCAAACAAGGTCACACTAATAATAATAAATTCAAGCAATTATACGATGAATTTTCTACGCCTAATATGTTTAGAACAGCATCGGGAGCTCCAGGTCCAGCTTACTATCAGCAACAAGCCGATTATAAAATGGATATTACATTAGATGACAAGGAAGCAAAAATTTCAGGTTTCGAAACCATTACCTATACCAATAACTCACCAGATCAGTTAAGTTATTTATGGGTACAATTAGATCAAAATGTACGTGCTAAAGATTCTAAATCACCATTAATTGAAGGTGGAGGCGTTTCTGCTGCACAACAGCCAGGTAGTTTTGTTTCAGATTATATGTCTGAACCTTTTGAAGGAGGTTTTAATATTGAAGCTGTAAAAGATACTCAAGGAAAAGACCTTGAGCATATGATTAACAGAACCATGATGAGAATTGAATTACCGAAAGCTTTAAAATCGGGTGAGAAATTTTCGTTTTCAATAAAATGGTGGTACAATATTAATGATCATGTTAATGGTCGTGGACGTTCTGGGTATGAATATTTCCCTGAAGACGGAAACAGAGCTTATGTTATTGCACAATTCTATCCAAGAATGGCTGTATATAACGATGTTGAAGGATGGCAGAATTCTCAGTTTTGGGGACGTGATGAATTCGCGTTGCCTTTCGGTGATTTTGAAGTGAATATTACAGTTCCTGCAGATCATATTTTAGATGGTACTGGAGAATTAGTTAATAGAAAAGAAGTATATACTAAGGAGATGATGAAGCGTTACGAAAAAGCGCAAAAATCTTACGAAGAGCCTGTTATAATTGTAACACAAGAAGAAGCAGAAGCTGCCGAAAAACAATTTAGTTCGAAAACAAAAACATGGAAGTTACATGCAAAAAATGTACGTGACTTTGGTTTTGCAACTTCAAGAAAATTTATTTGGGATATGATGGCCGTAAAAATTGGCGATAAAAACATCATGGCCGTTTCTATGTATCCTAAAGAAGGAAACCCATTATGGGAGCAATGGTCTACAAAAGCAGTAGCGAGTACGTTAAAATCGTATTCAAGAATGACTTTCGACTATCCTTACCTTAAAGCAATATCTGTTCATGCCAAAAATCAAGGGATGGAATATCCAATGATTTGCTGGAACTACGGACGTCCAGATAAAGATGGAAAGTATACAGATAGAATTAAATTTGGAATGATTAGTGTAATTATTCACGAAGTAGGACATAACTTCTTCCCTATGATCGTTAATAGTGACGAACGTCAATGGACATGGATGGACGAAGGTTTAAATACATTTACACAATATGTAGCAGAGCAAGATTTTGGAGAAGCATATCCAAGTGCATTGTCTACAGGGCAAACAGCATATCCGTCTAGAAGAGGACCAGCAGCTAAAATTGTTCCATACATGGGAGGTGATCAAGATTTTATAGCACCTATTATGACTAAAGGTTTAAATACTTACCAATTTGGAAATAATGCTTACAGTAAACCAGCAACGGCTTTAAATATTTTAAGAGAAACTGTTATGGGCCGTGAGTTATTCGATTATTCTTATAAAGAATACGCACGTCGTTGGATGTTTAAACACCCAACACCAGAAGATTTCTTTAGAACGATGGAAGATGCATCAGCATTCGATTTAGATTGGTTCTGGAGAGGTTGGTTCTATACTACAGATTATGTAGATATAGGGGTGAAAGATGTGAAAAAATACTTCGTATCATCTGAAGTTAACGAAGCGACTAAAGCGCAAGCTAAACGCTATGGGATGGAAGTTAGCGATCTACCACCATTAGTATATATGGTAGAAGAAGGTACAGACGAGTATAAAGAATCTTTAAAAGACGGAACGGCGATTGATAACTCTACGACTTTAAAAGAATATGTAATGGATAACTTTACGGCAGAAGAACGCAAAAAGTTAAAAGAGCCAAAGTATTTCTATAACATCACTTTCGAAAAACCAGGTGGATTAGTTATGCCAATTATTGTTGAGTATACCTATGCAGATGGCACTTCGAAAACAGAAACATATCCAGCACAAATTTGGAGACTAAACGATAAAGAAGTAAGCAAAGCAATAGCTTCAGACAAAGAAATTGTTAGTATAATTGTCGATCCAAATTTAGAAACTGCAGATGTAGATACATCAAATAATGCTTGGCCAAAAGAAACAAAACCAAGTGAGTTTGATACTTTTAAATCTAAATCTAAAAATTAACTAAAACATTATGTTAAAGCCAACTTTTTAAGTTGGCTTTTTTTTATTTTTGTAACCAAACACTTAGTATATTTGCAACGTGATACAGCATTCTACATTCTTATTTATTAGTGGTACAGAAATAATGTTTATATTATTTATTGTAGTCATGGTTTTTGGTGCCGATAAGGTACCCGATATTGCTCGCGGTTTAGGTAAGGGCATGAAAGAAATTAAAAATGCCACAAACGATATTAAATCAGAAATTACAAAAACTGCTGATAAAAGCGGAATTGACACTTCTGTAACTAAAGATGTTCAAGACCAATTAAAACAAGTTAAAGACGATTTAGAAGACTTTACTGGGTCTGTACGTCGTAAAATGTAATTACTTCTTTCTGCTAATCGTTAAACCGTCGCGAACAGAAAGTAAAACGGTTTCAATTCTAGGATCTGCCTTTAATAGTGTATTATATTCTAAAACAGCCTTTGTAGATAAATCTTTCGGATTTAAAGGTTCAATCACTTTTCCACTCCAAAGCACATTATCAGATAAAATAACACCACCTGGTCTAAGTTTATCAACAATCAAATTAAAGTAATTCGGGTAATTTTCCTTGTCAGCATCTATAAAGACCAAGTCGAATACCGGTTCTAAAGTCGGAATAATATCTATAGCACTACCTAAATGTTGGTGAATTTGTGCGCCATATTCCGAAGCATCAAAATATTTTCGCTGAAAATCGAATAACTCCTCATTTACATCAATCGTGTGTAACGTTCCTTCAGGTTGTAAACCTTCGGCTAAACACAATGCAGAATACCCAGTGTAGGTACCTATTTCTAAGATATGTAAAGGTCTAATCAATTTAGATATCATACTTAAAATACGTCCCTGATAATGTCCGCTTAACATACGCGGTTGTAAAATCTTTTGGTACGTTTCTCGGGTTAATTGCTTCAATAATTTCGGTTCGTCTTCGGTGTGTTGCACCACGTAATCGTCTAGTTCTTGAGGAATAAAATGCATAATGTAATGTATGAGTAATACTTTCTTTAAGTAATAATTAGGGCATTACTTTTGTTTATTTTGAAAAAGAAATAAACAAAAAGTCGGGCTTTCCGCTATATCTTTTTTAACCAAAACGGATTAAAAAAGGATGCCGCTGCAATCCCTAATGCAAAACTACTATAGTTTTAAGAATTAAAAGTCGACTTCAAAAAATAAAAATTAATCCTTTTTAAAATTTCGAGTCACAATCTTTTTACCTTTTCTTAAAAATAAGTCTACAATTTGGTAAGGAGACTTTGTCATATCTATACCAATATATATTTGGTACGCAGGTTTTAATCCTTTTTTACGTTCTTTAAAAATAGTTCGCTCGTACCATACTATAGGCGAAGGATCATCGGTTAGCGTTATTAAATCTTGTTTCGTAATTTCTTTTCTCGGGTACGTTTTAGAAATATAAACAGATTCAATGTTTAAATACGTTCTGTCTATAACTTCATCGCTCGCTAAATGTGCATCTACACGCTCAGGTTGCCCGTAATTTGTCCAATTCATAACTTGTTCTATAGTCTGAAGTTGGTCTATTTTAGCATTCGTATAATTTTTAACTTGTAATTGAGCTTGTATGTGTAAGCTCATCAAAAAAATAAAACCACTTAATAAATATTTCATATTATAAACTTTTAGTGCGTCCACCATCTACAGGTAGATTAATTCCATTAATATAAGCAGCTTGTTCGCTTGCTAAAAACGCTATGGCATTAGCAATTTCTTCAGGTTTAGCAAATCGATTGGCAGGTATAGTTGCTTTTAAATTATTAGTAACGGTGGCCTCAGTTTGTTCAGTTTTATTAGCAGAGTCTTTTATAATATCGAATAAACGATTTGTTTCTGTCGCACCAGGCAGGACGTTATTAACGGTAATCCCAAAAGCAGCTAATTCGTTAGATAAGGTTTTACTCCAATTTGCCACTGCACCACGAATGGTGTTACTTACGCCTAAACCATCTAAAGGTTGTTTTACCGAAGTAGAAATAATATTTATAATACGACCAAATTCTTCGGCTTTCATAAAAGGGACAACAGTTTGTGCCAAAATATGATTACATTTTAAATGTTGGGTAAAACCTAATTCAAAGGCATCTAAGGTTGCCGAAAAAACAGGACCAGCCTTAGGACCTCCCGTATTATTTACTAGAATATGGAAACTGTGTTGTTTTTTTATAAAGGTTTCTAGTTTCTGTTTTAAATCTGTAGGATTCGAAAAATCGGCTACAATATAAGCGTGACGTTCAGGATTAGGTAATTCGGAACATACGTGTTTTAATTTATCTTCATTTCTAGCTACTAAAGTAAGTTGTGCTCCTTCTTCTGCTAAAAGTATTGCTGTGGCTTTTCCAATACCCGAAGTGCTTCCGCAAACCAAAGCATATTTGTTTTTCAAGTTGAAATTCATAATAAATAGTAGTGAATTTTAAGATGTATATTTTAAAGAACAAAAATAACGATTATAAAATGTAAGCTATAAAAAGAGGGAAGAGATTAACATATAGAAAACAAAAATGCTTCAGTTGTAATTAACAACTGAAGCATTGATCATATATATAGACGCGTATCGCGGAATGGTTATACTTTATATACGTTACAATTGTATATTTGGATGTTAAACTATTGCATAAAAATATCTGTTATTTATATTATTATTGATTTTCCTTTAATAATTTAGGAAATTTCTTTTTAAAAGCATTTGTTCTAGGAATAGATACATTTTGTATGTAACCATTATTTGGGTGATGTTTCTTGTAGTCTTGATGGTAAGCTTCGGCTTCCCAAAACTTTTGAAATGGATAAACTTCTGCAACTACCTTTTTGCCTAAAGTTTTTTCTAAAAGCGATTTCTTCTTTAAAATAATTTGCTTTTGCACATCATTTTGGTAAAAAATAATAGATCGGTATTGCGAGCCATAGTCTGGTCCTTGACCGTTAGCTTGCATTGGGTCTTGAGAACCAAAATAGACATCGACTAAAGTTGCAAAATCAATCACAGATGGGTTGTAAATAACTTCAACGGCCTCTGCATGCCCTGTTTTTCCGGTGTTACTGGCTTCGTAAGTAGGGTTTTTTGTATGGCCACCCGAATATCCAGAAATAACTTCTTTTACTCCAATAACACTTTCATAAATAGATTCTACACACCAAAAACAACCACTAGCAAAGTATGCACGTGATTCATTTTTAGTTACTTTAACTTGAACAGGTTCGACATTTATAACAGCGTCTTGTTTTGGATTAGTTTGCGCTTCATGTTTACAACTAAAGGCAAAAATCGTAATAAATGTTAATACGTATAATTTTATTGATTGCATATCTTTTTTCTTTATTGAGTCGGATGTTTTACTAAAACCTTAATGAATTAACAAAAAAAGTCTAACCAAGAGGTTAGACTTTTAAATAAAAGTAATGGTTAGCTATTAGTTAGTTCCTATAAGTCGTCTTGATATTATAATTTTTTGTATTTCTGAAGTTCCCTCATAAATCTGTGTAATTTTTGCATCACGCATTAAACGTTCTACATGGTAATCCTTAACAAATCCATTTCCACCATGAACTTGAACAGCTTCAACAGTAGTGTCCATGGCCACCTGAGAAGCATATAGTTTGGCCATCGCACCAGAAACAGTATAGTCCATTTTTTGGTCTTTTTCCCAAGCAGCTTTCATACATAAATGACGAGCCGCTTCAATTTGAGTTGCCATATCTACCAATTTAAAAGAAATAGCTTGGTGGTTGCAAATAGCAGTTCCAAATGTTTTGCGTTCTTTAGAATATTTTAATGCTAACTCGTAAGCGCCAGAGGCAATACCTAATGCTTGTGATGCAATCCCAATACGTCCGCCAGCAAGTGTTTTCATAGCGAATTTAAAACCAAAGCCATCGTCTCCAATTCTATTTTCTTTAGGAATTTTTACATCATTAAATTGTAAAGAGTGGGTGTCACTTCCACGAATCCCTAGTTTGTCTTCTTTCGGTCCTACATCAAAACCTTTCCAACCTTTTTCAACTATAAAAGCATTAATTCCTTTATGTTTTTTTTCGACATGTGTCTGTGCAATAACAATATAAAAATCTGCTGTACTACCATTAGTAATCCAGTTTTTTGTTCCGTTTAACAAGTAATAATCATCGTGTTCTATGGCTGTTGTTTTCTGAGACGTAGCATCGCTACCTGCTTCAGGTTCACTTAAACAAAAAGCACCTAAAGATTGGCCTGTAGCTAATTTTGTAAGGTATTTTTGTTTTTGTTCTTCAGTTCCATAATTTTCTAAACCCCAGCAAACTAGAGAATTATTTACAGACATGACAACAGAAGCAGAAGCATCAATTTTTGAAATTTCTTCCATAGCTAAAATATAAGAAATTGTATCTAAACCACTTCCTCCATATTTTGGGTCAACCATCATACCTAAAAAACCAAGTGCTCCCATTTTTTTTATTTGCTCTTTTGGGAATTCTTGTTTATTATCGCGTTCTATTACTCCTGGTAATAATTCTGTTTGTGCAAAGTCACGAGCAGCATCACGAATCATGATGTGTTCTTCAGTAAGGCTGAAATCCATAATAATTAAATTTAATTGTTGATTTAATAAAATACCTTCTCAAATATATATTATTATTGGTGAATATGTAATTAATGTTATAAAAATTTGATATATGATAAAAAAGAGATTTAAAGTGATAGGCGTAATGTCTGGAACATCCTTAGATGGTGTCGATATTATATATGCGAGTTTTAAGTTTACCAATTCGTGGGAGTTCTCAATTCTTAAAGCTGAGACAGTCTCCTATAGCAACGATTGGTTAGATGTATTAAAACATTTAGTGAAACGGACCAAGGCAGAACTAAAAATAATCGATGCAGATTACACCGTGTATTTGGCCAATTTAATTAAAGAATTCATCAATAAACATGATATTAAAGACATTGATGCTGTCTGTTCTCATGGACATACGGCTCAGCATGATCCAGACAACGGATTCACATATCAAATTGGGAATTTGCCTAGTTTATGCGAAATAGTTGAACAAGATATAATTTGCGATTTTCGTGTTCCGGATGTTGAATTAGGTGGACAGGGTGCGCCTTTGGTGCCTATAGGAGATGCTTTGCTCTTTTCGGAATTCGATTTTTGTTTAAATTTAGGTGGGTTTGCAAATGTTTCTACAGAAATAGACGGTGAGCGCGTTGCATATGATGTTTGTCCGGTGAATATTGTTTTAAATCATTATGTGCAAACCATAGGTTTCGATTACGACGACGGAGGTAAATTGGCAACAACAGGTTTAGTGCATAACGATTTACTTCACCAATTAAATGCGTTACCATTTTACAAAGCGAATTATCCAAAATCCTTGGGCTTAGAATGGGTTGTCGAGCATATATTTCCTCTAATAGATCACTACAATTTAGATGTTCACGATATTTTAAGAACTTTTGTTGAACATATTGCCATTCAGATAGCAAAAGTTTTACCCGCTTTAGATGAAAATTCATTATTAATTACGGGTGGTGGAGCATACAATACATTTTTAATAGAACGTATAAAATCATTAAGTACATGTCGTATTAAAATTCCGGATGCGTTGGTTATAGAATATAAAGAAGCGCTTATTTTTGGATTGTTAGGCGTACTTAAATTAAAAGACGAAGTAAATTGCTTAAAGAGTGTTACTGGCGCTAGTAAAAATCATTCAACAGGTATAATTTACAGGTATTCAAAATAAAGATAAATTTAACTTTTCTAGATATTTAGTTTTCTATATTTGTTTAAATTTCATGGTTTGTCTCTTAATTATTAAAATCATAGAGTTAGATATACCTAAGTAAAGAATTAAACGTTATATAAATTATCAAGTAAACTATTTAAAAACTTATGTTAAACGCCCTTTTTCAAGACCCTACAGAAGGAGTAGAAGTACTAACAGATGCAGAACCTGTTAAAAAAACACTATCAATAATCGAGTTAATTAGCAGCGGAGGTGTTGCAGGACAATTTATTATTGGACTTCTTTTTATTTTATTAATTGTAGCGCTATACATTTATTTTGAGCGCATATTCGCCATAAAAGCGGCATCTCAAATTGATCGAAATTTTATGAATGAAATTAAAGATCATGTAAGTAATGGTAAAATAGACTCTGCGCAAACCTTATGTGCACAACAAAACACACCAGTTTCACGATTAATTGGAAAAGGAATTTCTAGAATAGGGAAACCTTTAGAAGATATCAATACTGCCATTGAAAATGCTGGTCGATTAGAAGTTTATAACTTAGAAAAAAACGTAAGTGTTTTGGCTACAATTTCTGGAGCAGCACCTATGATTGGGTTCTTAGGAACCGTAATTGGAATGATACTCTCAATTTTTGAAATTGCAAATTCAGGTGGACAAATCGATATTAAATTATTAGCAGACGGACTTTATACCGCCATGACAACTACAGTAGCTGGTTTAGTTGTAGGTATTGTGGCTTACATTACCTATAATCATTTGGTGGTAAGAACAGATAAAGTTGTGTATCAAATGGAATCTAATTCTTTAGAATTTTTAGATCACTTAAACGAGCCAATTTAATATGAATATTAGAGGACGAAATAAAGTAACACCAGAATTCAATATGTCTTCAATGACAGATATTGTGTTCTTGCTACTTATCTTTTTTATGCTGGCATCGACTCTGGTTACTACAAATGCTATAGATGTTTTACTTCCTAAAGCAAGTGGTAAAACAGAAAATAAACAAACCATAGCGGTTAGTATTAAAAAAGATTTAACGTATTATATCGATCAAAAGCGAGTGGGTGAAAGTGTTTTAGAACACGAAATTAAAAATGCTTTAGCTAATGAAGACAAACCTACCATTGTATTACGTGCAGAACAATCTGTACCTGTAGAACATGTTGTTAAGGTTATGGATATCGCGAATAGAAATAAATTTAAAGTGATTTTGGCAGTAAGACCAAATAACTAATATGAAGTATTTAGAAACAAAACATGAACGTAATTCGGCAACAATCACACTATTAATTAGTTTGATTATAGTGTTGTTAATGTTTGTTATGGGGCCTCCGTATATGGATCCACCAGAAGAATACGGCGTTGCAGTAAATTTTGGTACTACAGATTTTGGTAGTGGAAATATTCAGCCCGATGCTCCTGTTAAATCAGAACCTGTTAAGGTGAATAAAATCCCTGAAGAAGTCGTAGAACCAGAACCTGTAAAACCCGCTCCCGCTGAAGCATCTCAAGTTAAAGAAGAAGTTTTAACAGAAGATAATAGCGAGGCAGTAGCCATTAAAAAGCAAAAAGAAGCTGAAGCTAAAGCAAAGAAAGACGCAGAAAATAAGGCTAAGGCAGAAGCAGATGCTAAAGCTAAAGCAGAAGCTGAGCGTGTAGCTAAAGAAGAACGTGAAAAAGCCGAGAAGAAGCAAAAACTAGATGCCTTAATTGGAGGAGTAAGTAAATCTGAAGGTACAGGTAAGGGCAGTGAAGGTAACGATAATAAAGTAGGCGATAAAGGTCAGTTAGACGGAAATCCTTATGCTCCAAGTTATTTTGGAGGTTCAGGTTCAGGAAGCGGAGGTGTTGGTTACGGATTAAACGGTAGGGGTAAAGCCGACTTTAAAATTGTAAAACAAGACTGTAATGAATCTGGTTTGGTTGTGGTTGAAATTGAAGTTAATAAACAAGGAGAGGTTATAAAAGCTGTTCCAGGTGTAAAAGGAACAGAAAATAATAGTCCATGTTTATTAGAGCCAGCTAGAAAAATAGCCATGTCTCATCGTTGGAGACCAGATCCAAATGCACCCACAAGACAAGTCGGATTTGTTAGTATAGATTTTAGTTTAGGTCAATAAATTATGACATATCAAGAAACCGTACAATGGATGTTTTCTCAACTTCCCATGTATCAACGTCAAGGGCAAGTGGCGTTTAAAAAGGATCTTACCAATACCTTAAAATTAGCTGAACATTTAAATTATCCAGAACGGCATTTTAAAACCATTCATGTTGCGGGTACAAACGGAAAGGGCTCCACGAGTCATATGTTAGCATCCATTCTTCAAGAAGCTGGATATAAGGTTGGACTGTACACTTCGCCACATTTAAAAGATTTCCGCGAACGTATTCGTATTAACGGTGCCGAAATTTCGGAAACGTTTGTAACAGATTTTATAGCTTCTAATGAAGCGTTTTTAGCAGAACAAAAGCTTTCTTTCTTTGAAATGACTGTTGGTATGGCTTTCGATTATTTTAAAAAAGAACAAGTTGATATCGCTGTAATTGAAGTAGGGTTAGGAGGTCGATTAGATTCTACAAATATTATTACACCAGAAATTTCTGTAATCACAAATATTGGATTAGATCATACTCAGTTTCTCGGCACAACTTTAGTTGAAATTGCTTCAGAAAAAGGAGGGATTATTAAAACTAAAGTTCCTGTAGTTATCGGGGAAACACAAGCTGAAACCGAATTGGTTTTTAAAGTCCTTGCCGAAAAACATCAGTCTAAAATAGTATTTGCAGACCAAATCGTTTCAGAAACTTACCCAAGTGATTTAAAAGGGACATATCAAATAAAAAATATAAAAACAGTTATACAAACTGTTGAAGAATTAAACCATTTAGGTTATACCATAACAGCACCTCAATTAAAAACAGGTTTACTAAATGTTATGAAAAATACGGGGTTAAAAGGGCGTTGGCAAGTTTTACAAGAACAACCAAAAGTGGTTTGCGATACAGGGCATAACAAAGAGGGACTAACAGAAGTTATGAATCAGTTGAAATTAGAAACTTTTTCGGACTTACATATGGTGTTTGGTGTAGTAAATGACAAGGATATTTCCTCTATTTTACCTTTACTACCTAAAAATGCTACTTATTATTTTTGTAAACCGGATGTGCCAAGAGGAATGTCTGCAGCAGAACTACAAGAGCAATTTATAGCAAATGGATTTGTTGGAAATGTTTATAGCTCTGTAAATGAAGCGTATAAAAGCGCTTTAAAAAATGCAAAAGCTCAAGACTTCATTTATATTGGCGGTAGTACTTTTGTCGTTGCAGAAATAATTTGAAAAAAAATAAAAAAAGTTTTTGTAGTATCAAAAACAGGCTTATATTTGCACACCTAATAATTAGGGCGCATAGCTCAGTTGGTTCAGAGCACTTGGTTTACACCCAAGGGGTCGGGGGTTCGAATCCCTCTGCGCCCACAACAGCTTCTCTGTATTGAGAAGTTTTTTTATGGTTTTTAAACTATAAATAGAACATCTAATTATTAGGGCGCATAGCTCAGTTGGTTCAGAGCACTTGGTTTACACCCAAGGGGTCGGGGGTTCGAATCCCTCTGCGCCCACAAGCAAATAAAAAAGCTTCTCAATTTTGAGAAGCTTTTTTTGTTTATAGTAAATTGTTTCAATTCTACTTTATATCAAATCTAGAATGCGTTCTAGCTTCATACCTCGTGAGGCTTTTATAAGTAATGTAGATTTGGCAATATCTAAACTGCTAAAATGTATTTTAAAATCTTCAAAAGCATCAAATGCTTTTATGTGATTTGATTTAATTTCGATTGCATTAAAAAGTTTTCCAACAACATACACCTTATTAATATTTAGGGTAGAGGCTAAATCAATAATATGCTGGTGTTCGTCTGCTGCAGTTGCTCCCAGTTCAAACATATCTCCAATAATCGCAATTTTATTAGTATCTTTTAAAATATGAAAGCTTTCTAGGGCTGCTTTCATACTTGTAGGATTTGCATTGTAGGCGTCCAAAATAATTTTAGTACTTCTTTTGGTGATAATTTGTGACCGATTGTTCGTTGGCGTATAGCCTTCAATAGCTGTTTTAATTTGTTTAGCGCTAACTTTAAAATAACTCCCGATTGCAATTGCTGCCGAAATATTAGTGAAGTTATAAGATCCAATTAGTTGACTTTCTATTTTAAATCCGTTATAATTTGCAATAACAAATGGATCAGCAGATTCTAAATTAACCGTGGTTTTGTTAGCTGTAGTTTGGTCTCCAAAAGTCACACGTTTAATATGAGATGTAAGTTCTACTTGCTTTTCATCTTTCTTATTTATAAAAGCTATACCGTCTGTTAATTCTAAAAAGGTATACAGTTCCGATTTACCTTGAATAACGCCTTCTAAGCTTCCGAAACCTTCTAAATGCGCTTTTCCAAAATTAGTGATGTATCCAAAATTAGGTTTTGCTATACTGCATAAGAATTCTATTTCTTTTAAATGATTCGCACCCATCTCTACAATACCTAATTCGGTGTCTTTATGCATCGACAATAGAGTTAATGGTACACCAATATGATTGTTTAAATTACCAACAGTGGCAGTCGTTTTATAGTTCTGAGATAAGACTACATTTATAAGTTCCTTGCTAGTCGTTTTTCCGTTACTACCTGTAAGGGCTATAATAGGTATATTTAAATAATCCCGATGGAAAGCGGCTAATTGCTGTAAAGTTTCAAGAGTATTATTTACTAAAATTGTTTCCCCTTCAACCTGATATTCAGAATCATCTATAACAGCATAACTAGCTCCAGATTCTAGAGCTTTTTTAGCAAATTTATTACCGTTAAAATGTTCTCCCGTTAAAGCAAAAAACAAATCGTTTTCTTTAACCAAACGCGTATCTGTACATACTGTACTGCACTCTAAAAAGAGGGCGTGTAAATCTGATATATTCATAATATAAATGTATAAAAAAAGTCCTAACGCTAGGCTAGGACTTTTTTAAAATATAATAGAAACAGGTTTCTATTTTCTTGTTTTAGTATTTGATTTTGTTTTAGAACCTACTCTAGACATTGCACATCTAAATCCAATATAGTCTGTAGCCATATCTTGAGGGAAATAACGTCTTTGTGCTGGGTCTAACCAGTATTCTCTATCTTTCCAAGAACCACCTTTGTAAACACGAACTTCGTCGCTAATCAATGAGGTTTTGTTGTTAGATTTGTCGTACTCTCTTACAATGTTTCCTGCAGAATCTCTTGTAATTGTGTTCTTTGGAGCATGGTACATTTTAGACTTTCCAGAATCTGAATCATCAGAGTCGAAGTCTGCATAATAACGAGAAGAACGTTTATCACCATCTCTAAAGTCACGGTTATCGCTTGAAGAGAAGTTAGATCTTAAATATGTTTCTTGCTCATCAATTGGAATTTGTAGAATATCTCCAGGAAGATTTCTAGCAACCACTCTACCATTACTTAAAGTGTCGTATACAATATCATCTGTAGTTACAATTTTTACAGAACCATCTTCGTTAATTGCATTTTTAGTATAAACATTACCACGGTAATAGTTAAAGTCATTAAAATCATCATCAACTATTGGGCGATAAACATCGGCTACCCATTCAGCAACGTTTCCAGCCATATCGTAAAGACCATTGTCGTTAGGATTGTAGCTTTTTACTTGAGCAGTAATATCTGCATTATCATCAGACCATCCAGCAATTCCACCGTAATCTCCTTTTCCTTGCTTAAAGTTGGCCATTTGGTCACCTAAAGTTCTACGTTTGCTAGAACGTGTGTATTGACCATCCCAAGGATATTTTTTTCTACCTCTGTAAACGTTAAATTCTCTTAGTTCAGCAAGACCTAAAGCAGCATATTCCCATTCAGTTTCTGTAGGAAGTCTGTATTGTGGCGATAATACTCCGCTTTCGCGAGTAGCATAAACATTAGTTTCGTTACCATCGGCATCTGTTCTAACTTTTCCTGTTCTACCTTGAGTTTTAATCTCTTCGTTTCCTGAAAAAGTTTGAGAAGGTGCATTAATGTAAGCTCCTGTGCTAAAGTTAGAAGAAGCTGTAGTTTCTGTACGTATAGCGTTTTTGTCTAAGTAACCTGCTTCTGCAAGGTTATGCTCGTTAACACGGTCTGTTCTCCATTTTGCAAACTCAACAGCTTGTATCCAACTTACACCAACAACTGGATATTCTGCATATGCAGGATGACGTAAATAATTATCGGTTAGTACTTCGTTGTATCCTAAGCGATTTCTCCATACTAAAGTATCTGGTAAAGCTCCATTGTAAATAGCTCTGAAACCATCTGCAGAAGGTGGGAAAACACGTTTAATGTAATCTAAATATTCAAGGTACATGATGTTAGTAACTTCTGTCTCGTCCATGTAAAACGACTGAACATGTTGTTGCGTTGGAGCATTATTCCAATCGTGCATAACATCGTCCTGCACTTGTCCTTTGGTAAATGTTCCTCCTTCAATAAACACCAATCCTGGTGCTGTTTCTTGTTCTTTGTACTGCGTATTGTACTGGAAACCTCCATCTTTAGAGTTGATTTCCCATCCTGTGGCCTTCGAACTGTTTTTCGAAGAAGAATTTTTACAGCTAATAGCGGCTAAAGCAAGTGTTAAAACTAACAAACCCTTTACGGTTACTATATTTTTCATATCCATACTTTTAAGTAAGCAAATGTTGTATTTGGTCCCGCAATATAGCAATTTAACGGCATACTGCAAGCGATTTATATAATTTTGAGTTAAAAAAGATGTATTTCAGCGTAAATTTCATTCTTTTCATCGATGATTTCCCCGTTTTTCCTCGTTTTATCGTGTTCTTTATTAACGCTGTTATTCCTGAATTATTATTGTATTTTTGAATTGTATCATAAAATACTCAAGTATTATACTATTATTGCATGGTAAACGTTAATCAAGTAATGAAAAAAACAACCGTTTTAATACTGCTTTTCCTTTCATATATAGGGTATTCTCAGCAAAAACAATTTCAAATACAATGGGAAGGATATAATACTATTGCTTCAGGGAGTTTCTCAACTCAAGTACCGAGTTTTAATGCCGATAATTTTGCTTATAGTATTGAAGACGGATTACAGTTTGTAGCGCAATGGGAATTGAATTCAAATCTAGATGAAAATTCTGCCCGATTAGAAGATATAACCTATACTTCAATTTCTAAATCCGAATTAAAAGGACTAGATGTTACTACAATACCAAATGAATTAGAGTTTCAATTATCAAAGTCAGGAGCTAGAAATAAATCTTATGCTGTTTTAAATGTTTCTCCTATTATTAAAGACGGAGAACATACTTTTAAAAAAATTACATCTTTTAATTTAGTGTATTCTACAGCAGCTTCTGCTAGAAGTACTAGTAGAGCGAGTGTAGCTACAAATCGTATTTATAGTTCTGTATTAAAAACCGGAGAGTGGTTTAAATTTTATGTAGACACTACAGGTGTTTATAAATTGTCGAAATCTTTTTTACAAGACCTTGGTGTTAATGTTAACAATATAAATCCTAAACAGCTTAAAATATATGGAAATGGTGGGCAAATGATGGCTTATAAAAATTCTGATACGCAATATTTTGATATTACCGAGAACGCTATAAAAGTAGTAGGTGAAGCCGATGGTACTTTCGATAATGAAGATTATATATTGTTTTATGCTATAGGGCCAAATGGTTATAATGAAGAAAGTAATACGAATATAAATTGCTATGCTACTAGAACGTCCTATTTTTTAAGAGTAGATGGAGATGAAGGAAAACGAATTCAGTCGTTTACGAGTTCAGAGAACGAAACAACTTTGGTTGTCGATACGCATCAGACGTATTTATTTCATGAAAACGACGATTATAATTTAGTTCAGGTTGGTCGCCGTTGGTTTGGAGACCGATTTGATGTATCTCTTCAGAAATCTTTTGAGTTTAATATTCCCAATTTAGTAACTTCAGAGCCTGTAGCTTTTAAAACTTATGTGGCTTCAACATCAGATTCACGTTCCACTTTCGATGTGTCTGTTAATGGGGCAAGTTTAGGAACTTTAAGTATTAGTGGTGCTAGTGATCCTACTTACGCCAATGAAGCATCTTTAAATAGAAATATAGATGTTAACAGTTCAGATATAACGGTTAGTTTAACCTATAATAAGCAAGGCAATCCAAGTGCATTAGGTTATCTGGATTATATCTCGTTAGAAGCAACTCGAGATTTACGTTTTTACGGAAAACAATTTGGGTTCTATAATAATAAGGTGTCTTCTGTGTCTGGTGTTGTAGAATACCGCTTATCGGATGCTGCAAATGTATCAGAAATATGGAATGTAAGTCGTCCGTTTTCTGTATCTGCTTTCGCAAATTCTGCTTCAGAAGCTACACTGAGTTTTAAACGCCCCGCCGGAACATTAGAAACGTTTGTTGCTGTAACGCCTTCAGATTATTATACGCCAGAGAGTGATTCCGATTCTAGAGTAGATAATCAAGATTTAAAAGGTTCTGTGTTTTTAGACGAAAATGGAGAATTCCAAGATGTCGATTACATTATAGTTGCTCCTACAAGTTATTACACTCAAGCTGTTCGGTTAGCTAATATTAATAAGACACAATATGGTCTAAATGTAAAAGTCGTGACATTAACCGAATTGTATAATGAGTTTACCTCGGGAAATCAAGATATTGTTGCTATTAGAAATTTTGTAAAATATGTATACGATAACTCTAGTGCTCCAGAAAAAGCATTGAAATACTTATGCATGTTTGGCGATAGTTCCTACGATTATAAAGGACGATTAGATAATAATAAAAATTATGTACCATCTTGGCATGCGTATTCTAGTTTTAGTTTAACAAGCTCGTTTATATCTGATGATTTTTATGGCATGATGGATGAGGATGAAGGGACTATGGCTAGCTCAGATCGTTTAGATATAGCTCTAGGACGGATTTTAGCCAACGATCCGAGTCAGGCAAAAACCATGGTCGATAAAATTGAGCGCTATTACGAGGACGCTTCATATGGAAGATGGAGGAATAGTGTGGTTATGGTTTCGGATGATGTAGACGAATCATGGGAGTTTATTTTAGAAGAAACCACCAATTCAATAGCAGATAAAATTTCTGAAGAAAAACCTTTTATAAACGTTACAAAAATTCATTCTGATGCGTATGTCCAAGAATCATCTTCTGGAGGAGATCGCTATCCCGAAGTGAATGAAGCTATGGTAAATGCAATGGAAACGGGGGCTTTGGTGGTTAACTATTTTGGTCACGGTGGTGAAGATGGCTTGGCTCACGAGCGTATTTTTATGCAACCCGACGCCATAGCACTGTCTAACGAAAATAAATTGAACTGTTTTATAACGGTGACTTGTGAATTTACACGATTCGATAATCCGTTGCGAGAAACTGGAGGCGAAGTAACGTATTGGAATCCTGATGGAGGCGCTATAAGTTTACTTACTACAACGCGACAAATTTTTGTGAGTGTGGGAATTCAGTTTAATGAAATTTTAAGTGAATACCTGTTTTCTTATGGCAACGAGACTAGTTATTCAGATAATGAATACCCTTCAATGGCGGAAGCCTTACGTTTAACAAAAACGCATTCATCATCTTCCATTTCAAGTACAAGTCAAAGACACTTGGTGTTTTATATAGGGGATCCAGCCATGAAATTAGCGATTCCAGAGCCGAATATTAAACTTACAGAAATTAATGGAAAACCTGTTTCTGGAGATGTAGATACATTAGAAGCTTTAGGTAGAGTGTCTTTCTCTGGTGAAGTTGTAGATACAGCCGGAAATCTTTTAACCGATTATAATGGTTTGCTGGCATCCACAATTTACGATAAAGAAATAGACAGAACAACATTGGCTAACGATAGCGATTATGTTATGGATTTTACAACTCTTGGTGAAATAATTTTTAGAGGACAAGCATCGGTAACAGCGGGTAAATTTAATTTCGATTTTGTTGTACCTCGCGATATTGGCGTTCCAGTTGGCTACGGAAGGGTAAGTTTTTATGCGAAAACAGATAATCCGCTTCAAGATCAAACAGGAGCAAGTGTAAATATTATAAAAGTAGGAGGGATAAATGAAAATGCTGTAGAAGATAATATCGGACCAGTAGTAAATTTATATATGAATGATGAAAACTTTGTAACCGGTGGAATTACAAATGAATCTCCATCATTATTAGTGAAATTAGAAGACGAAAATGGTATTAATACAGCTAGTGGAATTGGTCATGATATTGTCGCTATTATTGATGGAGACGAAACCAATCCGTATGTTTTAAATGATTATTATCAGACAGAAGTCGATGATTATCAAAGAGGTGTGGTGACTTATCCGTTTCGAGATTTAGAACCAGGACTTCATACGTTAACCGTAAAAGCATGGGATGTATATAACAATTCTTCTGTATCTGAAATTCAATTTGTTGTGTACGATCAAGATGAAAGTTTAATCATTTCTAACGTGCTAAACTATCCAAACCCGTTTGTTAATTACACAGAATTTTGGTTTAACCACAATAGTTCTGGTGTTTTAGACGTTTCTATACAAATCTTTACTGTTTCGGGTAAATTGGTAAGAACAATAAATAGTCAGACCAATAGCAATGGAACATCATCATTATCTCGAGATATCATTTGGGATGGAAGAGATGATTTTGGAGATCGAATCGGAAAAGGAGTTTATGTGTATAAACTTAAAGTTAAGTCTGTTGCGTTAAATAAAACAGTCGAAAAAATAGAGAAACTTGTTATCCTGTAATAAACATATATATTTGTAAAATAACTTAATTAGATGAAAACAAAATTTTTACCAATTCTTTTAGTCCTGCTAGGAGTTAATGCATACGCACAAGATCCAACAGTCGTAATTCCGAATCCTCAAGATTCACGGGTTATTACTACAGGTGTACCTTTCTTATTAATAGCTTCAGATGCAAGAGCAGGGTCTTTAGGAGATATGGGAGTTGCAACTTCTGTAGATGGGTTTTCACAACAATGGAATCCAGCAAAATATGCGTTTTCAGAAGCTAAATCTGGTGTCTCATTAAGTTATACGCCTTACTTAAGTAAGTTAGTAAACGATATTTTTCTAGGAAGTTTTTCTTATTATAATCGGTTAAACGAGAGAAGTGCTTTTGCAGCAAGTTTTAGATATTTTTCTTTAGGAGATATAGAGTTTACCCAAGATGAATTTTCTAGTCCATTAGTTCAGCGTCCTAACGAATTTGCTTTAGATGCTTCGTATGCATTAAGACTAAGTGATCAGTTTTCTATGTCTGTGGCTATGCGTTATTTACGTTCAGATTTAAAACTGAATTATAATGATACAGATGCCGAAGCAGCAGGAACATTTGGTGTAGATATTTCGGGATACTACCAAAGTGAAGAAGAAGCGTATAACGATTTTAATGGTCGATGGAGAGGTGGATTTGCCCATTCAAAAATATTGGTCCTAAATTTAAATATGATGAAGGTTGGTATAGAAAACTTTCAACCCAACAACGTTACGTTTAGGAGGAGGATTCGATTTTTATTCTTGATCAATACAATACAGTATCAATTACTGGAGAAGTAACTAAATTATTAGTGCCAACACCTCCAATTTTAGGAACAGAATATAATTATACCGATGAAAATGGTAATGGTGTATACGACGAAGATATAGATACATTAGGCGAACAATTATCTACAACTAATGGTATCATATATCAAGGGCAAGATAATGATGTCGGTTTCATGAAAGGTATGTTCCAGTCGTTTGGTGATGCACCAGGTGGTTTTAGTGAAGAAATGCAAGAATGGACTTGGGCTTTAGGTGCAGAATATATGTATCAAGATTCTTTTGGGTTCAGAATGGGATATTTCCACGAAGCTGAAGAAAAAGGAGCAAGACAATTTTTTGCTTTAGGAGCTGGATTTAAATACAATGTTATTAATATCGATTTATCATATTTATTTTCAACTTCAAAAGTTGCAAGCCCTTTAGAAAATACATTGCGTTTTTCTTTAACGTTTAATTTAGGAGCAGGGACTTATACAGAATACTAAAGTAATTTTTAAATTAAAAGATTAACAAAAAACTATTGCATCACGCAATAGTTTTTTGTTTTAAATAGTTTTATATCTTTAGATAGAAGAACTTAATACGTTTTCATGAAAACAATAAAAAAAGAAGCCTACTTTGAGGTTTACGAAAATATAGAAGAATTGCCAACTGCCGTTTCAGATTTAATGGCACAAGCCGCGAAAGCACGATTACGAGCCTATGCCCCGTATTCTAATTTTTTAGTAGGAGCAGCCATTTTATTAGACAATGGCGAAGTTATTACAGGTAACAATCAGGAGAATGCCTCTTATCCATCTGGGTTATGCGCAGAACGGACAGCAATCTATTATGCAGGTTCGCAATTTCCAGATGCTAAAATCGTACAGATGGCTTTAATAGCGGGATCAGAAAACCATAAAACAACTACGCCAATTCCGCCTTGCGGAGCATGCAGACAAGCTATTGCCGAATATGAAATAAAACAGAGTGCACCAATAGATATTTACTTTATGGGAGAGTCTGGAGAGGTAATGCGTTCTCAGTCATTATCAAATTTGCTACCTTTAGTCTTTGAAAAATCAGTTTTATAAATTTTTTATGTAATTTTTACGGGATTCAGTTTTTTGGTTAACCACGAATGTGTTACTTTTGTTTCTCGTTTTTAAATTAACGCTACTCATGCAAAAAATCACAAAGGAAACATACATTAAATGGTATGAAGACATGTTGTTTTGGAGAAAGTTTGAAGATAAACTAGCTGCAGTATACATTCAACAAAAAGTAAGAGGATTTCTACATTTATACAACGGACAAGAAGCCGTATTAGCAGGTGCTTTACATGCTATGGACTTGTCTAAGGATAAAATGATAACCGCGTATCGTAACCACGTACAGCCAATTGGTATGGGTGTGGACCCGAAGCGTGTTATGGCAGAATTATTTGGAAAAGCAACAGGTACATCTCAAGGTTTGGGAGGTTCTATGCATATCTTTTCTAAAGAGCACCGTTTTTATGGTGGTCATGGTATCGTAGGAGGACAAATTCCTTTAGGAGCAGGTATTGCATTTGGTGATAAATATCACGGTAGTGATGCTGTAACATTGTGTTGTTTTGGTGATGGTGCTGCTCGTCAAGGGTCACTTCACGAAACATTCAACTTAGCAATGTTATGGAATTTACCAGTTGTTTTTGTTTGTGAAAACAATGGTTATGCCATGGGAACATCTGTTAAACGTACAGCTTCTCACGAAGATATTTATAAATTAGGTTTAGGATACGAAATGCCTTGTGCTCCTGTAGATGGAATGAACCCTATAAAAGTAGCTGAAGCCTTTGATGAAGCTATTCAAAGAGCTCGTAAAGGAGGTGGACCAACATTCTTAGAATTAAAAACATACAGATATAGAGGACACTCAATGAGTGATGCTCAACATTATCGTACGAAAGCAGAAGTAGAAGAATACAAGAAAATAGATCCTATTTCTCAAGTAAAAGACGTTATTCTTTCTAAAAAATACGCAACTGAAGCAGATCTTAAAAAGATTGATGCAGATGTTAAAAAACGTGTTCTTGAATGCGAAAAATTTGCAGACGAATCACCATACCCAGACAAAAGCGTAATGTACGATGTAGTCTACGAACAAGAAGATTATCCATTTTTACAACATAAACTATAAGCTATGGCTGAAATTATTAACATGCCTCGTTTAAGCGATACCATGGAAGAAGGTACCGTTGCAGCGTGGTTGAAAAAAGTTGGAGACAAAGTAACTGAAGGAGACATCCTTGCTGAAATCGAAACCGATAAAGCAACTATGGAATTCGAATCTTTTCATGAAGGAACTTTACTACATATTGGTGTTCAAGAAGGAGAGACTACTAAAGTAGACGAATTACTAGCTATTATTGGTGATGAAGGTGAAGATATATCTGCTCTAGTTAGTGGAGGTGCTGCACCTGCGGCTCCTGCAGAAGAAGCTAAAGCAGAAGCAACTGAAGAAGCAGCTCCAGTTGAGTCAGCGGCAAGTGCTGAACTTCCAGAAGGTGTTGTCGTGGTTACTATGCCACGTTTAAGTGATACCATGGAAGAAGGAACTGTTGCAACTTGGTTGAAAAAAGAAGGTGATACTATAGAAGAAGGAGATATCCTTGCAGAAATAGAGACGGATAAAGCCACAATGGAATTCGAATCTTTTAATGCAGGTACTTTATTACATATTGGATTACAAGAAGGTGAATCTGCTAAAGTAGATTCTTTATTAGCAATTATTGGCCCTGCAGGAACAGATGTTTCTGGAGTAGCTAGTAATTTTGGTGTTGCACCTGCTGCTGCTCCTGCAAAAGCAGAAGCTCCTAAGCAAGCTGCACCAAAGGCAGAGGCTCCAAAAGCCGCTCCAGCTCCTAAAGATGCTGCTCCTGCAGCAACGCCTAAAGTGTCTAACGATGGTGGTCGTTTATTCGTATCGCCATTAGCGAAGAAAATTGCAGACGAAAAAGGATACAACATTGCAGATATACCAGGTTCTGGAGAAAGTGGACGTATCATTAAACGTGATGTTGAAAACTTTACACCTAAAGCTGCTGCACCTGCTGCCGCTGCCGGAGCTAGTTTTGCTTCAGCATCTGAAGAGAGTTTTGAAGAAATTAAAAACTCTAACATGCGTAAAGCGATTGCTAAAAACTTAGCGAAATCTAAATTTTCTGCACCTCACTATTACTTAAATGTGGAGTTTGATATGGATAACGCCATTGCTTTCCGTAAGGAAGTAAATGCTGTTCCAGATACTAAAATTTCTTTTAACGATATCGTAGTTAAAGCTTGTGCAATGGCTTTAAAAGAACATCCTCAAGTAAATTCTCAATGGTTTGACGACAAGATGAGATTAAACAACCACGTACACATTGGTGTAGCGGTTGCTGTTGAAGATGGTCTTCTTGTACCAGTTGTTAAATTTGCAGATCAACGCAAATTAACGCAAATTGGTGCTGCTGTTAAAGAATATGCTATCAAAGCTAAAACTAAGAAGTTATCTTTAGAAGAAATGGAAGGTAGTACATTTACTATCTCTAACTTAGGTATGTTCGGTATAGATTCATTTACATCTATTATCAACCAACCTAACTCAGCAATTCTTTCTGTTGGAGCAATTGTTCAAAAACCAGTTGTAAAAGATGGAGCTATTGTAGTAGGTAATACTATGAAGCTTTGTTTAGCTGCCGATCACAGAACGATTGATGGTGCTACTGGAGCTCAATTCCTTCAAACATTAAAAGGATATATTGAAAACCCAATTTCGATGTTATTATAATCGGAATTAAAACATATTTGAAAAAAGCCATCCTTGTGATGGCTTTTTTTATGCGATTAATTTTCTTTTAAAACTGCTGTCCGTTTCATTAGGGACAAGTATATTTGTTATAGATATTATTTTGAATATTTAACCCGCATATTACATTATGAAAAACGTTATTATAACAGGAACAAGTCGTGGTATTGGTTTAGAACTTGTAAAGTTTTTTGCTGAAGCAGGACATCGCGTATTGGCTTTATCTAGGAATGACAAACCGGTTACCGATTTAAAGTTGAAACATGTAACAACGTTTTGTTTCGATTTAGAACATGATGCTGATTTTGATAAAGTAGAAACTTACATAAAATCAAATTGGGAACAAGTCGATATTTTAATCCATAATGCAGGAGCTTTGGTTAGCAAACCATTTTCAGAATTAACAAAATCCGACTTCCAAACAGTGTATAATGCTAATGTTTTTGGAGTAGCTCAGTTAACACAAACCGTACTTCCGTTTATGGTTAAAGGTAGCCATATGGTTACCGTTAGTTCTATGGGCGGCATTCAAGGCAGTATGAAATTCCCTGGCTTAGCAGCTTACAGCTCTAGTAAAGGTGCCGTAATTACGTTGTCAGAAGTATTAGCAGAAGAATATAAAGATTCCGGAATTGCATTTAATGTATTGGCTTTAGGTGCCGTGCAAACAGAAATGTTAGAGGAAGCATTTCCAGGCTATATCGCACCAACAACAGCAGAAGGTATGGCGAGTTATATTTTCAATTTTTCATTAACAGGTCAGGCCTTCTATAATGGGAAAGTCTTACAAGTGTCCTCTACAACACCATAATTATGAGTAAGTATAAATGTGTCATTTTCGATTGCGATGGTGTATTAGTGGATAGTGAAGCCCTAAGTAATGGAGTGTTGTCTGATTTAGCCAATCAATATGGTGCAAATTTAGATTTAAACGCCGCAATTAAATTATTTAAAGGCTGTTCTATGAATACGTGTATCGAAAAAATAGAAACTTTAATTAATAAGCCTTTACCTGAAGATTTCGAGGCTCAATATAGAACGTTAAGTATGGAAGCTTTTAAAGCCCATATAAAACCTATAGAAGGTATTAAAGAGGTTCTCGATCAATTAGAGTTACCCTTTTGTGTGGCATCGAGCGCACTTGAAGCTAAAATGAGGCTGAATTTAGGATTAACAGGATTACTCGATAGGTTTGAGGGACGTTTATTTAGTTGTTATACGATTCAGAAATGGAAACCAGACCCAGCGATATTTTTATGGGCAGCAGAATCTATGGGGTTTAAACCAGAAGAATGTGTGGTTATAGAAGATAGTTATTCGGGAGTTACAGCGGCAAAAGCAGGCGGATTTGATGTGTTTGGTTACACTGCAGACGATATCCATAATCAGTTAAAAGGCTATCCAACTTTAGAATTCAATCATATGAACCAATTATTAGATTTAATTCAAAACGCAAAATAAAATACTTAACTTTTTATATTCAAAATAGACTAATTTTACACCAAATTCTCTTTATTCATGCAACACACTACAAATACCATTTTAATGGTTCGTCCTTTACATTTTAGGATGAATGAACAAACAGCTGTTAATAATTATTACCAAACAGCTATGAAAGGTGTATTACCCGAAACGGTAAATGCAAGAGCACAACAAGAGTTCGATAATTTTGTAGAAAAATTAAGAGCAATAGATGTTGAGGTTATTGTTATTCATGATACTGAAGAAAATGATACGCCAGATTCTGTTTTCCCGAATAACTGGATTTCTTTTCATGAAAACGGAACGGTGGGCTTATATCCAATGTTTGCAGAAAATAGACGTTTAGAACGTCGAGAAGATGTTTTCGATGTCTTAGAAGAAAAAGGTTTTGTAATTAACGATGTGCTTGATTATACAAGTGCCGAAGAAGAGGGACTGTTTCTAGAAGGTACAGGAAGTTTATTGTTAGATCGTGTAAACGGAAAAGCCTATTGCGCATTATCTGCTAGAGCCGATGAAGATTTATTTATAGAATTTTGTGAAGATTTCGACTATTTTCCAGTAATTTTTACAGCGTATCAAACTGTAGACAATGAGAGAAAACCAATCTATCACACTAATGTCATGATGTGTCTTGCAGAAACGTTTTCTGTTATTTGTTTAGAGAGCATAGATGATAAGAAAGAGCGTAAGCAAGTGTTACAACATTTAAAGGAAAGCGGAAAAGAAGTAATAACAATTACAGAATCTCAAGTAGAACATTTTGCAGGAAATATGCTACAAGTCCAAGGCGAACAAGGCGAATTGTGCATGGTTATGAGTAGCTCTGCATATCATTCTTTAACAGAATCTCAAATTGCTAAAATCACTAAACATTGTAAAATTGTACACAGTTCTTTAGATACTATTGAGGCTTGTGGAGGGGGAAGCGCCCGTTGTATGATGGCTGAGGTGTTTTTACCCAAGGCTTAATTCTGGAGCAACAACTTTCTTTTCTTTAGGTAATTCAATATAAAATGTACTACCTGCATTTTCTACACTTTCTACCCAGATTTTACCGTGGTTTAAATCGACTAATTCCTTACAGATAGAAAGGCCTAAACCGGTTCCTTTTTCATTTTTTGTACCTTTGGTTGTAAAGGTGTTTCCGTGAAATAATTTTTTAATATTTTCTTTAGAGATTCCTACACCCGTATCTTCTATACTAATTATTGTATTGCCATTATTTATATGATTCGAAATGGTAATACTATCTCCAGGTTTACTAAACTTAACCGCGTTAGTAAGTAGATTCTGAATTATAATTTCGACCATACTGTAATCGGCATAAACAAAATCACGAAGTGTATTATCTATCAATTCAATCTGCTTGTCAATAAGCTTATGTTCTACTAATTTAATTTTATCGAGTACCACTTCTCGAATATCAAATAGGCTGGCATTAGGTTCTAGAGACTCCATTTGAGACTTCGACCAGTTCAATAAATTAAAGAGTAAAAGTGTTGCGCTGTTAGCGTTTTCACTTAATTCTGGAATTAAGCGGTCAAATTCTTGACGGGTTAACGAGCCATCTTTTAATAAATCTATAAATCCGTTAATAGAGGTTAACGAATCTTTTAAATCGTGAGATACAATAGAAAAGAGTCTGTCTTTTACGTGATTTATATGTTCTAAATGCGCTGTTTGTTCTAAAATAGCTTCGTTCTGAAGTTCAATTTTTTTAGTTTTAGCTTCAAGTTCATAAGTGTATTTTATGCGTTTGTCTCGGTTTAAATACACAACAACTAGAAATGTAGATAAAATGGCAAAACCCGCAAGAAGGATGTAATTTATAATTTGAAGTTTATCTATTCTATCTTGATTGTCGTTAAACATAACAACATCTGTTTTAGAAGCTCGATTCATGTTTTCATTAGAAATTTCCTGTATAGTATCGAAATTTTCTAATATTTGAATTTGATTTTGATTTGTCGCGAATTGTAATTCTGCACGTTGTAGACTGTCTCTAAGGGTATGAAATTTATTCTGCCACATAAAAGCACGTTGGTAGTCTCTTTGGGTAGAATCTATAGATTTTAAAAGCCTATAGTTTTTAAGTTCTTCGGTTTTATTCTCATAGCGTTTTAAAAGTGAAAACGCCTCCAATAATTGTTTCTCTGCTAATTTAGATTTACTTTTTTTAAAATTAAGCTCACCGCTAGTATTTAAAGTTTCTATTAATTCTGGAATGTTATTTAATTCCCTATTTAGTTTAATACCTTCAGAAAGGTAAGCACCTGCTTTATCAAATTCTCTAAATTGTAAGTATTCGAATCCTAATTTTGGTAGAATGACAGAACGTAATGAATCTGTATCCGTATGATTAAATAATAAAATACGTTCGTAATAATCTATTGCTTTTCGGTGTTCTTTTTCAACAGAATATAATGCAGCTAAGTTTTTGTTAACTTCAATAATTGCATTTTTATCAGCTTGAAGCTCTTCGATTTTTAAGCGTTTAAGGTTGTATTCAATAGCTTTGTCGTATATTTTTTTATCAGAATATGCTTTTGCTAAACCTTGATATGTTTCTTTAAGTTCGGTTTCTAGATTTCTTTTCTCTAACTCTTGAATTGCAGATAATGTATGTGCAAAACCTTGTTTATAGTAACCGCGTGAAATTTCAATTAAACCGACTTGGTTATTAACTCGGGCAATGGCTAGAGTGTCTTGTAAGGATTTAAATAGAATTTTTGCTTCAGAAAAATGATTTATCGCATTTATATAATCTTCTTTCTTATTGTAAATCAGTGCTTTTAAGTAAGCTGTCTGACTTTGGCCAGGAGTGTAATTTAATTTTGAAGCTAATTTATCTGCCTCGAGAACATATTTTAAAGCGAGATTGTATTCTTTATGGTTGTATAATTCTTTTACAAGTTTTATAGACGTTTTAATTTTAGAAGTATCTGTCTTCTGGAAGGCCAACTCTACAGTCAGGCTATCTATATTCTTGGTTTGGGCAAATCCAAGCGTTACAGTTAAAAGAATAATTAGTGTAATTATCTTTCTCATACAGGTACAGTCGTCTTCATATTATATGATAAGTTTACGCTACATAATAGCCCATATAATAGGAAACACGTATTTAGGTTTGTTAGTTAAATCTCCCCCCTCACAAAGAAGACTTGTTAAATTAATAGCATTATAATATCAAAGTTATTAAATGTCTTTTGTTAATCTAATTTAAGCGCCTTAATGCTAAATTATTAGTTAAGATGTTGACACGGTTGTCGAAAGTAGTTGGCGTTCTCGATGAATGACCAAAAACATAGAAAAACGACACTTTAATAATTTTAATGTTTGATTCTTGTTTTTTGAAGATTTAGACGGTACTAAGTAGATAAATTGTAATCTTTTGAAAGACATTTCTACAATTTAATTTGTGTTTAGTTTCATGAATTAAGACTAAGCAGTTTAATTTTAATACGCTTTCCCTTTTGCATTATTTCCTATTAATCTGATAAAAATAGTATCTTTGGCCTCTTAATAAAATCAATTGTAATGAGTATACAAGAGTCGTTAACGCAACACGTTAAACAAGCCGTAAAATCTATATATAATGCCGAATTAGAAGCTGTAGAGTTTCAGTCTACTCGCAAAGAGTTTGAAGGTGATATTACAGTCGTTGTTTTTCCAATGTTACGCGTTGTAAAAGGTAATCCAGTTCAAATAGGTGAAGCTATTGGAGCATATTTACTTAAAGAAGTTGAAGCTGTTACAGGCTACAATGTGGTTAAAGGATTCCTTAATATTGTAATTGCCGATACTTATTATCAAAATTGGTTTAATAGTATAAAATCTGATGATACTTTTGGATATGTTACACCAAGTGAGGATGATAAAGCTATTATGGTGGAATATTCTTCGCCTAACACAAATAAACCATTGCACCTAGGGCACATTAGAAATAATTTATTAGGATATAGTGTAGCCGAAATTTTAAAGGCATCTGGTAAAAACGTCTATAAAACTCAAATTATAAACGACCGTGGTATTCATATTTGTAAAAGTATGCTAGCTTGGAAACGTTTTGGTGATGGTGAAACGCCAGAGAGTACAGGATTAAAAGGTGATAAGTTGGTTGGAAATTATTACGTAAAATTCGACCAAGAATATAAAAAAGAGATTGAAGCATTAAAAGCAGAAGGACTTTCTGAAGATGATGCTAAAAAACAAGCACCTATTTTATTAGCAGCACAAGACATGTTGTTAAAGTGGGAGGCCGGAGACGAAGACGTTGTATCGCTTTGGAAAACCATGAACCAATGGGTTTACGATGGTTTTGAGGTGTCTTATAAAAATTTAGGTGTAGATTTCGATTGTTATTATTACGAAAGTGATACGTATTTATTAGGAAAGGAGTTTGTTGCAGAAGGTTTAAAAACGGGTGTATTCTTTAAAAAGGAAGATGGTTCTGTATGGTGCGATTTAACGGATGAAGGTTTAGACGAGAAAATCGTATTACGTTCAGACGGAACTGCGGTTTACATGACACAGGATATTGGTACCGCTATTCAGCGTATAAAAGATTATCCAAATGTTGGCGGACTAGTTTATACGGTAGGTAACGAGCAAGATTATCATTTTAAAGTCTTGTTTTTAATCTTACAGAAATTAGGTTTCGAATGGTCTAAAAATTTATTCCACTTAAGTTATGGGATGGTAGATTTACCAAGCGGAAAAATGAAAAGTAGAGAAGGAACTGTTGTAGATGCCGACGATTTAATTTCTGAAATGGCAGAAACAGCAGGCGAAATTTCTGAAGATTTAGGGAAATTGGATGGGTATTCTCAAGATGAAAAAAATATACTATATAGCACCATTGGTCTAGGTGCATTAAAATATTACATCTTAAAAGTAGATCCTAAGAAACGTATTTTATTTGATCCTAAAGAATCTATCGATTTTCAAGGAAATACAGGGCCGTTTATTCAGTACACTTATGCTAGAATTCAGTCTATCATTAGAAAAGCAGATTTCGATTATACCGTTGAAACGCCTAAAATAGAATTACACGAGAAAGAAAAATCGCTATTAAAACAATTGCAACTGTTCCCAGAAACCATTCAATTGGCGGCGGTTCAATACAGTCCAGCAATTATTGCGAATTATACTTACGATTTGGTTAAGGAATTTAATTCATTTTACCAAAATGTATCTATTCTAGGAGCAGACGATTTAAATGAAAAAATATTTAGAGTACAGTTAGCACAAGCAGTATCTACAACTATAAAAAATGCATTTAGTTTATTAGGAATTCAAGTTCCTGAGCGTATGTAATTTTAAAGAAAATAAAAGTAAAATATGAAAGAGGAATTAAGGCTACTAGTAGAAGATAACACCACTAAAAAAGGAAAGTTATTCGATTATATTATACAGGCCTTAATTTTACTTTCTTTAATAGCTTTTTCTATTGAAACATTGCCTAATATTTCAATAGAAACTATAAAGTATCTAGACTATTTTGAAACGTTTTGCGTAATTATATTTTCAATAGAATATCTAATACGTGTTTATGTTGCCAAAAAGCCATTCAAGTATATCTTCAGTTTTTATGGCATTATCGATTTACTAGCCATTTTACCATTCTACTTAAAAGGAACTTTAGATTTTAGAGCATTACGGGCATTCCGCGTGTTTAGAATATTTAGAGCTTTAAAATTGATTAGATACAATAAAGCATTGCACCGATTTCATTTAGCAGCAAAGATTGTAAGAGAAGAAATTGTACTGTTCTTAATAGTGACAGCTATATTTGTATTTCTTGCTTCTGCAGGTATATATTACTTTGAGAACGAAGCGCAACCCGAAGTTTTTGCGTCTATATTTCACAGTGCATGGTGGGCAGTAGTTACGCTAACAACGGTAGGTTATGGAGATGTTTATCCCATTACGGCAGGAGGGAAAATTTTCACCTTTTGTATTTTGATAATAGGTGTGGGGATTGTAACTATACCAGCAGGATTAGTCGCGACATCATTGTCTAAAGCTCGTGAAATTGAAGAGAAAGAAAAGGAATCTATGGAATAAGCCAGAATTATACGAAAAGATTTTTCTTTAATTCTAAAACTGTTTTTAGTTGATTTAAAGACCTTCAAGAAAGAAATTTAAGAGACTTTAAACTGACTTATAATCTTAATTAACCATATCATTAAAGCAGGAGAATCCGCTTTAAAATCAACTTATAATGATGGAGAAATTCGATTCTATACTAGTGCTTAAAAATTAAAAAATCACTAAATTAATATCATAAAAAACGTGTTAGATCATCTAACACGTTTTTTGTTTTATAAAGTTTTAGGAAAAGAGCTTAATCAAGTTCCCAACCTAAAGTTGTTTGAAATATATAATCTGTAGTAGATGCACCAGCAATAGGTTTACTGTCGTAGTTATGAGTTAAACCAAGTTGAACAAAAAAGTCTAAAGGTAAATCGTATTTTAAATTAAGGTTTAAATCTGTTCTTAAACGATCACTTTCTGTTAAACTAGGGTAAACTACAAAAGTAGAAAACAGGCTAATATCGTCGTAGTCAAACATGTTTAATTCTAAAGACACAAAGGCTTCTAAACTGTTTTTAGTATCAATAGCAGGGTCTGTATAATTTTCATTAGTCCAAGCTAAACCAGCACCTGTAGAGAAGTATACACGGTTAGAGTGAATAAGATATTTACCAATACCACCTTGTGTTGAAGATCTAAGTTTTAATAGTTGTTCGTCGTTAGAAAGGAATGTGGCATTTACTAAAGCATACCAATCACGCTTCATAAAGTATTTACCTCCAATATTAGCATCGGTACGTTTCGTTTCATCAACATCGTCCTGATTACTTCTTACCGAGTTGAAACCCGCTGTAACTCCCCATTTATCCGCTGTATATCCAATATTACTTAAAATAGAAAATTGGGTTAAGTTGTTGGTTTTAGTAATGTTAAATCCAACAGATAAACTCGCATCTAATCGTGAAAGAAAATTGTTTTCGATAGCTTTAATGTAAACAACATCTGAGATTGCTGTTTCAATAACTTCATCGCCTTGAATTAAGGTTACAATATTTTCTGAACCTGGTTTTGAATGTAATTTACTGTTGATACGACGACCATTAGAAAGTGACATTAAGTATGTTTGATTACTACTTACATAAATAACATCTTTCCATTTAATCTCAAAATCACTGTCACTATAATCTGTTTCAATAGTAACGACACCTTTGGTCATTTCTTTAATGTTTCCAATAAGTTTGTCTTGATTTGAGAGTACAAGCGTGTCGTTTTGGGCATTAATTTGAGAAAGTGATAAAACTGAGAAGGCTAAAAAAAAGAATAAAGTAGACGCCTTAGGTAACTTAATATGTGCTAACATAAGTTGATTGTTTAATTATTATTTAAGCTAGATATAATCGAATTAATTTTCGGGGACGAAGATAATAAACTTTATTAAAAACTAATATCATCACATATTTTAATCTTAAAATAATGTTAATAGAATTTAAAAATGAGCTTTCAATTCTATTAATAAAAAAGCATCATACTTTTTATATATGATGCTTTACTGTGTTTTGAAAATTTTTTATTCTATTTTTTTCTTAATTCGAAAATGTCTTTTCGTCTATCTCTAAGGTTTTTAACGCTTCCAAATTGGTTAAGATTTCTAAGTAAGTCAATATCGACATCTGCTATTAAAATCATTTCGGTGTTTGGTGTTGCTTCTGCCTTAATTCCGTTTGCAGGAAAGGCAAAATCACAAGGCGTAAATACCATAGATTGCGCAAATTGTATATCCATATTGTGTACTTTAGGTAAGTTACCAACGCTTCCTGCAATAGCTACATAACACTCGTTTTCAATGGCACGTGCTTGTGCGCAATGTCTAACTCGAGAATATCCGTTTTGTGTATCGGTTAAGAATGGTACGAATAAAATGTCCATACCCTGATCGGCTAACAACCTACTTAATTCAGGGAATTCAGAATCGTAACATATTAAAATACCAATTTTACCACAATCGGTGTCGAAAGCTTCTAGTTTGTAACCGCCTTCCATACCCCAAACTTTAGCTTCGTCTGGTGTAACGTGAAGCTTTTCGTAGCGTTCGGTAGTTCCATCTCGTCTACATAAATATCCCACATTATACAGTCGGTTATCCTCGGCGATTTCCGGCATACTTCCCGTAATAATATTGATGTTATAAGAAATAGCCAGCTTAGAGAACCGCAATACGATCTCGGCAGTATGTTCGGCTAAATTTCTAATCGCATCAGGTTCCGATAAATGGTTATCGTCTGCCATTAACGGTGCATTAAAGAATTCAGGAAACAAGGCGAAATCACTTCTGTATCCAGAAACGGCATCGACAAAATATTCTGCTTGTTGCATCAACTCATCCAAATCGTTGTAAGGACGCATTTGCCACTGAATTAACCCTAAACGCACAATCTTTTTTGTAGTAGCCGCTTTGGTTTCTTTCTTTTCGTAATAAATATTATCCCACTCTAAAAGCACAGCATAGTCTTCAGAATTGCTATCGCCTTCTAAGTAATTTTTAAGCACTCGAGTCGGGTGAAAATCGTTAGAGATTTGAAAGTTTAAAACAGGATCGTGAATTTCTTTACGTTTTACTTTGTCTATATATTCTTTAGGAGAAAGTGCGCTAGAATATTTATGGTAATTAGGGATGCGACCACCAAAGGCTAGACCTCTTAAATTAAGACGCTCGCATAATTCTTTACGGTAATCGTAAAGACGTCTCCCTAAACGTAAGCCTCTAAATTCGGGTTTTATAAACACATCTACACCATAAATAACGTCTCCATCTTTATTGTGCGTGCTAAAAGTATAATTTCCTGTAATATCTTTATAGGTATGTGCATTGTCAAACTGACTATAATCTACAATTATAGACAGTGCACAACCTGCAATTTGGTTGTTTATTTTAATAACAACTTGTCCTTCGGGAAATTGTGTGATTAAGGTTTCTATTTGATGTTCACGCCAATAAGAATCTGGCATGCTTGTGTACGACTCAATCATTGCGGCCTTAAGTTCCTGATAATCGTCAAGACTTAAATACGCTAATTCAATATTTTCAATATCTTCCATGAAAATCTGTTTACTAGTATTATAGGGGCGAAATGTACAAATTAATTAATCAGCTTTTTAAATTAAATTGAGGTGCTAACTTAATTTTTTTAGGCCTTCGTAAACCACTATTCCAACAGCATTTGCAAGGTTTAAGCTACGTACATGTTCACTAAAAAGCGGAATTTTAAAAAGATCGTTTTTATATGTTTTAATAAGATCTTTAGGAAGACCAACAGATTCTTTTCCGAAGATGAGAAACATATCATCTTCAAAATCGATGTCCCAATGATTCTTTTCTCCATGACTGGATAAAAATGCCATTTTTTTGTTTTCATTTATTTTGAAAAAATCAGCTATAGAGTCGTAATATGTCACATTTAAATGTTGCCAATAATCCAAACCAGCACGTTTTAATCGCTTGTCGTCTATCTCGAAACCAAAAGGTTTTACTAGGTGTAGGTGAGAGCCCGATGCCAAACTTAATCGACCAATATTTCCGGTGTTATTTGGTATTTCTGGCTCAAAAAGAACAATATTTAATGGCATAGTATAGTGGTGAAGTAATAGAAAAAAGACTTTCCGTTTTCTGAAAAGTCTTTTAATTTAATTATTTTTTTGATTGTTGATCCTTAATGGTTTTCTTATCAATATCGAACGTGTTAGTATCCTGATTGGTGTTTGCCGTAGGATTCGTTGGATTTGATTGTTCTGATTTCGGTGTAAACTTCTTTTTGTCTTTTATAATTCCCATAATATTTCTTTTTTTTTATTTAAGTTTAAGATAAATAAAATCAGCGTATTAGGGTGTCAAGGTTTTATTAAACCTTTGTTAAGAGGTGTTAACTCCTATTTATGTGGTTTAATTCTAGATGTAAACTCTCCGATGTTTTTAATACCATGTTCTGTGATATACTTAATAAAAGCACTTCCAATAATAGCCCCTTTGGTATAGGCTGTGGCTTGGTTAAACGTTTCTTCATTATTAATTCCGAATCCTATAATTTGTGGTGTTTTTAAATTCATATCAGAAATACGTTTAAAGTAAACGGTCTGCTCGTCACCAAATCCAGACTGACTTCCGGTTACACTCGCACTACTTACCATATATATGAATCCGTTAGAGATATCGTCTATAAACGCAATACGCTCATTTGAGGTTTGAGGAGTGATTAAAAAGACATTTACCAATCCGTATTTCTCGAAAGTGTCTTGATAGTGGTCTTTATATTCGTTTACAGGTAAATCAGGAATGATTAATCCGTCGATTCCAATCTCTTGACATTTTTTACAGAAGGCCTCTACACCATATTGTAGCATGGGATTGAAATATCCCATAATTACTAAAGGTATTGATACTGTTTTTCTGATGTCTTTTAATTGATCGAATAGCTTGGCAGTGGTCATTCCATTTTTTAAGGCTTGCGTAGAACTAGCTTGAATGGTTGGACCGTCGGCCAAAGGATCACTAAAAGGTAACCCGATTTCTATCATGTCTACACCGTTTTTTTCAAGGTCTTCAATGATGCTTACCGTATCGTTTAAGCTAGGATATCCAGCGGTAAAATATATAGACAATAACTTTTTGTCTTCTTGGAGCTTTTGATTTATTCTGTTCATTGTAAATGAATAGTTTATATTCCCTCGAAGGAGGGAATCTTTTAATGTTTTATTTAGATATATTCTGAAAGATCTTTCCAATCTGGATTCAATCCATTAATTAAATTTATTTTCCATTCCCGGTTCCACTTTTTTAATTGGCGTTCTCTTTTTATGGCGTTATTTATATATTTCGTAGTTTCAAAATAGACTAATTTATATACATTATATCTTCCTGTAAAGGTTTTTATACTGTTGTTTTTATGTTGAATTAATCTTACTTTTAATTGTTTTGTACGACCTATATATAGGACGGTATGGTTTTTATTGGTTAATATGTAAACGTAATAAACATGCATAAAAAGGTGATGAGATTTCCGCCTACGCGGAAATGAAAAAATCTAGATTTTAAAATAATCAATATAGTTCTGTAAATCCTTATCACCACGACCAGATAAACTTAATACAACGACCTCTTCTGGCTCGAATTTTCTGTTTTTAAATACGGCCAAAGCATGAGAACTTTCAATCGCAGGAATAATACCTTCTAACTGACAAAGTTCCATTCCAGCGTTCATAGCTTCATCATCTGTTATGGAGATAAATTCTGCACGACCAGTAGCAAATAAGTTAGCATGCATTGGGCCAACACCAGGGTAATCTAAACCAGCAGAAATAGAATACGGTTCAGTTATTTGTCCGTCGTCGGTTTGCATGAGTAAGGTTTTACTTCCGTGAATAATACCTTCTCTTCCTAAAGCTGAGGTTGCTGCACTTTCGCCAGAATCTACGCCTAAACCAGCCGCTTCTACAGCAATTAGATTGACATCGGTTTCATCTAAATACTGGTAAAAAGCACCTGCAGCATTACTACCACCACCAACACAAGCAATAACATGGTCTGGTTTAGTACGGCCTTCTTTTTCTTGTAATTGCCATTCCATTTCTTGAGACACTACAGATTGAAAACGTGCTACCATATCCGGATAGGGATGAGGTCCAACAACACTTCCAATAATATAATGCGTATCTACCGGATTGTTAATCCAATCACGAATCGCTTCATTAGTTGCATCTTTTAACGTACGACTACCAGATAATGCCGGAATAACAGATGCACCTAACATTTTCATACGTGCTACGTTTGGAGCTTGTCTAGCGATATCTATTTCCCCCATATACACAATACATTCTAAGCCCATAAGCGCACAAACCGTTGCCGTTGCCACACCATGTTGTCCAGCACCCGTTTCGGCAATAATACGTTTCTTACCTAAGCGATTGGCCATTAAAATCTGACCGATAGTATTATTAATTTTATGTGCACCTGTATGGTTTAAATCTTCACGTTTAAGATAGATTTTAGTATTGTATTTTTCGCTTAATCGTTTTGCGAAATATAGCGGAGATGGTCGCCCAACATAATCTTTTAGTAACTGGTCGAACTCTTCTTTAAATGAAGGTTCAGCCATAATTTTTAAATAGTTTTGGCGTAACTCTTCAACGTTAGGATATAGCATTTCCGGGATGTAAGCACCTCCAAATTCGCCATAATATCCTTTCTCATTTATATTGTAACTCATGGTATGTTGTTTTGCAGCTAGGTTGCTAAATAATTGCTTTTTAAATTGTTCTAAACGTTCAAAATCTTTGAGACCTGGCTCGATTTCAAATTTACTATTTACATCAATGGCATAACAATATTTTGATGCTTTACTTGTTGAAAATTCTAAAATAGGTTCTATTTCAGAATCTCCAATGCCTCCACTTAAAAAATATGGTTTTGTTGAAGGATACTTCTTTAGAATATTCCAATTGAAAGTATATCCATTCCCGCCAGGAAGTTTACCTTTTGTATCGAAAAGGAAATAATCGCATACGGTTTCAAATGGTTCTAAAACATCAAAATTAAATTCATCCTTGATGGAAAATACTTTAATGATTTCAATATTTGGGAGCTGTTCCTTTATCGTTTTGCAGTAGTCCACCGCTTCCTCTCCATGAAGTTGAACAGCTTGTAAATTGTTTTTTAGAACAGTTGTGACTACGGTGTCTGCCGAAGCATTAACAAAAACTCCAACTTTCTTAATCGCTTTTGGAACGTTTGGAATCTCTGTACTAATAAACCGTGCCGACTTATCGTAAAAAATAAACCCGAGATAATCTGGCTGTAGACTAGCTATTGCATTTATGTTATCGGGGAATTTCATGCCACAAACTTTTAGTTTCATTACTATTGGTTTAAGGCGTTTATAAATGCAGTTGCGCTTGCTCCTGCATTATCGGTCTTCATAAAATTTTCACCAATTAAGAACCCTTTATAACCATATGGTTGTAGTATTTTAATGGCTTCGATATTGCTAATACCGCTTTCAGACACTTTTACAAAATCGTTAGGAATTAATGTGCTTAACGCTTTACTAATCTCTAATGAGACTTCAAACGTTTTTAAATTTCTATTGTTTACACCAAGCATGTCTATACTTGGCATTATCGATTTATGAAGTTCCTCTTCGTTATGCACTTCTAAAAGCACATCTAGATTTAAGCTTTTCGCTAATTCTGAAAACGTTTTAATTTCCTCACGCGTTAAAATAGCAGCAATAAGTAAAATTACATCTGCACCGTAAGCTTTAGCTTCAATAATTTGATAGGTGTCTATGATGAATTCTTTGCGAAGTAATGGCAAATTGCAACTGGCACGCGCGGTAAGTAAATCGTCTAAACTTCCTCCAAAATATTTACCATCGGTTAAAACAGACATCCCGCAAACTCCAGCATCTTCGTAACCTTTTGCAACATCAAACACATTTAAATTGTGGTTGATGACCGATTTTGAAGGAGAACGACGTTTATGTTCTGCAATAATTCCACTTGTGCTAGTCTTCAAGGCCGTTGCTAAAGAATTTGTAGTTCGTGTAAATAATATAGATTGCTCTAATTGCTTTACAGGAATAAGCGATTTTCTTAAAGCAACTTCTTTGCGTTTATCGGCGACAATTTTATCTAAAATATTCATAGTATTATGCACTTAAATGGACTAATGTTTTGAATCGTTTTAAGGCTTCTCCAGATTGTAAAGATTCCTTAGCAGCGGCAAAACTATCGGTTATCGATGTGTCTTTTACCGTTTTTATGGCCATAGCGGCATTTGCGCAAACCGTATTGTTTTGAGCTTCTGTTCCGTTTCCTTGGAGAATATTCATAAAAATATCTGCTGCATCTTTAATGGTATCACCACCAAAAATATCTGATTGTTTTATTTTTTGTACTCCGAAATCTTCAGGAGATAACATGGTTTCAGAATGATTGGAAATGACTTTTGTTTCACTGGTTAACGAAATTTCATCGTATCCATCTAAAGCGTGTAGAATGGTAAAATTCTTGTCTGTTTTCTGATATAAATAACCGTATAGTCTGGCTAATTCTAAATTAAAGACACCAACCAATTGGTTTTTTGGAAACGCAGGGTTTACCATTGGCCCTAACATATTAAAGAACGTTTTTACGCCTAATTCTCTACGAATTGGAGCAACATTTTTCATAGCTGGATGAAATAGAGGCGCGTGCAACACACAAATCCCCGCTTTTTCTAAACTGTTTTCTAAGAAGCCAGCATCGTTAGTGAATTTAATTCCTAAATGTTCCATAACGTTACTAGAACCAGAAATGGAAGAGACTCCGTAATTTCCGTGTTTAGTAACATGTACGCCTGCTCCTGCTGTAACAAAAGAAGCTAATGTAGACACGTTAAATGTGTTTTTCCCGTCACCTCCAGTACCGCATAAATCTATAGTGTTATAACCGGATAAATCTACCGCCAAGCATAACTCTAAAAGCGCATCTCTAAAACCTTCTAACTCGTCTGTAGTAATGCTACGCATCATATACACCGTTAAAAATGAGGCAATCTGACTTTGGTTATATTCACCATGCGAGATGTTGACTAGCACACGTTTTGCTTCTTCTTTCGAGATGTGCTCATCGTTTATAAGTCTGTTAAGTATCTGTTTCATAATTAGCTATTTATCCAGTTTTTAAGCATTTGTTTTCCGTTAGGTGTCAACACCGACTCTGGGTGATATTGAACCCCACGAACATCGTAAGTTCTGTGACGTAGCGACATAATTTGTCCGTTTTCATCGAACGACGTCGCTTCTAGTACATCTGGTAATTTATTAGATACGACCCAGGAATGATAGCGCCCTACAGGGAAGGTCTTGTCGAAACCATCAAATAGTTTTTCGTCGTCTACACATAACGTAACATTTGTAGCTACACCGTGATACACATTATCTAGGTTTTCAATGCTTCCGCCAAAAACTTCGGCCATTGCTTGCTGACCTAAACACACGCCTAAAATACTTTTAGTTGGTGCGTAGGTTCTAATAATGTCTTTTAATAATCCGGCTTCATCAGGAATTCCTGGGCCGGGAGATAATACAATTTTATCGAAATTTGCAACCTCGTCTAAATCAATTTTATCATTTCGTTTTACAGTAACTTGGCATCCTAAATCTTCTAAATAATGTACCAAATTGTAAGTAAAACTGTCGTAATTATCTATAACTAATATATGTTTCATTTTGTACACTATTAAATATTTTTAGCTAAATCTATAGCCTTGGTTAAAGCACCTAGTTTATTGTAAACTTCTTGTAATTCGTCTTCTGGTTTCGATTTAGAAACGATTCCTGCTCCCGCTTGCCAATGTAGTTTATGGTCTTTACTTAAAAACGTTCTAATCATAATTGCATGATTAAAGTTTCCGTTAAAATCCATAAACCCGATTGCTCCTCCGTAAAATTCACGACTTGTTTTTTCGTATTTTTCAATCAGTTGCATCGCTTTATGCTTAGGTGCACCACTTAATGTTCCTGCAGGAAATGTGTCTGCAACTACTTGCATGGTAATTGTGTCGGCATGTTTTTTACCAATAACTTTACTTACTAAGTGAATGACGTGCGAAAAGAATTGCACTTCGCGATACGTATCTACAGTAACTTGGCTTCCGTGACGACTTAAATCGTTTCGTGCCAAATCGACAAGCATGACATGTTCGGCATTTTCTTTATCATCTTTTGCTAATTTTTTAGCAAGTTCGGCATCTTGTTCATCATTACCTGTACGCTTAAATGTTCCTGCAATAGGGTGAATTTCGGCATTACCATCTTGTACAACCAATTGTGCTTCTGGAGAACTTCCGAAGATTTTAAAGGTTCCGTAATCAAAATAGAATAGGTAAGGAGATGGGTTAATACTTCTTAAGGCGCGATAGACATTAAAGTCGTCTCCTTTAAACTCTTGAGAGAATTTTTTAGATAATACCAATTGAAAAACATCGCCTCTAGCACAATGTTGTTTGGCTAAAACCACATTCTTTTTATATTCTTCGTCTGTTAAGTTGGAAGCAATATCGTCTTCTGGAGTAAATTGGTAGGTGGCGAATTGATTTGACTTTATAAGCTGATTTAAATCATCGATATTATTCTCGCCATCGTAACAATGTGCAAAAATATAAGCTTCGTTATTAAAATGATTAATCGCAATTATGTTTTGGTACACGGCATAATATATATCTGGAATACCTAAAACCTTATCTTTTTTAGTAATATCGATATCTTCAAAATAGCGAACGGCATCATACCCTATATATCCAAAAATACCATTATTTATAAATTTAAACTCTTCATTCTCGTCTGTTTTAAAACGTTTGGTAAAGTTGTGAATTTCTTCTGTAACCCTACCGCGTTCTGTAATAGGTTGAGAAATGATTTCACCATTAGGAAACTCTTGAGTAATCTTTTCGTTTTGGACTTTTATTGAGGCAATCGGATTACAGCAGATGTACGAGAAACTGTTATCGTTAGCATGGTAATCGCTACTTTCAAGTAAAAGGCTATTAGGGAAACGATCTCTAATTTTTAAATAAATACTTACCGGTGTAATAGTATCGGCTAATATTTTTTTGTAATGTGTTGTGAGTTTAAATTGTTTCATTTTTTTGTAATAAAAAAAGGCTTGTCGTGAATGACAAGCCTTGTTATTTTGAGTTTAAAATATACAATAGGTTTAGTTCACGAAGATTGAGTTTCGAGCGTTCCACCACCAAGTAAAGTTTAAATTTGAATTCATTTTCTAATTATCTGATTCAAATATAGGAATGTAATTTTAGTTATCAAATTTTTTTTGAGAAAATTACAAAAGAGAAATCCTGTAGGTCAGTAAATTAATACAAACACTACAGGATGTTTCTCCATCACTCGCTGCTATTAGCAATTTGAATTAGGTACTTAAAATTTTAAAGCAACGTTTAAATCGAATTCGTTATAAATGGCTTTGTCTTGTAAGTCGTCGAAGAAGCTAGCCGACCCGTATTTAATACCGTATTTTGTTCTATCTATTTTAAAAGCTGCTTTTGCTGAACCTTCTGCAACAGTCATGTTAAATGTTATTGGCTTTGTAATGCCCTTTACGGTTAAGTCTCCTGTTACGGTATAATCTGTACCTTGGCCTTTAACTTCGGTAAATTTTAATGTAGCTGTTGGATATTTTTCTGTTCCAAAGAAATCATCGCTTTTTAAGTGACCATCTAGTTTTGCTTTAGACTTACCTTCAAGGTCGGTGGTGTTAATAGATGTCATATCCATTGTAAATTCACCTCCAATTAATTGCTTGTTGTTAAATTCTAGAGCTCCATCTTTAAGTGTAAGGGTACCATCATGTTGTCCTGTAACTTTATGTCCAGTCCAAGTAATCTGACTTTCTTTTATGTTAACGTTCTTAGTTTTTAAAGTTGAGAACGATGCAACTGTAATAGCTAAAACTAATAGCATTGTGATTTTTACTGTGTTTTTCATTTTTGATTTATTTGATTTTGATTACTATTTATATAATTGAAAACATTCGGTTTTCAGATTTCACTTGTGTGTACTTTAATTGTATATACAATTAAAAATTTATAAAAAAATTAAGATCTTAATTTTGTCAATAAAAAGTTTAAAGTTTCTAATTCGTCTTTAGAAAGATTAGCCGAAATTTCATTTTCAGCTTTATCTATATTAGGATCTATAGCTTTTAAAAGTTTAAGGCCTTCTTTTGTAATAAATATTTCTACTTTTCTTCTATTCTTTTCGCAAATATTTCGTTCTACATATCCTTTTAATATAAGTTTGTCTACTAACCGAGTGGTATTACTCATCTTGTTAATCATTCGGTCTTGAATATCTTGAAGATTTGCAGGACTTCCTTTTTTACCTCTTAATATGCGTAATACATTAAATTGTTCATTAGAAATGTCGAAAGATTTTAATACAGGATTAGTTTGGTCTTTTATCCATATTGCAGAATAAGCAATATTTAAAACGGTCTTTCTGTTTAACGGAATTGGAGTGTTTGTCTGTAATATATCTTCTAACTCTTTCATGTACAATAATTGTATATACAAATGTATTAGAAAATATTGAAGTACATATTCTATTTTAGTAAATATTTTGTTAAAATGTATCAGTTAATGAGTGTTTTTAATCGTAATATTTTGGAACACGGTATTATATAACGTCCTTAGAGATTATAGAGTACGAATTTGAGATTCTGGGTTTGGTTTAAAAAATAAAAGAATTGAAAATTGTAAGACTTCGGATTTTTTTTCGTTTATGTATTATAGAAATCCTAAATTTGTAATCAAATTATTAAAACAACTATGGCAGATTTAACACAAGAAGAATGGGTAGAGCAATTAGCTAACGATAGCAATGCTGTTATATTAGATGTACGTACAGACGATGAAGTCGATCAAGGATTTATTGCAAATGCTAAACATATCGATTTTTATTTAGGACAAGAATTTGTAAATCAATTAGACGAATTAGATAAAACTAAAAACTATTATGTGTATTGCCGATCAGGAGCGCGAAGTGGTAAAGCTTGCGAAATCATGGATCAATTAGGAATCGAAAACTCATATAATTTACTAGGTGGTTTTAACGAATGGGCCGGTGAGGTTGAAGAAAGGTAAAATAATTAAATGAAGAAATTAAGTTTAATTTATTGTTTTATAGTTGTATTGTTTACAGCTTGTAACAATCGAGATCATGGGGTTATTGAAGCTGTTACTCCTGAAGAAATGCAGACTTTAATAAGTGCAGACGACGTGCAATTGGTAGATTTAAGGTCTCAAGAAGAACGTCTTACTCGTGGTTATATAGCCAATTCACAACATATTGATTATAACTCGGATACTTTTGAAGAAGATATTTTAAAATTAGATAAAAGTAAGCCTGTGGCATTATATTGTCATAGCGGAAGACGAAGTGCTAAATGTGCTGAAAAACTTAAAGCCGCTGGTTTTGTTAAGGTTTTTGACTTGCAAGGTGGTATTTCAGAATGGAAACACGGTGGTCTTGATTTAGAATAAAGAATCGCTAAATAAGTTCTGAAAGGAAAAAAGCAGGATTAAATCTTTTAAAATTTAATCCTGCTTTTTTTATGTGTTTTATTTATAAGGTTAATATTGACTTTACTTAGTAAATGCGATGGAATCACCTGCTTTAAGCTGCCATGCATCAGCTAACCCAGCATTGACTTCTAAAACGTACATGGCGGGTTTGTAAGATAAAATTGAGGCATCGTCCATAGGTTTGGCATATTTTGCAATACTTACAATGTTTTGATTTTCTCCTATATAAATAATATCTAAGGCTATTTGAGTATTTTTCATGTAAAATGAACGCTGCTCTTCGTTTGGAAAGACAAACAACATGGCGTTGTTAGTTTTCATAGAAGACCTATACATTAAGCCTGTTTCTCTGTCGTATTCAGTATCTGCAATTTCAATGTTTAAACGTTTTATTACCGAGTCTGTTTTAGCCTTGTAAAGTGTTAATTCTCCTTCTTTCTTAAAAGATATTTCTGTTGGGGCAATGTTTACTTTTTTTTCGTCTTTGCAAGAAAAATGTAAGGTTGCTAATCCCATTAAAAGCGCAGGAACAATGAATTTATTTAGCTTCATATTTACAGATTATACGGTTTTAGAGTTGCCTTTATATACAAACATAAAATAGAATCCTACTAATATAAAAGGTATACTTAACCATTGTCCAGTGTTTAATGCCCACGTTGCACGTTCATCAACTTGTGCTTCTTTTACAAATTCCACAAAGAATCTAACCGTCCATAGTAACACTAAAAATAATCCGAATAAGAAACCAGGGTTGTCTTTTTTATTTGTTTTAGTATATATTACCCATAAGATTAAGAATACAAATACATAACAACCTGCTTCGTATAACTGGGCAGCGTGTCTGTAAGGTACAGCATCTAGTAAATTTTTAAATTCCGGATTATGTGCAATGGCATTATAAGCACCTTTAGGGTCTTTAATCCCTGTAAGTTGTACCGCTTCGCGCTTACTGTATTCGTCTTGAATAAAACGAACACCTAGGTTAGAATTTGTTACTTTTCCTATAATTTCCGAATTGATAAAGTTTCCAATTCTAATAAATATAGCACCCAATGAAACCGGGATTACAATGCGGTCTAAAATCCACATTATAGATTTATAGTTGTACTTTTTTCGATATAAATACATACCGATAATTATACCAATAGCTGCACCATGACTTGCTAAACCTTGGAATCCTGTGAATTCGAAAGTTGGATTTGTTCGTATAGGCAAGAATATGCTTAGAAAATCGTCTTTAAATAATTCAGGCTGATAAAAAATAACATGACCTAAACGCGCACCAAACATAGTGGCTAAAACGGTGTATATAAATAATGGATCTAAGTATTCGAGAGAAACTTTTTCTTTTACGTAAATACGTTTCATTACCTGAAACCCTAAAAGAAAAGCAGTAACCCACATAAGGCTATAAAAATGAAGTTGGAAGTTTCCAATGATTTCAATTCCTGATGTAGGATTCCAGTTGAATTTTAAAAAATGCATAGTGTTTCGTTTTCAATGAGTAAATATAGACATTTGCTCAGGTATTAAAAAAATATAGTGCGTTAACAACTATTTAAATTTTAGGGTACGGGATCGTAACCTGATCCGCCCCATGGATGGCAACTAAAAATGCGCTTTATACTTAACCAACCGCCTTTAAATAAACCGTGTTTGGTGAGTGCCTCTTTGGTGTATTGTGAGCATGTTGGGTGGTAACGACAAGACGCAGGTGTTAAAGGAGATATAAGGGTTTGGTATATCTTAATTAAGAATAAAAATGGAGCAATTAACAAACGTTTCATTGAAATATAAAAAAACGGACAAGTTAAAAAGCTTGTCCGTGTTATGTTTTTAATTGGTCGAGAATGTTGTACCATCCTTTCCGTCGTTAAGTTGTATGCCAACGGCAGCAAGTTCATCTCGAATTTTATCAGATAAAGCGAAATCTTTATTTGCTCGCGCTTCTTGACGTAATTTTATAAGTAAATCTACAGCTCCAGTTAATTTGTCTTCTCCTGGTTCTGTTTGAGATCCGTGAACCAACCCTAAAATATCGAATGTAAAGGTGCTCATGGTATCTTTTAATTCTTGTAAATCGGCTTCAGTTAGTGTTGCTTTTCCATCTTTTAATTGATTGATGAATTTTACAGCTTCAAACAAATTAGCTATAAGAATTGGTGAATTAAAATCATCGTTCATAGCGTCGTAGCATTTCTGTTTCCAATCGGCTATATTTATAGATGAGGTTCCGCTTGTTTTAAGCGTGTCTAAATCTGAAATGGCATCCATTAATCTATTAAATCCCTTTTCACTTGCTAACAATCCGTTATTCGTAAAATCTAGAATACTACGGTAATGGGCTTGTAACATGAAAAAACGAGCTACACTTGCGCTAAACGGTTGCGAGATGTTTTTGTTTTCTCCAGTGAAAATTTCTTCAGGCAGAATGTAATTTCCAGTAGATTTTGCCATCTTTTTACCATTCATGATTAACATGTTGGCATGCATCCAATAGTTAACTGGTGTTTGATGATTGCAAGCTTCTGCTTGAGCAATTTCGCATTCGTGGTGCGGGAATTTTAAATCCATTCCACCTCCATGAATATCAAAATGTTCACCTAGATACTTTGTGCTCATGGCTGTACATTCTAAATGCCATCCAGGAAAACCATCGCTCCAAGGCGAAGGCCAACGCATAATATGCTGAGGTTCTGCTTTTTTCCAAAGTGCAAAATCTTGAGGATTTTTCTTGTCGGTCTGACCATCTAATGCACGAGTGTTGTGAATTAAATCTTCAACATTCCGTTTGCTTAATTTACCGTAATTGTTGGTTTCATTAAATTTTAAAACATCAAAATATACAGAGCCGTTTATTTCGTATCCAAATCCATTATCGATAATCGTTTTTATTAATTCGATTTGTTCAATAATATGTCCAGTAGCCGTAGGCTCTATACTTGGCGGTAAAAAGTTGAATTTATGCAAAATGTTATGAAAATCTACAGTATAACGCTGTACAACTTCCATGGGTTCAATTTGTTCTAAACGTGCTTTTTTAGCAATACGGTCTTCACCTTCGTCGGCATCATTCTCTAAGTGTCCAGCATCTGTAATATTACGGACGTAGCGAACTTTGTATCCTAAGTGTTTTAAGTAGCGAAAAATAGTATCGAAAGACATAAATGTTCTTACGTTTCCTAAATGTACATTACTATAAACGGTAGGGCCACAAACATACATACCAACATTCCCTTCGGTTATTGGTGTAAAAGCTTCTTTTTGCCCTGAAAGTGAATTATAAATTTTAATGCTTTGTTGCTTGTATAGCTGAGGCATAAACGGGATGATTTAAAATTGCGTCTCTAATTTAATATAATCTAAAAGCTCTCTACGAGTTTCGTTGTCTTTGAATTTTCCTCCAAATTCGGCAGTTACAGTACTGCTTTCAATATCTCTAATTCCTCGAGAATTTACACATAAATGTTTTGCATCTATAATACACGCTACATCTTCTGTACCTAAAACACTTTGTAATTCTTTTACAATTTGAATGGTTAATCGCTCTTGAACTTGAGGACGTTTTGCGTAATAATCTACAATACGATTCATTTTAGAAAGACCAACAACATTCCCTTTAGAAATATATGCAACATGAGCACGACCTACTATAGGTAATAAGTGGTGCTCGCAAGTAGAGTATACGGTAATGTTTTTTTCAACTAACATTTCTCCGTATTTGTATTTATTTTCGAAAGTAGACGCGTTTGGTTTTTTGCTAGGATCTAATCCGCTAAAAATTTCTTTTACAAACATTTTAGCAACACGGTTAGGTGTCCCTTTTAAACTATCGTCGGTTAAATCTAAACCCAATGTTTCCATAATGTGGCGTACATCGTCTTTAATTAATTCTACTTTCTCTTCGTTTGAAAGTTTGAAAGCATCCGCTCGCATTGGCGTATCTGTAGCGCTCCCAATATGGTCGTCGCCATAAGCATCAAACTCTTCTAAATTATTATCAAATTTCATTTTTATAAAAAAATAATATTATTTTAATCAGCAAATATAAGTAATTCCGTTTTCTTTAAGTTTGAATTAGGAAACTATTAATAGTTGTTTACAAACCAAAAAGAAACAGGCCTGAATTCAAGTTGAAAACAGACCTGTTTTGATTTTTTAAGTCGAGTTTATAAAGCGAAACTTACAGAAAACGTAAAGCTTGAAATTTTAGAATCTAACGATGCAGAATCTGTTAAACCAACATTGTAAAGTTGATATTCAGAATCACGTTGCGATTGGTCGAAAGTTACATCAAGTTTAGTTGCGCCTAAACTATAACCTAGCCCTACCGAGTAACCGGTTAAGTCGCCTATAGTTTCTTCATTTTTATATGGGCTTTCTTCAAAACGATATCCACCTCTAAAACTAAGTTGTTTTAGTCTGTATTCTCCACCAACGGCATAAGACGAAGCACCTTTTAGCTCATTACTAATAAGTTGATTTTGTTCATTAAAATGCAAGTCATGTTCTGGTTTAAATTTCGAATTACTATAATCTTTATAAGCGTAATCGAAACTTATTAAGCCATGAGTTCCGAATATATATGCTAAACTTCCGGATAGTTTTCCTGGAGTTTTTAACTCATATTCTGGATGAATATTTACAATTTTAGGATTTACAATCTGATTGATGTTGCTACCATTTTCATTTCTAATAGTCGAAATGTATTGCGAAGTTTCTTCCTGAATATTATACCAAGTAGGTGAGTTGTATGTTAAACCAACTCTAAGATTATCTGTAGCTTTATATATTGTTCCTAATTGAAATGAAAAACCGCCACCTATAGTAGATAGTCTGTTTTCAAAATCGACATTATTAACTAACGACCCATTATTAGAATTAGATTCTTGTAAATAAGTGATGCGATCGTAATTAATAAAGTGTGTGTTTAGGTTAAGACCTAAGTATAAACGGTCTTTAACCTGAGTTGCCAGATTTACAGCAATCTTACCATTGTATCCAGTAGCCGAATATATGTAATTTTGATTGAATGTGCCTGGAGCAATGTTAGAAGTGTATTCTGTATTATCGTCATCAAAAGAATTAGGTTGTATAATATAAGATTCGTAACCTAAAAATGCTTGTTGATTTCCTGAACCGTAAGTTCTACCAATTTCTGAATATGCTTGTGAAAAAGATTCGTTAGGGAAAGCAGAAATTTGATCTAAACGTTGTCCGTCTGCATAAGATAGAAAATAACCATCAATAGAATTTGTATTTATACCATGTGCAGCCCAATCGTCTTTAAAATCTTGAGTTTTATCATAAGTAAAGGCTAAAGTGAATTTTTTAAAAGCACTATTCATATTCGGATTATGAAATACGAAAGCAGCACCAATTTGTGTAAATTCTGTATATGCATCCGAAAAAGAATCATGGTTATTAAAATACTCCGTGTCATTATCAATGTTTAAGTTTGTTAAGGTTACAGACATAAAAGCATCGTTAAAAACTGCCGATCCTGCAGGATTGAGACTGGATGCAGATAAATCTCCTCCTAATGCTCCAAAAGCACCGCTTAAAGCTCTAAATCTTGCCGAACCTACTATATTATCTTGGGAGTACCTTACAACATCTGTTAGGTCTTGAGCATAAAAAGCAGGCACTGTTAGAATGCCTGCTAGTATAAAAACTAATGTTTTAAAATTCATTATAAAAATAGTGTTTGTTGTTTGTTATCTTCCGCTTCTAGATGATCTACTAACACCTGTTCCTCTAGACGAACTTCCAGAAGTAGAGCGGCTAGGAGTAGAGTAGCTTCTGCTAGACGACGATGCTCTATTGCTGCTATTGTAAGAGCTGTTAGAGTTATTACTTCTACTTGTGTTATACGATGAATTTGTTCTGCTAGAAGTATTGTAGTTTCTTGTAGAACGTGTAGTTGTCTGGTACGATCTTCTGTTCGTACTATTAGAAGTATTAGTTCTTGACTGACTATTTCTAGTAAGGTTTTGGTATCTGCTACTATTACTATTTCTAGTAGATGTAGTATAACGGTTACTATTTAAATAGCGATTTTGACTATTATATGCTAAGCCTTTTCTGTAGCCCATATTGTTTCCTCTGTATCCGTTGTGGTAGTTTGGGTGATTCCAGTAACCAGGATATCCCCAGCCACCTCCGCCGTAACCCCAACCAAAGCCCCAGCCTCCGCCGTAATAAGGAGGGTAGTATCCGCCACCCCAGCCCCAACCGCCGTAGTAAGGTCTGTACCATCCAGCATAACCCCAACCGTATCCGTAATAAGGGTAGCCAAATCCGCCATACATAAATGGGGCATTATATATAGTAACTGTAATGCCTTCTGTTTGTTGTCCCCAACCTGCATTTCCGTTATAGTCGTTTTGCCCTGTATAGGTGTCTGTGTAGTTGTTGCTTTGGTATGTTTCTACATCTGTAAAAATAGAATCTTGTTCTGCCTGAGCGTTATAGTCTTCTATTTCTTGATTTTTTTCTCTGAAATAATTTTTATAATAAATATTGTCTGCAGAGTCATTAGATTGATATACTACAGTTCCATTATTGTAATTATTATTTGGTGTTCCATAAATCCCATCATTATTTTGCTGAGCATAATCTTGTGAACTTCCACAAGACGAAAGCACAAACATGCCGCAAAGCATTATAATAAATGAAGCTTTATATTTTAAAGTGTCTTTAAATCTCATATCGGTAGTAAATTTATTGTTGAACATAACAAAAATAGTTAGTTTTGCTAAACTATTTAATGTATTTAACATAGTGGCAATATTTATGCCAAATAAAGAATATGAGTAAAAAACTTACAAAAAGAGCCGAAGACTATTCCAAATGGTATAACGAATTGGTAGTAAAGGCTGATTTAGCTGAGAATTCTGCAGTTAGAGGGTGTATGGTTATTAAGCCATATGGTTATGCAATTTGGGAAAAAATGCAAGCCGAATTAGATCGCATGTTTAAAGAAACAGGCCATCAAAACGCATACTTTCCATTATTTGTGCCTAAAAGTTTATTTGAAGCCGAAGAGAAAAATGCAGAAGGTTTTGCTAAAGAATGCGCTGTAGTAACGCATTATAGATTACAAAATGATCCAGATAAGCCAGGAAAACTACGTGTGGATCCAGAAGCAAAACTAGAAGAGGAGTTGGTCGTGCGACCTACAAGTGAAGCTATTATCTGGAATACTTATAAAGGTTGGATTCAATCGTACAGAGATTTACCATTGTTAATAAACCAGTGGGCGAATGTGGTGCGATGGGAAATGCGTACGCGTTTATTTTTACGTACTGCAGAGTTTTTATGGCAAGAAGGACATACAGCTCATGAAACAGAAGCAGAAGCAATAGCTGAAGCTGAGTTAATGAATGGTGTGTATGCTAATTTTGCAGAAAACTTTATGGCTATACCTGTAGTTAAAGGATTGAAAACCGAGAGTGAACGTTTTGCAGGTGCTGTAGAAACTTATTGTATTGAGGCTTTAATGCAAGACGGAAAAGCCTTGCAAGCAGGAACGTCTCATTTCTTAGGTCAAAACTTTGCTAAAGCATTCGATGTAAAGTTTACATCTAAAGAAGGAAAGCAAGATTATGTATGGGCAACCTCTTGGGGGGTCTCTACACGACTTATGGGGGCTTTAATTATGACACATAGTGATGATCATGGTTTGGTATTACCGCCAAACTTGGCGCCTAACCAAGTTGTAATTGTTCCTATATATAAAACCGATGAACAGTTTGAAGAGGTTTCTAAAGTTGCTAATTCAATTATGAGCGATTTAAGAAGTAAAAATATCTCTGTTAAATACGATAACCGTACAACCTTTAGACCTGGGGCTAAATTTGCACAGCATGAATTGCAAGGTGTTCCTTTACGAATAGCTATAGGACCAAAAGATTTAGAAAACGGAACAGTAGAGCTTGCAAGACGAGATACTTTAACAAAAGAAGTCGTGGCTTTAGATGCCCTTACGGATACTGTTGAAGGTTTAATGAAAATAATTCAAGACGATCTCTATAAAAAAGCATTCGATTTTAGAGCAGAACACACAACTAAGGTGGATACTTTTGAAGAATTTAAAAATGTTTTAGAAAATACTGGAGGATTCATTTCTGCCCATTGGGACGGTACAACAGAGACGGAAAATCAGATAAAAGACATTACAAAAGCTACAATTCGCTGTATACCAGAAGGTTATGTAGAGGAAGCAGGAATGTGTGTGTTTAGTGGAAAGCCATCTAAGCGCCGTGTGTTATTTGCAAAAGCATATTAAATTTAATTTTTTTTCAAAAAAACTTTCAATTGTTGTTGCAACATTCAAAAAAGGTTGTATATTTGCACCCGCAATGCGATAAATGAAAACAAAATCACATTGAAAGTTTTTTGAAAAAATGTTTTGCAAATAAGAAATTAAGTTTTATATTTGCACACTCAAAAAAATAATGGCCCGTTCGTCTATCGGCTAGGACGCCAGGTTTTCATCCTGGTAAGAGGGGTTCGATTCCCCTACGGGCTACAATCATTTAATAAGAAAAGATCAAAATGGCAAATCATAAGTCATCGTTAAAAAGAATTAGAAGTAACGAAGCTAAACGTTTAAGAAATAAATATCAGCATAAAACGACTCGTAATGCTATTAAGAGATTACGTGATGCTGAAAGTAAAGAAGATGCACAAGCGTTATATTCTAACGTAGTGTCTATGATTGACAAGTTAGCAAAGAAGAATATCATTCACGCTAACAAAGCAGCAAACCTTAAATCAGGTTTATCAAAGCACATCGCTGCACTATAATTAAGATCTAAGTTATATAATAACAGAAAGCTTCTCAGAAATGAGAAGCTTTTTTGTATTTAACATATTTCAGAATATTTCACGACTAATATAAGGTCAAGATTTAAAAGCAGTGCTAAAAACCGAAGCGATATACTTGCAGTACGCATATCGCTTACAACATAAATACTACAGTAATGAGTGCATTAAAAGAATTTCAAAAACTAGTTATAGCGAACGCAACAGATGCAAAAGGGATTCCGGTTGGAGATAAAGCACCAGATTTTACATTACCAAATGCGCTTGGAGTAGATGTGTCGCTTTCAGAACTATTAAAAACGTATACTGTTATTGTTAAGTTTTACAGAGGGGAGTGGTGCCCTATTTGTAATTTAGATTTACGGGAGATTCAAAAATCTTTACCACAAATTAAGGCTTTAAATGCAACAGTCCTTGCTGTAAGCCCTCAAAGTGCTGATGATAGCTTAACTGCTAAAGAGAAGAATGCGCTTCAATTTGAAGTGCTAAGTGATGCTAAGCAGGAGGTAATTAAAGCCTATAATCTTCAGTTTGATCCAGGAGAAGATTATCATAGTAGAAGGGATTTAAACCTTTTAAATGCAGATGGGTCTAAAACTTTACCTGTGCCAGCCACCTTTATTATAAATAAGACAGGAGTTATTGTAGGATCTCATGTAGACTCTAATTATACCGAGCGTATGCATCCTCAAGATATTATAGCCGTTCTGGAAACCTTATAGTAGAAGAATGGTGAAATTCAAGCGGGGCTTTTAAAACATATTAAAATAGAACAAAAAAAATCTCAGATTAAAATAATCTGAGATTTTTAGTTTTTAAGCGTTATCTAAATAATATGTATGCTTTTAATAGTTGTGAATTTAATTATTCAATAAAAATATGTTTACTAATAGACACATAATCTACACCATTAACTTTTAAGATATAAATTCCAAAAGCGATTTGAGACATATCAATAGCATTGTTTATTAGGCTTGAAGAAGCGATGTAACATCTCTCCATAAAATTCTGTCAGTTCTTCTAAAGTACAAAGAGGTTTTCTGTTTTCCATCGTTTTACTAAACTTATGTACCATTAATCAAACAGGTTGATTAACACTTAATCTTAATGGGTTTGTATTTCTTTGAAGTAAATCTTATTTAATAGGTTTTAAAAGGAATATAGCTTCATGATAAATGAGATAGTAAAGGATGGATTTTTCCCTAATAGTTACACTCTTAACTTGATCCATTTTTTGTAATACTCTGTACGGTCACATTTGCATACAACTCCTTAATTTATCTCTTTCTATTTATATATATATATATATATATATATATATGAAGATTCTTGTCCAAAATTACTGTAAAACTTAAACTATTCCTTTCTTAATTTTTAATACTATTTATTTATGAATAATAAGTAATTAAGGATATTTAATTTTTTTGATATAATTTATTTATAGTCTGTGTTTTTGTGTTAAAATAATTGTATATTCGAAAAACCTTTTTGGTTAACCAGTTTGGTTATCCAGATAAAACTTAATAAATTACTTAACTATATGCTTAAGTAATGACATTCAACTTTAATTAATTTTAACATTTTAAACAATTATTTATGAAAACAAAACTACTTTTTACAAAACAAAAATCTAACGCACTATACTACCTATTGGTACTCTTTTTGTGTTTTAATTATGGATATAGTCAAGAACTTGTTAAAAATGGTTCTTGTGATGATTTTCAAGATGAAACAGGTGATAACGCAGATGCTTGGGATATGACTCCTAATAGTACTGTAAAACTCAATGGAGCTAATGGAGTAGAATCACCAAGTCCTTATAAATATGATGAAGACAATAATCCAGACGGATGGAGTAATGATGCTTTAGAAGACGCTTTGGAAATTAAATATCTTGGAGAAGCTGGTTCTTTAGATGAACAACCAGGATCTACAAGCAGTGGTAACAATGATACTAGAGGGGTTAAATTGTATGACGATGGTAATCCAAGTATAACAGGTAGCTCACGACGTTTATATCAAAGAGTTGTAGGACTTACAATTGACAATGTTTATAATTTTTCAATTGATTCACGTTCAGAAGCAGCTGGCACAACATCAGAAGTATATATATTAAATACTCAAATTGCTAATGAAGATGGTATTGACGCTAATGGTTATAATGATGCTTCGGTTGTTACTGGTATGGATATTACAAATGACAATCCAGACTGGGTAACAAATACTTTTTCTTTTACAGCAACAACTACCGAAGTTGTAATTTATGTTAGGTCGCTAGGGTCTGTAGATACAGATACAGAAGTGTTTTATGATAATATTTCACTTCAACAAGATAATACACAATCTGTTGACGATGTTTTAGCTTCAAATTTCAAAGTATATCCAAATCCAGCTAGCGATTATATTAACATTGAATCTAAAAATGTTAAAGTGTCTTCTGTAGATTTGTATAATATTCTAGGAGCAAAAGTATTATCTTCAGGATTAATACAAAACCGAGTAAATGTTTCTAATTTAAGTAAAGGTGTTTATTTAATGAAAATAAACTCTGTAGACGGTTCAGTAACAAAAAAGGTGGTAATTGAATAATTCCTTTTTTTAATACATAACAGAAACTCTATAACTCTTTAGTTATAGAGTTTTTTTGTTTTTTACTAAAGTCTTATTTTAAGTTTCTTAATGACTTTATACAATATTTACAAAACTTACACCATTACTCTTCTTTGTAATTTGAATTTGGGTAGGTATGCGCTCTTTTAAATTCTCGACGTGAGATATAATCCCAATTAATTTACCTTGAGATTTTAATGTTTCTAATGTTGAAATTACGGTTTCTAAGGTGTTATTATCGAGTGTTCCAAAACCTTCATCAATAAATAAGGAGTCAATCTTTACATTTTTACTGGCTAAATCCGATAAACCCAATGCCAAAGCTAGACTTATTATAAACTTTTCACCTCCACTAGACGTGTCTACTAATCTGGCTTGATCCGTTTGGAAATGATCAATTAAATTAAAATTAAGCTCTTCCTTAGGTTTATAGTCATCTTCCATCTTTAAAGAATACCGCTTATTTAAATTATATAAATGAACATTAGCAAGATCCAATAAGTGCTTTAAAGTTAAACGCTGTACATATACATTAAACGCATCTTTAGAATTTCCTATAAGTTTAAAAAGTTCCCTCCAGGTGCCACAAATTGTTTCTTGGTTAGCAATTTTTTTATAAATGTCTTGGTTTCGGTCTTTAATTTCTTGGTCTTTTCTGAAGGCTTCTTTAATCTGCCCTTTTGCTGTCGAAAAACCATCTCTTCTAACTTTTAATTCATTTAAAGCCGATTTGCTCTCCGCTTCAGACAGTTCAAAAGTTTTCGATGCTTTTAATGTTTCTGCCGCTTTTTTATGTTCTTCTTGTAAGGTTTTTAATTTGAGCTGATTATCTTTTAACCGCTGTCTAGATTGTGTATAGCTTTGTTTGTCTTCCGGATTAAGAAGTGCTTTTTCTATATCTTCCTTATTTAAGAAACTACTCGTTTTTAACTGTGATTGGAGTGTGCTATCTAAAACTAATTTTTCTTTCTCTAAAGTGTCTAAATCGGTTACATACGATTTTTGTAAAGTTTCTTTCTCTCTTTTGGTGTCTATAAGACTTTGTAATTCTTTTTTAGAAGCATCAAAGTTTTTGGTTAACTGCGTTATGGCATCCGATAATTGCATTCTTTTGCCTTCTACTGTGACTTCAATTGGTAAAATAGCAATGCGATCTACCTTTATTTTTTCGGCTTTTAATCTACTTTCATCTAAAGCTTTTATGTATTCTTTTTCAGCGTCATAATGCGCCACCAACTGCTTGTCAAGGTGTTCTAACTTTGTATTTACTACGGTAATTTTTCCTTTAAGCGCATCAAGGTCTTTTTGGGTTTTATTAAAGTTGCTTATCTCTTTTTCTAAGGTTTCAATAAACGCATTTATATGGTCTATTTCAGGTAATTTGTAGTCGAATTTAGATAACTTCGAAATTAAATCTTGCTCTAAAAGGTTCGTAGTTTGCGTTAATGCGATAATCGAATTTTGCCTTTGCTCAATTTCTTCATTAGCATTTTTAATAGTTTCACTTAGTGTAGCGTCTTTTGTTTTGAAGCTTTCAATATCTACTTTTAATTTATCGCGTGTTTTAGATAAATCGTCTTTTTTAGATTGTAATTTCTGAGTAGATTTTATGGTTTGGTCTAAAGCTTCTAAAGTATTTTTACATGAATTTAATGCTGTAGTTATCTTCTCTAAATCGGTTAATTCACAATTTAAGGCTAATGATTTTGCTTTTAATTGAAGTGAAGCAATATCTGTATTAATGGTTTTTATTTGAGTGCTATGGTTGTCAATTTGTGTTTGTAATACAACTTCTTTTTTCTCTAGACTAGATTTAGATTCTGTTAAGGAATTAAGGCGCTCGCGTCGCGTCTGTACTTCTAATTCCGATTTAGAAACACCAACAGATTTTAGATGTTCTGCAAACGGGTGTTCTGTAGAACCACATAATCCACAAGGTTGCCCTGGTTTTAGGTGCTTACGAGCAGCATCGAATTTGGCGATACTTTTTTCTAATTCTAATATTTTTTCGGCATCGCTAACTGCAGTGTTTTGCAGTGCGATTTGCTTAGTTAAGGTTTCTAGTTCCGTATTAAACTGCTTTAATTCTAAAAGCTGTTTTTCCTTGTTAATCGTGAATTTTTCTAAACTTGTGGTTTCTTTTAACGTCTCTTCCGCATAGTTTTTAAATTGTTTCCAATCGGATTCTGTTTTTAAGATTTTATCTTTTTCAGAAATTAAATCGGATAATTTATGTTTCTCTAACTCTAGAGAAATAGAATCAATGTTTTTGGTAATCGCTTCAATTTCGAATTCAGATGTTTTGAATAATGCTTTGTTTTTGTCTAATTCGGAAGTCGTTAATGCAATAGCTTTTTGCTTAGTCGCAATAAAATCAGCATGTTCGCTTAGGATGTGTTTATTGCTTTTTAAAGTGGATAAATTTGATGCCCAATTAGATAATTCTGCGTCGACATTTAGTAAATAGTTGTTTTTAGAAACAAAGCTTGCTTTAATTTTAAGTTCCGACTCCGTTAGTGCTAATGCTTTTGTGTGTTTAAGGTGTTCCGCCTTGGTAGTGTTAAGTTCTAGCTTTAACGCTGCTAATTTTTTTTCAGATTTTATCTGATTCTCCGTTTCTACTTTTAGTGCACTATCTAATTTTGTAACAACATCAAACTTTGGTTGCCAAGCGTTAAATTCTTTTTTAGCGACTTCTAATGCCTCGTTTTGTTCTGTACTTAATTTTTCTAAAACGTGAACTTTAGGGCCTAGTGCTGTTAATTCTGTTTGCAGTTTTTGTAAGTGATTAGCTTTTTCTGTACTGTGTTTTTTATTTGTATTAAAATTTTGAATTAATTCTTTAAACGGTTCAGCCTTTTCGTTTAAATCTAATAAGTCGAATATGGGCTTATGTTTTTCAAAATGCGTTGAAATAATTTTAGAATCTTCTTCTAGCTTCTTAGACTGACGCTCTAGTTCTTCAGACTTGATATACCAATTCACAATCTGTTGCATAGCTTCAAGCTCTTTTTCTGAATCTTTAATTTTGGTATCTAAGTCAAGATTTCTTTGGTGTAATTCATTTTTAGCCTCGTCAGTTAACACATCATCTGCATTAATTTTAGATTGAATATCTTTTAGTTTATTTTCTTCTAAAGATTTTCTGTCTAAGATACCTTGTCCGATTTTTTTATAAATTTCTTCGCCTGTAATTTGTTCTAAAAGTTTTCCTTTTTCTGGTCCTTTAGCCGATAAAAATGAAGCAAATTCTCCTTGGGCTAACATTACAGATCTTAAAAACTGACTATAATCTAATTGTGTAGCTTGTATTACACCTTCACTTACCGCTCTTTTTTGAGTCGATAATATTGTGTTGGTAGTTAGGTTTTTCAAACTGACCTCTTCCTGAGGATTTAATAGCGATTTTCCAGTTTTAGATGCTAAACGTATGCCCCAGAATGCCTCGTAAATTACATGTTCATTTTCGAATGTTACACGGCTAAATGCGTGATCTGCACCATGACTCACAACATCTTTTAGTGCCCCTTTAGAATTGTTGAAACGTGGAACACTATGGTATAAAGCAATGGTGATACAATCTAAAACCGTTGTTTTTCCAGCGCCAGTAGATCCTGTAATAGCAAATAATCCAGCATCTTTAAAGCGCTCGTCTTCAAAATCGATAACCGTATGCGTGTCAGATTTTAGAGAATTTATATTCTGTAATTCTATTTTTAAAATTTTCATAACGCCCTATACTTACTGATTTTTAACTGAATTTAGAATTTCATAAAACGCATCCATGACTTCTGGTCTTTCTTCTAAATTAAAATCCATTTCTTTACATTTTAGTTTGAAAACTTCTGTTGGTAATAATTCTTTTATAGATGTAGTGTCTTTTAATAACTCTTCGATACCTTTAATTTTCTGCTGTTTTTTTAAAGCAATCTTTAAAATTTCAAACGGATAATTTTCTGCAGCTTTTTTTAAGTCGTCTGTATTAACTGTATGCGATTCGTCTAAAATAATTTCTACCCAAGGCGTTAAATTATAACTGTTAGTAACAACTCTCGGAAACTGAGAAATGCATGATGCAATATCTCCTGTTAAGCGATGAAAAGGTCTAAAATCGGGAATAGTATCACTTTCAATGGTCTTAATTTTATTGTCTTCTACTGTTAATACAATTACTTTTTTGTCGTAATTAATTTCGCTAAAACTTAACACATTTGGCGATCCTGAGTATCTAATTTTGTTATTATCACCCACTATCTGTGGTCTGTGCAAGTGTCCTAGAGCAACATAATCAAAGTAAGAAGGGAAGTCGGAAGCTCCTATATGTCCTAAAGTACCCACATAAATATTTTGTTCGCTATCTGAAATAGACCCGCCCATGGCAAATAAATGTCCCATAGCAATTACTGGAGCAGTTGTTGTATTTATTCGTTTACATTGCTCGGCAGCTTGCTCGTAATGTTTTATTAAAGCAGTTTTATATTTATCGGTTAAATCTTCAAAAGATTCACCTGCTGTTGCACGTCGTATATCTCCATCTCTTAAATACGGCACGGCGGCGACAATTATTTTTTCAGTGTTAATTTCAATTTCAAACACTTCATCTTCAATAGCTTCAGAAGCTTTTCCGACGACATGAATAGAAAGGGCTTTTAATAAGTCTTTAGGAGCATTTAATGTGCCAGGAGAATCATGATTTCCGCCAGTTATTATTATAGATTCACAGCTTGTACTTTTTAGTTTTACTAAAAAGTTATAATACATATGTAGACTTTGGTTGGATGGTGAACCGCTATCAAAGACATCTCCAGAGATTAGTAGGACATCAATATTATTTTCGATGATGTAATCTAGTACCCAACTTAAAAAAAGAGTTTGTTCTTCGACCTGAGATTGTTCATGTAATCGGTGTCCTAAATGCCAATCGGCGGTATGAAGTATCTTCATAGTGTATTCGTTTTCTGTTTTAAAGATTTACACAATTTAAATGTATCTAAGCCTAAATGTCAGGGCAGTTCTCGAGATGGTGTAGCACATATTACATGTACAGGCTAGACGATATTGGGCATTCAAACTTAGTGAACGTAGTTATAAAATGAAATAAAATAGTCTAATAAATATACCTTTTTTATACGTTTAGCAGATAGAACTTAATAATTATGTTGTTGTTTTAAAGTATAACAATAATAAAGTGAAAGCTATTACATATAAACACGCGAAAATATTATAAAAGTATAAGATGTTTTTACTAATTTGATTGACATATAAATGTGGTTTCTTCATCTTGAAATCATATTTTTGTAAAACAAAATAGGAAAGTTGAAAATTAAAGTAATAGAATTATTTGCGGGTGTCGGAGGATTTCGAATCGGTTTAGAAGGATATCCTGAAAAACAAAATTCACCTTTTAAAGTGATTTGGAGTAATCAATGGGAGCCAAGTACTAAGCTGCAACATGCTAATATGGTGTACGAAGCAAAATTTGGGGCAAAAAATCATTGTGGACAAGACATTTCCTCGGTAGAAACTAAAGATATTCCTGATCACGATATGCTGGTTGGTGGATTCCCATGTCAAGATTATTCTGTCGCAACAACGCTAAAGCGCAGTGATGGTTTAATCGGGAAAAAAGGGGTGCTTTGGTGGCAAATTAATAGAATTATTGAAGATAAAAAAGATAGAAAACCTAAGTATTTATTATTAGAAAATGTAGATCGATTGCTTAAATCTCCTGCCTCGCAACGCGGACGGGATTTTGCGATTATGTTGTCTTCTTTAAATGCTCAAGGTTATGCTGTAGAGTGGCGCGTTATTAATGCTGCAGAATATGGTATGCCGCAACGCCGTAGACGGATTTTTATCATGGCTTATCACAACACTACAGAAACCTATAAACGTCTTGAAAATACAGAAGATAAGGAAGATTGGCTGTTAACAGCAGGTCTTGCTGTAAAAGCATTTCCGAGTGCTAAAAAAGATGATAAACTTACAGTAGGAACGATAGATGATGATTTAACTAAAGTGTCTGACGATTTCAATAAAGGACAAAAAACATCGCCATTTCAAAATGCTGGGGTTATGATTAATGGGACGTATTGGTCTCATAAATATTTATCAAGTTTTGAAGGCAAACGCAGTACTTTAAACGATGTTTTAATACCCGAAGAAGACGTGCCTGCAGAGTTTTATATTGCAGATTCAGATTTAGATAAATGGACGTATCTTAAAGGTGCGAAGAGTGAAGAACGTGTAAATAAAGCGCAAGGGTTTACATATAAATATAGCGAAGGCGCTATGGTGTTTCCCGATGCTTTAGATAATGCGTCGCGAACAATTATTACTGGAGAAGGCGGGAAGTCGGCTTCTCGATTTAAGCATGTTGTAAATCAAAATGGAAAACTTAGAAGACTTACACCTGTAGAGTTAGAACGTCTAAATATGTTTCCTGATAACCATACCAAACTAGATGGTATAACAGATACTAAACGTGCCTTTTTTATGGGCAATGCTTTGGTTGTTGGTGTGATTGAAAAGTTAGCCAAAGTATTGGCTGATGAAATTAAGAATTAAGAAGTATACTGCCTGTGTTTAATTTTGAAAGAAAACTAAGTTTTAAAACTAAGTTTATAGGTTTTTCGGCTTTGTTAGTCATAGAGTAATATAAAGCACCTTGATATTTGGGGTGTAATTCTGTGATAATATGTTTCCCGTGCTTGTTACTTGCTCTAATGCTTTTATCGAGTTTTAATAATCGTTGTTCGGTAAGTCCTAATTCAGCTAAAGATTCTATTAGTCTATCTCTATATATCGCTGTAATTTTAACGTTCTTAACGCCTCCAGATAAACACTTTCCCGTATTTGTATGTATACAGGTAATTAAAAAATAGATGTTCGTTATCTTAGAGCTGTCAAAAAGCCAGCCTTTATGATACTGATTGTTTTTAAGGTACGACAGTTCAAAGGCAAAAGTAGGGAGTGCGGTGTTTAAATAATCTAATTGCGCTTTCTCATCTACATAAAATGTTTTGTTTTTGTTAAAGAGAAGAAGATCGACACCTTGATATTGTAAACTAAGATCTGTAACGCGTTTAACGGCATATCCCGAGGTTCTAAATATATTGGGGTACACCATATCTAGATATTCACCTAAAATAGCCTCCTTATTTAAATCTTTATGGAAATTAGAATGACTCATTTTTACTTGTTCTAAGTAATTAAATTCACCTTTTTTCTCGGGGCATGTTGATGCGTCTAAACTTATATAAAGCATTGGTGTAATAAGCTTAGGTTGTTAGGGCTACAACATTTTATTAACTTCTCATGGATTCTAATAATTTTATTGAATCTGATTGAATTTGGGAATGAACGTTGCAAGTTTTAATTTGATTATCGTCTTGAGTATCATCAAAATCTTATTTTAGTGCAACAATCTTTCGGTTGCACTAAAATAATAATTTTTTTAGTTAATAATCTGATAATGATAGTTTTCTGAATAGTTTTTAAGACGGATTTGTAGAATAACGGATAATTAAAGCATTAACTTAAGATTTTTTTTATTCCGTTTTTAACGTTTTAATATCAGTAATAAGCTGCGCTACAGATGCTCTGTTTAATCCGTTGTAAATACCTCTGATGTGTTTGTTTTTATCAATAAGTAAAAAGTTTTCGGTGTGTAAAAAATCATCTAAACTTTTAGGGACGCCCAAATCATTTTCAACAAAATACTGGTTTCTACCCAAATCGTATATTTCTTTTTTATCGCCTGTTACTAAATGCCATTTGTTATTAATAACATCGTGAGATTTAGCATATGCATGTAATACAGAAACTGAGTCTTTAGAAGGCATTACAGAATGCGATAATAAAAGAATTTCAGAATCATCTTTAAATTCATCTTGAATTTTAAGCATACTTTCTGCTAGTTTCGGACAAATTCCAGGACAGATTGTAAAGAAAAAATCGGTAACATATATTTTATCTTCAAAAGTGCTTTGAGTAATGGTGTCTCCTAATTGATTAACTAATTTAAAATCTGGAATCTTATGAAACTTTTGTTCAGCTTCTGATCCAGGTGTAATCCAATTTGGTGTAAAAGACTCATCTTGGTAGTAGGGTAGATAGTCTACTCTACTAGTTTCAATAGTTTTAATATTTTCTTTTTTAGGTTCATTTTTACAACTTGTATTTAATACAATTATAAAGATGAACATTGGGCTATATTTTATTATCTCTTTTAATAACTTCATTTTCTAGTTTATAACATGAATTTGCTCTTTTCATACCAAAAATTCTTCCGTTTTTAGCTTCATAATTTACATACAAGGTGCCGTTTTTTAGCCATGCTTTTTGTAAACCGTTTTCTTTTCCGTTTACAAGTTGTCGCTGTTTTGCAAGTTGCCCATTAGGATACCATTCTTTTTCAATTCCTTGTTTTACACCATTTTCGTAATGGCTTTGAGATGATGACTCACTATTGTCCCACCAAGTTTTGTACTCGCCATCGAGACGATTGTGTTTATAAAAAGATTCTACGCGAAGCACACCCTTATCTGACCATGTTCTGGCTACGCCTTCTCTTTTCCCATTTACATACCCTAATTTTTCTGTTAAGGTACCGTTAGTATGATATGTCACTGAATATCCAAAATAAGGTTTGTCTTTATAATACCATCTGCCTTCAATCGGGTTTAAAATCAAATCAGATTTTAAAACTTCAAGATTTTTGATTGTTAATGGAGCTTGAGTCGCAATTGTATTCTTATCGGTTGTGGTTTTATTACATCCGATAAGGTAAATCGAGGCGAATATCAGTATAAAATAATGTACTTTCATAGGTGTATTAATATCCTTGATATGGTCCAGCAAATGCTAAATAAGATCCTGTTGTAGAATATACTTCGTTTATTATATGGTAATGGTATTCTTCTTCACTATCAGTATATTGTGTTGCAGAGGTATGTCCGCCAGATTCATCTAAATCTGTAGGATATGTCCCTGTAGAAAAACATTTTCTACCGTATAAAAACACACCATCTAATAAGATGCCGGCTAAACTGTCATCATCGTCTGTAAACGCTACGGGTTCTAAATGGTAATGGTATACGCCTGGTCCGATGTGCGCTCCTGTCCAATCTAGACTTGCTGCAGCCTGATCTAAATCTCCTCCACCTTCTTGGTCGTTAAAGATTGAAGCACCGCTTACCGCTATACCTATAGTGTTTAATTGTGTATCTACGGTTCTTCCGGTTAAGTCTGGTGTGGCGTCTACTGTAATTGTTACTGCATTATTGTTGCTAGACATAATTGAAGGTGTTGTTGCTACGTCAGGCTCTTCTATATACAAAGAGTTGCCTTCTCCCCAATATACGGTTTCGTGATCTGGTAAACCTGTAGTTTCTATAACCACATTAGATCCATCTAAATAAATAGTGGTTGCATCTGTATTAAAAGCCGCAAATGCAGGGTGTAGCTCAGTAACTGTATCTACATCTGTACTTGTTGTGTCATCTTCAGAATTAGAATCATCGCTTGAGCACGCTACAAAGAATGCAATCATTAATGTTACGGTTATAAAAGTTGTGATTGTTTTTTTCATAATGGTTCTGTTTTGTTATCGCTTGTTTTTTTATTTGTTATATGCATTTAAACGAATTCTAATATGTAGTATAAAAAAATCAATAATCGATTTAAAATGTTTTATTGATATGCTATGTCTTAGCGATTAAATGCTGATTTATTGAGTAAATCTAAAGGTTAAACAAACATAAAAAGGAAGCAATCAACAAAGACAACTAGCTTTTAAGTGAACCACCTATTCTGTTCGGTAAATAAAAAATAACTGACTGATAAAAGTCATATGTGTTTAATTGAAATTTTTGTAAGGCGTTCTATAAGTAGAATTATAGCAGTGATTTACTAAAAAATTAAGTGCTTTTTCCTTGTTTATTAACGGACTATTTTATGGGATATATTAAGACCAAAAGATTGATAAAATAAGGTCCTTAAAGTGTTAAATTTTCTAATACTTACTTCTTCAGGTATTAGAAATTAATTATCTTGCTTAGATAATTTTTATATTATAAAATATAAACCAAAAAACATAAACAAATGAAAAGATTTAGTGAAAAGTACATCGTAACAAAAGATATGGAATGGGAAGTTCTTGGAGGAGGAGTATCAAGAAAATTCTTAGGTTACGATAACCAAATCATGATGGTAAGCGTGAAATTTGATAAAGGCGCATTAGGAGCACCACATCAACATTTCCATACACAAGCTACCTATGTTGTTTCAGGTAAATTTGAATTTGAAATTGATGGAGTTAAGCAAATTGTAGAAGCTGGAGATGGCGTTTATATAGAGCCTAATTTATTGCATAGTGCAGTGTGTTTAGAAGAAGGACAATTAATTGATACATTTAGCCCAGTAAGAGAAGATTTCTTAACAGGTGAAGGTCCATCTTACTTTGCAGATAAAGACTAATAAAAATATGTGCTACGTCTCTACGAAGCCTGAAATAGTGTTTTACTAATGAATTTAGATTCTGTAGAAAATACTTATAGCATTTTAATACAGCGGCTAACAAATTTTTGTTAGCCGTTATTTTTTGTCATATAAAATCTAGATTTTTATTCATATTACTGTATTAATAGACTCAACTCTTGACTTTAAAAAATCTTGAAATTGGTATTAATTCATTTCCTGTTGATGAAGATTATATGAATATGATGTCTAATAGCGATGATGATTTATATTTTCAGAACGTTTAATATAGAAATAAGTTACAATCGACTTATGGATTGTTTGTTAGTAGATTATAAAATTTAAAAAAAATGGATTTATTTAATACAGACCCAGAATCGAACATCTTACCTTTTGATGGAGAAGTGAATTATTATGGTCCAGTCATTACTATTGATAAGGCTCAATATTACTTCGACCAATTACTACAGAATATTCAATGGGAAAATGATAAAGCTATTATTTTTGGTAAACTTATAATCACAAAACGAAAAGTAGCTTGGTATGGGAATCAGCCATTCAATTATACTTATTCGAAAACTACCAAGTCTGCATTACCTTGGACTAAAGAGCTTTTAGAACTGAAAGACGTAATTGAAAAAAAGACAGGAGAAACGTTTAACTCTTGTTTGCTCAATCTGTACCATAGCGGAAATGAAGGTATGGCTTGGCACAGTGATAGTGAAAAGGATTTAAAAACGAACGGAGCAATTGGTTCTTTAAGTTTTGGGGCAGAACGTAAATTTTCCTTTAAGCATAAAGCAACAAAACAAACCGTTTCCGTGCTGTTAGAAAAAGGCAGTTTGTTGGTCATGAAAGGCACCACTCAAACACATTGGTTACATCGTTTGCCGCCAACCAAAAAAGTAAATAGACCCAGAATAAATTTAACATTTAGAACAATAGAACCTTAATACCGCAAGTATCAAGGTTTATTGTCTTAGTAAATCATTATAATATAACACTTTAAAATAGGGTTTGTATGGTTTGGTGAATCCGGACTACAGTTCTTCCATTTTCTTAATATTCATCCCCAAATCGTCCATATAACTTCCATAACCTTTAGTGTTCATTTTTTTAGCAGCCCATTGTCCCAAAAAGGTTACTAAAGTAGTTAGAACTATTACGGTAATTAAAAAAACAGGGTCTGTTATCAATTCTTTAAACGGAGTTCCTTTCAACATTCTTGGCAGAATTAGAGCAGATACAAACATGACTGGAAAAGCAACCATTCCCCATTTTCTTTCATTTCTTAATGCGCTATTCATTATATCGCGATGCTTTTTCATTTCTGTTAAAGTGTCTTTAGAGGCATCTATATAATCATCCATTTTATTTACTTCTCTAAATAAACTATAACCTCCAATACAATATAATAGAGAGAATACGCCTAGAAAGGCAAGAACAACAGGCTTATCCCAATTCCATAGCATTATTGCCGTGAAAACTGCAATAAAAAATATAAGCCAATACAATTTATATTTTAATCTCTTTTTTAATTCTGAGATGGTCGATGATGATTCTTTTAAGATTGCCTCCATAATGTCTTCTTTTTTAAGTGTTGATGTAGAGAATTTTTCTTCGTTTATTTTTTTCCAAGCTTGATTAAAGTCTAAATTATCCATGAGTCGATTTTTTATAAGATTCAATAATTTGGTTTTTCAATCGATGAATTTTCACATTGATATGGTTTACATTTATTCCTAAAATTTCAGCGATTTCTTTATTTTTATAACTATCTAAATGCAGCGTCATAATGGTCCGATCTACTTTATCTAATTGTTTAATTAGGAGGTACAAAAGTTCATGAGGTTTTTCATTTAATTCGATAGATTTTATATCTGGTAATGATTCTACACTGGTCTCAACCTTCTTGTTTGTTGTCTTTCTGAATGTGAAAACAGTATTTAATGACACGCGATAGAGCCAAGTGGTAAAGCTTGAGCGTTCCTCAAATTTTGGAAAGCTCTTCCATGCTTGTAAGAGAATCTCCTGAAATAAATCTTTTTTATCCTCTGTATTGTCAATATGCAAATTGATTACCTTATAAATGATGCCCTCATTCTGCTGGATCAATTCCACATATTTATCTTTTAAGTCTTTACACATACTTTTTTAGATATTCGTTACATTACATTAGTGTCCAATCAACTATAAAAAATTACAACAATGGCATTTATTTTTTAGGTGAAGATAATTTCGATTATACTTTGAGACGCTTATAGTGAGGAGTTTATTAATAAATACAACTCAAACTAATAAATTATAAACGGTGTGTTTCTTTTGTGTGGGAGTAATTTAAAGGGGTAATACTTAATTTATCCAAATACGTATGAATCAAGAATATGTTATTTGTAGTATTGGTAATCGTTAATTTCTTATTTGCTATAATTCAGTTTCTAGTTCTAATTTTATTTGTTCAACTTTAGTGTTTAGCACTTATATTGGTAAATTGAAAAGGGGTAATACTTAGTTATATCCGTGGTATTTCAAGGTTTTTTGGATGTAAAAAACTGATTATGTTTGGTGTAGATAAGAACTAATAAGCTGGTTTTTCAACATTAGAGAAGAAGTTAGGGAAGGTTGTTTTTTCTTTTACGTAATCGTGTACTCTAATAATTTTAATGTCTAATTCTTTAATTTATTAAGTATGCAGAAGAAACATTTTTATTTATTACTGCTAATTTTAGGTACCGCTTTTTAAATTGCTGTATTTGGATTTATTTGTTTTTTACCACAGTACTTTGTTAGCAAATCGGTTTTTTTATCCGAACAATAATTTCGCTCGTTCATTACCAATTTTATTTAATTCAGATTCAGTTTGTTTATAATTCAATTCGTTAAACATCGTTTTTAATTCAGTCAGATTATTTTCAAACAATTCACTTTCTTGCTTTAAATTCAGTCGTTTTGATAAGTCAGATTTTCCAAACTTTGGTTTTTCCAATTCTGTTTTATTTCTCCTACTTAAAAATGCATTTATCAAGTCCAAGTCATAAAAATTTTCAGAGAAGAGAGAGGAAATCCGAGTTTCGATTATTCCTCTGTCATTTACAATGTCAAAATTCAGCCAACTATTTTTAAAGCGATAAATTCCACCCATTCCGCTAATATCAGATTCAGTCAATTCAAATCCGTTCTTATTCAGAATTCCGATATAATATTTGTTCAAATTATTATCTAAATATTCTTTAATTCCCATTTTCTCATTCTGGTTGCGTTTCCTCAACTGTTTGCCAACGGTTTGGTATAAGAATAGTTGCGTGTTTGCGCGCGAGGAATTTCCGAAGGAAATTCAGATGTAGCAAATACGCAACTACCTTTTTTTAAGCACAAAACAGCAATTATTTTTATACGTTGTTGCCATTTCGTTGTTTTTTCACTTCAAATTATTTCTCTAAATTCCGATTTTCAACGTTTGAGTAAATTCAGTCAGCGTTTTATTCCGGAATATTTTTCAATTCGTTTTGAGTAAGCAATTCCGCAACTTGCTAAATTCCGCACACAATTCGGTTTTTAGTTTTCAATTCAGATTTCAATTTCGCAAACTTGCTCTAATTCCGAAATTCAATTATTTTGGTGATTTACCTACTTTGCCAGTAATAAGTAATCCAATTCCACCACCAATTAAAATCCCAGAAATAAAATCGGTCGCATCATTTTCTAAAGCGAATTGAATTATAATTCCGACAACTAATATTACTAATCCAATAATTCTTATTTTATTCATGTTTTTTCGATTTTGAGTGCGTTCCGCAATGAATGGCAACGTTTGTATATAGTATATAAGTGTTATATACCTCAAATATAACACATATGTAAAGGATGTTCTATTTCGTATTAATGAAATTACTTTAAAAAATTATTAATGTACTTCCAATTTCTTAAACTGAAGTTTTATCTTTCTAAATGTTTAAAACAGATAGCGCCAAACAATGAGCCCTACATTTTGTTGTTGTCTTCAACAATTCTTGTTATATCAAAAGAGAATAAATATTAGTGCCCTATTATTTTAAATAATGTAGTAAGTGTAGCAAATGTAGCTAGAAATAGAAACTGTATTTTTGATTCTGTTGAGATTATGGGACTTTAATTTGAATAGATCTATTCAGTAGAATATGACTGGAGAAGAGATTTAATTGTCTGAAAAGTGTGAAAATAGTGTGAATATGGAAATAAAAAAAGGGCTTCAATTTCTTGAAACCCTTTTAAACACTAGTGACCTCGACTGGATTCAAACCAGTAACCTCTTGAGCCGTAATCAAGAATAAGCTTATTCGTTTGTTACTTAATTGTTCATTGAATACTATTAAAACCTAATGTTTAAGGCTAATATACAATATTTATTTAATATCCGTTATTTGTTTATTATTGATATTTTTCTGCAAATATTCTGCAAATGATTATATTTGCAGAAATAAAAGACAATGAGTTACAATATTTCAATTCGGTTAGATAACAGACGTAAAAAGGATAGTGGTAAATATCCTGTTAAATTAAGAGTTTATGGTAAAGCTACTCAAAAGGAAAAGTGGTACTCTTTAGATATTGACATGACCGAAAAGGAATTTGATACAATTTGGACAAATACTAATGATACAAAATTACGAGGTACAAATAAAGAAGCCCGTTTAAAACTTCAAGCCATAGAAACAAGGGCTAACGATGAAGCTAAACAGATGACTGTTTTTGACTTTGGAAAATTTGAAACCAAACTATTTCGTAGATCTTCAGATAAAAATAATGTTAAGTATCATTTTGATACAATCATCCAAAAAAACATTAAAAACAATAAAATAGGAACATCTGAAAGTTATAAATACACTTTAAACTCTTTAGCTAATTTTAGCGAAACTCAAAAGAAATGTAAAATTGAAAAGTTGACATTTGATACTATTACAGCTGATTGGCTTAATGAATATCAAAATTTTATGTTAGCCAAGGGTAAGAGTTATACTACTATTGCTATTTATACAAGAACGTTAAGAGTTGTTTTTAATGTTGCTATTGAAGAAAATGACATAAGTAACGATATTTATCCGTTTGGAAAAAACAAATACAAAATTCCAAGAACCAAAAAAGTAAAAAAGGCATTAAACTCAAAACAATTAAAAACCTTATTTGATGCTGATGCTACAAATGACAATGAACAACTAGCTAAAGATTTTTGGTTTTTTAGTTATGCTTGCAATGGAATGAATTTTAAAGATATTGCTTTATTAAAATATTCAGACATTCAAAATGATAGGTTTTCATATTACAGGGCTAAAACATTTGATAAAACAGCTGAGAAAACTGTAATTACAATTCATTTAACCGATTTTACAAAAGATATTATTTCTAAATACGGTAATAAGTCAAAAAGTGGTTTTGTCTTTAATATTTTAGAAATTCAAGATTCAAGCGAAACCCAATACAAAAAAATTAAAAACTTCACTCGATTAATTAACGACCACATTAAAAGAATAGCCAAAAATAATGATCTACCAAATGATATTTCAACGTACTGGGCAAGACATTCTTTTGCAACCAACTCACTCCGTAAAGGTGCAAGTATGGAGTTTATAAGTGAAGCATTAAACCATAGTGACCTGAACGTTACAAAAAACTATTTTGCAGGTTTTGAAGATGATGCAAAAAAAGACTTCGCAAATTCATTACTAGACTTTTAAACTTGTAAATGTCAGTAACTATTCATAATTATTTTATTTGTATCGACCTACATTTAGTACATTACCTACATTATTTTAAATAAAAGACAAATGAAACCAACTCAACTGATTATCGGAGGAAAAATAAAAGCAGTTAATTATTCTTTTTTAGATAAACCAATATTCACAGCTGAAGTTGATAGTTACTCATTACCCTATCCAGTTGAACCAACAAAAGGTAAACATATTTTAGAAAACTGTAATGATTGCAGAAATAATAGATTGATTTTAATAGATGAAATTAACTCTAAATTTAAAGACTTCCCTAATTGTTGTGAGCTTCATAAAAATTTGAATGACAAAAATTTCTTTAATAAAAACGATTATGTTGGAATAGCTGAAATGATAGCAGATAAAGTATTGTTTACTTACCAGCATATTATTAATAATATTGATAACGATGATTGGTATGATGAAATAATATCTTATTTCAATTATAATATAGATAGTTTTGGGAAACTACCAATTGATTGCGGAGAACCATTCCAACTGGGTAATTATCACTACTATTTATTAAACTTATTAAAGAATATAGAAAATGAAATAAAATCGGATAAGATTTCACCTGTTGAGGTTAGAACCCGTATAAACAAAGTAAGAGGGTTGATTGATATTGAAAATGAACCTTTGGAAGAAAGCAATAAAACAGATTTAAATCTTTTACTGTCGACCTATGATAATTGGTTTAAATCTTTCCCTTTTGATTTGCCTTACTTTAAACATTTAGAAATTAAGTTTAAACGTGTAATTCCAATATTTACAGGTAAAAAAAGGTTCAATAAATACTTGAAAAAAACTCAATTAGAGCCACATACTAAAGAAAGTTTAAGTGTTACTTTACTTCAAACTACACATAATATATTAAAGAGTGTAAACGGTGCGACATTATACGATAAGGGATTGCTTAATAATACCGAAAAAATAGCAGTTGATTTAATAGTTGAAAATAGAAAGTTAGAATTATTAGAATTTAGTTCTTTACCTAATAAGCAAAAAGCGGATTATGTTAAGGCATTAAAAAAATGGTTTAAACAGGAAAAGAAATTTATAAAAGAAATTACTCCTTTTGTTCAAAAATTGCCACGAACTGAAATGACCTCAAAAAATGAACTCACTAAAGAAGCTCTTTTTGAAATGCAAAATAAACTAACTACTAAGATATTAATTTCAGAAGTATTTAATCATTTCGATATTTTAACAAAAACCACTAATAAAAATAATGAATTCTATTTGACCAATGAACAATTATTAATTTTTATAAAATCAACTTTTGTCGATTTGGAACCTCATAAGCAAGATTTCAATTGTAAATATTTTATAAAGAAAAATATTAGAAAGGTCTTTTTTAACTTCTATGTTAACAATAAGAATAGAGAAACAAATTTGACTAATATTAAGCGAAAATATTTTAATATAATGAATAACGCTTTTAATGGATTTAATGAAAATGATTATACAGATTTCGCTAAGTAAAAACCTTAAAACGCACCTAACAGACCTAAAGTTAACCCTAATGACCTTTAACTGTTTTTAGATCTGTAACAAACAGATAACTATGCACTTATAATTATAAAATAAGTGTAAAATGGAAACATTAAAGTTTGAAAATCTACCGAATGCAGTCGCTGAACTTCAAAAAGTACAAAGCGAAATTTTAGCCTTACTACTTAATAAGGCTGAACAGCAACAACCCGAAATCGAAACACCTATACAACTCGAGGATGTTGTACCAATTACGGGATTAACTAAGCCAACTCTTTATGGTTATGTTCAACGTAACGAAATACCTTATCATAAAAAGGGAAACCGTTTATATTTTTTCAAGACCGAAATTGTAGACTGGATTAAAACAGGAAAGCAAAAGACTTTAAAAGAGTTGGAAGCTGAAACAGATCTGTATTTGTCTAACAAAAATAAAGGGTTGAAATAATGAAAAATCACCACAACAACCCGAATAAAAGACAAGGGCAAGATACTAAAAATGTTGATGCTATACAACTATTCAACATACTGTACAAGAAACCTATAAGCAGAAGAATGAGTGCGACTTTATTAGGTTATACTGATCAAACTTATATGGTTACGCAAATCATTTTTGATTGGATTCAAAATGGACACGCTCAAGTGGTTGGACAAATCAAATGCAAAAGGTCAAACCGTTTTGTTGAAGCGATTACAACTAATCCTGATTACTTTATTGTGGATAACAATAATCAATTAAGTCTGTTTTAAACTATGGAAACAAGAAAATCAAATATTGGTATTGATGACATACTAAACGAAACAGAAAGCATTTTAGAAGCCGTTAAAGTTGACAAAGAGTATCTTAAGCAGAATCAAGTACTAAATATTTTAAACGAAATGCTCAAATACATTGAACCAGTTAATTTTAGGAAATACTGTAAAATGGATAACGAAAAAGACAAGCTACAAAAGAAACATTTTTTAGTTGCTTGTATTGAGTTGCTTCTAAAGACCGTAAACGATAACGGGTTTAGTCTTTGCCGTAAAAGTGAATTTATCTATTTGTATAATTCCGAATACTGGGAAAATGTAAGCGATGAAGTTTTTAAGGATTTTTTAGGCGATGTTGCTCTTGAAATGGGAGTAGATAAATTTGATGCTAAACACCATCTTTTTAAAGATGAGTTGTATAAACAGTTTATTGCAGATGCAGGACTTAAAGAGATTAAGCCAACAAGCGGAACTACTTTAATAAACCTCGACAATGGCACTTTTGAAATAACACCAAAGAAGCAGTTTTTAAGACCATTTAAGAAGTCCGATTTTTTAACTTATCAATTACCTTTTTCCTATGACAAAGAAGCAACAGCACCACAGTTTAAAAGGTTTTTAGATGAGGTTTTACCCGAACCCGAACTACAAAACATACTTGCGGAATATTTAGGCTATATTTTTGTAAAGAACAGCGTATTAAAGCTCGAAAAGGTTTTATTGTTATTTGGTACTGGTGCAAATGGTAAGAGTGTTTTGTTTGAGGTGCTTATGGCTTTATTAGGCACTCAAAATGTTGCAAACTATTCTTTACAGTCCTTAACGGCTGAAAATGGAAATTCAAGAGCTATGTTAGTAAATAAGTTGCTCAACTACGCAAGTGAGATAAACGGCAAATTGGAAAGCAATATTTTTAAACTTCTTATTTCAGGCGAACCAGTAGAAGCAAGATTATTGTATAAGAACACGCAAACCATTTCAGACTATGCAAGATTTATGTTTAATTGTAATGAGTTGCCTAAAGAGGTTGAAAACACAAACGCCTTTTTTCGTAGGTTTATAATTCTACCTTTTAGAGTTACCATACCACCAAACAAACAAGATAAAGAACTTTCAAGCCGTATAATTGAAACGGAATTATCGGGCGTGTTTAACTGGGTTTTAAATGGCTTAACTCGACTACTTCAAAACAAAGACTTTTCGCAAAGTAATATTGTTCAAAATGAAGTATTACAGTATCAAAAAGAAAGCGATAGTGTAATGATGTTTTTAGAAGATGAAAACTACCAAAGTTCAGTTGACTATGATAGATCATTAAAAGATGTTTATTCAGAATATAAAACCTACTGTTTAGATAGCGGTTATCGTTTATGTTCAAACCGTACCTTTTCAAGTCGATTAAGAAAAAATGGTTTTAGGGTTGAACGCAAATCTTATGGTAATGCCGTTTATATTGAAAAACAATTAATGTAGATAGTGTATCAAATGTACCTCTAAAAAAAATAAAATTTAGCAGTATGAATGAATATAGATACATATTAGAGCCTTACAGCGGTATGAAAACACGTTATCGTTGTCCTAACTGCAATAAAAAAGGAGTCTTCACTAGATACATAGATTTAAATACCAACGAGCATTTAAATGATGCCGTTGGTTGTTGTAGTCGTATAATTAAGTGCGGTTATCATTATAAACCAAAGCAATATTTTCAAGACAATAATATTTCATTTGATAAAACAATAGCAAGTAATTACATAAAACCACAGTCCGAGCCAAAACCAAAAATGAGTTGTATTAATGTTGAGGTAATGCGTAAAAGTAAAACAAGTACAAATACTAATTATTTTATTGATTATTTAGCTAGCCTTTGGGATTACGACACAGCTTATTATTTAACAGACAAATATAATATTGGAACTTCTAAACTTTGGAAAGGCTCAACTGTATTTTGGCAAGTAGATAAAAACAACAACGTTAGAAGCGGTAAAATAATGTTATACAACGCTTCTAACGGTAAAAGAATAAAAGAGCCTTATAACCACATTAATTGGGCGCATAAGGCTTTAAAATTAGAGAATTTCAATTTAGAACAATGTTATTTCGGAGAACACTTGATTAATCAAGATAAATCAAAACCAATAGCTATAGTTGAAAGTGAAAAAACAGCAATTATTTCAAGTGTCTATTTGCCCGAATTTATTTGGTTAGCGTGTGGAAGTGCTAACAACCTCAATGAAGCAAAAACCAAAGTTTTAAAAGGGCGTAACGTAGTGTTATTTCCCGATCTTAAGTGTTATAATCTATGGAATGACAAAATACCACTACTTACCAGTCTAGCTACTTTTAGAACCTCAACCCTTTTAAGAGATAAAGCAACCGAAACAGAAAAAGAGCAAGGTTTAGACCTTGCAGATTATTTAATTAAAATAAAACCGTAAAACTTGATTAATCAATTTAATATTCCCTAAGGATTTAGGTTAAAAAATTTACACGATGCCAAAATTATCGACATTTCCATACATATTTGACGAAGAAAAATGTATTTCAATTTCAGATTTAAAGAAGTTGAAATACTTTAATAAAAATAACCTTGTAAGTGGTACAATAAACTGGACTAATAGAGGTGTTAAAACTGGTAGTATTGGAATATCTGTATTAATGACTAATAAAACAAACGTAGTAAGTTTTGATTATAAATGTAATAATAACGAATATAAATATGAAGTTCAGCTTATAGCCATACCGTCAAATTTAGGTAAGGGTAAAGTATGGTATTTTCTTTGTCCTTTTACTGCTAAGCGTTGCCGTAAACTTCATTTAATAGATGAAAGGTTTATGCACCGTTCAGCCTTGCCAAGTGGTATGTATTCAAAACAAACTCATAGCAAGAAATGGCGTCAAATGGAAGCTGTTTTTGGAACTTATTTCGATAGAGATGATATTTATGATGAGCTTTATAGTAAGCACTTTAAAAGATTCTACAAAGGCAAGCCAACTAAACGGTATTTTAAATTATTAAAAAAGATTAAACAGGCTGAAAAGATAACTCCCAATGATATTGAAAAATTAATGATTTTAGGGTAAGAGTACTTTTGAAGTATAGTATTCTTTTTTATAATAATTAATAACGTATGGCTTTAGTCAAAACATTATTAAAACACTGTTAGTCAATAGTGTTAAGGCTTCTGTTTGAAAATAAAAAAGTAAAGCCCCATACCCCCCTAAAGTTAACTTTTGTTACCTATTATACCCCTGTACACACTAATTTTTTGAGATTTTGAAAAAGTTGGTGTATCGCAGTGAGGTAATTTTATTTAAAAGAGTTAATAGGTTGTATTAGAATTGATACTACTATTTTAAATAAAGAGAAACAATTCATTAATGATTCTTTTTGATTAACTAAGAAATAGTAAGGTAATTAAGTGCTAAATATTGATTTTTCTGCAAATTTTCTGCAAATGGAAATAAAAAAAGGGCTTCAATTTCTTGAAACCCTTATAAACAGTAGTGACCTCGACTGGATTCAAACCAGTAACCTCTTGAGCCGTAATCAAGTGCGCTATTCAGTTGCGCCACGAGGCCGTTTTTGTGGGTGCAAATATATGAGCTTTATTGAATTCTACCAAATTATTTGCGTTTAATTTTTAATAAAAATGAATACAATTTTTTGTCTAAAAACGAATCGCAGTGTAATGTTTTGTGATTCAGTAGGTTTTAAACAATTTCTGCGCTTAACCCAGCTTCTAATAATTTAGAACAACGTGGTTCTAATTCTTTATACGGACCAGTTTTAACAGTACATTTTCCTTTATAATGCACAATTATTGAACATTGCTCGGCTTGTTCTGGAGTATGTTCGCATACGTAAACAAGTGTGTTTATAACATGGTCGAAGGTGTTTACTTCATCATTGTATAACACAATCTCATTTTCTTTCTTCTCTTTGGTTTCAACGAGAACCTCTTCTAATACCTCTTCCTTAGTGCTCATTTTAAATCTTTTTTGCTAATTTAAAAATTTTAAAGCTACCCAATTATTTCGTTCTATTTTTTCGCTAAGTTTTAACATATTTTTATGGCATTCCGCTTCAATAGTTGGGATGTCGTCGTTATAAAAGCCACTTAAAAACAAAGCTCCGTTTTTATTTAAACAAGATGCATATGTTTTAATATCATTTAATAAAATGTTTCTATTAATATTAGCGATTATAATATCGTAGCTTTTGCCTTCTAATAAGCTAGCGTCACCCTCGTAAACTGTAATGTTTTTACAAGCGTTACGTTCAACATTTTCTATACTATTTAAATAGCACCAGTTATCAATATCTATAGCATCTAAAGTTGTTGCACCTCTCATCTCGGCAAGAATTGCTAAAACTCCAGTTCCGCATCCCATGTCTAATACCGATTTGCCTTCGAAATCTGTTTTTAAGATATGCTGAATCATCATGTGGGTTGTTTCATGATGTCCAGTTCCAAAACTCATTTTTGGTTCAATTATAATATCGTATTTGGTGTCGAATTTGTCATGAAAAGGAGCACGTACGGCACACACATCATCTACAACTATCGGATTAAAGTTCTTTTCCCATTCTTCGTTCCAATTGGTTTGTTCAATATCTTCATACGTATAGGTAATTTCAAACTCATCTGAACCCAAAATTTGTATATCTTCAAGAATGTTTTCATTCCATTCTTCCTTCTGAATATAGGCCGTAACACCAGTTTCTGTTTCAACAAAACTTTCAAATCCGGCATAACCTAATTCTGCAATTAGTATTTCTACACCTGGTTGTAATGGTGCTACTTTAAAGTCGTAACCGATATATATTTCTGACATGTAATTTTTTTTTACAAATTTACTAAGTATTAAACAGATACTGTTAAATTTGTCCTAAAACTAAACAGTCATGAACAAAATTATTGTTGCCCTTGTATTGCTTGCTATAGGTTTTACTGCTAAAGCACAAAATGACAATGATATTAAACTGGCCGCCTTGCCTTATTATACCTTCGGGAAAGGGGTAGGTTTAACCTCGCCAGACAGTATTTTTAAGTTAAATATTCGCTTTAGAATGCAAAATCGTGCGACGTACCTCGAGTCTGAAACCGATAAAAACGGTGTAGAAGCCATGGTTAGACGTATGCGTTTAAAATTTGATGGCTATGTAGGAGATCCTAAATTTGTATATGTTGTGCAGTTGTCTTTTGCTCCCGGAGATGTGGGTGTGATTGAAGATGGCGATAATATTAATATTATTAGAGATGCGGTTGTGTTTTACCGCCCGAACGAACATTGGAATATTGGATTCGGACAAACAAAATTACCGGGTAACAGACAGCGTATAAACTCGTCTGGAGCGTTACAATTAACAGACCGTACTATTAATAATGCGAGTTTTAATATTGATCGTGATTTTGGTTTGCAAGTGTATTATTTAAATGAAAGACCAGACAATTTCTCATACAATATAAAAACAGCGATTTCTACTGGAGAAGGTCGAAATTGGACTAAATTACCAGAAACAGGATTGGCATACACAGCACGTTTAGAATTGTATCCGTTTGGAGCATTTACTGATAATGGAACTTTTTTTGAAGGTGATATAGCTCGCGAACCAACTCCAAAACTAATGCTTTCTGGAGTCTATCATTATAATGAAGGTGCGCGTAGAACACGAGGTACTTTAGGTTTAGATTTGTTCGAACAACGCGATTTAACTTCTCTGTTGTTTGACGCCATTGTAAAGTATAATGGTTGGGCGTTCCAAACTGCTTATATGAAACGAATGGCAGATAACCCTATTACTTATAACCCAGAAGATAGTAGTGAGTTTCGTTATGTAGTTGCAGGAGAAGGATTCGATGCGCAAGCCAGTTATATTTTTCCAAATAATTATGAAATTATAGGGCGCTACTCTAACCAAAAACCGAATAATGATGTGGCTTTAGTGATGCCAGAAACAAATCAATACAGTTTAGGAATTACCAAATACATTTGGGAGCACAGTTTAAAACTTCAAGCAGAATTAACTAAAACAGATTTTACTTTGAATAATACTATTGATACCGATAGTTGGTATTTACGTTTTCAAGTCGAAATAGGTATTTAAAACATTTTTTATTATCTATTAAAAGAGGCTGTCTTAATTTAAGACAGCCTCTTTTTTGTATATATGTTGTTGTAAATTTAAAAAGCATTTACAATGGCAAAGAAATCGTCTGCGTTTAATGCAGCTCCACCAATTAACCCTCCATCTACATCAGGCTTAGAGAAAATTTCTTGTGCATTTCCTGGCTTTACACTTCCTCCGTATAAAATAGAAACACTGTCGGCAACGTCTGCACCGTAAGTGTCTGCTAGAGTTTTTCTAATAAAAGCGTGCATGTCTTGTGCTTGCTCAGGACTAGCTGTTTCTCCAGTTCCAATAGCCCAAACAGGTTCGTAAGCCAAAACAATATTTTTAAAAGCATCTGCTTCTAAATGAAACAATGCATTCTTAATTTGGCTACCCACAACCGCTTCATGGTTTTCAGATTTTCTATCGGCTAGTTCTTCCCCAAAACAAAAAATTACACGCATGTCGCTAGCTAATGCAGCATCTACTTTTTTAGCTAATAATTCGTCAGTCTCATTAAAATAAGCACGACGCTCGCTATGACCCAGAATTACTGTTTTAACACCAACACTTTTTAACATGCTCGCGCTAACTTCACCAGTATATGCTCCATTTTCTGCAAAGTGCATGTTTTGTGCAATCACTTCAATAGCGTTATCTTTTAATGTATTATAAGCAGACCAAAGGTTCGTAAACGTTGGTGCTATCATAACTTCTGCATCAGATGTTATTGTTTTGTTTTTTAATGCTGTTAGCAACGTTTCTGTTTGTGCTAAATCATTGTTCATTTTCCAATTTCCTGCAACGATGTTCTTTCTCATAATTATTTTAGTCTTAAAATTTATTGAAGTTTTACTTTTGGATCTAACCAAGCATATACTATATCTACAAAAATATTGATTATTATGAATAAAAGTGCAATTACGAGCACAGATCCCATAATAACAGGTAAATCTAAAGTGTTTAAAGCGTTTACTATTTCTTTTCCTAAGCCATTCCAACCAAAAACGTATTCTACAAACACAGCTCCTGCTAGCATAGATGCAAACCAACCCGAAATTGCTGTTACAACAGGGTTTAAGGCATTCTTAATAGCATGTTTTTTTATGATTTGAAATTCGGTTAAGCCTTTGGCTCTTGCTGTTCTAATATAATCTTGATTGAATACTTCTAATAACGAGTTTCTCATCAGTTGTATAACTACAGCGAGTGGACGAATTCCTAAAACAATAGCAGGCAAGATTAAATTTTTCCATTTAATATGCATGGCTTCACCAAAATCGTCTAATTCGTATAGGCTTCCCGTCATTTCTAAATGGGTATAGTTGTGCAACAGATATCCAAAAAACCAAGCAAATAAAATAGCGCTAAAAAAAGAAGGGACGCTCATACCTATTGTGCTTAAAAACTGAATGCTTTTGTCGATAAAAGTGTCTTTGTATAATGCCGAGACAATCCCTAATATAACTCCAATTAGTATAGCAATTATTATAGCTGTTACAGCTAATATAAAGGTGTTTGGTAAGGTTTCTGCTAAAACACTACTTACCTTTTTACCTTGTTTAGTAAAAGATTCTCGTAAATATGGTGTTTTAAGAACTACGCGGGTATGTCCTAATTGGAATAGAGGAAGGGCATTATATTTTCCGTCGCGTAAAAAGGTGTAATCTTCTGGGCTAGACGAATGAAAAGATATTGGCGATAAATCATTTAAATAGTAACCAAACTGTACATTTAAAGGTTTATCGAAACCGTATTTGTGCTTAATTATTGCTAATTGTTCACTGTCTTCATTTTGCCCAAGCATCATTTGTGCTGGGTCTCCAGGTAATACATTAAATAAAAAGAAGATAACTGTAACTACACCAAACAATGTTAGTAATGCGTAAAATAATTTATTTAGGATATAGTATAACACAAGCTATCTTTTAATTCACTTTAATAAGATTTAAATCGTCTACATCGTTCCAATGTACTTTTTGTGTTACTGTACCCTGATTTAAAATTAAAACACCAGGATTAGAACGAACTATGGTTTTTAAAGCTGTTTCGTCTGAGAAGTAAAAGTCGAATTTAAAATGGTATTCTTCTTTTAATATATTTTGAATATCTTCACCAGAAGCTGTTAATCCAATAACTCTATAACCGTTTTCGGTTGCTTTATCGGCTACATTTTTAATAGCTTGTAAGCCTAATTTTTCAGATTTCTCTAAATTATATGCTATTAATAACACTACATGGTCGTCGTGTAAAATATCTTCTGTATAATCTTGTCCATCACGCTCTATCGAGAAATCGTGAATTGGCGCTTCGTAACCAGGGTCGATAACTTCGGTATCTACACTTATAAAGTCGCCTTCTACAGTAGGATAGGAACCTTTAGTGGTAATAACCTCTTCTTTACCGTTTACGTTAAATTTCCACATGTAATCAATATCGGCTTTTGGTGCGTCGTCGGGAACAATCATGTTCTCCCATAAATTTGCTCCCACTTTATAAGGTCTAAAATCTACAGTAGGTAAGTGCATTAATACATGATACCCAAAACCTAGACAACCAATAAAACCTAGTAATGCTAATACGGTGGTCTGAAATGTGCTAAACACAGGTTTTATATAACGAACTCCAGCAAATAAAATTAAGATGAAAAACAAGAGGACAATATCCTTAGAAAAAGATTCCCACGGCGTTAATTTAATGGCGTCTCCAAAACAACCACAGTCGGTAACTTTATTAAAATAAGCAGAGTAGAAGGTAAGGAACGTGAAAAAGATAATCATGAGCAATAAACTCCATACCGTAAATTTGGGTTTGTAGCCTATAAGTAGAAAGATTCCTAGTAATACTTCGAAAACCACAACTAAAATTGAAATAATTAAAGCATAAGGCTCTAAAAATGTTAAGTTAAGGACAGCGGCGCTAAAGTATTCTTCTAATTTAAAAGAAAAACCAATTGGGTCATTCAGTTTAATTAATCCTGAAATGATGAATAATACACCAACGAAAATGCGACTAAAACTTACTAATGCTTTCATATATTTTGGGGAGATTCTTTACGGTCTACTTATTAAATTTAGTTATTTAGCGTCTAAATGAATTAAAGCAAATACCGAATAGTTTATCATGTCTTGGTAGTTGGCATCAATACCTTCGCTCACTAAGGTTTTTCCTTTATTATCTTCAATTTGTTTTACACGCAGTAATTTCTGAAGAATTAAATCGGTAAGCGAGCTTACACGCATATCGCGCCAAGCTTCACCATAATCATGATTTTTATCTAACATTAACTGCTTGGTTTGTGCAATTTTTGCATCGTATAAATCGGTTGCTTCAATAGTGCTTAAATCGGGTTGATTGGCTACACCTTTTTCTAATTGAATTAACGCCATAATGCAATAGTTAATTACACCAATAAATTCAGACACTTCATCTTCATCAACTTTATGAACGTCATTTTCTTGTAATCCTCGTATACGTTGCGCTTTTATAAAAATCTGATCGGTTAATGATGGCAGTCTTAAAATACGCCAAGCGCAGCCATAATCTTTCATCTTATTGATAAACAAACTTCTACATATTGTTATTGCAGCGTCGTATTGTTTTGAGGTATCTTGCATAAATTGAATTGAATTTTCCGTAAATTTCGCATAATTTAATGGAATAACAAACTTTAAGCATTTCTATATCTGTTTTGAATAAAACTATCAACTGTAAAGGTCAACTTATCGATATTTCTACGCCCAAAGTTATGGGGATTTTAAATCTTACTCCAGATTCTTTTTACGATGGCGGAAGCTATAAAAATGAAACCGATATTATAAATCAGGTAGAACACATGCTAAATGCAGGTGCTACGTTTATAGATGTTGGTGCGTATAGTTCGCGACCAGATGCCGAACACGTTTCTGAAGCCGAAGAACTATCTAGAATTTTACCTGTAGTAGAATTATTAATAGATGCTTTTCCTGAACTTATTTTATCTATAGATACCTTTAGAAGCACCATCGCTAAAGCTTGTATTGAAGCTGGAGCAGCTATGATTAACGATATTTCTGCAGGTTTGTTAGATGAAGACATGTTGGAAACAGTTGGCGCATTAAAGGTGCCTTACATTATGATGCATATGCGAGGCACGCCACAAACCATGCAACAACACACAGATTATAATGATCTGCCAAAAGAGATGCTTTTTTATTTTTCTGAACGTATTGCTTTAGCACGACAACATGGAATAATGGATATTGTTGTAGATCCTGGATTTGGATTTTCGAAAACACTTCAGCAGAATTTTGAATTGCTAAACACACTCGAACTTTTAAAGATTACCGATTTACCAATGCTTGTTGGGGCGTCTAGAAAATCTATGATTTATAAAACGTTAAACACATCGGCTAAACATGCTTTAAATGGCACTACAGTTATAAATACCATAAGTTTGCAAAAAGGCACTTCAATTTTAAGAGTACACGATGTAAAAGAGGCTATGGAATGTATTACACTTGTAAATGCCTTAAAACACTAATTATGAAACAGATTTTTTTATTAATATTATTGGTTTGTTGTTTATCCTGTTCCTTCGATAAGGAATTAAAACTTCCAGAAATACAGCATTCTAAAATTGTGGATATTTTAGATGTATCTCCAGCTTATGTGTTTTATAATACTAACGAAAAAGATAGTGTCGAGTTAAATAAGCAAAATTTAATTAGTACAACAAATTGGTTGGTAAATGTAGATAAGCGTTTGTCTTTAAGGCAGGCCATTCCAGTGTTGATTGAGCTGCAAAATAAAAAGCGAGATGCATCTCATAAAAAAGAAGGAGTTAAAAATTATTTTACAGCTTTTAATCCAGAACATAAAAGTTTATGTTTTATCGAGTTTACGAATGTAAATTATCATTTAAAAACTAATGCTGAAGACTATATCAAGGATTTAGAAGAACAGCCAGAAGTATTAAATATAGATAAAAATGGAGTCCAATTCAAAAGTAAAAATTACACGATAGATGCTTTTGTAAAGCATTTAAAATCTACATCAGACGAACGTCATAAATTTGTTCTGAATTTAGATAATCAATTGACCGTTCAGGACTATATGCATATTAAAGATTTGCTTTTAACTATTTCAGATGGTTCGGTATTAATCAATACCAACGAATTTATATTTCAGTCTTAAAATTGTTACATTTACACAAAACAACTACCCTTTGGAAATCTTTAGTGACCTTTTAAAATTTACATTAATCGATATTATCGATGTCTTTTTAGTTGCCTTATTGCTGTACTATGTATACAAATTAGTAAAAGGCACCGTTGCCATTAATATTTTTATTGGTATTGTAATTATTTACATTATCTGGAAAGTTACAGAAGCGTTACACATGCAATTGCTAAGTAATATTCTTGGCGGATTTATAAGCGTTGGTATGTTTGCTTTAATTGTGGTGTTTCAGCAAGAATTACGTAAGTTTTTATTAATGATAGGATCTACTAATTTCAGTAAAAGTAGACACCTATTTAAACAGCTTAAATTTTTGCAAACCGAAACTAGCGATGGAACAAATGTGGACGCTATAATTTCTGCATGTATAAAAATGGCATCTACCAACACCGGAGCTTTAATTGTTTTTGAACGTAATAATAATCTTGATTTTTTAGCTCAAACAGGAGACGAGATGAATATTACTGTTACGCAGCCTATTATTGAAAGTATCTTCTTTAAGAATAGTCCGTTGCACGATGGTGCTATTATTATTGCCGATAATATTGTAAAAGCAACTCGTGTAATTTTACCTGTAAATAACGAAAAAAACTTACCCCAACGTTTTGGGTTACGACACAGAGCAGCGTATGGTGTTTGCGAGAAAACCGATGCTTTAGCTCTTGTGGTTAGTGAAGAAACCGGACAAATCTCTTACTTTAAAAACGGAGAGTTTATTATTTTTGAAACCACTTCTGAACTGTCTTCTTTAATTAAAAAAGATTTAGTTTAAGCCGTAAGTGCTTTCATAAACTGGACTTCGTATAAGTTTTTGTAATACCCATTTTCGTTTTTAAGAAGCTCGTCGTGTGTACCTAGTTCTACAATTTCTCCAGCATCCATCACAATAATTTTATCCGCTTTAATAATAGTTGCCAAACGGTGTGCAATTACTATAGAGGTTCTGCCTTTTGTAATTTTATCTGTAGCATTTTGTATGAGTTGTTCAGAATAAGAATCTACAGAAGATGTTGCTTCATCTAATACTAAAATACTTGGGTTTGTAACATACGCACGTAAAAATGAAATTAACTGACGTTGTCCCGAAGATAACATAACACCGCGTTCTTTTACGTTGTAATGATATCCGTTAGGCAAACTCGAAATAAAATCGTGAACACCAATATCTTTTGCAGCTTGAATAACCTGATTCTCGGTAATATCTGGATTATTTAAAGTAATGTTGTTTAAAATAGTGTCGGCAAACAAAAATACATCTTGAAGCACGACAGCTATTTGAGCGCGTAAAGACGCTAATGTAAAGGCTTTAATGTTTGTAGAATCTACAGAAATTACACCTTTGTCTATTTCGTAAAAACGATTTAATAAGTTGATGATTGTCGATTTTCCAGCTCCAGTAGCACCAACAATAGCAACAGTTTGTCCCGCTTTTACTTCAAAAGAAATATCTTTTAAAACCACTTCGTCTTGAATGTAGCTAAAGCGCACATTTTTAAATGAAATATCGCCATTAAACTGACTTGCAATTTTCGTCCCAGAATTATCGATTTGCGATTGCGTATCAATCACTTTAAAAACTCTAGTAGCCGCAACCATTCCCATTTGAAAGGTGTTGAACTTATCGGCAATCTGTCTTAATGGTCTAAACAACATAGGAATCATCATAACAAAAGCTGTTAAATCTCCAAGCGATGATGTGTTGCGCATTACAGCATCTAGTCCGCCATACCAAGCAACCAATCCAATAGTTATAGAACCAGATAGTTCTGCGATAGGGAAGAAGATGGAGTTGTACCACACCGTTTTTAACCAGCCTTTTTTATGACGTTCGTTTATGGCTTTAAAGTGTTTGTATTCGGTATCTTCTCGTGTAAATAATTGAAGAATTTTCATTCCTGTTACACGTTCTTGTACAAAAGAATTTAAGTTAGAAATTTCGGTACGCACTTCTTCAAAAGCCTTTTTCATATACTTCTGAAACACACGAGTTGCATATAATACAAGCGGTAGCATTAAAAATACGATGATACTTAATTTCCAGTTTATAAACACCATAACTCCTGCTACGACAACCATAGTAAGAGAATCTCTAAAAATCATAAATAAACCTTCTCCAAAAATATCGGCAATACGTTCCATGTCTGTAACCGAACGTGTAATAAGCACTCCAACAGAAGAATTATCGTAATACTTCATTTTAAAATGGAGCATATGATTAAATAATTTTACACGAATATCTTTTACCACACTTTGTCCAAGCCAACCCGAATAATAAATAAATACAAGCTGAGAAATAACCTCGAAAACGAGGAGAGCAACCATAATTAAAATATAAGGTAAGAAACCTTCTAGTGTTCGTGTTGCAATATTATTATCTATAGCCTGTTGTAAAATATACGGTCTTATTGCTCCGAAAATAGCTAGTAAAATCACGGCAATAAACACCCCGATAAACACTCGATTATAGGGTTTTATATACTCTAAAAGGCGTTTAAATAAACTGAAATTGACGGTGTTTGGTTTTTTATTTTCCATTTATAGTACTATCGATTCTGGGTAAATAATACGGGTTAAATACAAACCTTGAGCTGGTACAGAATAGCCTGCTTCACTACGGTTTTTAGATGAAATAATACGATGAATATCGGTGACTTCTAATTTTCCTAATCCTACATTTATTAATGTGCCCACAATGGCTCTAACCATATTTCTTAAAAAACGGTCGGCTGTAATGGTAAAATGTAATTCGTTGTCTACAGTTTCTAAATGTACCGCCATTATATTACAATTGTATGTTTTTACATCGGTATTACTTTTAGAAAAACTTTGGAAATCTTTATACTCTAATAGAATATTGGCAGCTTCCGTCATGTTTTTTATATTCAGTTTGGGTTTAACCCAATAAGCTTCATCAAAATTAAATACATTTTTCTGAAGTGCAATACGATATAAGTACGTTCTGCTTTCGGCATGAAAGCGCGTATGAGCATCTGCTTTAACAGGGAAAATGCGATGTAATGCCACGTCTTTTGGTAAAAAAGAATTTAGTTTGTAAAGCAATTCGTGGTCGTTAAAATCGCCATCAAAATCGAAGTGCGCATACATTTGCTTGGCATGCACGCCAGTATCGGTCCTTCCGGCTCCCATAATGGAGATTTTCTCTTTTAAAATAGTAGATAATGCCTTTTCAATAACCTCTTGTACAGAAATGGCATTGGGCTGATTTTGCCAACCGTGATAGGCTTTTCCGTTATAAGAAAGTTCTAAAAAATATCTCAAGAATAATTGTATTTTTGTTTGTGAAGCACAAAGATAATTAGTTTTACTAGTTTGAACTCACAATATTCTCTTAATGATAAAAATCCTTCTCCTTTCCGATACACACAGCTATATTGATGATGATGTTTTAAGATACGTAAAACAAGCCGATGAGGTTTGGCACGCTGGTGATATTGGTGATTTAAAAGTAACTGATGCTATTGCGGCATTAAAACCTTTACGTGCTGTGTATGGAAATATAGATGATGCTAAAGTAAGACAAGAATTTCCAGAGAATAATAGATTTATGTGCGAAGGTGTCGATGTATGGATTACCCATATTGGTGGTTATCCCAATCGTTATAATGTGAGAGTTAAAGACGATATTTATGCCAATCCGCCGAAGCTTTTTATCTGCGGACATTCGCATATCTTAAAAGTGATGCCCGACAAAAAACTGAATTTATTGCATATGAATCCAGGAGCAATAGGAACACACGGATTTCATAAAGTACGAACCATGTTACGATTTACTATTGCTGGTGCAGATATAAAAGATTTGGAAGTGGTAGAGTTTAAAAAATAAAAACCCGAAGCACAACCTTCGGGTTTTTTACACGCACTAATACTACTAAGATAATAGGTTTAACGTAATCGATCTACAGATTTTACAAGATCCTCATCCTTTTTAATGGCTTTATTAGCTAACACTAATAATACGATAGAAATTATAGGAAGAACCATCCCAATACCTTTCTCAGAAACGTTAGTTTCTCCAGATAAATTTAGAGACTGATACACGAAAAATCCTAGTAAAAAAAAGTTTAATATGATGTTTAGACGGCCCAATACAAATTGGAGCTTTCTATTTGAGTACATAAATATAGATACTAAAGATAATAAGGCAGAACCTAAAAACAGGGCTAAGCTAATTATATTATCTGTTGCATAAATTAATTCACCTGTATTATTTGTCCATAAGTTAAACACAAATATTAGACCACAGCTTACTATAGCTGCTAACAATAAGTAAATAGATTGTATGCGTTGTATCATTCGTTTTTTATAAACTAGACCACAAAAATAGCAGTTTCTTTGAGAATATTAGTATAAAAAATTAAAATAAAAGTCGTATAATTGCAATAACAATGTACAACACTCTTTGTTTTAGATTGTTAATTCTTCAGAATAAGATCAAATTTTCTTCAGAATAATTCAATATTTAAATTCTAATCAAATATTCAATTGAACCATCAATGTTTGAAATCTCTCAATTAAAAGAAATGAAGCTTCCTGAGTTACAGGAAATTGCAAAAAAATTAAATATCCCTAAGTTTCGTACTCTTAAAAAACTCGATTTAGTATATCAAGTATTAGATCATCAAGCAGCTAACCCTAAAGCTGTTATAGAAGTAAAAACAGATATAAAAGATACTGCCGATACCGTTTCAGCACCTAAAAAAGAGGATGCTAAACCTAAACGCGAACGTGTAAAAAAACGTGTTCCAGCAAAGGCAGTTAAACCCAATACAAATAAAGATAAAGAACCAGCTGCCGAAGGTGCTCCAGAAGCAACACCTAAAGCAGAAGTTCAAGAGGCTCCAAAAGCAGCCCCTGCAAAAAGACAACCAGCACGAAAGCCTAATCCAAGGCCTGCAGCTGCAAAGTCAACTCAAGATAAAGACGAAAAATCGGCTACTCCAAATAAAGACGACAAAGGTGCAAAAACGCCTAATGCTCCTAAAAAGGAAAATCAGCCTAATCGTACAAAGAGAGAAAATCCAAATCAAAAGAAAGATGGGCCTAACCCAAGACAAAATAATAAGTCGAACGGAAATCAGCATCCTTCTAACAACGGAAACAAAGACACTAGAAACCGTTATAGAGAACCAGAATATGAGTTCGATGCGATTATAGAAAGTGAAGGTGTTTTAGATATTATGCAAGACGGTTACGGTTTTTTAAGATCGTCTGATTATAACTATTTATCATCTCCAGATGATATTTATGTGTCTCAATCTCAAATTCGTTTATTCGGATTAAAAACAGGAGATACTGTGTTGGGGCAAGTAAGACCACCAAAAGAAGGCGAAAAATATTTCCCTTTAATTAAAGTAAGTAAAATTAACGGTCAGAACCCTAACGTAGTTAGAGACCGTGTATCTTTTGAACACTTAACACCATTATTTCCACAAGAGAAATTTATTTTAGCTGAAAAGCAGAGTACAATTTCTACACGTATCATGGATTTATTTTGCCCAATTGGTAAAGGACAACGTGGTATGATTGTATCGCAACCTAAAACAGGTAAAACTATGTTATTAAAAGACATCGCGAATGCTATTGCTGCGAATCACCCCGAAGTTTATCAAATTATTTTATTAATTGATGAGCGTCCAGAAGAGGTTACAGATATGCAACGTAACGTGCGTGGTGAAGTTGTAGCATCTACGTTTGATAAAGAAGCACACGAACACGTAAAGATTGCTAACATTGTTTTAGAAAAAGCAAAACGTTTGGTAGAATGTGGTCATGATGTGGTGATTTTATTAGACTCGATTACACGTTTAGCACGTGCTTATAATACGGTGCAACCTGCATCTGGTAAAATATTAAGTGGTGGTGTAGATGCCAATGCATTACACAAACCAAAACGTTTCTTTGGAGCTGCACGTAACATTGAAAACGGAGGGTCGTTATCTATTATTGCTACAGCACTTACAGATACAGGTTCTAAAATGGACGAAGTTATTTTCGAAGAATTTAAAGGAACAGGTAACATGGAACTGCAATTAGACAGACGTATTGCTAACCGTAGAATTTTCCCTGCTATCGATTTAATTTCATCGAGTACGCGTCGTGACGATATTTTATTAGACGAAACGACTATACAACGTATGTGGATTATGCGTAAATACCTAGCCGATATGAATCCCGTAGAAGCTATGGAATTTATTAACGACAGATTTAAGCAAACTAGAAACAACGAGGAGTTTTTAATTTCTATGAATAGTTAGAAATAACACCTCAGTTTTATATAAACAAAAGCGGTCATCTAGAATTAGATGACCGCTTTTTTATGTTTGATAATTCTTCTTGTCTATAAGTGATATTTATAAACGTAAAATCGCCCATATAAAGAATTATATGGGCGATTTATTTATATATATAAGTTATGCTGTTGCAGCTAACGAATTTTGGTTGTCCTGATATTGTTTTGGACTGCAATTATATTTTTCTTTAAAGATTTTAGAAAAATAACTTCTACTAGTTAGTCCTACAGTATACACAATTTCAGAGATATTTAAATCCGTAGTTTTTATTAGGTTTTCTGCCGTTTCAACACGTACATTTCTAATAAAATCGGTTACAGTTCTGTCGTGAAATAATTTAAATCCTTCTTGTAATTTTGAAGGTGTTAATCCAGATTTAGAGCTTAAATACTTTAACGTATATTGCTTTTCAGGATAGTTAGAGATGAATTGAGATAACTCTTTAATCGTTTCCATTTCTTCTTTGTTTAACGATCCAAACTGATTGCTAGCATATTCTAAATCGTCTGTATGTTGTTGTAACTCTAGAGCCAAAATAGTCTGTACTGTACTTTCAATTAATAAATGTCTTACAACACCTTGTTGGTGTATTGCTTCTAATTGTTTAATTTTTTCAGATATTTTAAGGTTGTAAGATCCAAAATATGAGAAATTAGTGTTGGTGTCAGTCGTAGAGAATATCTCGTTTAATTTAGAATTTAAATCGTTATGTTTTATAGAAACCTCATCTGTACTTACAACCACTGTAGAGAACTTAAATGGCATATCTTTTTTAAAGTGATACACATTATTAATAGATTCAGCACTTCTTAAAATAGCTGTTTGAAAAGCTTCTAGAGTGTTTGTTTTACCTTCAAGAGAAAAACTGTGCTCTACATGACCCTCAGAACAATATGTAAAATATATTGGAGACGATTTTAATATGGTATTTACCAATTTAAGGTCTTTTTTAAATTCAATGTCGAAAGCAATATAAGTTATGCTTTTCTTAACACTAATTCCACTAATTGTACCGTAAGCTAAATCATTATCTATGTCTAATATATATTCATGATTTTGTGCAGATATAGTTCCTCCAAGGTGATTTTGAAGATCATTAATCATTTTACGGGCAGATGTTGATTTTATATATAACGTTTTCATAAGATTCTAGATTGAGTTTAAATTGGTTATTGATTTTTTTCGCTGGTTACTTGAATACTATCAATTTTATTGTGTCTTGAATGCTGCAACAATTCGAGTAGAATTATCTATTCTATTTAGCATACTTTCAATGTTTGTAAATTTAGAATGAGACGGTTTTCTAATTTTTCCTACTCGAGCATTTTGATTAGATGTTGGTTTCATATATAGATATAGTTTTTTGGTTATTGATATGTCAAAATTCGGGAAAAGGAAAGGGGTACGTGTTACAGAATTTTTAGATTGTGTTATATAATTTTGGGATTTTGAGTTTAAGTGTTTGTTTTTGAGTTGCTTATGTTTGGGTTGAGGAAATGAAAAAAGCTCAAAACGTTAACACATATTAACATTTTGAGCTTCTTTAAGGCTTTAAAAATCTAAGTTACGCTAAAACTATAAGCGCATTATAAAATTTTCTTTATTTAGATTAGACGTACTATACTGCCAATTAATTTGAAGTACTTTTTCTATAACAGATTTTAATTTGGAAAAATCGTTAGGTTTATTAATGTAAATATTGGCCCCATTTATAAAGGTTTCGTCAATATCTACTTCAGATGATGATGTAGAATAAATTGCTACAGATAATTCCTTAAGGTGCTCTGTAGTTCGTATTTCTTGTAAGCACTCTAAACCGTTTTTTACAGGCATATTTAAATCTAAAAAAACAACCTGAGGTAATACAGAATTTGGTCCGAGCAAGAAATCCATAAATTTCTGACCGTTTTCGAACATGGACAATTCAGTCTTTATATGAATTTGATCCATTGCCTCTTTAAATAGAAAACGATCATCTTCATCGTCGTCTACTAATGCAACTTTTAATTTTTGTAGGTTCATACAATCAGTGAGTATTTATAACAATAACTTGATATTGCAATTGTTATAAATAACTTTAAATTAATTCTTGTTAATTAAAATTGGGTAAAATTACGGTACTAAATTTACAACTTATTTTAATTCAATTACTAAAAAAAAAGACCTATTTAACAGTAAGGTCAATAGGGATGTAAATATTAAATGTAACGCCCTTATTTATTTCACCATCGGCATAAATAAAGCCGTCGTGATTTTCTACAATTTTCTTAACTATTGCAAGTCCTATACCTGTGCCTTCGTAGGTTGTTCTTGTATGTAAACGTTCAAAAATATCGAAAATTTGCTCGCTGTATTGAGGGTCAAAACCAATACCGTTATCGCTTATTTTAATATGGCAATATTCAGTATCTGGATTTAATTGTTCGCGTTTAAAAGTAGAGCCTTTGTCTATAACACTATAAATTTTTATAACTGGATCAATATCCTTTTGAGCAAATTTTATAGAATTATTAATTAAGTTATTCATGAGTTGAATAAACTGAAAAGGTATAATGTAAGCCGTACATAAATCGCCTACTTCTATCGTTACATTATGTTCGTTTATTAATTCCTTCAAATCAATTTTAACCTCGGCCAAGACCTCATTTAAATCTGTTTTTTCAAATGAACGGGTAGACGTATTGGTTCTAGAGTATGCTAATAAGTCTTTAATTAGAACTTGCATTCTGTGTGCCGCATTTTGCATACGGTTAAAATAATCTGTTCCGGTATCTGATAAATTATCTTTTTCAAGGTCTAAAATACGAGAAGAAAAAATTTGAATTTTACGTAACGGTTCTTGTAAATCGTGACTCGATATATAGGCGAAAGATTGTAACTCTTCGTTCATACGTTGTAACTCTTCTACCGATGATTCTAATTTTACGTTGGCTTCTCCCAAGAGTTTTGTACGATCTTTAACTTGACGTTCTAATTCTTGTAAAAACATTTTCTGATCTTGAATATCGGTACTTGTACCTACCCAACGTTGTATTTTACCTTTGTCGTCACGTTGTGGAATGGCACGACTTAACTGCCATCTGTATTGTCCGTCGTGTCTTATAAAGCGGTGTTCCATTATAAAATCTTCACCAGTTTCTATAGATCGTTTCCAAAGGAAATAGTTTTCATCTCTGTCGTCGGGGTGTACTATAGTTAGCCAGTTAGACGGATTTAATGTTTCTGGTGTGTGTCCTGTATAGTCGTAAACCGTTTGGTTGTAATAATCTAGGATACCCTCTGTGTTGGCAGTCCAAATTTTCTGAGGCATAGAATCGGCCAAAAGTCTAAACTTCTGTTCGTTATCTTTTAATTTTAGTTCGTAGCGTTTTTCGGCAGTTATTTCTCTAAGCGTTCCAAAGAGTTTTACTGGTACTCCATCGTCGTCGAAAAACACTTTACCGTGTGTACGAATCCAAATTATAGATTCGTCCTTTCTTCGGGTACGAACTTCATAAAAATATGTTCCTGTTTTTAAAGCGGTATCGAACGCAGGGAGTAGAATGTTTTCTAAATCTTCTTTTAACGTTCTACTTCTTATAAATTCTTTACTTAATATAACGTCTTCAGGAAATCCTAGAATTTGAGATAGACGTTTACTGTACGATAAATCTTTTGTTTTTATATCGAGTTCCCAAGTTGCTAATTCTGCAGCTTCTGTTGCAATTCTTAAGCGCGTTTCGGTTTTTTCAATTTTCATTCTCGACATTACTTTTTCAGTAACATCTACGGCAGTTACAATAATTCCTGAAACCGAATGGTCTGGTTCAAAAATAGGAGAGTAGTCTAAATCAAAATAAAAGTCGCGAGAGCCATCTCTTCCTGTTATAGTCGCTAAAGCTTCTTTTTCTGAATACGATTGTCCGGAGCTGTATACGCCGTCTAAAAGTTTAGGGAATTTCTGATTTTTTAATTCAGGGAACACATTTAGTAATTCATTGTCGTAACAATCTTCGTGACTTTTCCTCCAGACATCATTTAACATGGTGTCGTTTGCAATCTTAATAACATGTTTAGGGCCGTGAAATACCGAAATCGGAATTGGACTTTGCTCGATTACATTTCTAAATTTATTTTCACTTTCTAAAAGGAGCTGTTTGGCCACAAAAGAATCTGTAACCTCGGTTGTCGCTAATATAACTCCAGAGATTGCTTCGTTTTCGTCGAGAATAGCTTCTCCTAAAAAGTTGTAATAATGTGTATTGGTTTGATCTTGTTTAGTAATTTGAATAGGAATTTCTGTTCTCTGAAAACTTTTACCCGTTTCCATAGTCTTTAAAATTTCCGAATGTATCTCAAAAGTTGTATTTGGTAATACTTGTGCTAGATTATCGCCAAGATGTACACTACAATTGTCGCTAAATAATTGTTTGTATTTCCTGTTAACAGTTTCGACCGTTTTGGTTTTCGAAGACACAATTAATACACCAATGGGTGCTTGTCTAACAATATTTGTAAAGCGCGACGTCAGTTTATTTACCTTCTTATTTGCTTTAATTTTTTCGGTGTCATCTATACAATACACTATTACACCTTGGGTGTTGTTTTCGTCGGCTAGTAAAGTTGAAATACAAAAAGACCAATAGGTTTTGTTCTGACCTTCTTTTTTTAATTCAATCTGTTCTATACGCGTTGGTTCACCCGTTTTAAAAGTGTCTTCTAGAGGTTGAATACATGTATCCAATACTTTAGTATCTATAGTTTTAAAAGGAGCTCCTAAGTTATTGTACGATTGACTTTCAGGTATAAAAAGGTCTGAAAATGCTTGGTTGTAGAAAAACAACAAATCTTCTCCCCAGCACAAGAATTGCGGTTGCGGATTTTGAAGCATTGTATTTAACGCGAAAATTAAATTTTGTGGCCAATGTGTTTTTGGGCCTAAAGCATCTACAAAAAATGTATTAGAATTTATATGTGATGCAATATTGGAATTGGTAATTAATTTATTTTCTGTAGTATTCATACTTCATTCTTGCTGACTATATGGGGTGAAATTTAAAATCTTTATAGCGATTTCTTAAACTTTAAAAAGGTATTATTAAGCCTTCAATGTAATAAAAAATCGTGTATAGACTGTATAAGCTTAATTATTTTTATACGTATTCTGTAATTCGTTTTCTAAAGATTTCGAGGTTTTGTGTATAGCTTGTTCTATAGATGTTTCATGCGCTTCTACAACTATGCTCGACTCTTTTGTTTTTAAATTTATTAGACAAACATTGTCTATATTAACTGATGTGTTTTCGACTTTAAAAAGCACTTTGGCTTCAATAACAATTGGGAATTTTTTAGCTAAAGGATTTAAATGTTCTTCTGCTAAGTATTCAAAATAATTATTTTTAGGAATGTTCACATATTCAAATTGTAGTTCCATTTCCTGTAAATTTATAGGTTAACTTAATGTGTAATTCAGACAAGGCTAACTAAATAAAAAATATATATGCCATGCCGTTGCGAATTGTTTAATATAACAAAAGTAAAAGATATGATTTAATTGCTTTGACTTAAATGCAATTTAGATGTGCTCAAATCGTAAAATTTTGTTAAAATTTAATTCAGATTTCTTTTGATGCATTAGAGTTCACATTTTTCTGAAATATTTGTTATTATAGCATACTAAAGCATTAGATTTATATATGGCTCATGATTTTGAAAATAAATTTAAACTTAAAGATTTCCCTTATTTAATTAATGAAGCATTTAAAAGATGGTTAGAAAGTGATCCTTGGAGGTTAAGTGCTATTATAGCCTATTATGCCATATTATCACTTCCTGGACTTTTGGTTATTATAATAAATGTAATTGGTTCTATTTGGGGCACCGAGATTGTGCAAGGAGAATTAACCCAGCAAATATCTGATGCCTTGGGGAGTGATGCTGCTAGTTCTATACAAACCATGATTGTTGAAACTCAGAATTCCGATCGAAATTTATGGTCTACAATCGTAGGTATTGGAACCTTACTTTTTGGTGCCACAGGAGTATTCTATCAATTACAAATATCACTAAACGATGTTTGGGATATCGAAATGATTCCAGGTTCTCCAGTTAAACACATTTTAATAAGTCGTGCCCGAGGGTTTGCTTTTATTCTTGTTGTTGGATTTTTATTATTAGTGAGTCTTATGGTATCTACTAGTATTTCTATCTTAAATAATTATATACAGCAAGTATTTCCAGATATAGTATTGTATACCGCTTATGGTATAGATTTAATTTTGTCGTTAGTTATAATATCTGTACTTTTTTCTTTAATGTTTAAATATTTACCAAATGCAAAAATACCATGGAAAAGTGTTTGGTCTGGCGGATTTTTAACTGCATTATTATTTGTCATTGGTCAGTCTTTGCTCGGCTATTATTTTACAAAAGCAGATCCTGGGTCTACCTACGGTGCAGCAGGAACTGTAGTTTTAATATTGCTTTGGGTGTCTTATTCTTGCTTAATCTTATTTTTCGGAGCCCAATTTACCTGGGTATTTGCCAAGCACTACACTATAGATATTGCACCTACTAAACACGCCAGAATAAAATCTGATAAACAAAGTAATTAACGGTTTTAAAAGTTAAAAGCCCCGCTTGAAATACTATTTCAGCGAGGCTTCCCTTTCAAAAATTAACTAACAAAAATTTTACCAATTATTGATTTCGTCTTGAAGTTCTTCTTTGGTTTTTCCTGTCTTTTCCTGAAGTTTTCCAACCATTTCGTCGAATTGTCCTTCAGAGTATGTTAGGTCGTCGTCGGTAAGTTCACCGTACTTTTGTTTAAATTGACCTTTTATTTGTTTCCATTTTCCTTCCATTTGATCTTGGTTCATAATCTTATGTTTTAATGATTAATACTGATGTAAAAGTATTCGAAATTTAAGGGATAAACGATCTGCTTTACTTTAATTTTTAACGCAATCGCTAATTGATGTTTTAGTAAATTAAAGCGTGTTTTTCAAGGTTTTAAATATTCGTGTTTTTAATTCTTATTAGAATAAAATGGGAAAGGTGTTTCAGCTAAAAATTAAAGTTTTAGAATTAATGACTTCAATGCTATCTCACGATATTTGAATTATAATTTTAAACAAAACGTAATGGAAGATAGACCAAGAATTAAGAATGAAGCGCAATATGATGCCTTACGTGATAAAGGATACAGTAAAGAGAAGTCTGCTAGAATTGCAAATACCGAAAACGCAGGAAAGCGTGGTGGATCTGCAAGTACTTATGAAGAAAGAACCAAATCTGAATTGTACGAACAGGCTAAAGAATTAGAAATTAGTGGGCGTTCTAAAATGACTAAAAAAGAATTGATAGAAGCTTTAAGAAGCTAACACATCACTAAACTAGGAAAATAATAAAATGGATATGCGAAAAAGAATTGCGCCAAGTATAATTAGACAAATATTTGTATTGATACTTATTTGTTTTTTTGGAATTATAATTATTGTTGAATTAATTCCATATTTATCGGGAGTTTTAGGGGCAATTACATTCTTTGTATTGCTTCAAAGACCAATGCGTTATTTAGTGAAATCTAAAGGTTGGAAACCTTCTTTAGCCGCCATTGTATTATTGATAGTGTCTTTTATAGGAATATTGATTCCAATTTCTGCAACGGCATTACTATTAGGAAGTCGTGTAGAAAATGCTCTATCTAAGTCTGAAGGTTTTATGAAATCTATTAAAGAACAGGTGCAAGTCTGGGAGCAAAAAATAGGATATGAATTTACGTCTAAATTAGATGCATCTTCAATTTCTGGTTGGCTTTCAGAAAACGTACCAGATTTTTTAGGAAGCACATTTAATATATTTATCGCCATTGCTTTAATGTACTTTATGTTGTATTACATGCTTAGTAATAGAAAAGCGCTACAAAAAGCAATGTTAGATTATATTCCTATAAGTAATGATAATTTACGAGTTATAGGCCGCGATAGTTTGGCCATGGTAAAATCTAACGCCATTGGAATTCCATTAGTAGCCTTTGCGCAAGGTATAGTAGCCTTAATAGGATTTTTAATTTTTAATATTCAAGATCCGTTTTTCTGGGCTGTTATTGTATTTATTGGTTCTATGATTCCGTTTATAGGAACATTATTAGGAACATTACCCGTTTTTATATTAACCTATAGTAGTGGAGAGACAGCTCAAGCCTGGGGAATATTAGCCTATGGTTTAATTGTAATAAGTTCTACAGATAATTTATTGCGTTTATTTATTTTAAAACGTCTTGACGATGTTCATCCACTAATAACTCTTTTTGGAGTGTTAATTGGTGTGCCGCTGTTCGGATTTATTGGACTTGTGTTTGGACCTCTACTTATCAGTTTGTTTTTGCTTATTCTAAGAATTTATAAGGAAAAATACGGTAAGGAAGATACCGCAACTCATGGAAAACGGCTATAAAAGGTAATAGGATGAGAATTAAAAACGATTTAATAAGCTCTAATAAACATTTGTGATTTTATTAAAAAATCCGCTTCTGTTCGTTTTATAATTTTAAAAAGAGAACAATTATGTTTTACAAAATATCAAATATTGCAAATCGTGTGTCTATAGAGAATACACTAGCTGCAACATTTAAATTTCCTCATATATATAAACCTAAACAAATGATTGATGGTACTTCAGAAAGTGTACTGCCTATTTTAACTTCGGAAGATAGAAATCAATTAAAATTTGCTATTTGGGGTATGTTGCCAGATCATTTTGAAGGAGATTGGAAACCTTACCAATACGAACACAATACTTTAAATATTAGAAAAGAAACCATAATAAAACATTTAGAGTTTAAAAGAAATAGTAATCTTAAACGATGTTTAATTCCAATTACGGGCTTTATCGATTTTAGTAATACAGAAGGAGAAGTGACTCCGTTTCTAGTTAGTCATTCCGAAAACAATCCTTTTTGTGTTGCAGGAATTTACAATCAGTTAGAGGACGGTTTTTTTACCTTTTCAATAATTACGACTAAAGATCGAAAAGAAAAATCGAATTCAATTTCTAAATACCAACCCGCTATATTAAGTCAGAATTATCATCAGGACTGGTTAAATCCAGAACTAGATACATTACACGCTTTAGAGTTTCTTAACAAGCCTCACGATTATCATTTAAATCGGTATCCGATAGCTACTCACGTGTTGTTAAGTAATGAAAACGAAGCGCAGGACGAGGAACTTGGGCTTGAAGATGCCATGTAAAATAGCAATATTCTTTTTGGGTTAAGTTTAGATTTGATACAGCTAAACGGTCTTTTATGTATCCCATACCTTTACAGTAAGGAAATAATTAAAGCGTTATTTCTTATATAATATTAACCATTTAAAACCGAACATTATGCTACGTTGGACAGTAACTTTTATAATTTTAGCAATCATCGCCGGAATCTTAGGATTTGGTGGAATAGCAGCAGGAGCTGCCGGAATTGCAAAAATATTATTCTTTGTATTTTTAGTTTTATTCGTGATTTCTCTATTTACAGGAAGAAACCCAATAAAATAATTATTAATCATAAAAAACCAATAACAATGAAAAAATCAGCTTATATTTTAGTATTCGCTATAGCGATGACAGCCTCATTATCAACTTTTACAAGTTGTAGAGATCAGAAATCTGCAGGTGATAAAATTGAAGACGTCGCAGACGACGTTGGAGATGGAATTGAAGATGTTGCAGACGACGTTGAAGACGCCGTAGATTAGTAAAAAGAAAATTACTTTCTAGATATATAATAGGGTGTGTTCTAAAGAATGCACCCTTTTTTCTTAATAAAATTATAAACCACAAAAATAAAACATCATGAATATTTCAAACGAATTTGCCAAGCACGAAAGCGATTATATAAAACAATATCAAGACAAAGGGTATACTGCAAATTACCAAGTTGTAGATGCTAAGCTAGTCGACTTGGAGACCAAAGAAACCTTTAAGCCAGAGTCTGTGAAAATTGTAGCAGAGCACCGTTACGAAGGTATGAGCAATCCATCGGACATGTCTATTTTATATGTTATAGAAACCTCTTCAGAATCTAAAGGAACATTCTTAGCTGGCTTTGGGCCAACGTCAAATCTAGAGGATTCCGAATTTTTTAATGCCATTCCAGAATCTAACATATCAGAAAATAAGAATATTTTAAAAGATGATTAAGTTATTCGTATTTTGCTAGAGATTAACTTAAAAGTGTTTTATGAAAGTATTCGTTAAATTCGATTATCCTATAGTTTGTAAGCGTATTTTAGAGACGCAATTAGAAGCCTTAAACATTCCGTATAAATTAAATGGAATCGGAGAAATTGAATTGGCTTCAGATTTAAAAGAAGAAAAGAAAAAAGCGCTTATTGAGGGTTTAGCGTATTATGGCGTAGAAATTATTCAAGATGAAAAAGATGTTTTAGTACAGCGTATTAAAGATCTTGTTTCGGAAATGGTATATAATTCTAACGAAAATAAAGCCTACAATACATCTACTTTACTTTCAAAAAAACTAAATTATACGTACAGCTATTTGTCTAGTGTGTTTTCTGAGGTTACTTATTCTTCAATCGAGAATTTTGTAATCTTAAAAAAAATAGATTACGCTAAAGATTTAATGGCAAGCAACGATAGATTAACGCTTACTGAAATTGCTCACAGATTGCAATACAGTAGCGTGGCCCATTTGTCTGGACAGTTTAAAAAAATAACAGGATTAACACCGTCGAGCTTCCAAAAGATTATGGCGAAGCGTAAAGAACGGACTTAAATATAAATAGTGCCAATTTAAAAAAGGCTTCGAATGTATACATTCGAAGCCTTTTTTTATGAACAATGTTTTTTTACTATTTAAATGCTTTGTAACTAAATTTCTGTCCTCCAACAGAAGCTTCAGCCATTAGTCCAGCTTTAGAATGTGTAAATACAGCTACGCCATCTTTATATTTAGCATCTAAGCTTTCCCCTTTTTTTAGGGCTACTGCAGAAATACCTGCATCGAATTCAAACTTGCCTTCTTTAAATTTTTCAACATCTTCCAATTGCTCAAAAAAGATAACTTCAATTAATGCCTGCCCACCAGCTTGAATACCTACGCTGAGTTCTTTTAAACCAGCCATTCCTTTTTTGTGTCCGTATTGATATAATACACCATTTCCGGAAGCTCCACCAACAATAAATCCACCTTTACCAACATTTGGAAAAATTACGCAACCCGCAGAATTATCAAAAAAATCTCTCAATTCAGGGTTAACTTCTAAAAGTGTTTTTACAGCTTCGTCAGATTCTTTAATTATTTTTTTATCCTTTTTACTTTGCCCATTTACAGCAAAAGACATGGTGCACACTACCAATAAAATAAATACATTCTTTAATACTTTCATAATATTTTTCAGGTTATAATTGATTATGCATTTAAATTACGAATTTTTGGAATACAAAATGAGATTAAAACGTTGATAGTATTGATTTCTAGTTGAATGCATGAGTTGTTATACGCTAAGCATTAATTAAATGGCAGTTTATGCTAGATATTGCATAGTATATATAATTGTTTTAAGTGTAATGAGATTCTGATGAAATTTTAAGTTTTTATTATTGCTATCTTCGGAATTCATAATAGTTTTAAAATACGTTACTGTGAAGAGTTATAGATTACTGTTTAGATATATCATGACAGGGACATTATTTGTAGTTGTTCCTATACTAATTTTGTTCATTTTATTTGGTAAGGCGTTAAGTATCCTAATGCCACTCGGACATAAATTAACGCATATGTTTAACCTGACATCGTTATTAGGTCCGGCAGCTGTTGTTTTTGTAAGTTGTTTTTTAATTGCTCTCGTCAGTTTTTTTAGTGGTTACTTAATTGTAAATGGGTTTTTAAAGCAATGGAGTAACACGTTCGAAACTACATTGTTTTATCATTTTCCATCATTTCAGATGATGAAATATAAATTTATAGACGAAAATGATTTTAAAGATCAAGGATTCTGGGAACCAATTTTATTGAAAGAAGACAATGCGTATTGTATTGCGTTTATCACAGATAAAAGTCAACCAAATTTTCGATCTATTTATATTCCTGATGCTCCTAAGATGGACGCCGGTGAGGTGCGCTATATGCTAACTACAGATTGCGAGTTTATTCCTATAACCATGAAACAAGCTATGAATGGCTTACGTCAATTTGGTAAAGGTTTGGATCCCGAAGTGTTTTCAGGAATTAAATAAAGGCTAAAGAGTCAGGTTTTAACCGCTACTTAAAATTAAGTATAATTCCCTAACTGCATTTCTATATTTTAGTTCTTATTTTTACTAATTCAAATAACAATAATTTTTAAAAAAAAACTGAAATTTGTATGAGGTCTCTGTGTCTTATTCTCTGCTTATTTATTACTAGTACTTGTATCTATGCTCAAGATTTAGAAATTAAAGGGCATGTTCTCGAACGGGCAACCAATTATCCAGTGCCTTACGCTACCGTAGTTTTGGTCGATTCTACTTCCGATAAACCAATTACGGGAACTACAACTAACGAAGAAGGAATTTTCAATTTACAATCAGATTCTCAAGATGTTTATCTTAAAATTAGTTTTATAGGATTTAAAACGCAGACATTTAAAAGTCTAGATTTCTCATCTTCAGAACTCGATTTAGGAACAATATATTTAGAGCAAGACGCACAATCTTTAGATGAAGTTTTGGTACGTGCAGAAGTGTCTTCAACCCAATTTAAATTAGATCGAAAAGTATTTAATGTTGGGCAAGATATTGCCAGTACAGGTGTAAGTGCTTTAGAGGTTTTAAATAATGTACCATCGGTTAATGTAGATATTGAAGGTGCGGTGAGTTTAAGAGGTAACAGTGGTGTTCAAATTTTAATAGATGGAAAACCTTCAGTACTCGCAGACGAGAGTAGTAATGCTTTAGGAACTATTACAGCCGACATGATTGAACGTATTGAGGTAATTACAAACCCATCCGCGAAATACGATGCCGAAGGAACCGCTGGAATTTTAAATATTATTTTAAAGAAAGAAGATAAGAAAGGACTGAATGGTTCTATTTCGTTAAACACAGGGATTCCAGATAATCATAGTGTTGGGGTTAGTTTAAACCGCAGAACAGAAAAGTTTAATTTGTTTACCCAGTTTGGTGGTGGGTACCGCTCTTTGCCAAGAGATAATACTTCTGAAAACACAAATTTTGAAACAGGTTCTAGTGTAATTAGTGAAGGGACAGAGTACAGAAATGAAACCTTCTTCAACTTAACTTTAGGAACAGATTATCATATAAACGATTTAAATGTATTAACGCTTTCAGGAAATTTTGCTTACGAAATAGAAGATCAACCATCTAAAACTAATTTTAGTTCATACGACAATTCAATTCTAGATTCTCAATGGTATAGAGAAGAAACCACGGATGCTACAAATCCGAAATGGCAATACGAATTAAATTATAAAAAGGAATTTAAAAATAACGAAGAGCATACGTTGTTGTTTAGTGCTTTAGGAAGTTTCTTCGGAAAAGATCAAGAATCAGAATTTACAAATATCACAACCTTTGGAGATATTGTAAATGTAGATCAGCAAACAGAAACTGAGTTTCAGCAAGCAGATTATACGTTTAAGTTAGATTATACAAATCCGCTTTCCGAAAGTATAACTATCGAAACTGGAGTACAGTATTTAATTAACGATGTTGGAAACGATTATGAAGTTCGTGAATTTGAATCTGGAGTTTGGAATGTAAATCCAAATTTAACTAACGATTTCGAGTATAATCAAAAGGTGTTTGGAGTATATGGAACAGGAGCATACGAAGGCGAACGTTGGGGACTAAAACTGGGATTACGTGTTGAAGACACTAAGCTATATACTTTGTTAACCAATACCAATGAAGAAAACAATCAGACTTACACAGATTTTTTTCCGACCTTACATAGTTCTTATAAAATAAACGACAACTTTTCTGTTCAGGCAGGATACTCTAAACGTATTTTTAGACCACGTCTGTGGGATTTAAACCCGTTTTTTAATATAAAAAACAATTATAATATCCGAGTAGGAAATCCGAATTTGCAACCGGAATACACAAATTCATACGAGATTACAGGAATCTTTAAAATAGGAAAGGCAACCTTAAATTCTAGTGTATTCTATCTATATACTACAGATGTTGTAGAACGTGTGTCTGTTTTTCAAGATAATGTAACGCTTACTACACCGGTAAACGTAGGAACAAATGGAGCTGTTGGTTTTGAAATAAACGGAAAATATGCGCCTTTAAATTGGCTGTCTTTTAATGGGGATTTTAACTTTAATTACTTTGAGCGTAAAGGCGAGTTCGAAACACAATCTTTCGATTTTACCGGAGAGCGTTGGAATGGTAGGTTAACAACAAAAATAGGATTACCTGCCGATTTCGATTTAGAAATCACTGGTCAGTATGAGTCCGACTACGAAACCGTACAAAGTACAAGTCATGGTTTTGGATTTGCAGATATAGGTGTTCGTAAAAAAATTCTGAAAGGTAAAGTTGTTATGAATTTTGCCGTTAAAGATGTTTTCGAAACAAGACTTTATGAAAGTACTATTTTAAACGAAAATAACTATAATAATACGACTAGTGAACGCGGTCGCTTTTACACGCTTGGTTTTAGTTATGGTTTTGGTAGAGGAGAAGCTATGACGTATTCTGGAAAGCGATAATCGTCTTTAATAGATAAGGGTAATTAACAATAGCTTAGTTGTTTTAAGTTTCAAATGCGTAGAAAGTTTAGTATCTTAGAGTAGTGGAATTTATAAGAGATTATCATGAAAAATATTTTAGTTACCATCGATTTTAATGGAAAAGAAAAAGTGTTGTTAGAGAAGGCTTATGAGTTGGCATTGGCGTTTAAAAGCAAATTGTGGATTATGCATATTGCAGCTCCTGATCCCGATTTTGTTGGTTATGGGGTTGGTCCAGACGAAGTAAGAAATGATCGTGCAGATGAGTTAAGAGCAGAGCATCGTAAACTTCAGGAGTATTCTAAAAACATGACAGATCGTGGTGTAGATGCAGACGGTTTACTTGTAGATGGCGCAACAATAGAAACCATTTTAAAGTCTGCCGAAAAATTAAATGCTGAATTAATTATCACAGGTCATGAAGAACATGGTTTTTTCTATAGAGCCATTATGGGCAGTACAGCAGAGCAATTATTAGAAGAGTCTAAAATACCTTTAATGATTGTACCTTTAAAAGACGTATAATTTAAGTGTTTTTAAAGCCGTTCTAACCGTATCTTTGTTGGTCTATTTAAGGCATAACAAATATGTCATGCAGTTTATTATAAAATTTAATTATGACCATTGGAGAATTAGTAGGTACGTTCACAATTTTAGGACGTAACCAAGATGATAGCGAACAAGAATACAAAGGAACGCTTCAATTGTCTTTAGATGAAAATAATCGTATTCTAGCAAAATGGGTAATAAATAACGAACAGGAACAATTTGGGACTGGCTTTTTTAAAGATAATATTCTCGTCGTTAATTTTTATTATTTAAACGACGAGAGTACTAAATATAAGGGAGTTGTTATCTATCGCTGTATAACTCCAGATATTTTAGATGGATTTTGGTCTGAGAAACATGGCGATCCATTGTATTTAGGTCAGGAACGTTGTTTTAGAATACAACGTAAAAACCAAGTCTTAGATTAATTACAGCTATTTTTTTTAGTTAAGGGTTTAAGGTTCTTAAATATTCTAATATGGCTCTAGCGTCTGTTTCGTTTACGGGAGCTGTAACCATTGGGGCTTTATCATACTCTTCAAAAATACCCTTTGCAAGCGGGTCTTCTTTTATCATTTCGGCAGTATTCATTGTCATATTCATAATCCATTCTGGACTTCTTTTAGCGGTTATATCGCCTAAAGCAGGACCAATAAATCTGCGGTCTGTTTTGTGGCACCCCACACAGGTCATGTTAAAATAACGCTCTCCCTTTTTTGCTAAATCTTGGTCTATAATTTCATTTAAATCCACATTTTTAATAGGACCAATACCTTTGTTTTCTAAATCGACAAGATCTTCATAAGAAACTTTTTCTTCAGTCTGTGCTGGTACATCATTTGTTTTAGTCGCTTTTGGTGCGTATTCAAAAGTTTTCTTTTCTTCTTTTTTGCCACAACCAATAATACACATGGCTAAGACTATAAAAAGTAGTTTTCTCATTTCTATTGTTTTTAGAATTATAAAGTAAACGTAAAAATAAATAAAAATATATGGTTTTAACATGACGATAATCATGTTGTTTGTCGGTTTTATAAAAAATCTAATCAACAGTGCTATTCCTATAAATTCCATTATATATTCTTAGAGGTGTTAATAGATTTGCTTAAACCTTTTATAAAAGTATTTTAGTAGATTTATGGCTCGGTACGTAATTTTATTTTATGTATTATAAATTTATAAACGCTTAAATGAGATTCGCTTTTGTATTGTTTTTTTTAGTAGTTACACTAACAGCCCAAAATATTAAAGGGACTGTGCTTGATAGGGATACCAACATGCCTCTAGAGCATGTAAACGTATATTATAAAACGTCTGCTAAAGGAACGAGTACAAATAATAATGGAAAGTTTGAATTACAGATTATAAAAGCCTCAGAAACAGATTTTATTTCATTTTCTAGTGTTGGTTATGCGACCGAAAATTACACGCTAAAGCAATTAAAATCTTTAAACTATATCGTCTTTTTATCTAAAATTAATGAAGAACTAGATGAGGTTGTGGTATATTCTGAACTTGATTTACAAGACGCTTTGCAGTTTAAAAAAATAGGAACGTTAAAGGAAAGTATTCATCATTTTGGAGCAACACTTGTAGATGATAAAATTTACGTAATTGGTGGAGATAAGACTATAAAAGATGATGTTAAAAAACGGGCGCTCCAAGAATCTGAATCTATAGGCGAGTTGTTTAAGAATGTCAGTAAACCCGAGCTTATTTGGAAGCATTATAGTGATAAATTACAAGTTTACGATACCGAAAATGATACTGTTATTGTTTCAGATTTAAATTTTAGAAAACGTGCTTATCACAATGTCGTGGCTATAGATAATAAAGTATATGTATTGGGAGGAAAATCTTTATCGAATAGTCAAAACACAGAATATTTAGAAAATAAAATTGAAGTTTTTGATCTAGAGACTAATGTCTTAGAGGTAGATAATACCTATCCCCATCAAGCCATTAATTTTACTTCGGTCGCTTATCAGAATAATATTATTGTTATGGGCGGTTCTAATAAGCAGAACTCAAATGGTGATAAAATGTATAGCAATAAATCATTCATTTATAATATTACTTCTGGATATTGGTATGCGTTAAAAAACATGACAACACCAAAGGAGGTTCAAGGTGTTTTGGTTAAGAATAAAATCTTTTTAATAGGAGGTTTTAATGGCGGTATACTAAAAGCAATTGAATCTTATAATCTAGAAACTGGAATTTGGAACGCAGAAGGTAATTTATTTTACGGTATTGAAAACCCCAGTTTAACCGTGTCTAATAATATTATTTACATGTTTAATAATGGTAGATTTCTAACTTATAATGTAGATACTAAAGTTTTAAATGAATATGATATTCGATTAAATTTAAAAGCAGCTTCGCTTTTTTGTATTTACGGAGTCTTATATATTGTTGGAGGTAGTACAGAAGTATATTACCAAACGACGCCTTCACCAAATATTTATGCGGTCGATTTAAGTGAGTTTTCTAAAACTAGAATACTACAATCTAAAAAAATGATTTAGAAACGGAATTACTGCTTCCTAAATTCATTTATAAAACATCTATATTAGGTCTGGTTTAAGATTTAAAAGTTTTCTGATGTAATGTTTTTTTGATTTGTAGCCTTAATATCTCTGATATGGAAAATCGGTTATTTATACTAAAGGTATGGTCTAAATTGATTTCAATGCTTTATGATTTTTTTGAGATAAAATATGATAAAAATCACTAGTTCTTACTTTTTCTTCAACATTTAAACTATTTTGTTTCATGATTTTATCAAATTCATTAATTATTATGATTTAACTTTTGTAATCGTAAAAAAATCAATACTTTTGGTACACCAAATTGGTTAACCAGTTATATAACAAACAAACTACAATGATAAAACGAGAGTCTAAGGTCTTTTTTAACTGCTTTTTGGTCCTTATTATAACCGGGAGTTTCTTATTTATATCTTGTAAAAATCAAGATAAAGCAAACAATTTAGTGACAGATGTAGAGATGTTTAACACTGCAGTTGCTAATGCCAAACCAGGCGACGAGATTATTCTGGCAAATGGAGTTTGGAACGATACTGAATTGGTTTTCGATGCCAAAGGAACAGCAGAACACCCAATTACGCTTACTGTAGAAGAAAAAGGTAAAGTGACATTAGAGGGGCGATCTAATCTTCAAATCGCAGGGGAAAATTTAATTATTAAAGGGCTGGTTTTTAAAAATGGATATACACCAACCAATGCTGTAATTTCATTCAGAAAAAATAGAGAAGAATTGGCTAACAATTGTCGTTTAACAGAATGTGTAATCGATAATTTTAATAATCCAGAACGTCATGTTCAAGATTATTGGGTTACCATTTACGGAAAAAACAATCGCTTAGATCATAATCACATTGTTGGTAAAAAGAACTTGGGTGTTACCATGATTGTTGGATTAGATACTAAAGGCAGTGTAGAAAATAATCACCAGATAGATCATAATTATTTTGGCCCACGTCCAACTTTTGGAAATAACGGTGGAGAAACATTGCGTATTGGTACAAGTCATCACGCATTAGAAAATTCTGGTACTGTAGTAGAATCTAATTATTTCGATAGATGTAACGGAGAGATAGAAACGGTTTCTAGTAAATCTGCCAATAACATTTACAGATACAATACGTTTTTTGAATGTACAGGAACGTTAACCATGCGTCATGGAAATGAAACCTTAGTAGAAGGCAACGTGTTTTTAGGAAACAATAAGCCAAATACTGGTGGGATTAGAATTATAAACGAAGATCAGATTGTTAGAAATAATTATTTATTTGGCGTAACAGGATATCGTTTTAGAGGTGCATTTGTTGTTATGAATGGTGTGCCAAATTCGACACCAAATCGGTATATGCCAGTTATGAATAGTAAGTTGTTAAACAACACTTACGTAAATTGCGACAATATATTATTCTGTGCAGGAAGCGACGAAGAGCGTAGCGCACCACCAACATCTACAGAAATTTCAGGCAACATTTTTTACCATGACCATAAAGACAATATATTTACAGCTTTCGATGATGTTAGCGGAATTTCTTTTCATGACAATATAGTAGGGGAGAATATTAATACCGATATCGCTAGCGGATTTACACCTGTTAATCTTAAATTGGTAAAAAACAATCAAGGATTTTTAATACCGACTTCAGATCAAATAAAAAATCCGATTGTAATTAGTGATAAAATCGGAACGAAAGACAATACAGGAACCACTTGGTATTCTAAAGACGATAAAACCATAGCGTTAAATTCAGGACAAACCATTGCTGTAGAGCCGGGAATTAATACCTTATCGTTTGCAACGGCACATTCTAATCCTGGTGATGTTATCGAATTAACTTCGGGAGAAACTTATGTATTAACCAAATCGGCTAAAGTTAAGCATCCGCTAACCTTTAAATCTTCAGGAAAAGAAAAAGCAATCATTTTATTTGAACGCATGATGGCTTTCGAAATAGAAAACGGAGGAAGTTTGTCTTTAGAGAATTTAAAATTTAATGGGGCAAGTTCTCCAGATTATGCAGGAAATGCTGTTATAAGTACGAGTAAAAAATCAATGACAGAAAACTATAAGTTGTTTATAGACGGCTGTGATTTTGAAGATTTAATTGTTAACCATTCTTTTGATGTGTTACGCGTAGGTAAAGGGACTTTTGCCGATACAATAAGCATTCAAAATTCAAAATTTAAAAACATCACTGGACACATTGCGGCATTAGACGCAGAGACAGATGATATTGGTGCTTACAACGCCGAGTATGTTATTATGAAGAATAATATTCTTACAGATGTTCAAGGTGTGGCATTAAGATTGTATAGAGGAGGAACAGACGAAAGTACATTAGGACCATTTTTAGAGATGGAAAATAATGTAATTAATCATGTAGGTTTTGGTAAGAAAAATAAATACAATGCAGCTTTATCTTTATATGGCGTGCAAGCAAACCGTATAGAAAATAATATTTTTAATAATACAAAACCTGTAGAAATGCATTTGGTTGTAGGGGAACCAATTGTAAATATACGCAATAACAATTTCTATAAAGTAGATGCAATGCGGGTTACCGGAGATCAAAAATATACAGTAGCAAATAGTATTGCTGTAGACCCAAAATTCTCCAATACTGACACATTCGAACTGTCTAACGATTCTCCTTTAAAAGGGAAAGGCGTAAATGGTAAGGATTTAGGAATTATAAAATAAATAATAACAAACGAACGAACAAACATGCTAAAAAACATCTTTTTTATCTGTTGTGTGCTTATAGCGCAACATGGATTTTCTCAAGAACACCCAAACTTAATTTTAACCCAACAAGGCGTTAAAGATATTAAAGCACAATTAGGAAATGTCCCTTTATTTGATGCGACTTTAGCTCAGGTTAAAGAAAAAGTAGATGCCCAAATTCTTAAGGGTATCGATGTTCCTGTGCCAAAAGATATGGCAGGAGGCTATACACACGAACAGCATAAATTAAATTATTTAACCATGCAGGAAGCTGGTGTATTATATCAGATTCTTGGTGACGAAAAATATGCCATTTATGTGCGTGATATGCTAATGGAATATGCAAAAATGTTTCCAGGTTTGCCAAGACACCCACAAGAACGATCTTATGCTAGAGGAAAATTATTCTGGCAGTGTTTAAACGATTCGGTTTGGTTGGTATATACTAGCCAAGCTTACGATTGTGTGTATAATTTCTTATCGAAAAAAGAAGTTAAATACCTTGAGAAGAATTTATTTAAGCCAATGGCAGATTTCTTATCTATAGAGACGCCTCAGTATTTTAATAGAATACATAACCATAGTACATGGGGTAACGTTGCTGTTGGAATGATTGCTTTAGTTATGGATGATGAGGCTTTAATTGATAGAGCGTTATACGGTATTAAAGGATTAAAATTAGACGCAGGTAAAGATAACGATGGTGGAGATATTTTTGTTGAAGGACAAAAAGCTGGTTTCTTAGCAAACTTAGAAGAGCCATTTTCACCTGATGGATATTATACCGAAGGAGCATATTATCAGCGTTACGCGATGTACCCATTCATGATTTTTGGTGAAGCATTACAAAATGTAAAACCAGAAGTAAAACCATTCGAACATAAAAATGGGGTGTTATTAAAAGGTGTAGATGCATTAATGAATTTAACCGATAAAGACGGTGAGTTTTTCGCATTAAATGATTCTCAAAAAGGAATGTCTTACTACACTTCATCTTTAGTATCTGCTTTAGATATAGCATATTACTATGGCGATAGAGATCCTAGATTATTAAGTATTGCACAAGAACAAGGTCGTGTACAATTAGACCAAACAGGTTTAGCCGTTGCTATGGATATTCGCGATGGTAAAGCAAAACCTTTCGAAAAGAAATCTATTTTGTTACGAGATGGTGCCGATGGTGATCAGGGTGCAATTTCAATTTTGCGTTCAACTAAAAACGATGCCTTAACACTTGTAGGTAAAAATGCAGCTCAAGGATTAAGTCACGGACACTACGATAAATTATCTATTTCTTTGTTTCATGAAGGTCATGAAGTTTTACAAGACTACGGATTAGCTCGTTTTGTAAATGTTGAACAAAAAAATGGTGGTGGATATTTAAAAGAAAACAAAACATGGGCAAAACAAACTATTGCGCATAATACAATAGTACAAGACGAAACATCTCATTTTGGTGGGAAGTACGATGTAGGAAGTCTGCATCATTCAGATATGTATGTGTTTGATGTAGAAAATCCAGATGTTCAAATTTCAAGTGCAAAAGAGCTTAACGCATATCCAGGAACGGTAATGCAGCGTACCACGGTTATGTTAAATAACGCGAGTTTTGAGCAGCCAGTGGTTTTAGATCTAATGCAAGTAACTTCTGATAAGAAACACCAATTCGACTTACCATTCTATTATTTAGGACAAGTGATTTCGACAAATTTCGTTTATAATAAGTACGATACGCTTTCTACCTTAGGTAAAGATCACGGATACCAACACTTATGGAAAGAGGGAGAAGGAAGTTCTAAAACTGGAGAAGCGGCATTAACTTGGAGAAGTCATAATACGTTCTTTACGCATACAACAGCGACGTCTGAAGCCGATAAATTAATATTCGGGCGCATAGGTGCTAACGACCCTGAGTATAACTTAAGACCAGACCCTGTGTTTATTGTAAGAAAAAATACAGATAGTGCATTATTCGCTTCTGTTTTAGAAACACATGGAAAATATAGTACAGTAAGTGAACTTTCTGAAGGGGCGTTTTCAAGCATCTCAAAACTAAGTGTTTTAAAAAGTAGTGTAGACTATTCTGCCATTCAAATAACAATGTTAAATGGCGATGAGTTTGTATTTATCATGTCAAATTCAGATGCTTCTAAAACTAAAAAACACGAATTAAATCTTAATTCTAAAACTTACTCTTGGACAGGAGTAAGTTATTTTAAAAAACAATAAAATAATGTTATAAATCGTGAATTATAATATATTTTAATAGCAGACTTAATGGGTAAATCGCTCGGAGATTATTGCAAAATTAAATTAGAATGTATTGTATTAAATGTTAATAAAATCCGCTTTATGCGAGTATTCTGGAATAATTGAAATAAGAATACTAGTTGTGAAATATATGTTAACATAAATGCGTTTTTTTAACGTAAATCATGAGAATTTATAGATCGTATTTCTATAAAAAAATATAGGCTATATTTCTGGTTTTAAGAAATGTACCGTTTTTAAAAAGCGCTTTTTAATATTTGATATTATTAAGCGCTTTTTTTTGCGGTATTATTTTTATTTAACATTTAATTAATATATCTTTGGTCGACCAATTTGGAAAACCAATCTGGTTAACCAAACTGGTTTTTTCAAACAAATTCAAATTGATTAGTTCATTTTTTACTGATTTTAAAGGTCATTTTAATAAGGTCGGATTTACTATCCCGATTTTGTTTTAAGCTTCTAGTAGCGCTGAAGGTATTAAGGTTGCTATGAAAAATCTTCTACTATATCAAAATAGTCCAATCCAATTTTGAAAAGTAAAAGTTTAACGAGGTTTCGGTGTTTTTTAAATGAAAGTGGAGAGTTACTAGTCTTAAAAAATTCTAATTATTTATTATTAAAAACAACAACAAATGAATTTTAAAAAACAATTAGTATTGTATGTAGTTCTGTTGGTAAACACTGCCTTGTTTGCTCAGGATGTTGTGTCAGGGGTCGTTTCAGATGCTCAGGGTATTCCAATACCGGGGGCAAATGTCCTTGTTGTAGGAACAACACGAGGGGCGTCTACCGATTTTGACGGGAATTATGAAATTAAAGCGGATCAAGGAGAGGTTTTACAATTCTCTTACATTGGTTATGTATCTCAAAAGAAAATTTTAGATGGGAGCGCAACAGTAAATATCTCTTTAGCAGAAGATGTTGCAAAACTAGATGAGGTTGTAATTATTGGTTATGGAGACCAAAAAGAGAAAAACATTACAAGTGCCTTAACTAAGGTTGATTCTAAAGAAATTGTAGACCGTTCTGTGTCGCGTGTTGAAGACGCACTTCAGGGAAAGGTTGCAGGTTTAAGAATTCAAACAGTTTCTTCTGAAGCTGGTGGGGATCCAAAAATCACAATGAGAGGGCCTGGTTCAATTACAGGTTCGTCATCTCCATTAATCGTGGTAGATGGTGTTGTAATGGGGTCTGATGCAGATATCTTAGGTTCAATTGATAATAACAACATTGAATCTTTAAGTGTGTTAAAAGATGCATCTTCTGTTGCTATTTACGGTTCTCGTGGTGCAAATGGAGTTATTTTAGTAACACTTAAAGAAGGTGTTGCTGGAAAAACGTCTTTCTCTTATAACACGTTTACTGGTTATAAGTACACAACTAATAACGATAACTTTAATACTACTATTAATGACGAAAGAAATAGATTGAATGGTTTACAAGATCAAGTAAGTGCTATTCCTACTTCAAGTCCAAGATACGACGATATTAATAGATATTACAATAGTGCATATGCTGAGTTAGAAGCTATGGACTTTATTGCTTCTTTAGGAGGTGGAGAAACAAACTGGCAAGACGAAATTTTCGATGGTGGTTTTATTAGAAACCACTCTTTAGCCGTTAGAGGTGGAACAGACTTAACTAGTTATACAGCATCTTTAGGTTTCTTAGAAGACGAAGGAGTTGTGTTAACAGATAATTTTAAGAAATACAATGCAAGAATTAAAGTTGATAGTAAATCTAAAAACAAGAAAATTAAGTTTGGAGCTAATTTAGGTGTAAACTATAATGATCAAGTTAGAGTACCAACAAGATTTACAGATCCACTTAGACAATACGGACACTTACCACTTTATTTAACTGAAGAGCATATGCCTTACGTTACGCCATTCTCTACAGAGCCAGGTGTATCTACAGATGCAGGTAAATTATTTGAAAACTTAGGGGTTGGAAGCTACGGATTCTCAAGAGCATTTGATCACGTGTTTACACAAGATCCAAACGATCCAAGAAGCATTTTAAGAGATCCAGCTACAGGTCTTCCTGTTACTAGTGGTTTAACTTCTGGAGGATTAACATTATCTACTACTAAAAACGTACACCCTTTAGTACATTACTTAGAGCGATCAAGATTAACTAAAAAGTTAAGTTTAAATACATCTGCTTATATCGACTTTAAACTAGCAAAAGGTTTAAGTTTTAGACAAGGTATTTCTGGAGTATTCAGACATAATAAATCTAATAATGCAGATTATTTATATGGACAAGAAAACAGAGATCAAGAATCTTTCCGTTTAGAGTCTAGAGACGAATTAAACCAATATGCTGTAGAATCACTTCTTAAGTACAACACTTCTCTTGGAAAACATGATATTAATTCAGTATTTGGATTTGAATATACACAAAGAGAATTTTATACTCAAGAATCTGAAGCTGTAGGATATACAAACGACTTCAATAACAACATTGCACTTGCAGACGGTGGAACCACTTTTACAGATAATGGTACAGATAAATTAGTATCATACTTCGGTAGAATTGATTATAACTACGACGAAAAATACTTAGTACAATTATCTGCTCGTACAGATGGTAGTACAAGATTCGGAACAAACACAAGATTTGGTTTCTTCCCAGCAGCTTCTGTAGGTTGGATCTTATCTAACGAAGATTTCTTAGCATCTAGCGACTTTGTAACATTCTTAAAGTTAAGAGCTAGTTATGGTATATCAGGATCTAACGAAATAGATAGCAACATCTTCAACTCATTGTACAGATTCGAAGAAACATTTAGTACTGTTGGTTACAATGGTTTAACAGGTGTTAAAGCGGTAACATTAGCAAATCAAGATTTAGGATGGGAGCAATTAGTAGAATTTAACCCTGGTATCGATGTTACTTTTGGTAGAGGAATTGTAACTCTTGGAGTAGATTACTATACAAGAAGTAGTAAAGACTTAATTCTTTTTGCTCCTGTACCTGGAGTTTACGGAACAGACAACTATTTACAAAACCTTGGAGAAGTTAAAAACGAAGGGGTAGAAGTCGAAGTTAGTACTCGAATTATTTCTACAGAAAACTTCAGCTGGAGAGCTTCAGGACAATTTTCTTTAAACAGAAACGAAGTTGTAAGTTTAGGTAAGAATGATCAAATCATTTCAAGAATTGATCAAGATACAAGACCAACAGAATTTATCGCTAGAAATGGTCAGCCAATTACATCGTTCTACGGATGGGTTTACGAAAAAGAAATTCCATTAGAATGGGTAGACAATCCATTTAACAGATTCAATAACGACTATGCAGATGTTTATGTAAAAGATTTAAACAATGACGGTATTATTGATGATGAAGATAGAACAGAAATTGGTAATCCTTATCCAGATTTTAACTGGGGATTAAATACAGATATTAGATTCTACGACTTCGACTTCGCGTTACAGTTACAAGGGTCTCAAGGAGGAGAAGTAAGAGTAGCAGATTTAGATCAGTTGTATTATGCAAGTGAGTCTGCTGTAAACGAAGTGTCTAACTTCCCAGATAGAGATTTAACAGTAAACAGAAGATATACAGACGATCATATTCAAGACGCATCTTTCGTAGCTTTAAGAAACGTAACAATTGGTTATACATTACCAGAATCTTTTACATCTAAGTACAAGATTGATAGAATAAGATTCTATTTATCTGGAGAGAATTTACTTTTCTTTACAGCTAGTGATTATGAAGGATTTAATCCTGAAGCAGCTGGTCAAACATCAGATAATGCTAACACACCATTAACAGCAGGTTATCAAAGAGGAGATGGTCCAGTTGTTAGAACTATTTCAGCAGGTCTTAACTTTCAATTTTAAATAATTAATCATGATGAATTTATATAGAAACATATTAATTTGTTTTTCTTTCGTAGCATTATTTACAAGTTGCGAAGAAGAACTTGACCTTTCAAACCCAACAGCTCTTTCTATTGAAGAGTTACTTCAAACAGATGACGGGTTTATATTGTTGGCAAACGGAATTTTAGATGCATATCAAAAAGTTCCTGCTAACGAATTTTTACTAACTGAATTGAGATCTGACAATGTTAGAGCCAATACAGAAAATGGAAACTATCCAGCATTTAATGCTTTTAATATCGACCCTAATAATGGTGATGTTGCTACTTATTATTCTAATAACATGGCAACTATTAAACACGCCAATACAATTATCGATAATAAATTCTTAGCACCAGAATCTCAACAGTACACTGTTGGAGAAGCTTACTTTATGAGAGCATTATGTCATTTCAATTTAGTAAGAGCTTACGAGAATATTCCTTATATCGATACTGTTTTAGATATTAATGCAGACGAAGCTTATAACTATCCACAATTAGATCCAGCTGTAGTTTACGAAAAAATTATAGATGATTTTAAAACCTCGATAGCATATTTACAAGAAGCAGAAACTAACAGATACAGACCATCTTCTGGAGCTGCAATTTGTTTTGCTGCAAAAGCGTATTTAAGCCAACCTAATCCTAACTATACAGAAGCAGAACTTTTATTAGCATCTGTAATAGATAATAGTGCTTCTTATAAGTATAACTTATTATATACTGATGGAACTGGTAAAGACAAATCTGAAGCTATAGCAGACTTAATCGTAGATTATGGAAACATATTTGGAAACGAAATTTCTGGAGGATTTACAGATGGTGTGCCAGATGGTTCATGGTCTAACAATCCTGGATTAGAAATTAACAATGAAGTTATATTTTCTATTGCTTACGAGTTAGTGAGTAGTGATAATTATGTAACAGCAGATAGTGCTTTAGATGATCAAGTACAAACAGATTCTGAGTCTATTAGTTTTGCAATGACTTTACAAGGTCCTTCAAATGGTGTTAACATTGCATCTAACGAATTTTTAGAAGTAATGACTCCAGAATTACAACCAGTAAGATTCTACGGTAGTATAGATGCAATTTCTTATAACCCTACTTTAGAAACTAACGATACTTTCAACGCTAAATTCCCTACAGATGGAGAAATTGGAGATAACGACTGGATCGTATTAAGATATGCAGATGTATTATTATTATATTCTGAAGCAATCTTAGCAGGAGGTAACAGTACTACAGACGAAAGAGCTATTAGTGCATTTAATCAAGTAAGAGTAAGAGCAGGATTAGATCCAGTTGTAAACCTTACAAAAGCAGATTTATTAGCAGAAAGACAAGTAGAATTTGTATACGAAAACCAACGTTTTTATGATTTAATTAGATTCGGTGAAGCTGATGCAGTTTTACAAGAATACTCAAATCGTAATAGTTTGTTTTATACAAGTGAAAAGAAATACCTTCCTTTCCCTCAAAGAGAATTAGATAATTTACCTAATTTTTATACTCAAAATGACGGATACTAAAAATCTAAAAATTATGAAAAAACATTTGTTTAAATTAAAATATATAGTTCTAGGTGCAGCAATAGTGTCTTTAACTGGATGTGTTAGTGATGATTTACCAGAAGTAGGTGATTTACCAGACCTTACTGGACCACAACCCTTCTACAGCTATAGTGATGTTTCAACTTCATTATTCGACTGTAACGATGTTCAATTAGAAGCGAATTACGATTACTTTTTACAAGCAGGTTCTAATTTAGCAGTAAACGGTACACAATACGAATGGACAGTTACTCCATCAGAAAATGTAACCTTAATTAATAAAGATAAGCCAATCTTAGAAGCTCAAATAGAAGGACAGTTAGCTACTGTTGTTGCTATAGAAGCTGAAATTGCAAAAGTAGATTACAAGATACCTTGTGAAACTGACCCTGCAAAATTAGCCGTGTTAGAAGCTCAGAAAGCAGATTTAGAAGCACAGTTAGCAGCTGCAGAAGAAGCTATTTCTGATGAAACTAGAGCTAATGTTGCAGCTCTAGAAGCAGAGATTGAAGCATTACCAGCAGGATCTTTACAAGATAGAGAAGTTATTTTTGAATTTCCAGGACCAGGAGACTATACATTAGGTTTAACGGTTACAGATAACCTTGGAAAATCTGCATATACAGAGCAAGTTATTGTAGTTAATCAAGCGGTTCCAACAATTGCTATTCCAGAAATTGGAGAGCCAAGTTTTGAAGATGGTAGCTTATTCGACGGAACTGGAGATGGTAGGGATTCTTGGAGATCACCAAGTAGTTCTAAATGGGGAAGTGTATTCCAAATTAACTCTAAATCAGAAGAAGGTATTTTACCAGATGGTATACAAGCAGCTAAATTCCCTGCAGATGGGTCTAGAGTGGGGTACCAAGAAATAGATGTTACTCCAGGTGCAACTTATGTATTAACTTATTTCAGTTCGTTAGATCCTCCAGGAGCTAGTGGAGACCTTACAGTATCTATTGTTAATCCAAACGCACAAGATATTCAAGAAGCTAAATTAGAAGCTAATATCTTAGCTTTTAGAACAGAAGATAACGCAGACAGTGTACAGGATGTATTTAAAAAGAATGCAATTACTTTTGAAGCTGGTACTTTAGAAAAGGTAATTATCTTAATTACAAATTCAGGTACTGAGAGTAGAGTAGATGCTTTCGATATAACCGTTAAACAATAAAACAATTGAATTATGAATAATAAATTAATTAAAAAACAGAATACAGGTGTCTTTGTCGTGTTATTTTGTATGTTTTTGGGGCTAGTGTCATGTTACGACGATGGTTACGAACCATACGAACCACCAACAGGTAATGTAAATAACATTCAACCAAATACGCTTTTTACTACAAGTATTAATCCAGATAATACATTATCTATTGTTTTTAGAAGTTATTCTACAGACGCAGTAAGTTACGATTGGGATTTTGGAGATGGTAATACCTCTACAGAAGCTAATCCAAACTACACTTACGAAGATGGAGGATTATATAATGTAAAGCTTAGTACTACAAGTTCAGACGGTTTAATAGCAGTAGATTCTTCACAAGTTTCTCCTCTTTATGCAGATTTCGATTTCGATATCTTAGATACAGAGGTAACTTTTACTAATCATACATCTGGAGCAAGTTCTCTTGTTTGGGATTTTGGAGACGGAGAAAGTGTAAGCTGGGATGCTGAAGAGGATACAGAAGAGGATTTCGAATTCAATCCTGTTCATGTATATACAAGTGCAAATCCTGTACAAGCCACTTTAACAGTTACTAACTATTTAGGTTACAAAATTTCTGTAAGTAAGAATATAGAAGGATTACAATTATCTACTATTCCAGACTTTACATTTACCACGTCAGATTTAACAGCAACCTTTACAGATGCCTCTGTATTAGCCGTTTCTCATAGTTGGGATTTTGGTGATGGTGCTACTTCTACAGAAGTAAACCCAACACACACCTATGCTGCAGATGGTACTTACGATGTTACATTAACAACTACAAACGAAGCTGGTGTATCTAAAAGTATTACACAAGCCGTTCCTGTTGGAGGTATCGAGCCTACATTTAAAGCTATCGTTTTAAATGGAAGTTGTGATGAGTACTCAGTAAATACTGGAGACAATGCAGATGCATGGGATATGACGCCTAACAGTACTGTAGACGATGATGTATTAGGAACTATAGATAGTCCTTATAGAGCGCTTTGGTATAATTCAGATTTAAACGATTATATCGATGCTACTTACGGAACTAACGAACAACCAGGTTCATCTAGTGATGGTACATATGTAAACGGAGTAAAAACAAGAAGTGTTAAGTTTTCAGACAGCTCACGTCGTTTATACCAAGTTGTTGCAGTAGAGCCAGGAATTGAATATACATTTACTATAGACACACGTTCTGAAGCTCCTGGAATTAATACTGAAGTGTTCTTATTAAACACTGAAATTACTACAGAAGTAGGTATTGAAGAATTTACAGATGGTTACATTAATATTACAAACGATTTTAATGAAGAAAAACCATCAGAAGGTAATAATACCTTTACTACAAGTACTGTAAGATTTGAAGCAACTTCAAACTTTATCGTAATTTATGCTAGAGCATTAAATGCTGTAGATAGTAGTAACGAAGTATTTATTGATAATATTGATATTATTACTCCTGGATTTTAATTCATAAGAAATGAAAAATTTTCGAAAAGAAATATTAGGATTAATAGTAATAGTTTTTCTTTCTGTTAGTGCTACTTGTCAAGAAAAGACAAGTAGCTCTGCAGATTCGAACTCTAAAGTCGAGAAAAAAGACAAAAAGAGAAAGAAAAAAAAGAAATACAAATTACCAGAGATAGATTTAAGTCATTGGAGTGTTACCACACCAGAACTTAATCATAAGGGTAGTGCTATGAATATAGAGCCGCCAGAGATTTTGGATTATGCTACAGACGAAAGGCTATTACCTTATATGTATAATGATTCTACGCTTGGAGCTTTAGTTTTTTATTCTTTTCCGAGTGATGCTACAACAGCGAATACAAAGTATACCAGATCCGAGTTAAGGGAGCAAATGGTACCAGGAGATAATAATACCAACTGGACGTTTGCAGACGGCGCTTATATGAAAGGTAAATTACAAATGGGAGATGTTTCTAAATCTTCAGACGGTAAATACCATAAAGTAATCATCATGCAAATTCATGGTCGATTAACAAACGAGCAACGCGACTTAATTGGTCAGAAAGACAATAATGCACCACCTATATTAAAAATTTATTGGCAAGACGGTAAAATTAGAGTTAAAACCAAAGAACTTAAAAACTTAAGTGCAAGTGACAATGAAATTTTAGGTAAAGACGCTTGGGACGACGATAAAGGTTTTACGTTCGAACAAGAAGTTGGTTTTAGTAAATTTACCTTAGAGGTGGAAGTGTCTGATGGAAAAATGGTTGTCATTTTAAATAAAAATGAATATGCTGTTTACGATAGTATTCACATGAAAAGATGGGGAGTATTCGAGAATTATTTTAAAGCAGGTAATTATTTCCAATCAAGAGATGAAGGTGCCTTTGCAAAAGTTAATTACTACGAGTTAGAAGTTAAACATTAGCAAATCGTAATTGTATTTACATTATATTAACACAATTAAGTAATAGTATAAGTACAGATTGATAACTTTTTTTGTAGTTTTGCGCAGTTGAAAACTGGTTAACCAATTTTTTAGATATTAGATGAAATTAGGAGTTTTAATGAATAATGATCATGATGAGATTCATAATAAGATTATAGCAGAGATTGCTGAGCTTATTAACTCAAAAAATTTAGAGCCTGGTGATAAATTACCTTCAGAACGTATGTTGTCTGAAAAATTTGGTGTAAGCCGAGGTCTAGTTAGAGAATCTATCAATAGATTAGAGTTTTATGGATTGTTAAAATCCATTCCTCAAAGCGGAACCTTTGTTGCCGATATGGGAATTATCGCAATGAATGGTATGGTTAAAGATATTCTAGAACTTACTGTTCCAGATTTTAAATCTTTGGTTGAAACCCGAATTCTATTAGAATTAAAAATTGTAAAATTAGCCTCCTTACGAAGAACTGAAGCAGATTTAATAAACATTAAAAATGCTTTAGAAGCTTATGAAGAAAAAATTATCAACGGAGAAAAAGCGGTACAAGAAGATTTATTATTTCATTTAACTATTGCAAAAGCCTGTGGTAATAGCATGCTAAATGCGTTTATGTTAAAGATAACTCCAGAAATTATAACCAATTTTAGAGCATATCATGTTTGTGGTGACGACTTAACTGTTTCTGCCATAAACGAACATAGAGTTATTTATGAAGCTATAAAAGCTAAAGATACAACCAAAGCACGTGAAGCGCTTAAGGTGCATTTTAAAACGTTATACCAGTATTGTTATAACGTAGAATAAAATATTAAGAGAGGTAAAAAGCAATTGCTCTTTACCTTTTTAATGCAACAATTATTAATAACAAGAAAAGGATATGTCACGCATTTTTTTCTTGAAAATCTCAAAAAAGTATTATGAAAGTAAAAGGATTAAGGTGGTTTATTATTGGGCTCATATTTTTGGCTTCAGTAATTAATTACATCGACAGAAGTGCATTAGCAGTAATGTGGGGGAATGAAAACCTTCCAGGGTCTATTTCTTACGATTTAGGATTAACCAAAACAGACTACGGTAATATTCTTAACATTTTTATGGTTGCATATGCTTTAGGGCAATTGTTCTCAGGGAAATTGTTCGATAAAGTGGGAACACGTTTAGGTTACGTTATTAGTATTGGAGTTTGGGGATTATCATCTTTCTTACATTCAACAGTTAGAGGATTTTTAGGACTTGCATTTTTTAGAAGTACATTAGGTTTATCTGAAGCTGGTAACTGGCCAGGTGGAGTTAAAAGTAATGCCGAATGGTTTCCTATTAAAGAACGTGCCATTGCACAAGGATTATTTAACGCAGGAGCCTCTATTGGTTCTGTAATTGCACCGCCGTTTATTGCAATGATTTTCGTTGCATATGGTTGGAGAACTACCTTTATGATTGTGGGGTCTTTTGGTATCTTATGGATTATTCCATGGTTGCTTATTAATAAAGCAGGACCAAAGAAACACCCTTGGATTACCGAAGAAGAACAACAATATATATTAGACGGTCAAAGTCAAGCAGATCGTGACGCAGAAGATAATGTAAAAGGATTAACCTTAACACAAATTTTATCGCACAGAGAAGCGTGGTCTATTGTTGTTGGACGTTTCTTCTTAGAGCCAATCTGGTGGTTATTCGTAGGTTGGATGCCAATTTACTTATTCGATATTTATGGTTTCGATGTAAAAGAAGTAGGTATGTTTGCTTGGGTACCTTATGTTGGTGCTGCTATTGGTAGTATCGCCGGAGGTTATGTTTCAGGTCAAATTATATCTAAAACAAATTCTATTGATAAAGGACGTAAGACAACCATTTTAATTGGTGGTATCATCATGTTCTTAGGTTTAGTAGCTACAGTATTCTTTGGTAATACACCAGAACGATTTGTAGGTATTGTATTTGTAGTATTATTTGGTTTCCAATTTGCTATTGGTAACGTTCAAACTTTACCAAGTGATTTCTTTAACGGTAAAAATGTTGGGTCATTAGCTGGATTAGGTGGAATGGTTGGTGTATTCTCTGTAATCATCATGAACTTCTTAGTACCTATTATTGCTGAAGTGTCTTACACACCAATTTTTATTGCGATTGCAGTATTCGTTCCGCTAGGTGTTGGAGCAATCTATTACTTCGCTAGAGAAATTAAGAACGTAGAGTAAAGAGTATAAATAAAAACAAAATTAAAGTTAAATATTAAATATTAATAAAATGAGTAATTCAAAAAAAGTTGCAGTTATTACAGGTGCTACAGGTGGAATTGGTTTCGCAGTAGCTCAAAGATTAGGTAAAGATGGATATACTGTTATATTAAACGGTATTGAAGATGAAATTGGAGCTGAAAGAGTAGCTGAACTTACTGCTGCTGGAATCACTGCTGAATACTACGGATTCGACATGACTAAAGACGAAGCTGTTACTGAAAATATCACTAAAATTGGTGAAAAATACGGAAAAATCGATCTTCTTGTAAACAATACAGGTGGTATTGGTGTTAGAGCTAGATTTGAAGAAATGACAACTGAACAATACAGATTTGTTATGGCTTTAAACCTTGATTCAGTATTTTTTGCTTCAAGAGCAGCGATTCCTTTCCTTAAGAAAGGTGAAAATGCTTCAATTATAAACTATACTTCTAATGCAGCATGGAATGGTGCAGGACCTGGAGCTGGAATTTATTCAGTATCTAAAGGTGGAGTACAGTCTATTACTAGAGCATTAGCTAAAGATTTAGCTGAATACGGAATTAGAGTAAACGCAGTATCTCCTGGTACTATCGATACACCTTTCCACGCTCAAATTAAAGCTACTAAGCCAGAAGTTTTTGCTTCTTGGGCTAACAGTGTTTTATTAGGAAGATTAGGTCAGCCAGAAGAAGTTGCTGGTGTGGTTTCTTTCTTAGCTAGTGACGATGCATCTTTCATGACAGCTGAAACTGTTCAAATTGGTGGTGGTCAAGCATTAGGTATCTAATATAATATCATTTTATAATTTAAAAGGGTCTACATTTTGTAGGCCCTTTTTTTTATGCTTTTTTTGGTAGACATCAGAATTTTTAATCACTCTCTTTTTTGTTTGTTGGTGTCTAAGTTTTCATCTACTCACATGTTAATTCAAACATTTTGTTAAAAAACATACCTCCTAGTATTTTTTATTTAGGTTTGTAACATGCAACAAGGATTAAAATCAGAACTTACTAAACAAATCATAATAGACGAGGCTTTTAAACAGTTTTACGAGCAGGGTTTTAAAACGACCAGTATCGATAAAATTATGAAAGCTTCTAAATTAACTAAAGGTGCTTTTTATCATCACTATTCTAGTAAAAAGGACTTAGGCTTAGAAGTTATTTCTTTAAAAGTTAAAAAGAGAGTTGTGGAAGGTATGGTGCTTCCTCTGCTTCAAACGGGTGATGCCTTAACCATTTTGCAGTCTACGTTTATAGAGCGTTTAAAGGCTTTCAATATCTACGAAAAACAACATGGATGTCCAATGAATAATTTTATTAACGAGATTGGCGATTTCGAAACAGCCTATCAGCTCGCGTTAAAGCAAATCATTAATTCTTGGAAATCTGCTCTAGTTGCTATAATAGAACGCGGAAAAAAAGAACAAACAATTAAAGTAAATGTTTCTAGTCAAGCCGTTGCTATCTATTTAATTAGTGCGTTTGAAGGGATTCGAGGCATCAGAAAATTATATGACGACGACCTTGTTTTAGACGACTATATATTAGGGCTCTCAGATTATATAAATCAATTGAAAGCATAATTTTTTTATTCAATAACATACCAATCGGTATGTTTTAACAATCACATACTATGAAAAATAACAGAAGAGACTTTATTAAAAAAACAGCCATGTTTGGTTTGGCTAGTGCTGCTATACCACAAATGGGAATAGCGGGTACAGCTAGTCTAAATAATGAATTAGATCAATTAACAACGAGACCTAAAGTGCTCTTTTTCGATGTAAACGAAACCTTGTTAGATCTTACAGTAATGAAGGAAAGTGTTGGACAAGCATTAGGAAATAGAAGTGACTTATTACCGTTGTGGTTTACAACCATGCTGCAGTATTCTTTAGTATCAACTGTAGCAAATCAATATAACGATTTTGGTATTATTGGTGCCGCTGCCTTACAAATGGTTGCCGCCAATAATGGAATTACCATAACTGAAGCAGATGCTAGACAAGCCATATTAGGACCAATTAGATCTTTACCTGCACATCCAGAAGTAAAAGAAGCGTTACAAAGACTAAAAGATGCAGGTTATAAATTGGTGTCTTTTACAAATTCATCTAACAAAGGCGTAGAAACTCAATTTAGAAACGCAGGTTTATTAGACTATTTTGAAGCACGATTAAGTGTTGAAGATATAGGGAAGTTTAAACCACATGTAGATGCATATACATGGGCTGCAAGAAAAATGGGAGTTAAGCCAGAAGAATGTTTATTAGTAGCAGCTCACGGTTGGGATATTTCTGGTGCTTTATGGGCTAATTGGAAAGGTGCTTTTATTAGCCGACCTGGAGCGCAATTATATCCGTTGTCTCCTAAACCTGAAATTAATGAATCTAATTTAGCATTGGTAGCCGATCGTTTAATTGCTTTAAAAAAGTAATATCTTAATCGGGGAGTTAATGTAAATTAGGTTGTTTTAAAATTATAATCTTCAAAAAAGTAAATATTATGAATCTAGAACATAAAGTTGTTATAGTAACAGGAGCATCTCGGGGAATTGGTAAAGAGGTTGCTTTGTTATTATCGAAACACGGTGCTACGGTTATTGTAAATCATTCAAATAGTACATCTGATGCAGACCAAACCGTTAAAACTATTATTGAAAATGGAGGAAAAGCCTTGGCAATTAAAGCCGATGTGAGTAACCGTGACGATGTCACCAGGCTTTTCGATAAAACCATTGAAACTTACGGGAAAGTCGATGTGTTGGTAAACAATGCTGGAGTTATGAAAGCAAAGTTAATTAAAGATAATACTCAAGACGATTTCACAAAACAATTTGAAGTAAATGTTAGAGGTGTTTTTAATACACTACAAGAAGCAGAAGCTAAATTAGCAGACCATGGAAGTATTATTAACTTCTCGTCGTCTACAGCAAAATTAATGTTTCCAACGTATGCCATATATTCGGCAACCAAAGCTGCAGTAGAGCAAATGACTAAAGTGTTTTCTAAAGAAATAGGAAGAGGTATTTCGGTTAATGCATTAGCACCCGGACCAACAGAAACAGATTTATTTTTAACCGGAAAATCTGAAGACACCTTAGATAAATTAAAAGGTATGAATGCGTTTAATCGTTTAGCACAACCTATAGATATTGCTAGAATCGTATTGTTTTTAGCAAGCGATGACTCTAAGTGGGTGTCCGGTCAGGTTATTGGTGCAAATGGTGCTATGGTGTAATAAGGAATAATAGAGGGATTCAAGAGAGAGTTATAAATTTTCAAAATGATGTTGAAATCGATAAAAGCGCTAGCACTAAAGTCAATATTAAACTCTCAACGTAACTGAGTTTTGGGCTTAAACTCCGTTAGATAGTGTTATGGTTATAATAATTTAAACGATTAATAATACGATACAGTTTCAATTAGGCTGTAAATAATCATATTTGTACTTTTAACTCAGTAATTGGCTTTATGTATGATTAAACTCTATAAATATTATTCACTATTATTAATAGTCCTTTCAGTTATAGTGAGTTCTTGTCATCCGGCTAAACCGCTTGTAAATTCAAGTAAACAAGCGCAAGACACTACAGATACACCTTATGTGATCCTTATCTCTCTAGATGGTTTTAGGTGGGATTATGTGAATACTTATAAACCACCGGCTTTAACAGATTTTATAAAAAATGGTACTCAAGCCGAGTCGTTAATACCCGTTTTTCCTTCAAAAACATTTCCCAATCATTATAGTATTGCCACAGGAATGTATCCAGAAAAGCATGGTATAATTGGTAATACATTTTACAACTCTAGCAAAGACGATATTTATAAAATTGGAAATAGGGAGCAAGTTACAGATGGCAGTTTTTATAAAGGTTCTCCAATTTGGTGTCATGCAGAAAATGCAGGAATTACCACGGCGAGTTACTTTTTTGTAGGTTCTGAAGCCGAAATTAATGGTGTACGTCCAACTTATTATTATGATTACGATGGTCGTGTAAAAAATAGTACTCGAGTAAATCAGGCCATAAATTGGTTAAAATTGCCCGAAGAGAAACGCCCACACTTAATCATGATGTATTTTTCAGATATGGATGATATTGGACATAAATATGGTCCAAATAATAAAGCTGAAATTAAAAACGCATTATTCAATTTAGATAGTCAATTAGGCGATTTATTTCAAGGGGTTAAGGATACGGGCTTAGATGTGAATATTTTAATTGTTTCCGATCACGGAATGACAGAACTTCAATCTTCTAATTTTATTCCTTTAGAAACTATAAAAAATGAAGATGAATTTTTAACCATAGATAATGGTTCTATGTTGAGTATTCATCCGAAAGAAAATGTAGATTCATCAAAGATATTTGAAACCTTAAAAGCTAAAGAAAATCATTTTAAAGTGTATAAAACAGCAGATACACCAGGTTTCGAATATACACCAAAACATAAAGATTGGGGATCCATCCAGGTTGTGGCAGATTCTAGTTATTACTTTACTTCTAATAAAGCTATAGCACATAAAAAAGACATTGGGCAATTACACTCTGGTGTGCATGGGTTTAATCCTGATTATAAAGATATGCATGGTATTTTTTATGCGAATGGTTCGGCATTTAAAAAAGGCACAACGATTGAAGCTACTAAAAATATAAATATTTATCCCTTAATTTGTGAGTTGTTAGGTTTGGAAATCCCTGATAATATTGATGGAGATTTAGGTGCTATTAAAGACGTTATAAAAAATTAATAAGAAAGTTTATGGAAATGATTGCTCAAATTCTTGTTGCTCTAGTTGCTTTAGAGCATCTGTATATTTTATGGTTCGAAATGTTTGCTTGGGATACTGTTGGTAAGAAAACTTTCGATACGCTTCCGGCTGAGTTGTTTAAAACCACAAAAGTATTGGCTGCAAACCAAGGATTATATAATGGATTTTTGGCAGCAGGTTTAATATGGAGTTTCTTTATCTCGGATCCACTTTGGTCTAAAAATATTAGATTGTTTTTTCTTGCTTGTGTAATTACAGCAGGACTTTATGGCGCGAAAACCATCTCTAAAAAAATACTCTTAGTGCAAGCAGTTCCTGCTATTTTAGCATTGATTTTTGTGCTCTTGGCTTAAGTTGAGGGCAGATATATTGATTAAAATCATAAAAAAAGCGAAGGTAGACCCTTCGCTTTTTTTATAATATTTGCAATAAATTTATTGCACTTTAGAAGCGCTGTTAAATTTATAAGTAATACCAATATTAATTCCAAAAGAAGAATATGGTACTTTTTGAGCTAATTCTTTAGAAGGATCAGCTTGCTCTGCGTGTGTTAATTCATCAGAATACGTTATTTTTAAAGCACGACCTGCAGGTAAATTATCCATAGTATATAATCCAGCTTGTGCTAAAGTTCCATCTGGTAAATATAAGTCAGTGTTAAAACTTTGAAGTTCAGAGTCTTTACGTTTTAAACTAATTCCGTAATATTCAGCTTCAGCAAAAAGACTGAAATTAGAATTTAAATCGTATTTATAACCTAAAGCAGCAACAAAACCTAGAGGGAATACACCGTGAAAGTCTTCAACATAATTTGTTTGAGTATAAGATCCAGAAGGAAGCGTAAAACCAGCTGCTGCAAATTGATCTAATTGCGTCTGAGTTAAATCAGCTCTATTACTTACTACAGCTTCAGTTTTCCCACCTATTTTTAATAAGGCTCCAAAACGTCCATACACATTATTTGTAAATTTATAGACCATAGATAAAGATGCCCCATAAGCACGAGCTCTTGCAATAGCGTCTACTTGTTGAGTTGGTAAATCTACTTTAGATATCGTTTGATCTGCACCATTTAAATATCCGAAACTTAAATCTGCACCAAACGATTCATTAAAGAAATAGGTTCCTCTAATTTGGAAGTTTACACCCTCACCGTAACTTCCATAATGGTTTTCTGTTCCTGATGAATTTATCGATTCTCCTGTTTTCATACCTGCACTTGCGATGGCATAACCTGTACTTGCCGATACCTGAAATTGTGCATAAGACATTGTGCTTAGTAATACAACCGCCAATGATAGTAATGTTTTTTTCATGTTTGTTTTTATTAAGTTATTATAAATTTAAAATTTTGAACAGTTTATATCGCTGTTTTTTATTAATTATTCATTTTATCAAGTGAATTGTGTTCAAATTAACATATTTTTTTTGTTTTCATTACTATTTTGAGTAATAAATTTTTAATGCAATCGGTGTTTATGTTTAATATAATTAACTTAAAAAACTTGTAATGCATGCGTTGATTTATTTTTTACTTTTGAATAAATACAAGTACATGTTAGATATTTCTTTTTCAAAACTTCTTAATTATCTAAGGGATAGAGATATTAGGGTATTGCCTCTAGAATTTAGGAGTGCCGACTATATCGCTTTAGATTTGTCTGAAACCAATTTAGAGCTACAGTCAGTAGATAGTTCATCGTCGCAAAGGCTGAGTATTTTTATAAATGCGTATTTAAAACAAAATAAAGCGAAGGTCGCTTTTGGTGGATATTTAGAGGTTAGAACCTTGTATAAACGGAGTGCTTATTTTAATTCTGAAAACCAAAACACCGCACGTAATATTCATTTAGGAGTCGATTTATGGTGCGATGCCGGAACTCCTATTTTAGCAGCTTTAGATGGACATATTCATAGCTTTCAAAACAATACAAATTTTGGCGATTATGGACCGACCATTATTTTAAAGCACGAGGTTTCTAATGTCGAGTTTTATACATTATACGGGCATTTAAGTTTAGAGTCTATTTCTAATATTAAAGTGGGTCAAGGTGTTAAGCAAGGACAAGAGATTGCATGTTTGGGGACTTCGGCTGTAAATGGCGATTATCCGCCACATTTACATTTTCAAATTATAAAAGACATTGCAACCTATTCTGGAGATTATCCTGGAGTTTGTAATGTATCTGATTTGGCATTTTATACAGCAAACTGCCCGAACCCAAATTTGCTACTAAAAATTTGATTTATTAGGTTTAACACACTTGATTTTAATTAAATTTTTTAAGACCTTTAGGTCCGTATTAAAAAAAATATTAACATTCAATTTGTTAGGTGAATAGAACTAAAAATGTTTGTTTTATATTTACATAAACCAGCTCTAAATCTTTAATATGAAAAAAGTAAAACTGTACATTGCCATGAGTTTAAATGGAAAAATAGCCGCTGCCGATGGAGGTGTAGATTGGTTAGAAGCAATTCCAAATCCAGATGATTCAGATTATGGCTATTCAAATTTTTACGATTCTATAGATACTACTGTTCAAGGACATGCCACATATAAAGAAATTTTAAGTTGGGATATCGAATTTCCGTACCTAAGCAAGCGAAATTATGTCTTTACTAGAGACGAAACCAAGCGTGACGATAGAAATGCTATGTTTGTTTCTAAAAATCCCGTAGATTTTATGAGAGATTTAAAACTCAAAGACGGTAAGGATATTTGGCTCATTGGTGGCGGACAAATAAATACCTTGTTGTTAAATGCAGGTTTAATAGACGAAATTCAAGTGTATGTTATGCCTATTATCTTAACAGAAGGGATTAACTTATTTGAAGCTTTACCTAACGAAACCGGCTTACATTTAGAATCGTCTAAAACATATGCTAGTGGGGCTGTAGAAATGTTGTATACCATAAAATAGTTGTACAACTATTTCTAATTTTTTTAATAGTGAAAAGCATCTGGTCTTTTAAATAATGCTGTTTAGGTATTATCGAAACGGTTTCGGCTTTATGCGTTTACTTGCACTTTCGGCGATTTCTAAAATACGTCTTGTACGGGTGTCTTCTCGTTTTGCACTAACAATCCAATACAATAGTTGTTTCTTAACCGAATTGCTCAAGCTCTCGTAATACGCCTTCGAACCTTCGAAGTTTTTAAACTGCGCTTCTAAGTCATCTGGAATAATAAGCGCATCAACGGTATCTATAATAAACCAAGAGCCATTAGTTTTAGCAATGTCAATACAAGCTTGTCCAGCATCTGCCATCAATCCGTTTTTGCTTAAATAGTCAACTTTATCTTTATTAACCCTAGACCATATACTATTGGGTTTTCTTTTGGTGAAAAATTGCATGTATCTTTCAGCATCAATAGATTTTTTTACACTATCAATCCAACCAAAACAAAGGGCATGGTCTACGGCTTCACTCCATGTGAGATTCTGATTAGGCGTATTTACTTTATAAATAATAAGCCAAACAGAAGCTTTATTTTTATGATGTAATGCAAGCCAAGTTCTCCAGTCGTCTTGATTTTTTGGACAAAATTGTTCGGTATCTTTTGCAGTCATTCGTTAATGTAAAAATAAGGTTACAGCCATTTTTTCTTTTTAAAGTACAAGAAGGGTAAAGCCGCAGAAAAAATCATAATAATAAGTATGATAGGATATCCATAGTCGCTGTTCGTTTCGGGCATGTTATTAAAATTCATCCCATAAACGCCAGCGATAAATGTAGGCAGTGAAATACATACGGTAACTACGGTAAGGGTTTTAAAAATATAATTCTGTTCTAAATCAATTTTATTCGAGACATTTTCTTTTAAATCATCTAAACGGTCAAAATTAAACTGAATATAATCGGAGACCACTGTTAAGTCGTTTAACTCGTCTTTTATATTCGACCTAATATCCATTTTCTGTTCCCAATTACTCTTCATATATAAACGAAATACCCGAGTAGTTTCAATAAGTAATTCTTTAATTAATAGATTGTTAAAGTTGAATCTTGTAATAATATCCATCTCTTGACTGGAAAATTCCTTTTCAATTAAAATAGAATTAGCAAGCAATTTAATTTTACGCGATAGATTTTCTGTAATATCGGCGTAATAATCTGCAATAAAAGCAAACTGAAAATTGAAGAGACTTTTTAAATCTGTGGTTCGCTGTAATTGAATCGCCTTATTAGGATAGGTGTCGTTAATATAATTTTCCATATTGCTGGAAGAAAAAAGGAATAGGCCGGCATCAGAAATAATAATGAAAAGCGGTTCTTCAACCAATTTTTTACTTGTGTTGTAATACGGAATCGAAAAGTGAAAAGCGGCTTGATTGTCGTTTTCTAAAAAGTGAGAACTAATTTCGATGTCTTCATAATTTTTCATAATTGAAAAATCCAGATTATAATGTTCTGCCAGCCATCGTAAATCGGAATCGGTATAATCGAGGAATTGCATGATATAAAAATCCAATTCGGTAGGGACTTCACTCACATTTTCCGCTTTAATACGGTCTTTACTTTTTAATAAAACGTCTATCATCATGCAATTTTTATGAATGTCAATTTAATTATAATTAGATGGTTAATAAAAAATATCTTCATTATTTGAAAAGATTACATTCTTGTTTTTTTTATCTGTTAAGTGGTATGCTGTCAGTAAATTATGTGGTTTTAAAAAGCGAGAACATTTTTTAGCAGTTTTATTCTGTATTGTAGCTTCGGTATTATGTATTTTTAGCGGCTATTATTTCATTATAATGTTTTTTTTAACTCAACTTTTTAAAGATTAAACCATGAAAAAAAGTAAAATTTTAATCACCGTTTTCCTTCTGAGTACAACATTTTTGTTTGCTCAAGAAAAAAGTGCAGATACAACGGCAACTAGTGCAAGTGGTAGTGCTGCTCAAGCAAACAATCCGTTAGCCAATATGACGGCGGTAAGTTTTCAAGATTATTATATGCCCAAATTAGCCGAAGCTCCAGATGAAGCCTTTATGAACACCATGTGGGTGCGTTTTGCTAAACCTATTGCAAAGGGTAAAATGTTATTACGTGCCTCTATGCCGTTTTCGTCTTTAGGGATGCCTAACGCCAATGGGGTTGTAAATACAACAAGTGGTACAGGAGATTTTAATGCTTTTTTATCTTATAATTTCGTGTCTAATGCCACTACAACTATGGGTATTGGACCGTCTATTACTGCACCAACAGCTTCAGACGACCTTTTAGGAACAGGAAAATGGCAAGGGGGATTTGCATTTGTAGCTTTCGTAGCTAAATCACCCGTATTTCAATTTGGAGGGTTAATAACTTGGCAAGCCTCATTTGCAGGAGATTCAGATAGAGCAGATACAAGCTTAGGAGCCATCCAACCATTTTACTTCTGGCAATTGGGTAAAGGGACGTATTTAAGAGGTGCGCCAATTTGGGTTTTAGATTTTCAAAAAGACGCATATTCTATTCCAATCGCATTAGGTATTGGAAAGGTTGTTAAATTAGGCAATACAGTATTTAATATGTATGTCGAACCTCAATATTCTATGTATGTTAAAGGGACACAACCTGTATTTCAGGTGTTAACAGGGATTAATTTACAGTTTATGAAGTAGACACTACTTTTATTTTTAATGTCATATAAAGCCTCAATGTTTTTTAATATTGAGGCTTTTTTTATGTGTTTTAAATTCGAAACATTAGAATTACTATTGGTGTATTATTTTTGAGGTTAGCTATGAGTTTTATATCTTTTAACTGAATTAAAAACACTTATGGTTTATAGTAAAAAAGCATCAGTTTGGGAATTGTCAGTTTTAAAACTTTCTGCAGATAAAGTCTGGTATAAGGGTGTGATATTACGAGGACAACGGGAATTTCAAAATAAAAAAGACAAAGCACTACAAAATGCTATTAATGTCTTACGCTCTTACTTTACCTCTGTTTTCGCACATCGAGAAATTTGTATACATACGCACTCAGGAGTTATATATACAAAAACTGATGCCTTTGGCCGCTTTCAAGTTGTTTCTGAAAAGGCATATAGCGACGACTTAAAAATCACCATTTTAAATGAAGATATACCTCTTAAAATCATTCAAGATTACCCCATTTTTTTTCAAGAGGAGCAAAGAACATTGGATATAATTTCTGATATTGACGATACAATTTTGATTTCAAATACCTCTAATCTCTATAAGCGGATTAAAACGTTACTGTTTTTAATTCCAGAGAAAAGAGATGTCATCGATTTTACGCAGAATATCTTTAAAGCGTGGCAAGAAGTTAATCCAAGGTTGTTTTATGTTTCTAAAAGTGAATCTAATTTGTTCGGATTGTTAACGCGCTTTATCAAGCATAATAATTTGCCTAAAGGATTATTGATACTTACACCATATCTTAGTTTATGGCAACTTTTAAAACAAAAACCTGTCGATTTTAAGTTGGAAGCCATTCGGTTTTTAATTACAAACTCAACGAGTAAATATTATATATTGGTGGGCGACGACAGTCAGAAAGATATGGCTATTTATACTACTTTAGCTAAGGCCTATCCGGATCTTATTCTGAAAATTTATATTAGACAAACCGGCAAAACCGTTAATGCACAGCAGCAACAATTATGGAAAGATGTTTTAGATACAGGAATTTCTGCTTCGTATTTTTTACCTGAACATTTAAACTTAATTTTAAAGGAAATACAGACCCTTAAACAAGAATTAATATGACATTATTATTTGTAGTGAATCCAATATCTGGAGGTGTAGATAAGGAGCCGTTTTTAAAAGAAGCCAAAGCGATTTGTACAAATTATGGTATAGATTTTCAGATATTTAAAACGTCGGGAAGTGAGGACGATGTTAAGCTGAAAGCAATTTTAAAAGATTATAATCCCGATCGTGTTGTGTCTGTTGGAGGCGATGGTACTACATTATTTACAAGTATTGGTTTACTAAACACAGATATACCTATGGGAATTGTGCCTTTAGGTTCTGCCAATGGGATGGCAGTAGAGTTGGAGGTGGCTCAAAAACCGATAGAGGCGTTTAAAGATATTTTGATGTCTAATATTATTGGCGATTTAGATGTGTTATGTGTTAACGATACGCACTATTGTATTCATATTGGAGATGTAGGGATAAATGCTGCTATAGTAAATGGATACGAAAAGGATGAGAATAGAGGTATGGCAACTTATGCGAAGTATTTTATTGAAGCCTTAAGTAATGTGGAGCCTTTTAAAATGAAAATTGAATGTAATACTAGCATGCACGAGCTTCAAGGCGTTATGTTAGGAATTTGTAATGCACGGAAATACGGAACGGGTGTCCCTTTAAATTTAGATGGAAATCCTATGGATGGTGTATTCGAATTAGTCATCCTAGAAAAAATAAATGCTAACATATTAATCAGTGCGGGATTATCTAGTTTTGATGAGACATTTCTAGATAGTCAGAATCAAACCGTACTAAGTACTTCGGAAGCTAAAATATCTTTTAATGAACCACGATTATTACAACTAGATGGCGAAGTTATTGGTGAATTTGAAAGCATACACGTTAAAGTGCTTAAAGGTGCTGTGAAATTAATTTCTACGAAACGCAATGGGTATTTATAAATAGTTAAAAAAATCTGTTTTATTAACCGAAATAAATACAAAACGGGGCGTGTCTTTTTACTAAAGATACGCCCCGTTAAATGTTATAAAATTACGACTTTAATGAAATGTATAGGCTACATATTTCCGCCAAGAGCCATATATAAATTAATGCGTTGAATTATTTTTTCACCTTTAATATTCAATAAATCGGTTTGAGATTTATACAAATCCATTTGTTGGTCTATTAAGTTTCTCATATCTACTAATCCCACTTTAAAGCGGACTTCTTCCAACTCGAAAGCCTTCTCATTACTTGTAACAGATTGCTTAATAAATATCTCACGTTCGCCAACCGTTTGTACTGCATCCAAAGTGTTTTCTACATCTGCCATGGCATTTAAAACGGTGCGGTTATAATCTTCAAGCGCTTGTTTTTGTTGTGCTGTTCTAATGGCTACATTAGCTTTTAATGCACCACCTTGATAAATTGGAGCCGCTAATTCGCCGCCAATACTTCTTATAGGATTTGAAAAATCGTCTGATAATTGAAAAATCTGACTGTCTAAAATCCCTAAACTCGCCGTTAAACTCAGTTGTGGTAATTTTGCAGCTTCTGCTTCTCCTACACGATAAAAAGCGGCGTTATAACGCTGCTGAGACGCCAAAACATCTGGGCGACGTTCTAGGATTTGCAACGGAATTCCAGAAGGAATTTCTGCGTTTAGCTCAACCAATTCGTTTTTAACTTCTATTTCTGCAGCAGGGTATCGGCCCAAAAGCAATTCTAAGGCTCGTAATTGATTGGCATACGCCAGTTCTAATTGACGATTTGCGTCTTTTAAACTATTCAGATTGGCATTAGCCATTTCTACATCTATCTGCGTTCCAATCCCAATATCGAATCGGTTTTGAGAAATGGTTTTCATGTTTTCGGATAACGCAATCATTTGCTGTGCTAGCTCCATTTGTAAAAATGTTTTCGACGCTAAGAAATATGTTCTTGTAACATGAGCAGCAATAGATAGGCGAGCAAAAGATTGTTCGCTTTTCATAGCTTCTAGATTCGCTTCTTCTGCACTTCTAGCACTTCGTAATTTACCCCAAATGTCTAATTCCCATGATGCAGCAAATAACGCTCCGTTTAATCCGTTGCCAAAAGTACCGCCTAGTTTAGTGCTCTCTCTTCCTAAGATGGAGAACGCTGGACGTAAAGCCGCTTGCGCTGCCTGAAGATAGCCATTAGCCTCTTCTATACGTGAGCTAGAGATTCTTAAATCAGGATTGTAAACAAGAGCTTCTTTAACCAAGGTGTCTAAAACCGGATGATTAAACGTGCTTAACCAATTGTCTTGTATCGCTAATGTATCTGCACTATTTTGCCAGGTTGAGGGCAAAATAAAGTTCGCAAAAGCTTCTTCTTGTAAATCTTCGCTTGTTCCAGGTTGTTTTACTGCGCAACTTTGAATGATACAGAGTCCTGAAAAAATCAACAAAAATTTAAATATGTTTGTTTTAAGGTTCTTCATCCTTAATGTAGTTTAAGTACTAACCAGTCCATCTTTGTACCTACTCTCATAATCACTTTTCTAACCAAGTGAATTAAAGCGCCTTTCTCTGTGTAAATAGCACCTTGCCCAACAGCTCCTGGAGCTAGAAATAAATCTTTGTCTTGATCGGTAACACTTAACCTCACGGCAAAGCGCCCTTCAGTTAAATGAGATTCTTGAGTATCTGGTAGTCTACCACTCGCTGTAATTTGACCTTGTGCGTTAGCCCAAATGATATGATCGACTTTACATTTTATTATCTTATTCGGATAGGTTTTTAGTGCAATTTCTGCAGGATCATCATCTTTAACGTATCTAATTTCATTCTGATTATATAATGCAATAATCCACTGTTCGTCTTCAATAAAAGTCAATACAGGTTTTATAGGAAATTGTACAGCTATGGTTCCAGGACGTAATTGTAAGTTTACAATTCGACCGTTAGATGGCGCAAGATATACGGTTTGCGAGAGTTTCCATTCGGCTTCTTGCAATTCAACTTGGGCTTGTTCTAAATCGGCACGGGCTTGTGTGATTTCAGATAATTCACCTTCAGTATTCACGGCAGAAACACGTTGTAAATATTGCGATTTTTCTGAAATAGCAACAGTTCTTTGTGCTTGTAAATTACTTAAGTTAGCTTGAGCTTGTTCGTAGTCGAATTTAGAACCCGCTCCTAAATCTGCTAATTGTTTGGTTTGCTGTTCACGTTTTATAGCTAAATCCAGTTGTGCATCAATCACATGAATTCTATTTGCAGCTCCAGATATTTGATCTTCTAATTCACGGTCGTAAGCTTTTGCACTTACTACCTTTGCTTCTAACGACGGAATTCTAGATTTAAGATTGTCTACTTTTAATTGAAAAGGAACCGGGTCTATTTTAAATAAAGTATCTCCCTTTTTTACATGCTGATTAGGTTTTACATTAACCTCTGTAACCATACCTGTTACAGTTGGTACTATTTCAACATTATAATTTAAAACACGAACATCGTGAGACGATGGTGCAACAATATTTAAAAATAGGATAAGCAACGAAATCGCGACTACTGGAATAATGAATACAATAACTTGCGAAATGGTATTCCATGGCAATAGTTTGAATTTGAAAAAGATAAGCCAAACAATTCCACTATATATAATGAGTAATAAAATTTCCATAGGTTGGTGGTTTAATAGGTGTGTTTAAATACAGTGTTAGTGTTCTTCTGGGTTTGGTTGAGCTTCGTTTTTTCTTGACGCTTTTTCTTCTTTAAATTCTTCTAAAGTGGTTTCGTGGTAATCGCCCTTATCGGTTCCGTAAGCCATTTTGTAGAAAACGGGTTTACTGTATGCCCATAACCATGCTAATGGCCAAAGCAGTCCTCCAAAAAGTAAAGACAGAAAACACAGTACTTTAATAGCTTGTGCTTGAGGATGATTGCGCTTTTCAGCAATTTTCTCTGGTAGAACATGTACAAATAGAAAGCCTCCTATTAAAGCTATTGGAGCAATAATTAGTGCAATCCAACTGACAACTTCGGCGACAGAATCTTCAAAGCCACTGTCGTGAGTTTCGGCTAAAGCAATAAATGGAAGAAAAAAAAAGAGTAAAGTAATACGGTTTTTAAAGGTTGATTTATATCGCATTATATGTGGTTTTTAACAAATATAGTTAAAATTTAACACGGTTTTAAGATGGATTACTAAGTGGTTTCTAGTTTTAGATGAACAGCATATTTTTAAGGTTAATAATGATACGGTGTTTAAGACGTCTGAAAATAGGTGAGGAGTGACTAATTATTAAGGTGTAAAAAGGCTAATTACATTAAGATTCTGTGTCGGCTATAGTTTTCTCAAAAAGAATACCACCTCTGTACATGCCTTTAAGGTAAGGCTGGATTTCTTTGCCTAAATCGGTTAAACTGTATTCCACTCTTGGTGGAACTTCAGGGAAAACGGTCCGATTAATTAAACCATCTGCTTCTAATTCTTTAAGCTGTTTGGTGGTCATGCGTTCGCTAATGTCTGGTATTAATTTTACCAATTCGCCATACCGTTTATTGCCTTGAAAAAGGTGTAAAATAATTGTTCCTTTACGTTTGCCTTTTAGCACATTTATAAAGGTGTCTATGGGACAATAACTTTTTTTCATTTTTTTTCTTTGCTAACCTATTGCACTGTACAATTCAGAATAAAATGTTCGTTACCCAACATATTGTAAGGTGTTGGTTGTTACCAATATTATGCTGAAATTTGTATAAAAGTAAGTAAAATTAAACAGAATTAAGATGAAAGCAAACAATTCAATTTTCAAGGCTTTTCGAGTCGAAGAAGTCGATTCGGCCTTTAAAACTTCTATTAAAGATATGGCCGTTAGTCCTTTAAATGAAGATGAAATTCGAGTTAAAGTACACTACAGTTCACTGAATTATAAAGATGCTTTATCGGTTTCTGGAAATAAGGGTGTAACCAGGCATTTTCCGCATACTCCAGGAATTGATGCTGTAGGGATTATTGAAGAATCATCTAGTGATGCATGGCAAATTGGAGACCAAGTTATCGTAACCAGTTACGATTTAGGGATGAATACCGATGGTGGTTTCGCCGAGTATATTACCGTGCCTGCACATTGGGCTGTAAAATTACCAGAGACCTTAACAATGAAAGATGCTATGATTTACGGAACTGCTGGATTAACAGCAGGAATGTCTGTACTTAGATTAACGCAACTAGTAAAACCTGACGATGGTAAAGTTGTGGTGTCTGGTGCCACGGGTGGAGTAGGCGCTTTAAGTGTTGCGATACTAAATACATTAGGCTATACTGTTGTTGCAATAACAGGAAAAGAATCTGAGTCTGATTTTTTAAAAGCGCAAGGTGCTAGTGAAATTTTATTACGAAATGACATTGAAAACTTCGAAAAAAAACCATTGCTAAAACCACTATTTGCTGGTGGGATTGATACTGTTGGTGGTGTGATTTTAGAAAACATAATAAAAGCCACACAACCTATGGGAGCCGTTACTAGTTGTGGTAACGTAGCTTCGCCAAAATTAGACTTAACGGTGTTTCCGTTTATTTTGCGAGGCGTGACTTTAATCGGAATTGATTCTCAAAATTATCCAATGAACTACAGAACCGAAGTTTGGAATTATCTAGCATCCGATTGGAAAATCAGTCAGCTAGAAGACACAGCTACAGAAATCACTTTAGAGCAAGTCGATGAAAAAATACAATTAATGCTTAAAGGACAGCTAAAGGGGAGAACCGTTATAAAGATTACAGAGTAGTCTAAGACTTATCCACGATTTACGATTTATTCATAAAAAAAGATATCTCTATATAGAGATATCTTTTTTTGTTTCGTTCAATTTTAAAACACACTAAGCAGGTGTTAAATCGTTGTTTTTAGATTCTTCTGCGATTTGTTTACGCATTTGTTTTACGGTTAATGTGCTCCCGTCGTGGCTCCAACCTGGAGGTCCAAAGGCATACATAAACTTGTGAGACCAGTTTTTGCTTTTCTTCATATCTGCCCAAATGTTCTGATACTCGTGCATTAAAATCACATATAAATTATAAGACTCTGGAGGTGTAGACACGCCATATTCAATTTCAATATTTTCATCTAATTCTTTCCATGTTCCAAAAATACGGTCGAATACATTTAAGAAGCCACCATGATTTTTATCCATGTATTCTAAATTCCTAGCATGGTGAACTTGGTGCATGGTATGCGTGTTTAAGAATTTTTCGAAAACCCCTAACTTTTTAACGTACTGTGTATGAAGTTGAAACTGCCATAACGATTCAATTCCTAAGCAAACCACTAGCATTTCTGGCGGAAATCCAATAATTACAATCCACACATAAAAGAAAGGTTTGTAAAAAAGCGTAAACCATCCATTTCGTACGGCAGTACCTAGATTAAAATTATCGGAAGAGTGATGTACAATATGTGCGGCCCATAATACGCGAACCATATGGTTTTGTCTGTGAAACCAATAATATGTATAATCGTCTAATAGCATACAAATGGCCCAAAAATACCAAGCATAACCAAACGATTTATACCCCATAATATTGGTGCGAACGCCATTTACTTCAGGATTAAAAAGGTCGTAAGCGAAATTAAAAATCAATATAACGGAAACCGTCTTTATAAGTGCGCCTAAAACGGCAGAACCTACACCAAGGGAAAGGCTAGAAATAAAATCTTTCTTTTTGTATAAATCCTTTTTATCCTTGTCAAAAACTTTACTATACGAGAATTCCAAGGCAATAAAGCCCAAAAAGCAAGGAACACCATATACTAAAGGGTTAGTAAAATCCATAAATTAATTTTTTCTGCAAGTTATAATATATTTTACTCGGAATTAAATCTCTTTTTAGTTGATTTGATTTTTAATAATTTTTATTCTTATTTTTAGTTGATATAATAAATTTATTGATGAAAATGAATTTTTTTCTCACATTGATAGTTAGTAGGTTATAAGGCGATACTGTCGTTAATAAATGAAATAAAAAATGGAGTTAGAACACTTTTCGGACCTTATAAATAGGCCAGATGCCAAAACGAAACATTACAAAAAAGGACAAATTCTTCAGTTTGCTGGAGACGAGCAAGCCAAGTTATTTTATGTTAAAAGCGGACTCTTAAGAAGTTATATTATCGATGAAAAAGGTAAGGAGCATATCTTCGATTTTTCGCACGAAGGGCATTATATTTCAGATGTAGAATCTCGTCAGAATAATATACCAACAAGTCTTTTTATTGATACGATTGAAGATAGTGAGGTGATAAGTGTTCCTCTAGAGAAATTAAGTCCAACCGGATTAAGTCCCGAACTCATCTTTAATGAATTTACAGATTTAGCGCTCCGTATGGGGATTTTACAAAGACGACTGATTATGCTTATTAGTGAGCCGGCTCGAAACCGCTATACGTATTTTATTGAAACTTTTCCCGAAGCCGTAGAAAGAATACCTCTTAAAATGATAGCCTCTTATTTAGGAATTACTCCAGAAGTACTCAGTAAAATTAGAGGTGAAATCGCTAGAGGTAAGTAAGTTGCGTTTCTTAATCTAGATTAAGTTACAAACTCCGATGTCGCTATATCTTTGTGCTACTATTAAATCAATATATCATGAAAAATTTAGTAAAAAACAGTTTAAAATACTGGTGGATGCCACTAGTTTCAGGAGTCTTAATGATGTTGTTAGGCGTATGGGTTTTTAGAACACCAGTTGCTTCATATATCACTTTAACTATTTTATTTCAATTGGGATTTTTAATTTCCGGATTGTTTCAAATCGGATTCGTATTAACCAATAAAAATAATATATCGAATTGGAAATGGAGTTTAACATCTGGCTTTATAGATGTGCTTTTAGCTTTAATTTTATTCTCTAATCCAGGATTAAGTCATGTCATGTTACCAATTTATGTTGGATTTATGTTATTCTTTCGTTCTATTATGGGCATCGGACTTTCTTTCGAGTTAGAACAATCGTCTGTAAAAGGATGGGGCTGGGGTTTAGTGAGTTCAATTTTAGGAATGTTATTTTCATTTTTAATGATTTCGCACCCTGTTTTTGGCGGATTGAGTATCATCTTATATACAGGTTTTAGTATTGTATGTCTCGGTTTCTTTCAAATCAGTTTAGCTTTTAATCTGAAGAAAATAAGTAAAGAATTAAATGAAGAAGATAGCAATATTTACGAAGTAGAAACGGTGGAGTAAATCGTGGTTTTAATAAATTAAGTACAACATAAATTAAAAGAAATGATAAAAAAGTAGAAGCTAATTTTCAAGTGTTAATAACAATTAGTTTAAAAGTCCAAAATGTTTAAATAACATTCTGGGCTTTTTATTTTATAAGCTATACTCTTGTAATTCATAAAATTAACAGGATTTTCTTTCTGTTTTAGGAATGTCTGTTTTTTTAATTTCACTCCTCTAACATATTGATTTTGTAGGGTTAATGGTAAAGATGTCTTGGGCTGATTATGAGTATTAAAAACTGTCTTAAAATTGAAGCTAATTTGAGTATAAGGTAACATATCGTTAAAGATTTACTAACCCTTGAAACTTTAAAATGGGGCATTTTTGAACAAAAAAAATAATATGGCATCAAAAGATACGGGTAGACGTGGATTTCTGAAAAAAGCGTTAATTGCAACTGGAGGAATTATGTTAGCTCCAAACTTTATAAGTTGTAGTAACGACGACGATAATTTCGAATCAGATTACAACGAATCTTTACTTAGTACTAAAAACTTTAATCAAGGTGTAGCTAGTTTCGACCCGACCAGTTCCAGTGTAATTATCTGGACGCGCTACGCAACAGCAAACAGTGAAATTATTTGGGAAGTCGCAACCGACTCTAGTTTTTCTAGTATCATTAGAACCGGAAAAATAACCACCGAGACCTCTAGAGATTTAACCATTGCAGTAGAATTGGCAGAACTAGACGCTAATCAAAAATTATATTACCGTTTTATAAATAGCGTAGATAATGCCATGTCTGTAGTAGGAGAAACTGTGACATTGCCGGTTGAAGCATCTCAAGTTAAACTAGCCGTGTGTTCGTGTTCTAATTATCAAGCCGGATTATTTAATGCTTACGATGCTATGGCAAATTCTGATGCCGATATTATTGTGCATTTAGGAGATTATTTTTATGAATACGGCGCTGGAGGTTATGGTTCTACGGCCGAAAATGCATTTTTAAACAGACAGCATGAACCGGCTCATGAAATTTTATCTTTAGACGATTATAGAACACGCTATAAACAATACAGATCTGATGTGTCGTTACAATTAGCGCATCAGAAAAAACCATTTATTTGTATATGGGACGACCATGAAATTGCAAATGATACATACATAGATGGTGCAGAAAATCATGACGAAGCTACCGAAGGGTCTTTCGAAGTGCGTAAACAACACGCGTTACAAGCTTACAGTGAATTTTTACCTTTTTCTCAATTGTCTGAAGGGAAAAACGATATTATTTACAGAACGTTTAATATAGGAAATCTTGTTAATTTAATCATGTTAGATACTCGTGTTATCGGGCGAGACAAACAATTAAACATTGCAAATTATTTTACAGCAACAGGTTTCGACGCTGTTGCGTTTCAAACGGCATTAAGCGATACATCACGTTCTTTATTAGGTGACGAACAACTTAGTTGGGTTACTAGCGAACTGCAAGGAAATTCTGCTAAATGGCAAGTACTAGGTCAGCAGGTGCTAATGGGAAAAATGTATATTCCAGCAGAATTATTAATGGCTTTTGGTAGTCCAAATTTCGTGCAAATATTAACCGATTTAGTGACCATTAAAACCAGAATGTTACAACAAGACCCTACACTTACAGCCGAAGAAAAGGCACGTGTTTTGTCTGCAATTCCTTATAATTTAGATGCTTGGGATGGATATCCTGTAGATAGAGAGATTATTTACAATGCTTTAAACGGCAAGAAAATAGTCACTTTAGCAGGAGATACGCACAATGCGTGGAATAACGTATTAACGTCTCAAAATGGTACCGAAGTGGGAATTGAACTTGCTACATCAGGAATTAGTTCTCCAGGTTTCGAAACCTATTTAGGCGCAACAAACCCAGAAATGTTAGCTGGATTTGAGCAAGCTTTAATGTTATTGGTAGATGGTTTACAGTATTTCGATGCTTCTAGACGTGGCTATCTTATGGCGACATTTACACCATCGGAAGTGAAATCGGAGTGGATTTTTGTAGATACCATTTTATCTGAATCTTACTCTACAACCGTAGGACATACCACTACGTTCTCGTAATTATATAAGCTTTCATTTAAAAATGCCGTTACTAGATTTACTTCTGGTAACGGCATTGTTATGTTATAGTAATTTCAATAGAGCCATATTATAAAGTTCAATACGTAAAATGAAATTCTCGAATTAGAATACATTAATAGAGAATATGTTAAAGTTTTAACTAATTATCTATCGATTTAATAGGTTTTGTTGTTATGTGTTTCGTCAGCGAGAGTGCGGTTCTCAAGGCATTTTTAAAGAAAAAAATTCAATCAGTAATCATTTTGTTTGTAGGATTTTTCAACATGTAGTTCGTCTAAAATCCTGATAATCGGTTGTTAGTCTGATTTCTTTTATATACTTTGGCGATATGAAAATTGGTTAACCAATTAGTTGAGGCCTCGATTAAACCACCAATTTTTTAAACAAATAGCTAAAAAAACAATAATGAAACATTTTTTAATTAGTCGCATGTGTCGAACCGCACTATGCATTATAACACTGCTGTGCGCATTTCAGACGTACGGCGCAGATTACACGGTAAATTCTGCAGATCAATTTAACAATCTAAGTCTTTCTCCCGGAGATATAGTCACCTGGGCAAACGGAACCTATAGTAGTAATCAGCGTATTAGTTTCACTGCTAATGGTACGGCATCAAATCCAATTATTTTAAGAGCAGAAACTCCTGGAGGTGTTATTTTTACGGGTCAAACCAATATGGATATTTCTGGAAATTATGTCATTATCGATGGCTTTTACTGGAATGGTGGAGCAGGAAGTAATAATCATATTCAATTTAGAAAGAGTAGTGCGTATGCAAATAATTCAACCATTAGAAATTGTGCGTTTAACAATTTAACGCCAAGTGGCACAGATAAGCACCGATGGATTGTGCTTTACGGAACGAATAACACGATAGAAAACTGTTCTTTTTTAAATAAGAATAGTCCTGGAGCGCTAATATTGGTAGAGTTAGAATATAACGATTTCAATCCTGTGGGACACGTTATTAAAGATAATTACTTCTTTAATTTTATTAAAAGAGATCCCTCAACAACGCATTCTGGAGACAGTGAAACCATTCGCGTTGGGACAAGTGAATTTCAGGATAAAAGTGCTAGCGTTACTGTAGAGGGTAACTATTTCTATAAAGCCGATGGTGAGAACGAAATTATTACAAACAAAAGTGCCGATAACACCTACCGAAATAACACCTTTAGAAGATGTCGCGGATCGTTAGTAATGAGACATGGCGCACGTGCTACCGTAGATGGTAATTATTTTTTAGGTGAAAATGTTGAAGGTACAGGAGGAATTCGTATCACCGATAGTTACCACGTTATTACCAACAATTACATTCAAGATGTTGTGAGTTCTGGCGATAAATGGAACAACGGAATTACCTTAGTAGGAGGTTCAGATACCTCTGGAGGAATTACAAATGGATATCAAAAAGTTGATGATATAGTTGTAGAAAATAACACCTTATACAATGTGGATTCTCCTATCTTTTATAACGACAGATCGAGTTATGATCCATCTGGAGTTCTAAACAATAATGTAATTTATACAACCTTAACCAATATCTTAAGTGGAGATATTTCAGGTACAGGGCAAAGTATGACTTATAATGGAAATGTATATTACGGCGCTTCATTAGGTATTTCTGATAGTGGATTTACAGAAGCTAATCCAGAATTTTCTGCAAGCGGAGAAATTTATAGCGCAAGTAGTTCTGCAGTTTCAGGGAAAGGATCTTCAATTAGTAACCCTCATACACATAGTATGGTTGGGAATTCTGTAGGTGCTAGTTTCTTAGATGCTTCAGGAAACTCGGCATCAGGAGATTATTTAACAGTATCTTCAGTTGAAGAATTTACAGCAGCGGGTTCAACAAAAACAGTCGATGTGTCTTCAAGTATAAATTGGACGGTATCAGATAATCAATCATGGATTTCGGTATCGCTAACGTCTAGCAATGGAAATGGTAGTTTTTCAATTACAGTTTCAGCAAATACAGCAGACGAAGCAAGAACAGGAACAGTTACAGTAAGTGGTTCTGGCGTATCTAATCAAACCATAAATGTAAGTCAGGCAGGTGCAGAAGGGAATAGCGGAAATGCAGGTATACCTTCAGATTTAATGGAGAATTGTAACCAATGGAAAATTACATATCCAACAGGTGAAGAAGATAAAACCTTATGCGACGAACAAGGAAACGAATTCTTTTATGTGAACGATGAAGGGAATGCGATTGTGTTTCGCGCTCCTGTAAGAAGCGATAATGGAACAACACCAAATTCAGATAATATTCGTTCAGAACTTAGAGAGCGTGAAGAAGATGGAAGTAAAGATGTGTATTGGACTACAGAGGGCACGCATGAATTATATGTAAAACAAGCCATAACGCATTTACCAATTAATAAATCACATTTAGTTGCTACCCAGATTCATGGTGATAAAGCAGCAGGAATAGACGATTCTATGGTGATGCGTTTAGAAGGTTCTCACTTATTTCTATCTTTTAACGGTGGAAAATTAAGGAGTAATGTAACCATTACACAAAACTATAATTTAGGAGACGTGCATGAAGTTATTTTTAAAGTAGTCGATGGAAAACACTACTGCTATTATGCAGAAGATGGAAATCTTAAAAATGCGTATGATAGTGGGAATGCATCTCAGTATTTAGTACGTGCAGATGGGAACGATTATGTAATGGATATAAATTACAATCAATCGTACTTTAAAGTTGGAAATTATACTCAAAGTAATCCAGAGGAAGAAGGCGACGATACAGATGACCCAGATAATTATGGTGAAGTTTTAGTTTACGATTTCTCTGTGAGTCATGGTGAAGGTGGCGAAGAGCCAACAGACCCAATTGACGTTACAGGCGTGGCATTTTCTTCTAGTTCTGCAAGTATTTCTGTTGGAGGAGCGCAAGCGTTAAATGCTGATGTAAGTCCGTTGAATGCTTCAAATCAAGATGTAAGTTATAGCAGTAGTAATACGTCTGTAGCAACAGTAAATTCAAGTGGTGTAGTCACAGCAGTTTCAGAAGGAAATGCAACAATTACAGTCACTACAGAAGATGGAGATTTTACAGATACTATTTCAATTACAGTTACAGAGCCATCAAACGATACCAATTTAGCATTAAACAAATCGGCTTCAGGAACAGGGACTGCAGACGGAAATCACACGGTTGCTAATTTAGTCGATGGAGATACAGGGACAAGATGGTCTGTGTCGGGAATGCCGCAATCGGCAACCATAGATCTAGGAGCAACGTTTACTTTAGGAAGTACAGAATTGGTGTGTTATTCAGATAGAGCATATCAATACACTATTTCGGTGTCATCATCGGAAAACGGATCCTTTACAGAAGTTGTAAATAGAAGTTCTAATTCTACTTCAGGTTCGGTATCAAGTCCAATATCAGATGCTTTTGATAGTGTCGAAGCGAGATTTGTAAAAATTAACGTTACAGGAGCAGCGTCATATGACGGAAGTTGGGTGAGCTTGTTAGAATTAAGAGTATTTGCAGGAGAAAATGCTCCTTCAGCAATAGCTGTGACTTCAGTGGCATTATCTTCATCTAATATATCGTTAGACGCTAACGTAACTGAGCAACTTTCGGCAACAGTTAGCCCGAGCGATGCGACAAATCAGGCGGTTACGTATAGCAGTAGTAATACGTCTGTGGCCACAGTAAATTCAACTGGATTAGTTACAGCACTTTCAGAAGGTTCGGCTACGATTACAGTGACCACCGAAGATGGTGATTTCACAGATTCAGTAGCAGTTACAGTAAATGGAAGTCAGAATGGTACAGCTCCATATAGTCTGTCTAAATTTCAAGATTACTTGGCACAATGTAAATTGCAATCGCCTTTAAGCGGAACAGAAGCTACGGCATCCGATATTGTTTCTGGCTATTCATCTAGCACATTTTATGTAGCCGATGGAAATAAAATGGCTTTTTATCAGTCTAGAGATGATGCAAGTACGCGACAAAGAACCGAATTAAGATTCTTAGAAAACTGGAATGTGAACGATGATCAGGTATTTCATGCTAATGTGAATATTGTGGAACAAACATGTGAGCAATTAACATTTATGCAAATTCATGATGATGCCAATGCTGGAGATGGTCCAAATAAACCATTATTACGAGTTTACCAAAGTGATGGGCATTTATATGCTGCGGTAAAAACTGACGATGGTGGTTCGAATACTAGTCATATAGATCTTGGAGAAACGCCAAGCGGTTATTTTGATTGTGATATTATTTTAGAATCAGGATATATGATTGTCGAAATTAATGGATCGGAAAAATTAAACACCAATGTGTCGTTTTGGGATTACCCAAGTTATTGGAAAAACGGAGTGTATTTACAAGATACAGGAGAAGCAACAGTGTATTTTAATGAGTTGACTTTAACAGAGGCGACAACAATACCTCCAACTACAGAATCGACAAATGTGGCTTTAGAAAAATCGGTGTCTTATTCTACGCAACAATCTACAAATCCAGCGTCTAACTTAGTCGATGGTGATGAAGATTCTAGATGGTCTGCACAATCGTTTCCTGTAAACGCCACAGTAGATCTAGGAAGCTTACATATGGTTAACAGCACAGAAGTCATTTGTCATGGCGATCGTGCGTATCAGTATATAATCGAAGTGTCTACGGATGGAAATTCATTTTCAGAAGTTGTAAATAGATCTAATAATACCACAGCAGGTACAAATTCAGCTCCTATTGCAGATGCGTTTTCTAATACCCAAGCACGTTATGTACGACTGACTGTTGTTGGTGCCAACGATTACGATGGGGATTGGGCAAGTATAGACGAGCTTAGAGTATTCGGATATGCGAGTGCTACGGATTCAAGAACTATTGCAGATTCTCAAGAGAGTATAATGGAACATAATTCGGAGCTAGAATTATCCTTATATCCTAACCCGGCGACAAACTTCATTAATATTAAAGGAGGTAAAGCGTATCACACTATAACGGTTTATGACCAAGTAGGAAAGGTGATTTTTAACCGCCCAATACAAGGTGAAACTATAGATATTTCTAGTTTAAATTCTGGACTTTATATCTTCAGATTGTCGGGAGCTCACAATGCGATTTCAAAGCGTATTATTAAAAAATAAAAATTTAGTTTAGTAGCATTAAGGCAGGTGAAATTTCTTTCATCTGCCTTTTTGTTTTTATCTTAATTTATAATGCTGTTTAAAATTCTAAATGACTCAATTTCTCTAAAGCATCTTCATAGCCTAATTTAAACAGAAGATCTATATGGGTTTTTGTAAAAGCTTCGCAGTTTCCAATTTCCTTAGGAGAAATAAGCACATCGCAATCTTTAAATTTTGATTCACAAACGGCCAATCCCGAAATACTATAAGAGCGATTAATAACGGATTTTGTAGTTCGTAAATCTTTCCTTGTCATTTCTGGTAGCGGATTAAGATATACGCCAATAATTTTGTCGCATAAATCCTGAATAGGTTCTATGGGGAAATTATTAGTAACACCGCCATCGCATAATAAATAGCCATTAAAATCTATTGGGGTAAACATACCTGGTACTGATGATGAGGCGATGATGGGTGCTGTTAGTATCCCTTCAGAAAAATAACGCGTAGTACCTTCTAATAAGTCTGTGGTTGCGATGTACATCGGGATTTCTAAACTCTCGAAATTATTCTCTTTAAAAAATGCACTCAGTTGTAAAGCGAGTTTATTTCCATCGAAAAGACCAGGCTTACGTAGTGTAAAATTATTAAACGAAAACAGTTCAATTTTAATGAAAAAATCTAGAATATCCTGCCAATGATTGCCTGCAGCATAAAGTGACCCCACAATAGCACCCGAACTTGTTCCAGAAATGTAATCGGGTTTTATGCCGAGTTCTTCCATAGCTTTTAAAACACCAATATGAGAGACGCCTCTATAACCTCCGCCAGATAATACAAGTCCTAACTTTTTTTTACGATTCCAAGTGGATGCTTTTAATATCATGTTATCTGTGTCTATTTACCAATTTTAATTTTTATCGTTCCAAACCGTTCCTACAACCACATACCATCCAAAGTCATTATTAGACCAAGCGAAATCTAATCCTGCTCTGAGTTTAAATTTTCTCGCAACGAGATAACGAAAACCGGTACCATAATTATAAACCATGGTCGAATATTTAAAGTTTTTATTTTCGGTTGGAGCTTTGGCAAGACCTCCAAAAACCACACTACTCCAACGTAGGGACCAGTCGTAACGTTGCTCTGTTTCTAATACATACGTTTGGTCTCCTTGGTATTTAGCTAAAGGAACGCCACGAAGCGCAATAGAGGGTTTCATGAAAAACGGAGCGTCTCCAAATTGTAAACTCATTTCGTATCGGAATCCTGAAACCCATTTAGGAGAAGGATTAAAATATTTAAAAGCTCCGACGTGAAAGTTCTGGAAATTAAAATCACTACCAAGCCAGTCTTGACTTATTCTAAAATCGGAGGTGATGTAGAGACCAGTATCCGGAGTAAATATATTGTCTCGCTTATCGAAATCTATATTAATTCCTAAGCTACTAATATTGTCTGTAAAACTGGTTCTATCTTCGAAATCAGGAAAACGATTGGCTTCAAATTGAGGTTTAATCTTGTTGTGTAAATAAAAATATTCTGGTCCGATATACAAATCGGTATCAGCAATCTGGCGTAATAAAACACCAAATATGGTAGAAACATTAAAATTAAAACCGAAATTTTGAGTGCCTAAATTAGGAAGGTCACGAAAATAATCCATATTAAGATCGCCATATGTTGCACCTATAACATATTTAAGATGGTGTTCTGGAAGAGATGCCACTCGTATAGCACTAAGAAACCATGTTTTGTTTGCTGTATAGCCCACAGAACCTAAGGTAATATCTGGCGGTGTATATTTTCCTTCAGTTTGCTGTTTATTCGGTTTAATGAATAAAGCAGATGCACTTACTCCAATGTCACCAAGAGCTGGTTCTGTTATGAGTTGTACTACAGGAATAAATCCGTTAAAATCGATAAGGAAATCACTCATGTCCAACTTACCATCTAAAGAATCTTTGAAAATAGTTTTATCAAATTTTTGCTTTTTAGAGGTTTCCTTTTGTTGGGCAGAAGCAAAGAAACATACAGAAAGCATAAGAACGAAAAATAGTGGCGTCGTGTTTTTCATTATGGATCTATTTAGTTTTCAGCCTAGCAATCATGTAAATTGTATTTTTTAGCCTGATTGTGTCAAATGTGGTTTAAAGGTAATATATCGGAATAGTATTCTGAAACTATAAGTCAAAAAAAAGCGAGAGATGAAGGATTTCATTTCTCGCTTTTTTAAGGTTTTCATATTTAGATTATGGATTTGTAGACCATAATGCAGCGCTTTTAAGCATGGCTCTTTTTGGTAGTTTTAATCCAGCAAGAATTAATTCTGCAAAATCTTCAGGTTGTAATACACTGTCTTCAGAATCTTTTGTTGCGATACCTAAATCGATAGACATGTCTGATGCAATGGTGCTTGGTGTTAATGTACACACACGAATGTTATTCTTACGAACTTCTTTCATTAATGATTCAGACATTCCGATAACTGCAAATTTAGAAGCTGAATATGCTGAGGTAGTTGCATTTCCGCTTAATCCCGCCGTTGAAGATACGTTTATAATTTCACCATCATTTTGAGTAATTAAATGTGGTAAGACCTCTTTAGTCACATAATACATTCCCATTACATTAGTCTGGATTATTTGTGTCCACTGGTCTACAGGCATATCGTTAAGCGATCCGAAAGCTGCAATTCCAGCATTATTTACTAGAATGTCTACACCTCCAAGCGTATCGATAAGCGTATTAATTCCTGTTTTTACGTCCTCGTAATTACTCACGTCGAATGCCGCATAAGTAGCGTTTACACCAAGCGCTTTTAATTCGGCAACTGTTGCTGTTAACTGTGCTTCGTTTCTACCAGTTATGGCAACATCGATACCTTCTTTAGCAAATGCAATGGCGGTTGCTTTTCCTAAACCTCTGCTTCCTCCTGTTATTATGGCTTTTTTACTTTTTAACTCTGTCATGATTTTTTCTTTTGTATAGTCTTTGTCGTATTTAAAAGCAAAATACAACACGTTTGGCTTTTTTTATTAAGAATCTAAATTACAAAATTTAGCTTAGAAAGAGCAGTTTCTTAATCTAGATTAGTGTAGAAATTTCAAGAATAAAATGTTATAAGAAGATGAAAAAACCTTGTGTTAAAAGCCTTTTGTAGACATTTATAATCTAAACCCATACAACTTATTTTAGTACACTTATATTTCTGATGTTGTTGAAATTAATTTATAAGTAGAATAAAAAAAATCAGCTGTAACGGTGAGGCTAAAGCTGATTTTAAATTTGTGATATGAATAAAGTTTGTAGTGCATAAATGGATTTTGAATACTGCCTTTACATTTATTCTATTACGATATCAAATTCAATATACTTGAATGTACTTTTTAAATATGATGAGTTAGTGTAAACTACACCATAATAATACGTAGCAGTTTCCCAAGCATTACCCTCCGTAATAGGATTAGGATTTGGAATATTATTATCGTTTGCAGCTCCTATTTTTATAGGGAGACCGTAATTCCAATGGTCTGTATCTTTATTGTTTCTTAATGTTATGACCTCTTCATCTCCAGAAGAATGTGAGACAACTTCTGTTACTATAACTTTAGAAAAATCTATAGCTTCTACAGTTTCAGGTTTATGGTTCAGACTCTTTTTAATTAATAATCCGTACATAATTCCGTCACCTTTAAGACCTCCTATTTGAATTGTTGACCAAAGAGATTCATCTTTACTAAAAAATGTTGCGTCCGGATTTTTAAATTCACCATTATTATAAAAATTATTAAATCCTGAAACCCCATCGACATTAATTTTGTCTACTCCAAACACACTAACATGCGGATTAACGTCTGGAAAATCGGCAGCATCAATTAATTCAACTTGTCTAATTTCTTCTAGATACGTTCCATTCTGATCAGTAATTGTAATAATAAAGTCATATTTACCTTTTGGAGCTTCTGCGGGAATATCGAAATGTTGATGCATTGTAGCATTTTTCAAGCCTTGATATTTATCCCAAGTAATCTCATAAGACCATTCTTCCGCATACGTTTCATTACTTTTCTGTTCTATGTTTACCTTAACGATGTCGATAAGATCTCCTGCAAGTATTTCTGCGTTAAGATGAAAGTCTTCACCAACAACGCCAAGTTCGTTATTGTAAAGACCAACCTCAACTTCAGAAATAGTAGGTGTCTCTAAGATAATAACTTCATCATCATCATTATTACAAGAAGTAAGAAATACAAGTAGTATTGGTAAGATATATACGTAATTTTTAATCTTCATTATTGTTTTAATTTTTATTGTTTGTTATTCTGATTTTTTTTGTACTAACAGTTTGTTTTATCTGAGGTTAGGTTTTGTGTCTTAATGTATACAACACGTGTCAGTATCACATTTGCAATATTTTCGGTTGTATAGATGTAATAGTATTAATGACAATGTTGGTATAAATATTACATTTTCTTGAAGAGAAACCCATGTTGCTTTTTCATTAATAATTATAAAAAACAACAAACTCCAACTTATCCATAAGGCAGGCTTTATCCATGTGTTTGCTGTTGTATGAGTTGAACAGTAAACAGCCAAGAAAGAAATTGCCAAGAAAATATAATCTGTAAGTTTCCACCAACCGGGTGTAGAACTACAACACGTTAGCAGACTCGTTTGTGCCATAAATATAAAGGGTGTCGCGATGCAATGTATTAGACAAAGTATACTAGATACAGCCCCTAGTCTGTCTGCTTTTTGAATTGTAAATATCATATGTCTTAAATATTATTCTACAATCTTAATATCTACAGATGTTCGTGCTTGCCATCCAGTTTCATCGGTTACCGAATAGGCGCAGTGGTAATCTCCTGTATCTACATCGTTAGGGATAATCACTTCAATTTCTATTTCATAACTTGTTGGTCCACCTTCAATAGCATAATTTTCATTCACTAATAAAGGGTTTATTGCATCCTTTTTATCGTCTAAAGCACAATTTACATCTTGATCGTCATGTGTATGGTGATCGAAATTATTATGAATGTTTAAACTGTAAGATGCTAAGGCTTGGTTGTCTGTAGCCAGAACTTTAAAAATGTAGGTTTCACCTCTTTTAAGTTGCTCGCATGCTTGAGGAAAACCACCGTTGTAATTAATGGTAATAACCGGTTTTTCTTCGTCTTTGTCTATGCTATCGCTATCTGAACATGATGCTAAAAGCAAAAGAAGAAGAAATACGTAGTTGAATTTTAATATAAATTTCATAGTAATTAAGGGATAAAGAGGCTGTCTTAAAAGTTGCGTTTTCGTTAACCTGAACTAGATTCATGTTCTCATATATTTGGTAGTTCATATGATGAGGTTATGAAATGCATTCAGAATGACGGATTTAACACGTTTAAGACAGCCTCGTAGTTAATGTATTAAGCTGTAATGTCGATGTGTGATTCGTAAGTTTGGATGTTTCCATTTTCGTCTTCAACAGTAAACGTAACATGATATTCGCCTGCAGGAGCAGTTGCAGGAACATCGATATGTTTATGGAATTCGGCTTCGGTTAAGTCATGGTAATCAGAATATACATTTTCGTAATCCCATTCTACTTCTCCTTCACCTACAGGAATATCGTGCGCATGAATGTCAACGCTAATTTCATGGATACCGTTATGGGCATTTACCAAAAATTCAGCATGAAAATCGCTACCACGTACTACAGTTTCATCCATTTCAAATCCACTAATTGTAATTGGTGCTAAAACATCTAAATGGCCTTCAACTTCCGAACTGTTTCCTAACTCATCTACAACAATAAGTTCTACATGATACTCTCCAGCTGGTGTAGTTGCAGGAATATCTATATGTTCGTGAAATGTTGCATTAATGACTTGGTAAGAGGCATCGTCGTATACCTGTGTGAATTCCCAAGCTTCTTCGCCTTCAGCAAGGGTGATGTCGTCGTGAGAATGAATTTTAAGGGTAATACTGCTCACTACATTTTCGGCATAAATATTTGCTTCTAAATGAAGGTCTGTGCCTCTATCTGCTACTAGGTCTGTAGAATGGTCTGTACCTTCACCAAATTCGAAATCGGTAATTACTGGTGCACTTGTTGTTGCGCCGTCGTCGTCACTACTACATGATTGTAAAACTAATCCTAGTGAAAGGAAAAGGACTAAAAGTTTAAAATTTGCTTTCATAATTTTCTGATTTTAAGTGTTAATATTAATTGATTGTTGTTATTTAAAAAGGTATTGTTAATGATAATGATAGGTTTCTACCGGCTTCCGGAACGTCTATTAAACGATAGAAACTTGTGTGGTCGAAATATTTTGTATTGAATACATTGTTTAGTTTTAGGCGCATTTCTATTGGTGCATTGTTCTGAAATACATCGAGTTCTGTTATAAATGACATATTTATTAATTGATACCCATCGGTAACTTCCTCTGGAGGTACAATCTCGTCTTGCTTTGCAGTAATCTTATAATCGGCGATTAGTAAGGGTTTAGTAAAAAAGAGTACGTCTTTAAATTGATAGCTAGCAGTGAACAGTCCCGACAAAGGCGGTGAAAACGGAATGGTAAAGCCTTCTTTAGGACCGCTAGTTTGTCTAGAATAGACATATTCTGCAGAAGCGTCTAGCTGTAAGTTTTCAAAAAGTGTTGTACTTGCTCTAAGTTCTCCTCCTATTCTAAATACTTTACTTTGGGTGTACTCGTAAATCTGTAAAGTTTCGTAGTAATTAGAGGTTGGATTTAAATAAATAAAATTATCAAAGAGGTTAACAAACGGACTAACACCAACGCTAAAGGTTTTGGTGGTATGGTCAATATCTAAATCTAATTGGTATGAGGATTCTGGGTCTAAATCTAAATTCCCTTTCTCGTAGCGATACATATGATAATTTACGCCGTCTGAAGCCAATTCGTTAGCTAATGGCATTCTAAAACTCTTACCTATATTAATTTTATAAGTAGTGTTATCATGTATATAACTCAATCCTGCTGAGGCACTAAAACTACCAAAATCTAAGGTTTTATCTAATGCTCTTTGTGTATAAATCTCTGAAGTTGTGCCATCATTATTGGTTACCGGAGTAGAGTACCAATCGTAATAGGCTTTTGTTTCTATAGAACCATAATCGTAACGGAAACCAGCTAAAACATGAAAATCTCGAGAGATTTCGTAGGTATCGAATGCAAATACACCGGCAGTAAAACGATTATATTCTGGAATTAAAAACCCCCACCCACCAATGTTATTATCTTGGTATTCTAGATTTACCCCTAATACAACATCATGTGTGTCGTTTATATTAAAAGCATCTCTAACATTTAAAGCGTATGTGTTTTTATTAAAATCACGCTCTAAAGTATTTGATGGTTTTGGCATATAACCATGAGGAACTGGTTCTGAATGTTCTTCTCTGTGATTATTTTGATACCCCAAATCGAACATAAAGGTATGGTTGTCATGAGCTATACTGGTATTATTAGTAATTTTAATGTGGTTTACAGAATGATATGGCAAATCGACATCTCGGTTTGAACTATCGTAATCAATATCTGAAACGATAACTTCTAAACCATGAGCATTAGCGAAAAACCCGTTTTTAGCACTAACGTTACTAAAGGTTGTTTCAGATTGTATGTTATCGTTAATATAGCCTATGCTAAAACTACCATTGGCTTCATGCCCCGCTGTATTTCTTAAATTATTGTCATGTAAATCGAAAATATAATTTTCATAACTAATTTTATCTGTAGGCACTTTATAATCGGCATAATCTCTGTACGTTAATCGCGCTCTATAAAACCAATGGTGTTTACGAGCTTCTATACCGGCAGAGACACCAATTAAATCATTATTAGTTTCACCTATTAGATTGACTTCTCCACTAAAAGAATGCATTGCCGGAATAAAATTTGGCTGAATATCGACAACACCAGCAATAGCATCTGAACCATACACCAAAGACGCCGGTCCTTTTACAATCTGAATATTTTCAATACCATATTGATCGATTTCCAAACCATGATCGTTTCCCCATTGTTGTGCTTCATGTTTAATTCCATTTTGCACAACGGCAACACGGTTAAACCCTAGACCACGAATTACAGGTTTAGATTGTCCAGACCCAATATTAATTGTGCTTACCCCAGGAATTTTACTCAACGTTTGCATCAAGCTGTTTTCTCTGTTTTTGTTCAAGAATTCCTCGGTAACGGTATATGATACTACAGGCGTTTCCTTGTTTTCTCTTTGCTTAGATTTTCCATGAACTTGTACTTCATCTAAGTTGGTGGTAGATTCAGTTAAATGAACTACAACATCTTGCAACTCAAGACATACATCTACCGTGATAACTTTTGGCGCGTAGCCCATACTAGTAACAGTAAAGGTGTATTCTCCTGTTTTTACATTTTTCAGTGTAAAATCACCTGTATTCGAGCTAATAGTAAATAAATCGTTACCGCTAATTGAAGCGCCTTCAATAGGTTGTAAGGTGTTGGCGTTAAGCACAGATCCTTTTACTGTAAAGGTTTCTTGTGCAAACGCTAAAGTGCATAGGCTTAAACATAGCCATACACTAAGTGTTTTTTGAAGCATATTGATATACTGTGAAAAATTAGAAATGTTCTCTAGAATGAAAACTATTAAAATGTCCTAATACACGTAGATTAGAGTAAAGGCCTATATATTTAAACTTTAAATGGTATGATGGAGGTATCGGAATATGTTTTAAAAGTCAATAATAATATAATTATCAATTTTTAAAACGTGTAAAAAGATACCAAAACCAGATAAAATAAATTATTGGGTCTTTAAATGATAAAATGTATAGGTGAAATTTAAATTAGGGATGGCGGAGGTCTAGAAAAGAGCTCGTCGGTAGTAATTGTATTCGAGTGAATATAATTGTAATACTTTCTTAAATCTTGAGTAAATACATACTCTTTAATTTCGAATGAGAATTCTTGTGGCTCAGGAGAAATTGCAGGTGTAAGATTAATAGCAGTGGCATGGTCGCAAATTACACAGTGTAAAGCATGGTCACTGTCATCTACATCATGAGCGTGTGAATGAGATAGCGCATGCAACCCAACCAATTTCATGGATAGAAAAAGGAAGAGAAACAAAAAAGTAATGCTATTTTTAATGCGACTTGTTTTCATTAATCGGCTAAATTATTAAATATAATGAAACCCTTATCACATATAAACGTTAAGTAAATGTTAATTAGGAAATGCAGCTAATTTTGGGAGTTAATTTAATTGATTCGCTTATCTAATATTTACAGAATCTATTATAATTTTTTTTTATAAAAAATGGTCGTCTGCACATAGATGTAAGACGACCGTATATTTTCCTATTAAGGAAACAGTTTAAAATTTTTAATCTTATTAATCTATGTGTTCTAAATAATCAATCTTATTACTACTAGCCTGAATCGCATCTCTTTGTTTTAAAAGCATAGCTCTTAAATCTGGATTTAGTTCATGATTATTAAGGATTTCATCATAATCTTTAATCGCTTCTTTTTCTCCTTCTCTTACTTGTTCTAATATAGATTCATCGCTATCTAAAGAAAAAAGTGCCTTAGTGTCTATCCAAACTCGGTTTAATATCCCCGATAATCTTCCGTCGTCGTCATCTTCAAGGTCTAAGCCTTGTGTTAGAAGCAAATCACGGAGTTCTGTAATATATCCATTTCTTTCAATGACTTTTTCATTAAAAAAGGTTTTCAATTTTGGATTATCAACATGTATAGAGGCTTTTATAAATCCTTTCTCGGCATCAATTGCTTTTTCAATAAGCTCATTAAGTTTAATTTCGGCTTCTTCGCTAAATGTTTCCATAGTTTTATGTGTTTAAATACGTAGTGTATGCTATTCTTAAATAGAATTTTATCTAAAAATACAATATTATATTGGGATAAAATAAGGTGAATACTTTTGTTAGTTAGGCGTTTAAAAATTCATTAATTAAAGCTTGTCTATTTTATAAAAACTTAACTGAATTAATCCTAGTATAATAATGAAGCCTTAAAGGGGAGGTGTTAAGAATAGAATCTGATTAATTAATTGTTATGTGTGTGATAATATGTGAGTTGTGTGAATTCAATCTCAATGGTAGAACTTTTAAGCCATAATCGATTTTTTAAATTGTAACGGTGTCATGAGTTCCATTTTTTTAAATTGTCTGTTGAAATAACTAATATTATTAAAACCAGTTTTAAAAGCAATGTCCGAAATTCTAAAGTCTTTACTGTTTTTAATCAGTTTTTTTGAAAATTTAATTTTTTCAGAATTGATATAATCTATAGGAGATATACCCAAAGTACTTTTAAACTTTTTATGAAAATGAGAGGTGCTCATGCATGCCTTTTCGGCCAAAAGGTCAACAGTAATATCTTTATTTGTTAAGTTGTCTTTTATATATTTAATAACAATACCTATTCGATTGTCGTCTAACAAATGCTCCGAATTAATCAAGCAAAACTTGGCTTTGGTTTGAAGTAAACGAATAATGAGTTCCTGAATCATTAAATCTAACAGCATATCTTTGGAGGCATTACTGTTTGTAAACGTATGAATTAGTCGCTTTATTAATTGGCTAACATCAGAATTGTTAATAAGATGGTCTGTAGTAGCGTCTAGCGACCAGGAATTGTTTTTATTTTCAATTTGTACATTATCATTAAACTTATCGACGACTTCTTTTATTTTAGAATTATCTATACCTAAAGCCAAACATTTGGTAGGATTGTCCATAGTTGCTAAAGGAAAGTCTATAACCATTTCTTTGTTACTAGGCATCACTACTGATTCTCCAGGATAAAATTCGAATGCGGGTAGCCCTTCAATATGCATTACTTTTTTACCTGTTAGCATACTCGCTATAATGGGGAAACCAAATTTTAACGTAACCTTTTCGGCGTATTCATGGGTTTCAAAAATATTGAGTTCAGCAAAATTGGCACTGTAGGTCGTTCTGTTCTCAACTAAAGTGGTGATTTTTCGCTGTGAATTGTGTTGACTTAAAATATGATCCATATGTAATGCTACGAGTTTAGAAACAATTTTTATTGTAATAATAGAATAGTACTAAAATATAATAAATATGTTCAATTGTTTTAGACTTTAACAAAATAACTTTGTTAAAAATGATAATAATCATATTTTTTCATGTAAAAATTACATATTCGATAAAACTGATTTCTAGTTAAAACGGATAACTTAACTTAAAATATAAAAATAATGGCCTATTCTAAACCAAAATTTAAAGCCCAGTACGAGAATTTTATTAACGGAAAATTTGTAAAACCTATTAATGGTGACTATTTCGAAAATACATCTCCTATAGACCAGAGTTTGATTGCTAAATTTCCGAGATCGCAAAAAGAAGATGTAGAATTAGCTGTAGATGCTGCAAATGCCGCAAAAGAGAGTTGGGGAAATACACCTGCTGCAGAACGTTCGGCGCTATTAAATAAAGTAGCAGATATTATTGAAGCGAATTTAGAAGAATTTGCTGTTTTAGAAACCTGTGATAATGGTAAACCTATACTTGAAACTTTAAATGCAGATATTCCACTAGCTGTGGATCACTGGCGTTATTTCGCTGCTTGTATTCGTGCCGAGGAGGGGAGTGCAACAGAATTAGATGCCAATACATTGTCTATGAATATTAAGGAGCCTCTAGGTGTTATTGGACAAATAATACCTTGGAATTTTCCACTATTAATGTTGTCATGGAAATTACCACCAGCTTTAGCCACAGGAAACTGTGTAGTGCTAAAACCTGCAGAACAAACTCCGCTTACTGCAACAATATTGATGGAAAAAATTGCAGATGTATTTCCTCCAGGCGTTATAAATATTGTACACGGATTTGGACCAGAAGCAGGAAAACCTTTGGCATCGAGTTCTAAGGTAGATAAAGTAGCATTTACGGGAGAAACTACAACCGGACAATTAATTATGCAGTATGCTTCTAAAAATCTAAATCCCGTAACGATGGAATTAGGTGGGAAGTCGCCAAATGTGTTTTTTAATAGTGTTATGGATGCAGATGACGCGTTTTTAGATAAAGCTATTGAAGGTGCTGTTTTATTTGCTTTTAATCAAGGTGAAGTATGTACATGTCCTTCAAGAATTTTAGTTCAAGAAGATATTTACGATGCCTTTATGAAACGTGTGGTAGAACGTACAGAAGCTATTATTCAAGATAATCCTTACGATGTCAATACTCAGGTCGGAGCACAAGCGTCTAACGATCAATATGAAAAAATCCAATCGTATTTAAAAATAGGAAAAGAAGAAGGCGCTAAAGTATTATGTGGTGGAGAAGCGAATACAGAAGGCGATTTATCTAAAGGATTTTATATTAAACCTACCATTTTGGAAGGACATAATAAAATGCGAGTTTTTCAAGAGGAAATATTTGGCCCTGTAGTTTGTGTTACAAAGTTTAAAGATGAGGTTGAAGCTTTAGAGATTGCTAACGATACGCTTTATGGATTAGGCGCTGGGGTTTGGACACGAGATGCGCACCAATTATATCAAATTCCTAGAGCCATTAAATCTGGACGTGTTTGGGTAAATTGTTATCATGCATATCCTGCACATGCTCCATTTGGCGGATACAAAAAATCTGGATTTGGTAGAGAAAACCATTTAATGATGATGGATCATTATAGACAAACAAAAAACATGTTAATTTCTTACGATAAAAATAAACTAGGATTCTTTTAAAAAGATTGATTAATAGCAATTAAGGTTGGTTTAGCTTTTTAACTCAACCTTTTTTAATTTTTAAAATATGGAACGTATAGCAATTACAGACGAAGCGAGTAAAATCGTTAATCAATTAAAAGAGAAGCATGGTGAGTTAATTTTTCATTTAAGTGGTGGATGTTGCGATGGCTCTTCCCCAATGATTTTTGAAAAAGACGATATGTATCTCGATGAAAGTGATATTCATTTGGGCGATATAGAAAGTGTGCCTTTTTATATGAATCAAGATCAGTATGCATATTGGAAGCATACGCACCTTACTGTAGATGTTACTACAGGACGAGGTTCTAGTTTTTCATTAGAAATTCCTTTAGGGCTCCGATTTATTATTCAATCTCGATTGTTTACAGAACAAGAAAATGCAGTTTTAAATCCTTAATAAAGTCTAAACACACCCATTAAAGTAAAAATGATTTCAAAAGCCGTAAAGTATCTTGTATGTTTTATGGCTTTTTTATGAATTTCTATAATTCTGATTGGTCTTTACAAAACTTCTTCACGTGAAGTTTTACTCTTTATAAGCGTTTAAATTAAGCGCTTTTTTTTTTAATGTTACATCTCTTATATCATTTGTTACAAATGATATATCCTTTCCTTCTAGACTCATGTAGATTTGTTAAAGGCTGTGTGTCAAGTTTTCCTCTGAATGATTAAGATTTATTGATAAATGTATTTTTGAAACCTATATTCATTAAAAAATCAAATCGCCATGCAATTACAATAAAGCAATAATTAGAAAATATAAGCTACAAATAATTAAAAATATTTTTATGAGAGCTGAACAAACAATTATAATACTAATAGTTATGTTTCTTGTGTCTAGTTTTACTTACGATAGACAAAACATAATTAAAGGTGATTTGAAAAATTGGCAGAATGGAGAAGCTTTAATAATTTTTAATGACTATATATTAAAAGAAAAAATCGAGATGGGTACAATTACATCTCAGGGCGAAATAACAATTCTTCTAGATGATAATTATTTAGCTAACCAGAAAAAAGCAGCTGATGAAGCGAAAGAAAAAACGTTCCAAAATTGGGATATGAAATTTAATACCGTAAAGTCTACTTTCGAATGTGATACTGAAGCCATTCTGTTTGAAAATGCAGCTGTTGTTATTGCTGCGCTTCCAGAATTAGAAGTAATTGGTATAGATAATACTTCTTATGGCTATTTGTATTGTACTAACACCTTAGAAATTGCATCTTGGTTATCTAATTTCGGCCAAGGAAATATAACAAAAGGGTATTATTTACGGTGGTATTTTTTAGAAGATAATGCCTCGGTAAAAGGTTCTTGCAGTATGCGAACTTATACGGGGAACGATGATGAAAATTATATGGATGTTAAAATTTACGATCTTGAATTGCAAAAAGGATGGAATATCGTTAAATATACAATTACAGAAACTTTTACATCTCAGTTTGGTAAAGTGACGCCATCAGAAACTAAAATAACAAGAATCGACAACGTGCTAGCAGATACGCAATGGATTCTGCTGTAACTTTAATCAATCAGCCAATTGAAGATAAAGATAGCATGAACACACTGTCTAACGTATAGTAAAACCTAACCTAAATATTTAAAATATGAAAAATTATGTACTCCTTCTTAGTATTTGCTTTATACTATGTAGTTGCAAAGAAAAAGCAAAGTCAGAAGTAAATAAAGACATACCAGTAACAACGGCCACGGCAGAGCACACAAATAAAAGAGGCACTTTTAAAGCTGTTGCTCCAAGCAAAACTTACGAAGTAGAAATAGACTGTTCTTATTTAGAAGAAGATTATTTTCAGTTCAAATCTGATAAATTAGATGTTGGAGATTCTAATGGAGATGGTTTAAATATTTCTGGTTTTCAAAACGGAAAAGGTCTGATGTTAGCAATTGTAGATAACGGTGTTAATTTTAGTGCTCCAAATGTTTTGACTTGGGAAAAAACCAATAATGGGTTTAAAGGTTCAGCAACACTTTATGAAGAAGGTTCTGCTAGTGTCAACAGTATAAAAATTACTTTTACAGGTTATTGTAAATAAATAATAATTAAACTATAAAACGATGAAAACACAGTATATAGTTTTAATTTCTATAGTCTTGTGCGCTTGTGGAGAACAGAAAAAGAATAATAGTGAGTCATCGGTTAAAGATTTAAAAAAGAATATAGAAAGCAATACCAAAAACGCTAAATCAGATTTAGACCCTTGCGACTATTTAACGGAAGCTTATTTGCAAAGTATATTGCCAGAAGCCATCAATTTTAGAAAAGAAGTAAGTGGTTCATCTTATCCTACGTGTTTCTATAAATTTCAAATAGATGGACAAGATGCAAGAGCTATGCTTGTTGTTGTAAAAGGAGCCGGAAATGCTAAAAACTTTGCAACAGCAATGAGTTATATTAAAAATAAAGAACCATTGCAAGGTGTTGGAGAAGATGCCTTTTATATGGCTGCTAAAGCTCAGGTTTCTACCTATGCTAATAAAAATTTAATACATATAAGTATCTCTAAAGATATGGGTGATGTAAAAGGGGAATATAAAGATGTTACCATTGAGGTAGCAAAAAACATATTAGCAGAATTGTAACTTAATGAATCGCCTATAGAAAATGATATTATCGAATTAGATGGACAATTAATATAAAAATACTTTTTAAAATTCGTTTGAAGAAAATGGATATCTAATAAATATTTTAATTAAAATAATAAGAGGCTATAAAAAAGAAACAGCCTCTTATTGAAATAAACAACTAACTCAAAACAAACTATATTTAATTTTATAAAGTTGGAGTCTCTAGTTTAGTGAAATCTATTGTGGGTTGTTTTAGTTGTGATTCTCTATGTAATGGAGCATTAGGTTCGGTGTTCTCGTTAAAAAAACCACAATTTTTTAAATAGAATGTGTTTTTGGCAGTAATTCCTCCTTCGTAATCTAATCTAGCTCCTTTTTGTGCTGTAGCATCATAAGTAAAGGTTGCTTTAGTTATCTCAATCCATTCGTGCTCCGTTGTGTATACCCATTGATTACCATAATTAGCTTGTCTTGTAATGTAACCTGTACTTGGTGAAAAGTTTTCTAGAAAACTGTGCATATTTGTAACATAAGTCGTTGTATTTGGACGTCTGAATGAAGCTATTAATTGCCAATTATTTATGTCAGGGTCATAAAAATATGCTGTATAATCTGAAGAAGAGTTCTGTGATGGTGTTACTTTTAGAAGAAATTTATACGTTATATCAGTTTTCCAATTTTTTACAAGATAACTTTGTGCTCCAGAACCTTCATTTCCAAATTCTCCTGAGTAAACATTTGTGCCCTTTCCTAATAAGTTAACCTGATACTCTTCTGGTATCAGATTAGGGTCTTGAGTGTCAAATTCACTCCAAACTGAGAATAAAACTCGTCTTTCTGTTTCAGAGTTTACTTGAATTCCAAAATATCCTTCACCAAAACCATTAGCCATATAATATGAACCAATTATATCTTCATCTTTAGGAACGGTAATTTCATTATAGAAATAAACAGCATCTATGTTTTGCGGTGCTTCATATTTTAAATGTACCGAAGGTCCTCTTCTACCAAAATGAAAATCGTTTGGTACATATGTAATGTTTTTTTCTGTAATAGATCCACCTATTAAAACTTCTGAGATGTCGGCATATACGTTACCTGTTTTTTCTATCCCCTCTAATTCAATATAATGATATCCAGGTTGAGTAATGTTAAAAGTGCCTATGTCAATTGTAGTATATTTCTTGTTATTTAAAGTTATTTCTTTACTAGTTTTTCCTAGGGTAATTTTAAGTGTGGCTTGATTGGTAGTTTTTGCTTTTAAGCCTAATTTTAACTCTCCTATTGAATCTGTTTTAAAGTAAGTTCTAATTATTGAATTTGAGTTATTCCATTGAGTTATTCCTGAATCTGAAATGACTTGTTGATCCATTGAGGTATTATCTATAACCCAACTATTACCACCAGGAGGGAGACTTAAAACATAGTTAATAGGAATTTCTTCAGTTTTACTAATCTTTAGATTGGAATCTGTACCATCGTTACAAGCAATTATGCCTAAGCATAAGAATGAAAAGAAGGTTTTGTTTAATTTATTTTTATAACTCATATTCTTAATTTATGGTTTTTGGATTGAAAATTCTTGATGTTTAGAATTATTATTTATAATAATTATTTTATCTGATTTGGATTTTATATATAACACATGTCTAACATCTTTATTGGCAAAAAATCCTGTATTTTGGTTCTTTATGTATTCAAAATTATTATTAATCCCTTTTAAGTAGGTGCCAATACCAGCATCTGCACGTGTGGTTTCTATTTCAGATTGATAATTATTACCTGCTAATAGCAAATCTTTTATACCATCATTGTCGAAGTCCTTAAATACAATACTATTTATTGGTGCTATTTGAGCTTCTTGAGGAAAAGGTTTGAAAATAAATTCTCCGTCATTATTTATAAATAATCCTGAACGAAATTCTATTGCTTGTTGGTGAATTGCTGATTCAAAATTATCACCTATAATTTCTTTTATGTCACTATTTGCAAAATCGGTATAGGTTATAATACGTTCTTTAAGATATGGCATTTGTTGAGCAGTACAACCTTTACCTCTTACAGGAACTAGTTTAGAGTTGTAATATTTTGCAAGCATAATGTCTTCTGTACCATTATTGTCAAAGTCATTAGTGTAAATATGAAATGGCTTTTCTTTAGAAGCGTGAAACTTATAATTAAGGCCCAAGTTTCCAGCAATAATATCTTTGTCTCCATCATTGTCTATATCTACAACTTCTATTGCATTCCACCAACCTGTAACTTGATTTAAATATTTATATTGGTCATTATCAGTTAGCTTTCCATTATTATTGATGTAAACGTGAATACCCATCCATTCGCCTGTAATGATTAAATCAAGATCATCATCTTTATCTATATCGTTCCATTGTGCACTAGTAACCATACCTGATTGTCTAACACTAGGAGCAATACTATCTGTTTTGTCAGAAAAAATTCCGTTATTATTAATTAAAATGTAACTATTCGGAGTGTATGGATATTTTCCGGGTATTACACGGCTACCTATAAATAAATCGATGTCTCCATCTTTATCAAAATCTGCAGCTTTAACTACAGAACCTGACTCTTTTATTTGAGGAATGGCAGTTTTATTTCTTTTAAATGAATTTTTACCATTATTTATGTATAATCGATTTTGTAATAATGCGTCATCAATATCAAATTCGTAACTTCCACTAACGATATATAAATCTAAATCACCATCGCTGTCTGCGTCGAAAAAACATGCACTGATATCTTCAAAAGCTTTATCTGTAATAAAAGCTGAAATAGGCACGGCGGAAAACTCACCATTAGTTTGTGCTATTAATAATTGTCCTGCTTGATTATGACCACCGCCAATATACATGTCATCTAAACCATCATTATTTAGGTCTGCAACTGCTGCAGCTGGACCCGTTTGCGATAGTTTGTGGGGTAAAAGGAGTTGTTTGTTAAAATCGTTAAATGCAGGGTCTTCATGCTGAAAAGGGAGGTTCTCTTCTTTAAATAATATTCGATTAACTATATCAGTTTCCGTTTTTATAAAACTTGTACTATCGGAGTAATTAACTATGTGTAATTGATTTGTTTTTAAGTCTTTTAGAAATTGTTTTTTTCCGTCATTCCAAATGATTTCAACTTTAGGAATAGTGGTATAAGATCTCGTTCCGAAATGTAATGTATTAGAGACTGAAGATAAATATCCTCTAGCATTTACAAGTTGCCTAGTTTGAATTTCTCCGTTTTTTAAATATAATTTTACTGTAGTCCCTACACCAAAAAGATTATTTTTTGGTCCTTTGAATTCAAATTGAATAGCATTATTTTTAGTGATTTGCTTTGCGTTGTTTTTAAGGAGAGTGGCATGCTCGTCTAAATTATTGGTTACTATATCTAAATCACCGTCGTTATCTAAATCTACATATACAGCTCCATTAGAGAAAGAAGGTTCTTCACTCGCCCAATTTGTAGTTGTGTTTTCAAATTTTAAATGCCCTTTGTTTTTAAAGAAGTAGTTTGTTAATTTTTGTTGTGGTAGCTTTTTAGTGAAGGCGTAAAAGTCCTTTTCTTCTAGGTTTTCTTTGTTTTTATCTATAGTTTTATTTATCTCATTATTACTATCACGATCTATAACATCACGATACACACCGTTGGTCACATAGATGTCATTAAAACCATCTAGGTCAAAATCGGCAAATAGTACAGACCAACTCCAATCGGTTTTAGATAAACCTGTCATATTTGCTACTTCGCTAAAAGTACCATTGCTATTGTTTAATTGTAAGACATTGTGCATATACTGATTATGGTAATTCTTAGTAACCATTTCGTTAAATTTATCTATTGAAGTCATAGACATTGTTGTTTTAGAACGGATGTAATCTTCTGGACTCATATCTAAAACCATTAAGTCGTATAAACCGTCATTGTTTATATCTCCAATATCGCTTCCCATACTATAATAAGAAAGGTGTTTAAAGAGTTCATTTCTTTTGTCAGTAAAAGTTCCATCTCCATTATTTATATAAGCAAAATCTGGAGTTATAAAATCATTCGAGACATAGATATCTTGCCACCCATCGTTGTTTAAGTCTCCTACTTGAGCATTTAAACCAAAGCCTAAATCAGGAAGAATTCCAGCTTCAAGAGACGCATCTATAAATTTATTATTTCCTGAATTTTTGTAAAGCTTATCACTACCTTTAAACAAAGTTGTTTCTAGGCTATTTTGTATTTTTTTTAAATCGATTAATTTAGATGATATCTCAAAATTTGAAGGAGCATTTGAAATGTATACATCTAGATCTCCATCTTTATCATAATCGAAGAAAGTTGATGAAATTGACTTATTAGTATCAGCTAGACCATATGTTTCTGCTTGTTCTGTAAAAGTGAGATTTCCATTATTTATGTATAACATATTGGCCAATTTGATGTCTCCTTGGTACCATCCCGCGCGATTTATATATATATCCAAATACCCATCACTATTTATGTCGACTACAGAAACGCCTGTATCGAAACCTGCACGTTTTTCAATACCAGATTGTGGAGTAATATCCTCAAATTTTAGATTTCCTTTATTTATAAATAATTTATTATGGTAAATATTTGATGTAAAGAATAAGTCCTGTAAGCCATCATTATTAAAATCGGCAGCAGCCACACCTCCTCCAATATATAAATAGAGATATTTGTAATAGTGAATCTGTTCTGATTCTAGTATTTTATTTTCAAAAGTAATTCCTGAAAGTTCAGAATTAATTTTAGTGAAAAGTTTAATTTCATTTTCTGTCTCTTGGGTATGCTTACATGATATATTGTTTAATGTAATACACAGTAGGACTGTAATATATAAGAAGCGTTTTACCATAGTCAAGACTCAGTTAAATTAGAAGTTATTTTAAGTAAACAGAAGGCCGTAAGATTAGAGAAGGGGCTGGCCTTCTGTTTATAATTGTTAATTAGGGAGTAAAGGTGCTATTAGCCTCTGTTTTTTTATATTAATTGTAGGCGATATATGGAACTAATTCCGCTAAAGCAGCATTATCACTACCATCAAAAACAGAGTTTACTATCATTTTATAATAACGAAATGAATTAGGTTCTGATAATACCAATTCTTGTTGAGCTGCAATTTTTTCTAGGTTAAAGGTTCCTGCTGATGACCATGTAGAACCATCTTGGCTAACCTGAATTTCTATAGATTCCAAGTTTCTCGATAGAGATTGTCTTTGTACTAAAAAGAATCCGTGAACTTCGTTTTCTTTTTTCATATCTACAGTAATGAAATGTGGAGGAACAGGAGTACATCCACTCCAGCAAGTATGCCAAAATGTAGATGTATTTCCATCAATAATATCTGCAGCCCGTCCTGTGTCTCCTTCGCCTCCTTGGTCTTCTTGAGAGCTATAGTCGGAAATTGTCCAATTACTCGTGTCATAAGTAGCAGGAGGAAGTTTGCTTTGGTCTGGATAAACTAAATCTTCGTCGCACGAAATGAATGTTATTAAGGAGAAAGCAAATAACAGTGCTAACCCTGTGACTTTATTATATTTTGTAAGAATATTCATGGTTTAAATAGATGTTTTTAGATGAACTGAATAAGTGTGAAACTTTAATAAGCTCCCCCGAAAGGGAGCTTATTATTTTATGGGTTTTGAATTAAACTTGGCTGTAATATTATTTGTTGTTCAGGAATAAATTCAATGATTCTGTTGCTCGTAGATGGTATTTCGTAAAAAGGGTTAGTTCCATTTAAATGCCCACCAGGATATGTACGAATCATAGTGTCTCCATTTCTATATACGTCATATCTTCTATGCCCTTCGTATGCTAATTCTAATCTGCGTTCCTCTAATACAATATCCAATACAGTTTTTCCTGATGGAATATCCGATAATGTCATTTCTGGGATACCAGCACGAGTTCTTAAAACATTAATTGCTTCTAAGGCTAAGTCGTCAGCTCCTTGTTTAGCATATGCTTCTGCTTTGTTAAGGTACATTTCTGCTAAACGTGATACAGTTGGTGACCACATATGTACGTCATCTTCTTGTAAAGAAGCTTTAAGAATGTAAAATTTTGGATACCCATTACGTTTTTCTAAATCAAAATCTTTGTTAACATATTGTTTTCCGTTACTACTATTAAAGAAATAAAGTTCATTTCCGTTTGAATCTGTTTCCGAGTATATAGTATATGTACTTCCATTATCAACAAAAGTTGTTGTACCATTAGAATCTGTAGTTTCTCTAAATTCATATGAGTATTGAGAATTTACCCAATAGACCACTGGAATTCCATCTCCATTATCATCTTCTAAATATTGTGGTTCAATAAAAGCTTTTCTTGCATCATTCGGATTCTTATTAATTAAATTTAAATAAGAGCTAGACGCATACATTTCTCCCCAACCAATACCCTCAATTGATGCATAAAGTGAACCTATAGTATACCAATTATCGCTTTCTCCTAAAAGATCTGATTCACTGCTAAGAGTTACTGCAAAAATAGCTTCAGGATTATTATCAGGTCTTAATGTATTCATTTCCTTAAACTCACTAGTAGGTAATAAAGTATATTCACCAGAACTAATTACTTTATCCGCGTATTCTTGAGCCAAATTATTATCTTCTTTATATAGATATACACGAGATAATAATGCTTGTGCAGCTTGTTTAGAAGCATAAGATGCCCCCTTGTTAATATTCATTAAAGTTTCTGCTTTTTCCAAATCACTAATAACTTGCTCGTAAACTTCTTCTACAGTATTACGATCTGGAATATCATCTGTAGCTGAAGTTAATTTTAAAGGCACAGATAAGTTAGAAGGTCCTTGATTATAGGGTCTACCAAACACATTACCCATTTGGAAGTATACTAAAGCTCTTAGGTAATAATTTTCTCCTAGTAATTGATCTTCTTCTTCTGTAACCCCTTCTTCAATCCTTTCAATCATTACATTGGTTCCTACTATAACTTTATAAGAATTACTCCAGAATCTAGCAGTTCTATAATTGGTAGGAATAGCTTGGTAGTTATACAGGTAAAACAAATCATCTGTAGTTCCGCCGCTTAAAGAAATATTATCTCCTGCATATTCAGATATTCTATGTAAATCGTCTACCCATCCCGAATATCCAAGATCCCCTTTTAAAAGAGCATAATTACCTACTGTAGCAGCTTCAATAGAGCCTGGGTCTGATAGTAAGTCTTCAACAGCGACTTGGTCGTATGGGTTCCTTTCTAAATCGCAAGATGTAATTATCAAAGCGAAAAGTGGTAATAGTATATATAATTTTTTCATCGTTTTCTTTTTTTAAAATGACACATTAAGACCTAATACTAAGCGCTTTGGAATAGGGTAGCTTAAACTTGCCTCACCAGTAATTCCTCCTACACTAGGATCTACACCACTATAATTAGTAATTGTAAATAAATTATCACCAGAGACATATACATTAATATTGCTTAGTTTTAGTTGGCTTAAAACTAATGGTGGAAGGTTGTAAGACAATGTAACATTTCGCATTCTAAAAAAGCTTCCATCCTCTAAATAACGTGATGAAGGTTTGTTCGAGTTATTATTCCCTCCAGATACTGGTCTTGGATGAGTTGCTTGATCACCTGGTTCCTCCCATCTGCTCCATCCATCACTAAGTACTTGTTGGTTAAATGTTGGATAAATCCCATCTGAGTCGAATAATTCTCTTGAAGAATTGTAGATATATCCTCCTTTAGAGAAATCGAATGAAGTAGATAAAGTCAATCCCTTATATGACCAACTAGAATTAAATCCTCCAACAAATTCTGGTGTTGAAGCCTTATCTAAAAACTGAACAGTTGCACTTGCATAATCACTAGTGTAGCTAATATCTCCTGTTTCTGGGTCTACAACTTCCCATAACGGATTTCCATCCCCGGGATGAACACCTGCCCATTTTCTCATATACCACGAGTCTGCGTTTTCGCCAACTTTCCAAAGCTTACGCCCTTGAGGTAATTCGTCTGCTTCGTAAAGTTCTGTAACTTCATTTTTGTTTACACCAATATTAAAACCAATATTCCAATTGAAATTATCTTTTTGAATAATGTCAGCATTAAAAGAAGCTTCAAAACCACTATTGTTTACTCCTCCTATATTTTCCCAATAACCACTGTAAGCTGTAATGTCTGGTAAACTCACATAGTATAATAAATCTGAAGTGTCCTTGTTATAGTATTCAAAAGTGGCACTAATTCTGTTAAATAAATTTATATCTAAAGCTAGGTTTGTTTCAAATGATTTTTCCCAAGATAAGTCAGGATTCCCAAATTGACTTAATATAGCTCCTGGAACACCAACATACTGTGTATCTACAGCATATGTGCCTTGGTAAGGATATAATGATGATGGTCTATTACCAACAGTACCATAACTTGCACGTAATTTAAGTTCGTTTATCGCTCTACTATTAAAAAAAGATTCGTTATGTATTAACCAACCACCACTTATAGAGAAAAAATTTCCATATTGGCTATCTAAACCAAAGTTAGAAGCTCCGTCTCTACGAATAGAACCTTTTAAAAAGTAACGATCTGCATAACCATATTCAGCTGCTAAAAAGTAAGATTGTAAAGCATACTCATTAGTAAGTCCGCTAATAGCACCTGGTTTGCTAGCAATATCTAAAACTTCACCCCCTGGGATGATTCCAGTTCCAGTTGCTCCAAAAGTTTCATATTTGTAATCGTTATATTCATATCCTGCCAAAACAGATAAATCATGAGATTCATTAAACGAGTTTTTATATCTCAACATTTGAGTTGTTAATCGAGTAAATCTATTTGCTGTGGCATCGCTAACACTACCTGTATTTGCTAAACCAGCGTTAGATCTAGGGTCTGTATAGGATTTAGATAACGAACGGTATAGCGTAAAGTTATTGGTAGATAAGAATGTTAAGTTTTTAAGAATTTTATATTCAAAATCTAAATTAGCACTCATATTAAATATGCTACTAGAAGAGTAGTTCCATTGTTGGTCATAAAGATAATTTCGGCCATCACGTCCAATCCAATCTTGAGATTCATTAGCATTTACAACTTCTCCATTTTCATCGTAAGGTAAATCCCAAGGCAAATTTAAATATAAATCGTATAAAGGTGCTTCTGCAACATTATCTCTTTCATCAAAACTAAATGAGATTTTTGGTTTTAATTTAAAACGTTCAGACATTTGGTAGTCTAGATTCATACGAAATGTATAACGATTAAGTTCATTTCCTTTTAAAGTTCCAGTTTCACCATAATATCCAGTGTTTAAGAAAAGGTTTAAATTTTCGGTTCCAGAGGTAAAAGATATATTTGCGTCTTTTACTATTCCTGTTTGAGTTCCTATATCTATCCAATCTGTATCTCTAGATAATAAATCCTCACTAAACCAAGGGTTATTGTTACCTAATTGCAGATTATAATCGTATAACTCTTGTGAGTTCATAACCTCGAAATTTCCCATGTTAAATTGGTTCATTCCAGTTTTATAACTTACGGTAATTTCTGATTTACCGACTTCTCCTCGTTTGGTGTTTACAATAATAACTCCATTTGCTCCCCTAGATCCGTATAATGCGGTAGCAGATGCATCTTTTAAAACAGAAACTGTATCTACATCATTTGGGTTTATAATAGGAGTACCATGTTGTATAACACCGTCTACAACCCATAAAGGAGTAACACTACCCCCTAAAGAAGATCGACCTCTAATTAAAATCTCTGGTGAAGCTCCTGGAGAACCACCTGTTGCAGAAACTTGAACACCTGCAGCTTTTCCCTGAAGCATAGAAGATACATCAGGTGTTGTGATGTCCTCTAGTTCTTCTGAATTTACACTTACAACAGATGATGTAATTGCTTCTTTTTTCTGTGATCCATAGGCAACAATAACAACTTCATCTAATTTAGACACATCTGTTATCATTTTTACATCAATTACAGTTTGATTATTAATCGTTATAGTCTGAGATAAATAGCCTATATATGTGTAAGACAGTGTCTGCATATCTTCTGGTACTTGAATAGAATAATTCCCGTCAAAATCGGTTGTTGTTCCTGTTGTTGTACCCGTTATGACAACGTTTAATCCTAAAATAGGAACATTGTTATCGTCTACCACGGTTCCAGAAATAATTCTAGGATCGCTCTGTGCTCTAGCTTCAAAACATAAGCAGGCAGCTAGTGTTAGTAATAAAAAAGTAAATTGTTTTTTCATAAATATGTGGTGTTAGTGATTTTTGGTTATTATTAATAAGTATCTTTCATCCAATTATAAGGTTTACGTTTAACCCACTGTCCTCTAGTGAAATCAGGGAAATCTTGTGGTTCCCCGTTATTTTCTATAGAAGCTTCAGATAATGGTGTTATTGCACTCCAAGCAGCAGCATCGTATGCATCCATTGGAGGTGCAATATTTTGCTTAACAGACTCAATAAATGCATTCATAACAAAAAAGTCCATTCCTCCATGTCCAGCTCCCATAGCTTTTTCACCATATTTTTTCCATAATGGGTGGTCGTATTTTTTTAGCCATGAATCTGCATCATCCCATGTATGTGCTTTTGATTGCCCATCTATGTGAATTCTATTTCCATCCACTTCCCAAAGTCCTTCCGTACCCTGAACTCTAAAACCTAATGAATAAGGTCTCGGTGAATTACAATCATGGGTTACAATTATAGTTTCTCCATTTGCCGTCTCAATGGTACTTGTTATAATATCCCCTTGTTTAAAACGTAGTTTTGCATTAGGATGATCTTCTCCAGCAGTATCTACAATGTATTTATTTAAACCACGTGCTTTAGTAGCATGAGATGTAAGGGATAAAAAACGATTTCCCCTATTGATATCACTCATTACGGCTACAGGTCCGACACCATGTGTAGGGTAAACATCTGCGTTTCGTAGTAATGAATGTTGAGTACGCCAAGCAGATTCTGAAATACCTTTGTCTCCAAATTCGGCGCCTTTTCCATAAGCAGTTTTACCATCATTAAATTTAACAAAACGTAAATCGTGCTGATATCCACATCTAAAGTGCAACAATTCACCAAATATATTTTGTTTAACCATATTTAGTACAGCTAGTACATCCCTTCTGTAATTTACATTTTCTAAAATCATAAGATGAGTACCAGTCTCCTCATGAATATTTACTAAATCCCAACACTCTTCCATCGTATTGGCAGCAGATACTTCAAGTCCGGTATATTTTCCCGCTTTCATCGCTTCTACAGCCATACGTGTATGCCATAGCCAAGGTGTAGCAATTATTACAGCGTCAACATCTTTCAATGCTAATAAGTTCTTATAATCATTTTCAGATTTTCCAAAGACTTGTGGTTTATTAAAGCCTGCTTTTTCAATTTGCTTTAAAGCAATATCTGTCCTTTTAGGATCGATATCACAAATAGCTGTTATTTCTACATCTTTTCTTAATAATACGTTGTTTAAATGATTTGTACCACGCAAACCGATACCTATAAAACCTAGTTTTATTCTTTCATCAGATGTTCCTAACATGTTACTAAACCCCAGGTTGGGAAGTAGAGTAGCAGCAACTCCAGCTAAGGCTGTATTTTTTACAAAGTTTCTTCTTGAGTTCATTATGTCTGTGTTTATATCTCTCAAATGTGATTATTAAATTTCTTATTCGAGCTGTTAATTTCCTCATTATAGGGTGGTATAATCACTATAAATACGGGTATGACTTAAATTTCCCCCTATTTGACTTAATTGTTCTCTTCTAAATGTAAATTAGAAAATTAATCATGTTACTTTATTGTCAATAAATCAATATTTTTACATCTCTAAAAATAGAACGTTTCCATATCTGCTTTTAAAATTCAAACTAACTTAAAATATGACACATGGATTTAAGTAAAAAAACAGTCTTTATATTATCATTTTTATTAATAATGATTTCTGCTGTTTCACAAAATAATCCAAATTTTAAGAGAATATCTCCAACACTTAATAATGTTGGTATGTCTATCAATAAAATGATTCCAGGTCCTTATAATACCATATGGATGGTTTGTAATTCTGGAATATTAATTTATGATGGATACGATTATAGATTAATCTCTAATGCTGTTATTTTTCCAAACGGAGATTTAAATAATCAAATTTCTAAAATAGAAAAAGACGATAATGGTAATATATGGTTGTTATCGCAATATGGCTCCCTTTCAATGTATAATGAAAGTACTGGAACTTTTAGTCTATTGAAATCTAATCTTAATAATCATTACGTACGTGGGATTACAACCTACGAAAAAGATTTATGGTACATTACGGACGGGGGTATTATATATAAATATAGTGGTGACCATAGTGATAGTATAACTACAATTTCTAAGAAGTATCTAAAGAAACCGATTCAAAATGTAGTGGTAAATCGAAATAAGAACTTGTTTTTTAGTACTTTAGATGGTAAAATATATAATTATAATATACTCCATAAATCTATAAATGAGATTGAGGGTGTGTTTACGGATTTTCCAGGGAATTTGATTTTAGAAGTTGATAATACTGATAAGCTATGGGTAGGAACAGAAACATATGGACTTTTTGTTTATGATATCGAACAAAATAGTTTTATTCAAAATACATTCTTTAAAAAAGACATTTATAATATAAAGAATGAATTATTCTTATCTCTTTATTTTGATAGTAATGGTTTTATTTGGGGAGGTACTGATGGAGGTGGGCTTTATCGTATTCACTCGATTCAAGGTGACGTGGAACTGTTTTCTAAAGATGTTTCAAATGAATTCTCTCTTAGTAGTAATACGATTTTAAATATAAGTGAAGATAATCATAAGAATATTTGGATAGCTACTAATTATGGCGTAATAAATGTTTTATCAAGGCCCAATACTTCGATAAAATATCATTCAGGATCAGTTAAAAATGTGCCCCAACGTATTTTGAGTATATTAAAAAGTTCAAACGGGACATTGTGGTTAGGAACAGATGGTTCTGGTGTTACCAAAATAAATTCGACAAGTCAGGATTCAAGGACAGAAGAACAGTACTTTAATAATGTTTTTAGAAATAAAGGTTTTTATGTACAGTCCATAGCTGAAGATGATTTAAATAATATTTGGTTTGGTACTTATAAAAATGGACTATGGAATTATAATTCTAAAAATAAAACCTTTAAGAAAATAGATTTAATTAGCTCTAAAAATCATCATGCTACAGACGTACGAACCGTTTTTAATGATTCTAAAGGTAGAATTTGGGTGGCGTCAAATATTTCTTTAAGTGTATATACGTCTGATTTAAAACTAATATATGCATTTGAATATGGTTACAAAGGCTTAGAAGGAACTATAATAGAAAGTATTTATGAAGATGAAAATGAACGTTTATGGTTTGGTGCTCCATTTGGTGGTTTTTATGAATTGGTAGAAAAAGATACTATATCAAACTCGGTATTTATTAATCATATACCAGAATTTGATGAGATAATGCGGGAGGCTTATATACCTAAGTCTATGACTTCTGGAGGTTTGAATATAATTTGGTTTATTAATAGAAATGGAAAACTAATAAAATACAATTCTTTAAATAAAGTTTTTGAAAAGTTTGAAAATATAGAAGCTTTAAATAATCATAGTTTAGTAAGTATTGTTTCTGAAGATAATAATAATCTATGGATGAGTTCAAATCACGGAATTAGTCATTTTAATATTAAAGATTCTTCTTTAGAATCTTTTTATAATTCAGATGGATTTGAGGATAATATTTATTTAGGGCGTAGTGTGTTTAAGGATAAGCAAGGAACAGTTTATTTTGGAGGAATAAGAGGTGTAAATTATTTTAAACCTAATTCGATACAAAAACAAGTTTCAAAAGCTAATCTTTATATTAATAATATTGAAGTACTTAATAGAGCAGTCGATTCCATATTTCCCGTTAAGGAGTTTTGTGATATATATAATATTAAGGAGTTAAACCTTCAGCATGATCAAGCTTCTTTTTCATTCAGGTTCTCTGCTGTAGATAATCTTTTAAATCAAAATTATTACTATACCTATAAATTAAAAGGATTTGATAAGGATTGGATAAGAAGTCACCCTGAACGGGTTGCAACTTATACTAATATTCCTCCTGGTGATTACGTATTTGAAGTAAAGGCAGGAACAGTGAAAGGTATGTGGGATATTAAACCTAGGCAGATTAAAATAAAAGTAACCCCCCCGTATTGGAGAACAGATTGGGCATATTTGTTTTATCTAATAGGTTTAATATTGTTAGCGGCATTGGTGAGAAGATGGTATTTGTTTAGAAATAATATGCTATTAGAAAAGGTACACTTTATTAAAGAACATGAATTGAGTAATCTTAAAATGGACTTCTTTACAAAAATGTCACATGAAATTCAAACTCCTATTACTTTAATATTAGGTCCCATTGATGATATGATTATACGTGCTGAAAAAAATGGAAATTTGCTATTAAAACAACGTTTAAATATAATTGCTAACAATACTAATAGATTGTCTAAAATAGCAAGAGATTTAACACTAGTTAGAGATAAAGAATTGAAACAATTACGCTTATCAGTTACTAAAAATAATGTGTATAATGATATTGAAGATATTTCGTTGTCTTTTAGAGAATTGTCTAGAAAGAAACAAATAGATTTTGTTGTTAATTGTCCTCAAAACTTGTCAGAATCATGGTATGATAAAGATAAAATTGAACATGTTATTTATAATTTGCTTTCAAATGCTTTTAAATTTACTCCACGTGAAGGAAATATTCGATTAGGAGTTACACCGTTTAATGACAAGAAAACTATAAAAATAGATATAACGGATTCGGGACCGGGGATTTCTAAAGGAGATTTAGAAGCTATATTTAATTTGTTTTATCAATCTAAAGAAGGAAAAAAACAAAAAGGTTCAGGTATTGGATTAGCCTTAACAAAAGAGATAATCGATATGCACAATGGTAGCATAGAAGTAAATTCTTCAGCAGAGGAAGGAACAAGCTTCATTGTTATTTTACCAATTTCTGAAGATAGTTATTTAGATGAAGATAAAATTGTAACTAATGATTCAGAATTAGAAAACCTCTTTGAAATACCCGAACAGATAATAAATAAAAGTAATAAACCTAATGAGGCTGATGTTTCAAAGAAGACCATATTAATTGTTGAAGATAATTTGGATCTGCAAGAATTTTTAAAGGATTTATTGATTACAAAGTACAATATATTGCTAGCAGACAATGGAGAAGAAGGATATCATTATGCAAAGACAAATTACCCTGACTTAATTTTAAGCGACATTACCATGCCAGGTATAGATGGTGTTACTATGTCAAAAATGCTTCAAAAGGATAGTTTAACCAAACATATACCCGTAATTTTAATTACAGCTAACAACTCGATTAATTCTAAAATATCTGGCTTAAAATCAGGAGCTATAGAGTATATAAATAAGCCTTTTAATACGAATGAATTATTATTGAAAGTAAAAAATATTATATCTTCTAAAGAGCATATAATCTCCAAATATAGGGCAGAGGCTATTAGTAATCCAGAAGTTACCATTGAAAAATCTAAAGACGAGGTATTCTTAGAAAGTTTAATGGCGATTGTAAATTCTAAATTAACAGATTCAGATTTAAAAATGGAAGAACTAGCCGATTCATTAAACATGAGTTATTCCAGTTTTTATAGAAAATGTCAAGCATTAACAGGGCATAGTATAATTGATTTTGTAAGACTTATTCGTTTAAAAAAAGCAGCAGTTATTCTTGCTAAATTTGGATATTCTATCTCTGAAGTTGCTTTTATGGTTGGATTTAATGATCCGAAATATTTTTCAAAATGTTTTAAAAAACAGTTTGGTAAAACACCAAAAGTATTTTCAAATGAAGCGAAACAAGAAGGTGCAGAGATTTATTTAAAGTATCATGGTTTGTCAGATATTTAGATGTAAAATTCAGATGTTTGTTTAATATCTTTCAATACAAAGGTGCTGTTTAAGACGCCAATATTTTCTATTTTAGAAAGCTTATATTTTACAAAATTATGATAGCCCTCTAAGCTTTGTGTGTTTATTTTTAGAATAAAATCCACTTGGCCAGCCATATGGTAACATTCTTGAACCTCTTCAAGACTTTGAATTTGTTCTTCAAATTTCTCAATAAAAGCTTCGTTATGGTAACGCATAGAAACTTGACAGATAGTGGTTATAGATCTATCTATAAGTTTTTTATCTAATATAGCTACATATTTCTTTATAAAGCCTTGCTTTTCTAATCGACGAATACGTTCGTACACAGGAGAGGCTGTAAGATTAAGTGTGTTGGCTATTTCTTTTGCTGTTTTTTTCGAATCTTTTTGTAAAATTCTTAAAATGGTTGTGTCAGTTGTATCTAATAATTCCATAGTCTGAAATAAAAATTACTGTTATTTTATTTTTTTTAAGTGTTGAAAAGTAAAAATAGCGTATAATTTAATTTTTTCAGCTTTATTTGCTTAATATTCGGCTTTATTTATTTTAAATAATCATAAATCATAGATTTGTAAGTAAATCGAGCTGAATTTTATGGAAAACTATAATATTAGTAATACAGTTGTTTTAGTAATTGGTGCAAATGGTCAATTAGGTTCTGTTTTAGTGAAATCACTACAAGAGAAATTTGGGGTCAATAATGTTATTGCTTCCGATTTAAGAACTAGAGAAGGGTATCAGGGATTATTTGAAATTATTGACGCAATTACTTTTGAACGTATAGAAGAAGTTGTAAAAGCATATAAAGTAACTCAGATTTATCATTTGGCTGCCATATTATCAGCCAAAGGCGAAGAGAATCCTTTACAAACATGGGATATTAACATGAAAACCATGTTTAATGTTTTTGAAGTCGCTAGATTAAATCAAATAGAGAAAGTGTTTTACCCAAGTTCTATTGCTGTGTTTGGTGAAGGAGCAGATAAGGAGTCTACTTCTAATCATGCATATTTAGACCCAGCCACAGTTTATGGTATTAGTAAAGCAGCTGGCGAAAATTGGGCTCAATATTATTTTTTAAGATATGGGTTAGATGTGCGATCTATTCGGTATCCAGGAGTTATTGGATACCAATCTTTGCCAGGTGGAGGCACTACAGATTATGCAGTAGATATTTTTCATAAAGCTGTCTTAGGTGAGTCTTTTAGTTGTTTTTTAACAGAAGACACAACATTGCCTATGATTTTTATGGACGATGTTATTCGTGCAACTATAGAGCTAATGGATGCTCCAAAAGAATCAATTCAAACAAGAACATCTTATAATTTAGCGGGAGTAAGTTTCTCGCCTAAAGAGGTTGTAGAAGAGATTGTAAAATCATATCCAAATTTTGAAGTAAATTACGAACCAGATTTTAGGCAGCGTATTGCCGATAAATGGCCTAAATCTATTGACGATTCATTAGCTAGAAATGAATGGGGATGGAAACCAGAATTTGATTTAGAGGCAATGAGTAAAATCATGATTGAGAAATTAAAAAACTATTATAATTTAGTACAAGCATAATCATTACAAAAAAGATAACACATGTATTCAAATTTAAAAGAAGCTTTACAAGCAGAAATAGAAACCCTAAAAGAAGAAGGGTTATATAAAAGTGAACGTATAATAACAACGCCACAACGTGCTGAAATTTCAACGACACAAGTGAACAATGTTATCAATTTTTGTGCTAATAACTATTTGGGGTTATCATCGCATCCAGAAGTTCTTGAAGCTAGTAAAAAAACGATAGATACACATGGTTTTGGAATGTCTTCTGTACGTTTCATTTGTGGAACTCAAGATATTCATAAAGAATTAGAGCAAAAAACAGCCGAATTTTTAGGCATGGAAGATTGTATATTATATGCTGCTGCTTTTGATGCAAATGGCGGTATTTTTGAACCTCTTCTTACCGCAGAAGACGCTATTATTTCTGATGCGTTAAATCACGCATCCATTATTGATGGTATTCGTTTATGCAAAGCCAAGCGTTTTAGGTATGCTCATAATGATATGGCCGATTTAGAAAAACAATTACAAGATGCAGAAGGTTCAAGACGAAAGTTAATTGTAACTGACGGTTCATTTTCTATGGATGGTACCATTGCTCAATTGAATATAATTTGTGATTTAGCCGATAAGTACGATGCATTAGTCATGATAGATGAATGTCATTCTACAGGTTTTTTAGGAAAAACAGGTCGTGGAACTCACGAATATCATAATGTAATTGATCGTATCGATATCATAACAGGAACATATGGTAAAGCTTTAGGTGGAGCTTCAGGTGGATTTACTGCTGCAAGAAAGGAAATTGTAGATATTTTACGTCAGAAATCTAGACCATACTTGTTTTCTAATACAGTAGCACCTTCTATTGTTGGAGCATCAATTAAAGTTTTAGATATTTTAAGTGCTTCTACGCATTTACGTGATACATTAGAAGAGAATACAAAATACTTCAGAAAACAAATGACAGCAGCAGGTTTTAATATTCTGCCAGGAGATCACCCAATTGTACCAGTTATGTTAGAAGAAGCGCCTTTAGCCCAGGAGTTTGCAGCCAGACTTTTAGATGAAGGGATTTATGTTATTGGTTTCTTTTATCCTGTAGTACCTAAAGGTAAAGCAAGAATACGTGTACAATTATCTGCAGGTCATGAGCGTCAGCATTTAGACAAGGCAATTTCCGCATTTATAAAAGTTGGTAAAAGCTTAAATGTAATTTCATAAATTAAGATAATGCATGTTTTAAAACCTTTTCTTATTGTTTTTTTGTTGTGTAGTGCGTTTTTACATGCTCAAGTTGAAGCTGTCGAATTACGTGTGCTTCAATTTAATATCTGGCAAGAAGGAACAAAAGTTGAAAACGGTTTTAATACTATTATTACTGAAATTATAGAAAATGATGCTGACCTAATAGCGCTTAGTGAAGTGCGAAATTACGATGGTGTAACATTAAACGACAGATTAGTTAATGCATTAAAAGTAAAAGGTTATACATATTATTCTGAAAAGAGTGAAGATTCAGGGGGTACTTTCAAAGTATCCCATTTTGTCTCAATCCACTATATTTCCACTGCAGAATGATCATGGTTCAATTACTAAGGCAATAATTAATGTTCAAGGGAATACCATAGCATTTTATAGTGGTCATTTAGATTATTTAAATTGTGCCTTGTATTTGCCTCGAAGCTACGATGGGTCGACTTGGAAAGTTTTAGAAAAACCAATAACAAATATTTCTAAAATTCAAGAAATTAATATGGCTTCAAAGCGTGACGAAGCTATCGCTGCATTTATAAATGATGCTAAGAGTGAAGTTTTAAATGGAAACGTCGTCATTTATGGAGGAGATAATAATGAACCTTCCCATCTAGATTGGGTTGAAGCGAATAAAGATTTATATGATCATCATGGTGTTGTCATGCCTTGGTTTAACACTGTACAATTAGATAAAGCAGGGTTTTTAGATGCTTATAGAACGGTGTTTTCAAATCCAATTACACATCCTGGGTTTACTTACCCTGCAAATAATACAGCTGTCCCTGTTACTAAACTAGCTTGGAGTCCTAATGCAGATGATCGAGATCGTATAGATTTTATTTTTTACTACCCAGATACACGATTAAAACTTGAAAACGTAGCCATTCTAGGACCAAGAGGTGATATTGTTAGAAATAAAAGAGTGATAGAAAATACTGCCGATAATATTATTACTCCTAAAAATATATGGCCAAGCGATCATAAGGCTGTACTAGCTGTTTTTAAATTAAATATCTAGTTTAATACATCGATTATTAGTATGGTATGTTTGGTTTGAATCCGTTCATTCTATTTTATCACAAAAATATGTTCTAAAAATTTCAACCTTTCAAAATTAAAGAGCCAAACGTTAGTGGTTGATGAAAGTTAGGTTCTGTTACTTGTGGATGAACCCAACTCATCCAAATGGGATGTCTTTGTGTCTCATTAGTAAGTTTAAATTTAGCAGCGAAAATACCTACCTCTAATTGGCTATTATAAAGTAATTTTAATTCTTTTAAAACCGAAATAGACACTACGCCTTCAAGCGTATATCCGTTAGCATTTACATTAGATTTTAATTCGATGCCATGCTTTGACCAGTTCCAATCGAAATCGAAAACCTTTCCTGCTTTTGCTTTAAAATCCATCAACCTTGCAGATGAATCCATTTCTAAACAGTAATACGGATTTAAGTCTTTATCTTTTCTAAAAAATAATTCAACTCGATCAGAGGATCCAATGCTTTCAATACTATCGTCTGTGGTATTTAAATAGACTTCTTGATCTTCTACATGAAAACAGAAATAGAAATTATTTACATCCCATAATGCTTTAAAAGCAACCTTGGGTTTAAATTCTAAATCCCAAGGTGCTATAAAATCTGTTAATAATTCGGCCGTTTTCCATGGCGTACTATTACCGAGTCCATTAATATTTAGAGTCGATTCTTCTATGCGATTTACAGTATACGTTTTCATATGGCACAACACTTTTTTAGCTGGGTTTTAGTTAAAATGAAATAACTTAGAAGCCTCTATTAATTCGGCTTCAGTTTTATCTTCTATAGGCATAAAATAAAAGGTGTACACATGTGTTTCGTTCCCTTTAATCTGATATTTCTCTTGTGGTTTTCCTCCCCAACTGTTATCACCTGCAACTCCACGCTGATCTAAATCGATATTTAATTGAACTAAATCTTGTTCTTTAATATCTATAGTGTGTTTATTTTTATTCACATTAGGAATACCATCAATACGAAATTCCGTTTCAATTTTTGCAGCATCTCCATAATCTAAACCTTCCGAAGTATCAAAATCTTCGTTTGGCATATGTAAAGCACTTAAACCTAAGCCTTGTTTAACATCTTTTGCAACCACTAATAATCCAGAATTAGTTTCGTCTAATAATGCAGCCCAACGCACATTAGTTTTATAGCCATTTTCTTGTGGTCTTATGTATGGTACATATTGATCCTTTACAGTAGACTCATATAAGTCTATAAAAGCAGCATGGTTTCTGTCTTTGTAATTCTCCCAAGGTCCACGTCCAAAATACGTTAAATTATCATATTTCCTAGGCATCTGCATGCGCATTCCTATTCTAGGAATATCTGCCTTATAGGTTGTTGGGTTTAGTGTATTACTAACTTTTATCATTCCGTTTCCATAAACAGTATATATACTTTCCCATGTAGTATCTACACCTGGTAATATATAACTCACTTTTAGTTGAATACGGTCTTCTGCAACAGTTGTAACTTTAATGTCGCTTACTTTAGAGAATAAAGAGGCTTTTTTCCACTCAATATTATTCTTATACATTCTATTTCCAGAATCGTTATCGGTTACTGCTCTCCAAAAATTTGGTTTAGGACCTTTACCTGCTAGGATTAAGTCTTGCCCTTTAAATTTTAAAATTTCAATTCTACCAGCTTCAGAACTAAATACAAATTCTAAATCATCATTTGTAATACTTACAATACCTTTGCTATTTTTTACTTTTAAACGATCTGAATTTGGAAGCGTAGTCTCTTCTACTTTATATGTTTTAGTTAATGCAATTTGCTCATGTGCTAATTCAAAATTAGCAGGTATAATTCCCCAGTCTGCTTTTATTTCAGCAGATAATTCAACGAAATACTCTGTATTTGGTTTAACATTAATTTCATCTAATGGGATACGAATCATTTTTCCTGTATGCGTGTCTACGTTAAGGGTGTCTATAGTTATACTTTTTAAAACCTGTCCGTCTGCTTTTATTTTAGCAATAAAATTAAATGCATCTAGGTTTGTAAAATCATATAAATTTTCTACATAAACGCGAAGTTCGTTCTGTTTGTTTACGCCTTTATTTTTGAAGTTTATAAATTCATGTGCTTTTTTAACTTCATATAATCCGGGTTGAGGAGTACGATTTGGAAATACAATTCCATTGTTTAAAAAGGTATTATCAGACGGCATGTTTTCGCCATAGTCGCCACCATAAGCATAATAACGTTCGCCATCTTCATTAGTTTTCCAAATAGACTGATCTACCCAATCCCAAATAACCCCCCCTTGTAGGTTATCGTATTTTTCTATAACATCCCAATAGTCTTGAAAATTTCCTGTGCTGTTACCCATAGCATGAGCATATTCACTTGGTATAAACGGACGGTCTGTTTTATCTTGTCCAATTTTTTCGAAAGTAGCTGGAGAAGGATATTGAGGCACAATAATATCTGTATTCCAATCCATGTCTAATAAACCACCATCTGTATCTTTATAAGAACGCTCGTATTGCACCGGACGTTTCGATTTGTCGGCAGCTTTTATCGCTTTATAACCTGCGTAAAAATTAACACCGTTTCCTGCTTCATTTCCCATAGACCAAATAATTACAGACGGATGGTTTTTATCGCGTTGTACCATTCTTACCATACGATCTACATGAGCATGTTCCCAAGCATCGTTTTTGGCTAACGATGATGAACCGTAATACATTCCGTGAGATTCTATATTGGCTTCATCAACAACATAAATTCCGTATTGGTCGCACAACTCGTAAAAGCGTCTTCCTCGCGGATAGTGACTTAAACGCACTGCGTTAATATTGTTTTCTTTCCAAAGTTGAATGTCTTTTAAAATTAAAGCTTCAGACATCACGTGACCGGTTTCTGGGTCTGTTTCCTGGGCATTTACACCTTTTAATGTTATACGTTGCCCATTTACTAATAACAATCCTTGCTTGATTTCAACACTTCTAAACCCGATTTCACGAGATGTCGTTTCTGTAATATTTCCTTTTTTATCTTTTAACTCTAAGACTAAAGTATAGAGGTTTGGATGTTCTGCACTCCATGGTTTAATATTTGGAAGTTGAGCATTAAATGAAGTTGTACCGTTAGAATCGCCTTCGACTGTAATGGTCTCAGAATTTTCAACCAAGATGTTGTTATCTTTTAAAATATGATATGATATTTCTGCTTGTTGTTTTTTATTACCATGATTTTGTAGAGTGATATCTAATTCGAATTCGCCATTAGTATAGCCCGCATCTAGATTAGATACAACTTCAAAATCTTGAAGGCGTAATTTTGGTTGCGCATATACATATACACTACGTTCAATTCCACTTATTCGCCAGAAATCTTGACACTCTAGAAAACTTCCATCTGTCCATCTGTATATTTGAATGGCAATGGTATTTTTACCAGGCTTTGCCATCTTGGTAATATTAAATTCAGATGGTAATTTACTTCCTTGAGAATATCCAACATATTCACCATTTAACCAAACAAAGCCTCCAGACTTCATAGCTCCTACATGTAGAAATAACTCTTTACTAGACCATGAGTCTGCTATAACAAAATCACGACGATATGAACCTACAGGGTTATAATCATGAGGTACTTTTCCGGCGTATTTTGGGACGGAACGTGGACTTTCCGGATCTTTAAATTCAATTTCGTCTGATACACGTGCTTTATTATCAGCAAATTCATATTGATGATTTACATAAATAGGTACCCCAAAACCTTCTACTTCCCAATTACTCGGTACTTTAATTTCGTCCCATCCTGAAACAGATTCAGAGGGATTCATAAAAGTAGTCGGTCTATCATCTGGTTTTCTTACCCATTTAAATTTCCATACCCCATCCAAAACGTTTATAAATTCTGAATTATCTTGCTTTAAATTCTCTGAAGAATCATAAGATTTAAAACTAGCATGTGCCGGTTCTTTATTTTCGCTAATACGCTGTTCGTTTTCAATATAATCCCATATGTCTTTGGTTTGGGCCATAGCCGTGATGCCAAAGGACAAATACAATAAGATTAAAAATGAGAGATTAGATGTTTTCATATATTTAATTTGATTGTTCCTATTTAGATAAATAGTTAAGCTTTTAATTGTATTGTTATTGGTTGAGGATTAGGAATTACTTTTATATGAGTAAGATGATTAACTTTAGCTTTATCACTCAAATCGGTTCCCACGATTAAAGTATAGAGGTGAGCTTTAGAAAATACTTTAGGTTGAAAGCGGTTTCCTTTTATTCTAATAGTGTAAATGATTTCATTTAAAGTTTCATCGAAAACTTGTACTACAGGATTAGAACCTCCTTTTATTATTAACTCAGGTAAGAAACCTTCTGCTTCCCTACCATAATTCATTTCTTGACTAATAGTAATTGGCCAACCAGGTAATTGTTCTTGTTCTCCCAATTGTGGATTGGCATAACGTGCCCAACATTCTGTTTTTATAGTTCTATCCTTTTTATTAAACGTAACCAGCCCATAACCAGTTGCTCTGTTATGTACAATTTCTGGTGTTTTACCGGTGTTAAATGGATTTGCTACAGCTTTAACTGTTATTTTATTTCCGAAACCGTCGATGTGATTTCCAACATAAGCAGGATTTTTATAGGTGTGTTCTGCATAATTTATATCGGGCCAAAATCTACGTGGCCAAATATTGTTTAAAGCTGGCCCCGCAAACGCATAACCACTATCGCCAAAATTATCTATTCCGTATTGAATAAAACTACCTAAATGTTGATCTCCTGCAATATGAAAAGCAAAACATTTTCTAATTTTTTGAATAGCTTGATCCCTTTTGTTAGATGGCCATCCGTTTGAATCCATATCTACTGTAGGTGCATCTCCTTTAACATAAACACCTTTTTCTGGTATGCTTAATTTTGGTACAATATCATCTGTTAAGGTGCCTTTAGGTAATGTTGCTACAGTTGCAAAATTAGTTTGCGATAATACCACTTTCATTTCTATATTAGAGCCCCAATCGTCAGCCCAATCGTCAATAAATTTATGCTGACGTTCTCCTAGTAGTGTTGCCTCTAAGTTTTTGTATTTTTTAATATCGAAATCGGGATTTGTAATAAACCCATTCCAAATTTTAGCTTCTTCAGGAAGGATGTGTTTAGGAGCCGATTTAAATTTTCTATCTTCTAAAATAGCAAAACTCAAGCCCCCATAATTCCATTGTGTATAATACATACCTATATTTTGCTTTACAGGTGTTGCATCATATGGATCGGGTAAATGACTGGTTTGTGTAAACTGAACCATATTTACCCAATCTGCTGGCATTTTATATCCACCAGAATCTTGAGAAGACGCTCCATACCCTTCACTAATATCGGCTTTACCTCCAGACTCTCCCCAAACATTACCATGATAAACATCATGATCATCAGGAATTATAGCACATGGTTTATGACGAAATAATTCGCGGTAAGACCAGCCAAACATCATCCACTTTCTTAAATAATCTAAACAACTTTTGTCTAAATCACCATAGTATTGTGCTCCAAAACCTCCTGTACCTTCATAAAACTGATCGCCTAGAAAAAGTATGATATCAGGATTTAATTTTGAAACATTTTCGTAAACATCTGTGTCTGGAAAACCATAATGAAAATTACAGCTGAATACAGCTGCAGAAATTGACTCTATATTTAGAGGCTCTTCTGCAATTGTACCTTCGTAAGTATACTGATGAGTCTCTGTCTTTAATGGAATTTCTACAATAATACGATATGGTATATCAGTGTTTTCCTGCCAATTTTCTATTCTAAAACTTACAGCTCTTCCTTGGTGTTTTAACTGATGTTCTGAATAAGTTTCCCATGTATCATGTCTTTTAAATTGTAATAAAATTTTATGATTAGGAATAGATTCAATAGGAGCAAACTGTCCTGTTATTTTTAAAGTCTGAGCGTGTAAAGTATATTGCGCAAAACAAATAGGTCCGAATAATTGTTCCTCGTTTTGGTATAATTGAGAACCACTAATTTCCCAGTTTGAAAAAGCAACTGTTGGATTGTTTTCGATTGCTTTAGCAACCTTGATATCCGATAACAATGCAAAGTTACCTGCAACAACGTCTTTATTAATCGCTGACTTTACAGTTGTAAAAAGTGTCTGTTTTGATTTTGTATCTTTAACGTCTACGGTTAGATTATAATCATTACTACTCGGACTAAATTTAACTTGTAATTGAAATTGTTTAGGAATGGTTTTTAATCCTGTTTCAATGGTTTCAGCACCCAATTTTAAATTTCCATTTGGTAGTAAACCAATGTCAAATCCTTTCCCAAAAACAGCAGCAGATCTATAATCATCAAACTGACCTTTAGCACCTAATCTCAATCCAAAGCACCCAACTTGATCTGTTTCCAAATTAGATAGGAGCATATCTATTTCTACACTTATACTAAAGGCGCTAAGTGAACTTGTTTTTTGAACAGTTAATAATTGTAAGGTTCTATTTACACCAGAAATATTACATATTACACGACCGTTAATTAACTCCCAATCTTGCAAGCGATTTCCCCAATATTCAGGACCAACCCACTTCATGTTTTTCCAATTGTGCCAATTAGATTTAAAAGTAACTTGCTGCTCGTTTAGTGAATCATTCAAAATGCTTAAAGGAAATCCCGTGTTTACAAACCCTGGTAAAAGTGCTCCAAGAGCAATAGTTTTTATATATTTTCTTCTATTCATCAATTTAATACTTTATTCATCATTAATACACCCATTGTAATATCCTAAATTTGGATTCACATCTTGTACTCCTTCTACTATTTCTTGAGATGTATAATATCCTAATAAACTATAATACCTCACGTTAGTTATATAATTGTAATTCAAATACGTGTTTTTCTGCTCTGAAGCTATCTCAGAAAATTGTTGTTCGAGTTGCTCAAAAACATGTTCTTCTTTTTGTTTTGGTAAATCACAGAACGTTTTTAAAGCAATTTTAATTTGATTAGAATCTATCTCTGAAATTCTTTTTTTATAAATTTTTTCAAGAGTGTTTTTAAAACTTTCAGCACCTAAAACAAATACCCCTTGTTTCGAAACATCCATTGTTTCAAATATCATACTGTCGACGAAAGGTGTTAAGTTTAAATCAGTACCTCCAATCACGTCTGTTTTTGGTAGAAAAAAATCAATTAAAACAGTGGTCATATCTTTTAAATGGGTTGGGATAACTTCAGGTTCCCACGATTCTGATTGTTCGCTGCATGACTGAAAAAGGCTCACTATACTTGGTGTTATAGCCACGTATCCGAATGATAGCGCTCCTTGTTTTAAGACATCTCGTCTCTTCATGTTACTTGATTTTTTTATAGTTTCTAACGGCATGATTTACTGCTCTTGCAGTTAAAGCCATATATGTAAGTGACGGGTTTTGATTTCCTGAAGATGTCATACAAGCACCATCGGTAACATAAACATTAGGTACACTGTGTAATTGATTGAATGCATTTAAAACTGAAGTAGTAGAATCTTTACCCATTCTAGCAGTACCCATTTCATGAATTGCAATTCCTGGAAATGTTTCATTATTGTAACCCTTAACATTTTTGAATCCAGCTGATTTTAACATGTTAACAGCTTCATTTTTAATGTCTTCACGCATCAGTAATTCATTTTCTTTATATTCGCAGTCAAAAGAGACTGTAGGTAATCCCCATTCGTCTAATTTGTTATAGTCAAGAGTCATTTTATTTTCATGATAAGGTAAACATTCACCAAAACCAGACATTCCAATTTTCCATGGTCCTGATTTTAAAAGTGATTCTTTTAAATCTTTACCATAACTTAACTCCTTAATAGCGCGTTTCCAATTGGTTCTGCTTGCGCTACCCTGAAATGAATACCCTCTAAGAAATTTCTGTTTAGATTCAGAGTCAGGTAAATTTCTGAATCTTGGAATATGAAAACTCGCAGGGCGTTTCCCTTTATAAAATGCATCTTCAAAACCTTCTACAGTTGCAGTTGCTCCAACTTGAAAATGATGATCCATTAAATTATGTCCTAATTCCCCGCTATCGTTACCTAAACCATTAGGAAAACGCTTCGATTTAGATTGCAATAAAATACTTGTTGAGCCAATAGTGGACGCACAACAAAAAATAATATTTGCTTTATAGAACATCTGTTCTTTTGTTTCTGAATTAATAACTTTTACTCCAGTCACTTTTTGTAAACTATCATCGTAAACTAATTCAGTCACTATAGCATTTGGTAATAATTCCATATTACCTGTTTTCTCTGCTGCAGGTAATGTTGATGCATTACTACTAAAATATCCTCCAATTGGGCAACCTCTCATACAGCGATTACGATATACACAGTTGGCTCTCCCATCATGTTGGGCTTCACCTGTTAAATTCGTAAACCTGCCAATAGTTAAATGTCTGTTGTTATATTGTTTTTTTATTTCAGATCTAAAATAATCTTCAACACAATTTAGTTCTATAGGAGGAGATAAATAGCCATCAGGAAAATGATTTAACCCTAAATTTTCGCCGCTAACTCCTATAAATTTTTCAACTTTAGTATACCATGGTTCAATATCTTTATATCTAATAGGCCAATCTACAGCAATACCTTCTTTTTCATTGGCTTCAAAATCTAGATCAGTCATACGTAAGGCTTGGCGTCCCCATGTTAGTGATCTTCCTCCAACATGATAACCACGAATCCAGTCAAAACGCTTAATTTCATTATATGGATGCTTTAAATCGTTAACAAACCAATGTTTTATAGAATCGTGAGTTACAAAACCAGTTCGATTTTGTTTAAATTGTTTTTGTTTTGTTTCGTTGTTAGGTAGACCACGAAATTTAAAATCCCATGGGTCCATAGTAGCTGTTTTGTAATCTTTAACATGCTCTACCATTCGACCACGTTCTAACACTAAAGTCTTTAGCCCGTTTTCGCATAATTCTTTGGCTGCCCAACCTCCAGATATTCCTGTGCCAATTACAATGGCATCGAAACCTTTATCAATTACGTTTGTGTTTGTAATAGAATTCATTTAATTTTTCTATAAAAATTGTTATCGTTTAAACAACAGTCGAATTAATAAAATTAATTTTTTTGTATATAATTAAAGCGGTGTATTTAATTTAAAAAGGGTGTCATTTTAATTATTCTTATAGAGCTAGAATCTGTTTTGTGTTGAATATTAGGTGATTGTCTAAATTCGATTATAACACCTGATGGTACTATTCTTTAAGATGAATAAGTGTAGTTTGGTTGCTAACATTTATATATTACAGTCTAGTAGTAAACCCTCATTTTGGTCTTTTATGATGGTTTAACTACTTTCTTTTTAAAGTTACTGTATATAAAGAGAGAAATTTTCAGAATTTATAATATCAATCGGAAGTAAAGTCTTTTTCTTAATTTCATTCTGATAAATTAGATGTTCTGCTAACTTTGTTATACCTAAATATGTTTGCTGTTTTGGATTTTGATTAATTAAAAAAGTTATAATTTCAGATTTTAAATAATCAATATTTAAATCTAATAAATCGTAACCTATTAATGAGATGTCAGAAAAATTAGCAGTTTCTAATGTTTGAGCTACAAGATAACTTTTAGACGTTGTTATAAATAAACCTTTGGTGTTCGGATGGCTATTTAAATATTCAGGTAATGCAGTTTGCAGTTTTTTTGCCTCTATTTGCAAAGTAGTTATTTTGAAAAGGGATGTATTTAACTCTTTGAAATAAGTAGTAAACCCTTTTTCTTTTTGTTGCATATGCAGAGCATTAGTGATATCTTCATTAATATGAATAATCGTAATGTCTCCTGTTTTTATCATGCTATGTAGCAATTTAGCTGCTACACGACCACTTTGTATTAAGTCTTGACCTACAAAACCATCTGCTATTTCTGGGGAAACCTGATTATTAAAGGTTAAAACAGGAATGTTTAATTTTTTATAGTCTGAAATTGCCTTTTTAGCTTCTTTATAGAACAAGGGGGCAAGTAAAACAGCATCAGGATTTTGTTTTAAAAGAACTTGATGCTTCTTTTTAAATGATACAGTGGATCTAGGATCATAAGTAACAATAGTCACGTTTACATTAAATGGCATAAAAACCTGACTTGCACTGAGTATGCCTTCTTTACAGCGTTTCCAATAATTGTCAATGTCTGGGTTAGGTAATAATACACCGATATGGTAGTCTTTATTGTTTTTTAAATTCCGAGCGATAACGTTAGGCTTGTAATCTATATCTTCTAAAATTCTGTTCACTTTAGCAAGTGCCTCTTCAGATACTTTTCCTCTTTTATGTAAGACACGATCTACAGTTCCTTTAGAAACTCCTGCTAAAGCTGCAATATCTTTTATGGTGTATTTTTTTTCATTTTCACAAATATATAAAACTGTGGAGATTTTAACAAAACAATATGTGTTCGAACACATGTTTTGTGTGCTCGAGCACATTTTAACATTTAATTCTTTTTTTATTATGTTTTACTTTTTACATTAGCCTACATATTAAGAATTAGGACAGCAGTTTTAACTCGAATTTTTAAACTTTAAAACCAATTAAATGAGTGTTAATAAACCAACTTTAGTCATTTTGGCAGCCGGAATCGGGAGTCGTTATGGTGGGCTAAAACAATTAGATACATTTTCGCCAGAAAAAGATACAATTATGGATTTTTCCATATATGATGCTTTAAAAGCTGGTTTTGGAAAATTTGTGTTCATAATTAGAAAAAATATTGAAGAGGAGTTTAAAGCTGTTTTTAATGAGAAATTGGAAGGAAGAGCTGAGGTTGATTATGTTTTCCAGGAATTAGAAAATGTGCCTGACGCGTATGTAAATCCAGAACGTAAAAAACCTTGGGGTACAGGGCATGCCTTGTTAATGGCAAAGGATGCAGTTACCGAAAATTTTGCAATTATAAATGCAGATGATTTTTATGGAAGAGAAGCTTTTGAGACTATGGCAAAAGCATTAATGGAAACAGATAAAGATTCTTACAATTTTTGTATGATGGCATATTTGCTAAAAAACACCGTGTCTGATAACGGTTTTGTGTCAAGAGGAGAGTGTCAAGTAAATGCGCAAGGCTTTTTAACAGATGTTACAGAACGACTTCATATCGAAAAGACGCCTACTGGGATAATTAGAAAGGATGAGAATAATGATACGGTAGATATTGATGGAGATGTGGTTGTTTCTATGAATTTTTGGGGGTTCACACCAAAATGCTTTGAGTTTGGGACTAAATTATTTGAAACGTTTTTAGAAGAAAACAAACATAATCTTAAGGCTGAATTTTTTATACCAAGTGTGGTGAACGAAATTTTACAGTCGGGGACTGCAACTGTAAAGGTATTGAAGTCAGATGCTAAATGGTTTGGTGTGACTTATAAAGAAGATAAAAAATCGGCTACAGACGTTATTACTAAATTAAAATCGGAAAATGTTTACCCTTCAAACCTATGGTCAAATGACAGAGAATAAAATAAAATTAATTTTTAATCAGTTTAAACATAGTGAGGAGTTTGTTTCGTTAAAAGAATTGATTTCTGGACATATAAACGACTCATATCTTATTAAAACCACAGGCGATACTGAATATGTTTTACAGCGTATAAATCATCATGTGTTTAAAGATGTACCAGGATTAATAACAAATAAAGTAGCTGTAAGCAATCATTTGAGAAATAAGTTTTCAAGTTTTAATGAAATAGATTTAAATAGAAAAGTATTAACGTTTTTACCAACTTATAATAACGAATACTATTATAAAGATGATTTAGGTAATTATTGGAATTTATCTGTATTTATAAAAGATAGCTACACCCACGACCTTGTTGAGAGTGAAACCATTGCCTATGAAGGTGGAAAATTATTTGGTGAATTCTTGAACCTAACTAGTGATTTTGATGCGAGTCTATTAATAGATGTTATACCAAATTTTCACGATATGTCTTTTCGTTATAAGCAATTCGAGGAAGCTTTAAATAAGGCTTCTGGAAAACGCAAGGAGTTGGCTAGTAATTGTATAGCTAGGGTTGAAGAATTAAAAGAAGAAATGCATATTCTTCAAAATTTAAAAACGTCTGGAGAAATTAAATTACGAGTTACTCATAACGATACAAAAATCTCGAATGCTTTATTTGATAAAGAAAACAAAGGGCTTTGTGTAATTGATACAGATACGGTTATGCCAGGTATTATTCATTACGATTTTGGTGATGCGATACGGACTATCTGTAACTCAGCAGCAGAAGATGAAACCAATCTAGATTTGGTAACGTTTAATAAAACCTATTATGAATCTTATAAAAAAGGATTTTTAGAAACAGTAGAAGACGCATTATCACCATTAGAACTTAAGTATTTACCTCTTGGAGCTAAAACAATGATTTTTATAATGGCATTGCGTTTTTTAACGGATTTTTTAAATAATGATGTGTATTATAAAACAAAATATTCAGAACATAATTTAGATCGTTCTAAAAATCAATTCAAACTTATAGAAAGTTTTGAAGCACAAATGGAAGTCTAAATATATTTATGATTTTCACTAAATATTCCTTTAACATTAACATTTTTAACCATCTAAATAAATATGACTAAAGTAGCCACACCAACCTCTAAAACGAATTCAAATAAGATAGCCATTGCTATAATTGCTGGATTGTTTTTCATTTTTGGATTCGTAACCTGGATAAATGGAGCTTTAATTCCATTCATGAAAACGATAAACGAATTAACCGATGCGCAATCGTATTTAGTGGCATCTGCATCATATATTTCATTTGTTGTGATGGCTTTACCTGCATCATATATTATAAATAAAGTTGGATATAAAAAGGGAATGTCTCTAGGTTTATTTATCATGGCTATTGGAGCACTAGTTTTTATTCCTGCTGCAGAAGCACGAACATACTGGGTCTTTTTATCTGGTATTTTTATTCAAGGTATGGGAATGACTTTATTGCAAACAGCTTCAAACCCTTATATTACAATACTTGGCCCTATAGATAGTGCCGCTAAGCGTATTGCTATAATGGGGATTGCTAACAAAGTTGCAGGAGCTTTAGGGTCTTTAGTTTTTGGAGCCATTTTGCTTTCAGGAATTGATGAGGTTAAAGAAAAATTGGGTATTGTATCGGCATCAGAAAAAAATGAATTACTAAATACTATGGCAGATAGTGTAGTTATGCCATATGTTATAATGGCAATAGTATTGTTTGTTTTAGGTTTTTTAATTAGAAAAGCACCACTTCCAGATATTGAGGCTTCGACTGATGAAGAGGAAGGAGTCACCAAAGTTCAAAAAACCAATATTTTTCAGTTTCCTCATTTGTGGTTAGGTGTTATAACCCTGTTCTTTTATGTAGGGGCAGAAGTTATAGCAGGAGATACGATTATATCTTACGGAATGTCTTTAGGGTTTTCATCTGAAGAAGCTAAATATTTTACCACATATACGCTTTTAGCTATGGTATTAACCTACGCTTTAGGAGTGTTTCTAATTCCTAAATATTTAAAACAACACAATGCTTTAATTATTAGTGCAATACTAGGGATTTTATTTAGCTGTTGCATAATTGCTACTACCGGAATAATATCGGTAATGTTTGTAGCGGCTTTAGGTATCGCAAACGCCTTAGTATGGCCAGCAGTTTGGCCGTTAACTTTAGAAGGTTTAGGTAAATTCACTAAAACAGGCTCTGCATTATTAATAATGGCAATTTCTGGTGGTGCTATTATACCGCCTTTGTATGGGGAATTAGTAGATAATAATAAAGTCGATTTAATTTTAAATGGGATGGAAGAGTCAGAAGCTTTGTCTCAGGCTGCAACAAGCAGTTATTGGATTTTAATTCCGTGTTATGCTTTTATCTTGTTTTTTGCATTATGGGGACACAAGTATAAAAGCTGGAGTAAGTAATTTATATAGAGTTAATATTTAAAGTATTATTAAAGATGAACAAGATGTATAACTGGGGAATACTTGGATGTGGTAATGTTACAGAACTTAAAAGTGGTCCAGCTTATCAAAAAGTAGATGGCTTCAACTTAAATGCTGTTATGCGTCGTGATTTTGAGAAAGCGCAGGATTATGCATTAAGACATAGAGTTCCTAAATTTTTTAATAATGCAGATGATTTAATTAATGATCCGGAAATTGATGCTATTTATATTGCCACACCACCAGACTCTCATACAGAATATGCTCTGAAAGTTGCTCATGCAGGAAAAATTTGCTGTATCGAAAAACCTATGGCTCCGAGTTACCAAGAGTGTGTTATTATAAATAAAGCATTCGACGATAAAAAGATTCCATTGTTTGTGGCGTATTATAGACGTTCGTTGCCAAGATTTGACAAGGTTAATGAATGGCTAATAGCAGAACGAATAGGCGAAATTAGACATATTAATTGGCACCTTAGTAAACCTGCAAATGATATTGATTTATCGGGCAAATATAATTGGAGAACGGATTCTAAAATTGCTCTCGGTGGATATTTCGATGATTTAGCTTCTCATGGTATAGACTTGTTTGTTCATTTATTAGGAAATATAAAAGAAGCTAATGGAGTAGCGGTTAATCAGCAAGGATTATATACTGCAATGGATTCCATTACAGGAAATTGGTTGCATGAATCGGGCATAACAGGTACGGGAAGTTGGAATTTTGGTTCAGAAAAACGCGAAGATTTGGTTCAGATTTACGGGAATAGAGGGAAAATTAGTTTTTCAGTATTTAGTGAATCGCCTATAAGTATCGAAACAGATGATAATAAAGAATCACTATTTGTTGAGAACCCTGAAAATATACAATTATATCATATTCAAAATATATTAAAACATCTTAATGGTAGTGTGTTGCATCCTTCTACAGGAAAAACTGCGATGCATACAAGTTGGGTGTTAGATAGGATTTTAAGAAAAAAATAAAAAAATCAATACAAAAAATATCATGTTAAAGAGTAAAATTGACAAAGCCACAGGATTTGAAAAGCGATTTGAAAATATAGGAACGGTAGTTTACGAAAATTCTAATTCAGGATCAAAGGCAGTAGCTAAGGAGATTGCCGATTTAATTAAGGTTAAACAATCACAAAAGCAACCTTGTATTTTAGGTCTTGCTACAGGGTCATCTCCAAAAGGGCTATATGCAGAATTAGTGCGCTTACACAAGGAAGAAGGATTAAGTTTTAAGAATGTGATTTCTTTTAACTTGGACGAATATTATCCTATGGAGCCAGATTCAGTAAATAGTTATGTGCGATTTATGAAAGAGCTTCTATTTAATCATGTCGATATTTTACCAGAAAACTGTAATATTCCAGACGGTACTTTATCAAAAGAGGAAATCGCTGATTATTGCGATGCTTACGAATCTAAGATCGAAGCTTTAGGAGGTATTGATTTACAAATATTAGGAATTGGAGGAAATGGACATATTGGTTTTAACGAATCAGGTTCACTACAAAATTCAAAAACACGATTAGTAGCCTTAGACCACATTACGAGAGTAGCGGCAAGTAGCGATTTTTTAGGTTTAAATAATACCCCAAGAACCGCAATTACTTTAGGAGTTAAAATGATTATGGAATCTCAGCGTGTTATTTTAATGGCATGGGGAGAAGGTAAATCTAATATTATAAAGCAATCGGTAGAAGGTCAAGTAACTAATCTCGTTCCGGCATCATTCTTACAAGAACATGATAATGTTACGTTTGTTTTAGATAAAGAAGCATCATCAAAGTTAACACGTATCAATACACCTTGGTTAGTCGAGAAAATAGTTTGGACAGATAAGTTAATTAGAAAAGCAGTTCTAGGCTTAGCATTACATTTAAAGAAACCGATTTTAATGCTTACAGATGCCGATTATATAGAGAACGGTATGAGTGATTTATTAGCCGATTCAGGACCTGCTTACGATATAAACATTAAGATTTTTAACAGACTACAAAATACCATTACAGGTTGGCCAGGAGGTAAGCCCAATGCAGACGATTCAAAACGTCCGGAGCGTGCAGAACCAGCAAAGAAACGTGTTCTTATATTTAGTCCGCATCCAGATGATGATGTGATAAGTATGGGAGGAACCTTTAAGCGTTTACAAGAACAAGGTCACGAAGTACATATTGGTTATCAAACTTCAGGAAACATAGCTGTCTCAGATGATGAGGCATTACGTTTTGCAGGATTTGTATGTGATTATAATGCTAAATTTGGTATTGAAAGTGTAGAAGCTGAGAGCATTTACAAAAAAGCAGTTGCCTTTTTAGAGAATAAAAAAGGGAGTGAGATAGATATTCCAGAAGTGCGTTATATAAAAGGGTTAATACGAAAAGGAGAAGCTCATGCGGCTGCAAAATTTATTGGCTTACCAGATGCCCACATCCATTTTATGGAAATGCCATTTTATGAAACCGGAGCAATAGAAAAGAAACCCTTAGGTGATGAAGATATAGAAATAACAATGGCCTTAATCGATAAGATAAAGCCACATCAAATTTATGCAGCGGGCGATTTAGCCGATCCACACGGGACGCATAAGGTCTGTTTAGATGCGATATTTACAGCAGTAAAAGCACTAAAACCAAAAAAGTATATGAAAGACTGCTGGGTTTGGTTGTACAGAGGCGCATGGCAAGAGTGGAATGTAGATGAGATAGAAATGGCAGTACCAATGAGTCCTGACCAAGTACTGGAAAAGCGTCATGGAATATTTAAGCATCAATCTCAAAAGGATGGTGTCGTGTTTCAAGGGGCAGATAGTAGAGAATTTTGGCAACGTGCAGAAGATAGAAATGGCGAAACAGCAGAGATTTATCATTTACTAGGGTTAGCTCATTATGCGGCTATGGAAGCCTTTGTGAGATGGCATTTTTAGACAATTATAAGGGGGGCTTAATTTGATTAAGTACCCCTTATAAATTTAATAATCAATTTTACTATGAATAGATTACTTTACAATCAAGAAAGTTTAACAATTCCATTGTGGAAATCTACAATTCCAAATGCTATACAAAATGAGGAGTATAGAGAATTGTTAATTTATGAAGGTAATAACTTGTCAAGCACGTCTCAAGTTGTAACTCCAACCCTAACTATTTTTAAACCTGAATTAGAACAAGAAAACGGTACAGCAGTTGTTATTTGTCCAGGAGGAGGGTATAAGCACCTGGCAATGGATAAAGAAGGGTTTAAAGTAGCAATTTGGTTAAGAAGTTTGGGAATTACAGCCTTTGTTTTAAAATATAGATTGCCTTCTGATGATATTATGAAAGAGAAAAGTATTGGGCCGCTACAAGATGCTCAAGAAGCTATTAGGTGTGTAAGGGAGCTTGTGGAAGTTTATAAATTAGACACTAATAAGATAGGTGTTTTAGGTTTTTCGGCAGGTGGGCATCTTGCATCCACATTGTCCATACGTCATAATTGTATTATTTATAATTCTAATGGTATAAGTGCTAAACCTAATTTTGCTATTTTAATCTATCCATTGATTTCAATGAATGAGAATATTACTCATAATGGCTCTAGAACTAATCTATTAGGTTTGTCATCTTCCAATGCAGAAGTTCAAAAGTTTTCGAATGAATTAAATGTTAATGAAAGTAATATAATTACTTTTATGGTGCATGCTACAGATGACTTATCTGTACCGGTTGAAAATAGTCTTCGCTATTATATGTCTTTAAAAAATCATAATGTTCCGGTAGAATTACATTTGTTTGATAAAGGAGGTCATGGTTTTGGTCTTAATAATAATAATACAAATCTTTATTGGCAAGAGAATTGCAAGACGTGGTTGCAGAAGCATCATTTAATATAATATGTTAATCCTATAATTAGATATGAATTCTATTTCACCTCAAAATATAATCTTAAAATGAATTTAGATTAATTTTGAAATTATTATGTATTTATATTTAATTTGTTGAAATTAGCTATCAACCTATTACAACTTGATTTTATTAAAAGCGTTTACCTACACAAGAATCTAATCCCTAATTTAACTTTTTATTGCGTTATCCTTCCCTTTGGACAGGATAGATTCTTCGTTACCGAGCGAAAATTGTGAATAGCGTTTGCTAATTCGGAATTTTATTATTCATTTGGTTCCGTTTCCAAAGTTTTTGTACTTCATAAAAAGACTTAAAATATACACATATAACTTCCTTTTTTTAATAATTTATTACCAACATTTTGAAATTGAACAGGCTGCATGATAACTACGCTATACTTAATTTTTATAAGTTCTTTATCAATTCAAAATATTTAGACAGTATAAACAAATAAAAAAAGGTAACAGTGAGGGCTTATAGGAAGTAAATCTGAAAATGAATCTTATGAAATTAGAGAAAAATACTGGAAGTGGGACCGAAAAAAGTTTTCTAGAAATAGTTAGGCGCATATAAATGAGTAAGTTATTTTTTTATTTTCTAAATTGGTTATTAAAGAAGTCTTAATTGAAAATATTATGGTAAAATTTTATTTTTTAATAAATCAATTTAAAAATAGAGTAGGTAAAATTAGGTTATTATAGGTTCTAATGTTAAAACTTTATTTAAGGATTTGGTGTTTCAATCTTTATAAGTTATTTGAAAGCTTGTTTTATGATTTTTCAGATAGGTGACCGAATAGGTCGCTTTTTAGATGTCTTTGTTTAGTATAAAAAGAAAAGATATTTAATAAAAACCCCATAAAATCATAAGATTTACGGGGTTTTAGTGGTTTTTGTTAACCTAAAAGTGGAGTCGGAGACAACGACCGAAAAATCAGTTTTCTAGGGTTTATAAGGGGTTCACGAGGGTGTGTTTTTTATAGGTCACCGAATTGGTCTCGATTTAACAGTTTTTTAACTAATTCTGTAGGATTAAACTACAAACAGTACCGAAACACATCATATAAAATTATATGATGTTAAAAACCTATCTACATATACCTAGTCCAATATAATTATAGCCATGCGAGGTTTTATTCTCTAAATTAAATAAATTTCGTGATTATATTTAAATGCATATAGATGTAGTTTTTTTATTAAAATTATATGTTTTAGCATATAATTAGTTATATTTGATTAGTATTATATTTAATTACATATAATGGAGATATTATCAGATTTCGTAAAAGCCAGAAGGAAAGAAGTAAATTTAACTCAAGAAGAATTTGCTGAACGTGCAGGAGTTGCCTTAACGGTGATAAGAAAAATTGAGCAAGGAAAGACAAACCTAAATCTAGACAAGGCAAATCAAGTTTTAAAAATGTTTGGACATGTACTTGCTCCAGTAAATTTAAAAACTTTACCAGAAGATGAGACAAGCTAGAATTTTATATGGAGATATTTATTGTGGCTTGCTTACAGAAACGAACGATGGCGAGTATACATTTAAATATGATGAAACTTATGTTTCGAAATATCCTAATCTGTTTATTACATTTACCATGCCTGTTCGGGAAGCGGCTTATTCTGAAAAAAGGTTATTTCCATTTTTTGAAGGTTTAATTCCTGAAGGTTGGTTATTAGATATAGCAACGAAAAACTGGCGAATAAATAGAAACGATCGCATGGGACTTTTATTAGCCTGTTGTCAAAACTGTATTGGAGCAGTTAGTGTTGAACCTTTAAATATCGATCATGGGTAAATGTTTATACTGTTATAAAGACAACGATATTCAGGCAGATTATCATGTAGAGTGTAGCCGAGCTTTTTTTGGAACAGAACAAGCTCCTAAAATACCGTACTCTTTAAATGATATGACAGAACTCGCTAAACAAGTTGTTGAGCGCAGTATTTCGGTACCAGGGGTGCAACCAAAACTATCAATGGCTATTTTTACAGAAGCTAAAGCAGAAACACGACTTACAGTTGTTGGAGCTTTGGGGGGACAATATATTTTTAAACCACCATCTGTTGATTTTGAAGAAATGCCTGCAAATGAACACCTCACAATGAAACTTGCGGAGGCATTGAATATAGATGTTGTTCCTCATGCACTTATTCGGTTAGCTTCAGGAGAATTATCCTATATCACGAAACGCATTGATAGAGCTGCTGATGGGGAAAAAACACATATGATCGATATGTTTCAAATCTTAGAGGCCTTTGATAAATATAGAGGTTCTATGGAACGTATTGGCAAAGCAATTTCAATGTATGCTGAACATACGTTACTCGATAAATTACGCTTTTTTGAGATTACTATTTTTAGTTTTCTCACAGGAAATAATGATATGCACTTAAAGAATTTTTCAATGATTAAAAAGTCCTTTGGTTGGGCTTTATCTCCTGCATACGACTTATTAAATGTAAATATTGTAAATCCTGAAGATGCCGAAGAATTGGCATTAACGATTTCGGGTAAAAAGAAAAAAATCACGAAGGAGATTTTAATCAATTTTGGGTTGCAATTAGAATTATCTCAAAAACAAATTGATGGTGTCTTTAATCGATTTTCTAAAAATAAACTCACTCTTTTAAATATTATTAATAATTCATTTCTTTCCGAAAGCATGCGATCTGAATACATAGATGTTTTGGAAGAGCGTTATAAAAGATTAAAAGAATAAGCTCATTTTACTCTCTTTATTCTAAAAAGGCAATTGGCTTTTTAGCCAAATTGTATGAGGTTTATGTTCACTTGCAGTGAACGAAAAGAAGTAGCAAGAGGGTAACACGCAAAGCGATGTTTAAGACTCCTTTTTTTGTCATAAACATCTATAAACCAAACACTTGTAAGTATTTTAATTTATTGACTCTCAACGATTTGCGACAAATGCTTAGAAACCCGCAGTTTTAGGGAAGAATTTGCGACAAATAGGTAAAATTCAGTGTTTATTCTCCTCTTCTAATTTTTTAGAATTTAAGAAGCAAATGAAGGTTTAAAGAATAGCAAGAATAATACTTTTCATAATTAGTGCAAAAATTAAGTTTAAAGATTTTACGATTATTTTTTGTAAGGATTGAATCAATAAGTTGAATTAACTAATAAAAAAATCTGTAAAGCAAACTCAAAAACTAAGAATTATTCAAATCAAAATTCGAATATTTATATCATTCTGTGAATGAGATAAATTCTAAAAAAATATTAACATCACAATATTTTATATTACATTGGTTTATGAATTATTAAGTAGTTCTAAAAAATAATCTATTTACCTAATTTAATATGAAAAACACCGCATTACATGTATTGATTGCCGATGATGATATTGATGATCGTGAATTTTTTGAAGATGCCCTCGAGTCAATACCCATCCCTACCACATTACAAACAGTGAATGATGGTGTTGCACTCCTTAATTATTTATTGGAAGACGAAAAGCATTACCCCGATGTGCTTTTTCTTGATTTGAATATGCCAAAAAAATCAGGTCGAGACTGTTTAGCAGAAATTAAAAACAACGACATATTAAGTCATATACCTGTTATTATTTACTCTACTTCACTCGATAAAGACGTAGCGCATACGCTATACGAATTGGGCGCAAACTATTACATACAAAAACCTGGAGATTTCTCACAGTTAAAAAAGGTTATTCATAAAGCATTAACTCTTTTTAATACCAATCAGTTTAAACCTTCCTGCCCAGAGCAGTTTATAATTCAAACCTAGTTTTTTTTATGCATACCGAAAATAACGACACGTTTTTTTTAAAAGGCGGCGGGGAAATGGGCGAACTCATAAGAGCCAAAGATTGGAGTAAAACGCCTTTAGGAGCTCCATCCACTTGGCCACCCTGTTTGCGCCATGCCGTAAGTATCATGCTACATCATCCGTTTGGTATGTACATCACATGGGGAAAAGAATATACCCAAATTTATAACGATAGTTACCGTCCTATTTTAGGCTCTAGCAAACACCCTAAATCTTTAGGAGGCAGTTCCAAAGACACTTTTGCCGAAATTTGGCCTACTATTGGTCCCATGTTCGAAGATGTGCATGCAGGTAAAACGGTGAACTTTTCAGATTTAATGCTTCAATTGGACCGCAACGGTTATATGGAAGATTGTTATTTCAATTTTGCCTATAGCCCCATATATTTAGAATCTGGAGAGGTTGGCGGTGTTTTGGTGACCGTTATGGAAACGACAGCTAAAAAGAAAGCCTATCAAGAACTTGAAATAAATAAAAATGAATTAGAGTTTGTTATAGATGCCGCTCAACTTGGTACGTTCGACTATTATGCCCTTACAAATACATTTTCTTGTAATGCCAGATTAAAAGATTGGTTCGGACTACCTCCAGAAGATGAAATAGATTTAGACTATGCCCTAACCGTAATTCATCCTAAGGACAAAGATCGCGTAGCCGATGCTATAGCAAAATCCTTGCAATATTCGTCTGGTGGCATTTACGACATTAAGTATAGCATTATAAATCCTCATTCTAAAATAGAAATGGTGGTTCATGCCAAGGGACGCGCTTGGTTTAATGATGATAAAATTGCATACCGTTTAAGTGGTACTTTAGAGAATATTACCACACAAACCAAGGCCAATAAAAAAAATAAAGAAATGGAGGAGCACATCCGTACGATGGTGCTAGAGTCTCCTATAGGCATCTGTGTTTTAGATGCCGAAACCTTGGAAAGCGAAATTGTTAATGATAGCTTTATAGAAATTGCTGGTAAACCTCGAGAAGCCATAATTGGTAATTTTTATTGGGATACCTTTAAAGAAGTGCGCCATCTTTACGAATCTGCAATGAACAAGGTTATAGAAACGGGAGAGGTTTTTACCGCCCCAGAAGTGGAACTCACGTTAATGAGGCATGGTAAAGCAGAGGCCATACATGTCTCGTTTGTTTATGCTCCATTAAAAAATGAAAATAATGAGGTTGTAAAATTAGCTGTTTGGGTTCTAGACAATACCACGCAAGTGGAAACCTTTAAAAAAGTAAGGGTTAGTGAAAACAACTTAAGACTCATGATTCTGCAGGCACCTGTGGCCATAGGGATTTTCCGTGGTCCAGAATATACTATAGAAATTGCAAATAAATTTGCCTTAGAACTCTGGGGAAGAACAGAAGACCAAGTTATAGGCATGCCTGTTTTTGAGGCTATGCCAGAACTTCTCTCACAGGGTATAAAAGAATATCTCGATGATGTTGTTAAGACTGGTAAGCGTTTTGCCACTCCAGAAATGCCTATACTACTTTTAAGACAAGGTGAATTAAAAACCGTTTATATTAATTTTTCTTTTGAAGCATTAAGAGGTGAAGACGGCGAAGTTAATGGAATTATGGCTATAGGGTACGATATTACCCAACAAGTAGACTCTCGACAAAAAATAGAAGAAAGTGAACAAAAAATTAGAGCGCTTGTAGATAGTGCTCCGTTCCCCATAGCCGTGTATTCAGGAGAAGAGATGCGCATTTCGTTAGCAAATCAATCTATCATGGATATTTGGGGAAAAGGTTACGACGTCGTAGGCCAATTATATACAGACATCTTGCCTGAATTAAAAAGCCAGAAAATTTTTGAACAGGTTAAAAGTGTTTATGAAACTGGAATCCCCTTCCATGCCAAAAATCAGAGTGTAGATTTATTGATTAACAACCAATTAAAAAGGTTTTATTTCAACTATAGCTTTACACCACTTTTAGACGCTTTTGGAAATATTTATGCTGTAATGAACACGGCTGCAGAAGTTACCGAACTTAACGAAGTTAAGCAAAAAATAGAAGCTACCCTTTCGGAAATCAGGCTCTTCAAGTTTATGATTGAAAAAGCAGCAGATCCTTTTATTTTAATGGATGAAGAAGGTCGTTTTGTATACTTAAACACCATAGCGCGTAATAAATGGGGGTATTCAGAAGATGAAATAAAAGACCTCAAAGTACCTGATGTGGATGTTGTTTTTCTTCAAGAAAAATATAATGAAGCGTTCAAAAAAGCTCAATTAGAAACTATTCCGCCATTTGAAACCTTGCATAAAAACAAAGAAGGAACAGTTTACCCGGTAGAGATAAATATGGGAAGTGTGCACTTTGATGGCAAGCCCCTTTTATTTGCCATAGCACGAGATATTACCGAACGTAAAAAAGCAGAACAAGATATTATAGACGCCTTCCAGAAAGTAGAAGAAAGTGAAAAACGTTTCCGCAATACTGTTAAACAAGCGCCTATAGGCATTGCTATTTTTAGAGGAAAAGACAACATTACCGAAATGGCTAACGACAGCTATTTGCAAATTATTGATAAAACACATGATCAATTTGTAGGCAAGCCGTTGTTTGAAATTTTACCAGAGGTTAAAGAAACTATTGCCCCGATTATTGAAGATATTTTTAAAACTGGCGAACCTTTTTACGGCTATGAATTCCCAGCAAACATCAATCGATTTGGAAATATAGGAACCTGTTATTTCAATTTTGTTTATTATCCTTTAAAAGAGAACAATGAAATTTCAGGCTTTATGGTTGTGGCTACAGAAGTAACAGCAACAGTAAAGTCAAAACACCTGATTAAAGAAAATGAAGAAAAACTTAATCTTATTATTGATGCTAGTGAATTAGGAATTTGGGATTTAGATCTTAACACTAAGGATGTTATTGCATCTAATAGATGTTATGAGATTCTGGGTATAAAAGATTGCCAAAACCCTGCTCAAAATTCAATGATTGTAAACATGCATCCAGACGACTTGATTATAAGACAAAAAGCCTTCGAAAAAGCCTTTAAAACAGGGCTATTACACTACCAAGCTCGGGTGCTCTGGGAAGATGGTTCTATCCATTGGATGGACGCTAGAGGAAAATTATTTTACGATGAAAATGAAGTGCCGATCCGCATGTTGGGAACTGTTAGAGATATCACCGAAGAGCGCAACTTCCAACAGGAGTTATTAGAACGTGAGGAAAAATTTAGGCTTTTAGCAGACTCTATGCCTCAACATATTTGGACCGCCGATCCCGATGGAAACCTCAATTATTTCAACCAATCGGTTTACGATTTTTCCGGTTTAACAGCAAAAGAAATACTCAAAGATGGCTGGATTCAAATCATACATCCAGAGGATAGAGAAGAAAATATTAAACAATGGACACAAGCTATAACCACGGGAGAAGATTATTTAATTGAACATCGTTTTCGTAAGTTCACCGGCGAATATCATTGGCAATTAAGTAGGGCTATTCCGCAAAGAGACCAGAACGGTGTAATAAAAATGTGGGTAGGCAGTAGTACAGATATTCAGGACCAAAAAATGTTTACCAACAAACTCGAAAAGATGGTACAATTGCGCACCAATGAATTGAGTCAGAAAAATACAGATCTAGAAAAAATGAATAAAGAATTACAGTCTTTTGTATATATTTCTAGTCATGACCTACAAGAGCCTTTACGAAAAATTCAAATGTTTTCTTCAAGAATATTAGAATCAGAATACGACACTTTATCTAGTAGTGGGCAGAGGTATTTTTCTAGAATGCAACAGTCGGCACATAGAATGCAAACATTAATACAAGACCTTATTGCCTATTCTAGAACGAGTGCTCAAGAATGCACCTTTGAAAACGTGTATTTATTAGATATTATTGAAGACACCAAAGATGTTTTGAGTGAAGAACTTAATAAAAGGGAAGTAATTATTAATTTAAATAACAACCCAAAACTTAAAATAATTCCGGTTCAATTTAAGCAGGTTATATTTAATTTAGTGAGTAATGCTATAAAATTTTCTAAAGAACAAGAACCGACTATAATTACGATTAATTGCACAGAGGTGAATGGTGAAGGTTTAGACATAGAACCTTTATTGGCTTCGAAATCTTATTATCAAATACAATTTTCAGATAATGGCATTGGTTTCGAACAAAAATACAGCGAAAAAATATTTGAAGTATTTCAAAGATTACATAGCCGAGACGAGTATTCTGGGACAGGAATTGGCTTAGCTATTGTAAAAAAAATCATCGATAATCATGAAGGTTACATTTATGCACAAAGTGAATTAAATGAAGGGTCTACTTTTTATATTTTCTTACCTGTTTCTTAGGATTTAAGGTTTCAACCTAAAAAACATATTTTTATTCTTTGATACCCCCCCCCCAAAAAAAAAAAAGAAAGGTAGTTTTCTTTTGGGGGGTATTTTTTACAGATTTCAAGGCATATTTCAGTTATTTTCTGCCGTACAAAACTACTTAGAGTATCTCAATTTGCTATTCAATATCATGGATTTTATATCAAACAAATAAGGTTGGAATGAGTTAAAAAATAACCTTTTTAGAACAAGCTTCTCCTTTTAAAATAAATACTTTAGAATCTTAATAGGATCCACTTTAAAAATTAATAAATGATGTAGTTAAAAAAAAAGAATTATGAAATCTGAATTAAAACTAAAAAATAAAACGAACAACTTAGGTAATGATCGGAAGAAAAATTATACTAAAAGCAATATAAAAAAGCATCAAAAAAAAGCCACTAAAAGTCGCTCTAAAATTTTAATGCTATCCACTTATCCACCGCGAGAATGTGGTATTGCTACTTACACTCAAGATTTAAAAAAAGCGTTAACCAATACTTTTCAGGAGAGTTTAGATATAAAAATTTGCGCTATTGAAACGGACTTAGATCGCCACTCTTACGATTATGCCGAGGTTGAACTAGTTTTAAATATAGACAATGTAGAGTCTTTTGTTTCAGTTGCTCGCGACATTAATTCAGATGAAAATTTAGATCTTATCATGGTTCAACATGAGTTTGGATTGTATAAGAATAATTTAGAATTATTTCACACCTTACTTAATATCATAGAAAAACCAATAATACTCGCGTTTCATACGGTTTTACCCAATCCTAATCCCGAATTAGAAAAAGAAGTTAAAAACCTAGGTGCTATAGCCAAGACCATAACGGTGATGACGGAATCTTCCGCTGATATTTTAATTAAAGAATATAATATTAGCCCAGATAAAATTGAGATCATTTCGCATGGTACCCATTTAGTTAATCATCAAAAAAAAGATAGCCTTAAAGAAAAATACAATTTAACCAATCATAAAGTTATTTCTACTTTCGGTTTTATTGGTCCGGGAAAAAGCATTGAAACAACCCTAGATGCCTTGCCAATTATTATAGCAGAACATCCAGATATTATGTTTTTAATTGTGGGTAAAACTCACCCTACAATTTTTAGTGAAAAGGGTCATGCCTATATGGACTTTTTATTGCAGAAAGTAGAAGATTTAAATCTACACGACTATGTGAAATTTGTAAATAAATTTGTTCCGTTACCAGAGTTATTAGATTATCTACTTTTATCAGATTGCTATATTTTTTCTTCTAAAGACCCTAATCAGGCTGTAAGTGGTACGTTTTCGTATGCTGTTAGTTGTGGTTGCCCTATTATTTCAACTCCAATTCCTCATGCTAAGGAAGTTTTAAAGTTGGGTAACGGCCTTTTATTTGATTTTGGAGATTCAAATCAATTAGCACATTCTGTAATTAAGTTATTGAACGATGAGCATCTTATGGAAGATATGCGATTAAAAAACTTACATAATTCGGCAGCGAATGCTTGGGAGAATGCGGCGATTTCGCATGCACATTTATTTTCACGGCATACCCAGAAACCTTTAACATACAAAAAGCCACGAATAATGTTAGACCATATTAAACGCATGACCACAGATGTAGGCATTATTCAATTTTCAAAAATTAATGCTCCTGATAGCGCTTCAGGTTACACCTTAGACGATAATGCAAGAGCCCTAATAGCCTTAGTAGATCATTATAAAATTACACTTCAAAAAAGCGACTTAGTTTTAATTAGAACGTATATCCGATTTATTCTAAATTGTCAACGAACCAACGGTGAATTTTTAAATTATGTGAATGAACACAAGGAATTTACCAAGCAAAATAACGACGTAAATCTTGAAGATTCCAACGGAAGAGCTATTTGGGCCTTAGGTTATGTTTTTAGTCTATTAGAGGAAGGAATAGATATAAACGAAACATTGCTTTTAAATATAAAATGGGCCATAAATCAGTTTATCCCTCATATAAATCATTATAAATCGCCACGTGCCTTAGGCTTTATTATAAAGGGGCTTTATTATTATAATACCAAAGCCCAAGACGCAGAGGTTACTATTTTTATAAAAAACTCGGCCGATAAATTGGTTAGATTATACGAATTCCATTCTGAAGATAATTGGAATTGGTTTGAAAACTATTTAACCTATGCAAATAGTGTACTACCAGAATCTCTACTTTTTTCTTGGAAAGCTACAGGCGATTTAAAATATAAAACCATAGCCAAAACGTCCTTAGATTTTCTTCTGTCGAAAATAATTAAGGACAAGTGTTTAAAAGTAATATCTAATAAAAACTGGCTACTAAAAGATTTTGAAGATTCCAACACTAACTGTGGTGGCGAACAACCTATTGATGTTGCTTATACTATTTTAGCATTAAAACAATTCGATCTTGTTTTTCCTAAAGCAGGATATAATGAAAAAATGGAATTGGCATTTAGTTGGTTTCTTGGAAATAACCAATTAAACCAAATTATATATAATCCGTGCACTGGAGGATGTTACGACGGATTAGAAACACACACTGTGAATTTAAATCAAGGTGCAGAATCTACAATAAGTTATTTATTAGCAAGATTGGTATTCGAGCAATAATTAAACACTACTAGCTTTTAAAGCTGCTAATAATTCATCCATATTTATAGTGACATATGATGAGGCATAATCTGATACAGCATAAGGTAAAACAAGATGATTATTATGTACCAAGCTTCCACAAGAATATACCACATTAGGCACATAACCATTTCTTTCTTCCTCTAAAGGGGAAAGAAGTGGTTCTTTTAACCGCCCTATTTCTTTGGTAGGATCTTCTAAATCTAATAAAGATGCGCCAATACAATACCGTCTCATAGCTCCCACACCATGTGTTATTATTAACCAACCATCTTTGGTATAAATAGGAGATCCACAATTACCTATTTGAGTAAACTCCCACGTAAATTTAGGTTTTTGAATTTTTATAGGATTGTTCCATAAGGTAATTCTATCTGAATAAAACAAATAGTTATTTACGCCATCTATGCGAGCTAACATGGCGTATTTTCCATTTATTTTTCTTGGGAAGAGTGCAAAGTTCTTATTTTGAGCCCCATTACCATGCATGGGCATAATTCTAAAATTTAAAAAATCTTTAGTCGATAATAATTTAGGAAGTATTGTAAATCCATCATAAGCCGTGTAGGTAGCAAATATGGTCTCGGTGCCATCGTCATCTTTAAACCTAACAAATCTGGCATCTTCTATTCCCCTACTTTCCGATGATGAAATAGGAAAAATAGCGCGTCCAGAAATTTTCGATTCACTATCAAACTCTATATCGTAATAAGAATCTACCAACCAAGTCATTTCCTTTAAAGCTTTTCTTCTAGGTTCGTCTATATCTAATTTTAAAACACGTCTTACCGCTTCCTTAAGATTGTAATATTCAAAATGATCTGGGAGAGAATCCATAATAGCGGAAGAATAGATTTTAGGAATATTCATTTCTTCCATTTTATTCTCAAAACGCTTTTTATCGTATGATTTCTTTTTTTAATTTCAGGAAGTTCTAAATGCTTCGCAGCCTCGACTACTCTTAAATTATTAGAAGCATCTAAAATACCTTTTCGGAATACTATTGAAGATAAATGCCCTTCTCCTACAGCCCGAAAAGATATAATAACTCGTTTTTCACCTTCAGCTAAAAACGATTGATCAAAATCTTCAACAATTGATGGATTAAATAACGCTGCCGATTCTATGGCGTATTCTAATGTACTGTAAGACCCTATTAACAATTTTCGTTCTAAAGAAAAATCGTCATAATTAAAACCTATAGATTGAATTAAATTCTTATAGTTGTTGGCGTGTTTTAAAAATATATTAGAAATATTTCTATGTCGGCCCACAAATTCCTGAAATGTGATTTCTAGTTCTCGTTTCACTTCTATTTCATTTAATCCAATAATGCGATGCACTAAATTTATAGTACGTGGATCTCCATTATTAAAAAACCTAGCAACTACACGACTAGAATCTGGTTTAAAAAACAGGTTTTTACGATGTACTGAAACAGCCATTTTATACGAATTTTTAAGTTAATTTTTCATGTTGTGTTGTTCTCTTTCCTCAGTAAACATTGAGTAGGTATAAAAAAATACTGCCTAGAAACCTAATTTGTATTTTTATAAATACGTTTAGCATTCTAGGCAGTAAGAAGTTTTAGTTCAATTAGCTTTTAGCTTTCTTGTTAAGTCTACCTTCTGCCAATTTATCAAGTTTATTATCGGCGTCGTATTCTTCATCTAAAGTTTTTTGCAGTTTTGCTGCAATGTCTTTATGCCCCAATTCTTTAGCATAACGCACGGCTGTTCCATACGCCGAAATTTCGTAATGCTCTACACGTTGTGCTTCAGCAATGAGACCAGCATCCATAACCTCTTTATCTTCGGCTTCTTCCATAAAGCTCTCGGCTTCTTTAATAAGTCCTTTCATGGCTTTACAAGTTTCTCCAGTTGCTTTAATATCTAGCTCATCGCAAATTTCTTTTATGCGTTCTTTATGTGCTTTGGTTTCCTCTAAATGCGATTCGAAAGCTTTTTTTAAGGCACTATCACTAGCTTTTTTAGCAACTTTTGGTAAAGCTTTAATTAGTTGATTTTCGGCACTATACAAATCTTTTAACTGATGTTCAAATAAATCTTTTAAGGTTTTCATGTGTGTTCTTATTTAAAAATTATTAAAGTAAAATTAGATTGAAATCTTTCGGATAATTACTCTAAAAAATAAAATTTTTGTCCCTAATGCATATTAAAAAAAACTTAGCACTATAATCAAAAACAGTACCTTACATCGATTGAATGTTAGTTAGTCGTAAAATCTATTTAGACTATTTTTTTCGTTTTTAGATTAAAAAAATTAGGACAGAGAAATAAAATTAGGTAAGCAATTTTTTAAACATTTTATAGATATGACTGCACTAGAAAAAGATAAATATGCCGTTATTCCGGATCCTTAGATATATCTGTGTAATTATTATTTAATGTGTAGTTGTGAAGCTGATTTATGCATAGAAAAAAAATGTGGCCGGGGTATTGCCTACCATATTAACGGAAAAGGATGGAAGAGTAAGTCTGAGCTTAAACGTATTAAAAATTTAGTAATCTCTCCCTTGCGGAAACATGTAAGGATAAATAAATTAAAAAAATGAACATTTACAAGTTGATGGGAAGGATGATAAGGGAAGAAAACAATTTAAAAATTAAATTTGTTAGAAAAAGGAAAAGAACCCACACTAACTTTAAAAAATAAAAAACTTATAAAATAAATTAATAGTTGAGAGGAACTATCTGGCTGAACACGTTTTAAATATATTGATGAAACAGCTGAAAAAAATCACATCCATCAAACTTAAATTTAAGCCGTCTTCCCTTTTTATTAATAGCAACCTTTTAACCGGAAAAGGACACTTCACCTAACCGGTTAAATATAACGCTGGGCATGTAAAGCCTGGCGTTATTTCTCAATGTCAAAAATCATGCAAGACATAAATTATATAAACCACCTAAATGCAGTTTTAGAACAGTTTGCTAAAGACGAGCGCTTAAACCCCACCCATATTAGCATGTATATAGCCCTTTTTAGGTTTTGGAATTACTTGCATTTTCCTGAAACATTTCATGTTAACCGTGAAGAGATTATGAAACTCTCTAAAATTGGTTCAAAGTCCACTTATCATCGTGTTGTTAGAGAATTAAGCCATTGGGAATATATTGTCTATATGCCTTCAAAAAACCCTTTTAAAGGCTCTTCCGTTAAGATGTTCAAATTCGAAACAAGTTCAAAACCTCCTCGAGTACATTACAATCCTAAATCCAATACAAGTTCCAAACAAGCGTTGGTATCTAAAAACAAACGTAATAAAACAATAATAAACAAGATAAACATTGAGAAAGGACGAAAGCCAAAAGATGAAAAAGATGTTTTAGAATTTTTTAAAAAAGAAAAAAGTACCGAAACCGAGGCGCGAACATTTTTTAATCATTATCAATCGGTAGGATGGAAGCTCGGAAAAGTACCTATACAAGATTGGCATGCGTTAGCCAAAAAATGGATGCTAAACTCCAAGTCATTTGCAGCCGAAAAAGAAAAACAAAACCTAATGACACAGTCTCAAAATAAAGACAAGCATAAAGCAACAGATCATTTACATACCAATAGAGATAAAAATTATAATCAACCCCTATAACTAGTATTAAACTAAAAATAGCATACATAACAATAACTAAACAATAAAAACCATGCAAACCTCAACACCACATATTCTTTACGAAAATCAATATCAATTCGAAATTGGTACGTTAGAAAATAATTGCATCAATTACGACTTCTTTAAAATTTTAGATTACTTAGACTATAAAGGCAAAGTACTATTTGGTAAAACCTTTAAAATCCATCCAGAAGACAGAGAACTCATTTTTAAACTCTGTATCTATTTTATTCGCGATGAAATTAATTGTAAAAAGTATAAAATAAATACAGAAAAAGGAATTTTGCTTACGGGTCCAGTAGGCTGTGGCAAAACATCGCTTATGAAATTGTTAGTACATTTTGTACCTCATCTTAAGCCTTACAAGGTTGTGCCCTGCCGTAATATTGCCTTTATGTTCAATAAAAATGGTTTCGAAACCATTCAAAATTATGGCAACAATCAATTTTATTGTTTCGATGATTTAGGTGTAGAACCCATTGGAAAACATTTTGGTGCCGATTGTAATGTTATGGGAGAAATACTGCTGTCGCGTTACGATTTGTTTGTGAAGTATAAAATAAAATCTCATGTTACAACCAACCTCAACGCCAAAGAAATAGAAGACCGTTATGGTTCCCGTGTACGTTCAAGGTTAAGACAAATGTTTAATCTAGTGTCATTTGACTCTGGTTGTACAGATAAGAGAGGTTAAAATAAATAGACTCTAAAATGTTGAATATTTTATATTTAAAGTTATAAAATTAAAAGGTTATAGATTAAATATAATCTATAGTTACACTGTAGCTATAAGTAAAAGAGATTTTAGTAGAACCTTAGTTTTATTACCCATCATTGTATTCGTTTGGTCTTGAACAGTAGTCATAACTTTTTTAAAATGTGATCGTATTACTTTTTCACTTACGTTTAAAGCTATAGAGGCTTCCTTTACCGTAAGATTGTCGTTCCATACCTTTGTAAATATGTCTTGTGTAAATTCAGGAAAGTTTTGTAGAACGTTGTCTATCATTTCAAGCAATTCATTTACTTGTATATCTTCAATAATATGTAAGTAACTATCTTGTTCTTTTATTGATTCTAAAGGAAAATCATTGCCAAATGTTTTGGAAGCAGAAGTTCTTAAATAGTCAAGCATTCTATATGAGAAATAGTGAATTAAATATTTTCTGGCGCATCCATCATCATCCGTCTTTATAGCATAGGGTTTAGACCAAAAGACAACCCAAAAATTTTGTACAATATCTTCAGATAAATCTTTATTCTGGGTTCTCTTTATGGTCCAGTTTAATAACAAATTTGCATACTTATCATAAAAGCTTTTAAAAGCTTTTTCATCTTTAAATTCATAAATGGCAGTAAGCAATGCTTTGTCTGAAGAATTCATTGTTTTAATTAAACTATTTTGATAATGCAAAAGTAAGATGTTTTTATTACTCAAAATTTTACAAATAGATTAACAAAATGTTATGAAGGTTGACTCTGTAATTGTCTTTTTGGCTTAAATAACTTTTTTTTTAGTAGTACTGTCTTCAATTATAGTTAGTTAGGTTTGGTAATGTTTTGTTAACAGGTTTAGAGGGAAAAAAAAGAACGTGGCTTACGATATATATGTGAACCCTTTAATTATAAGAAGGTACGTGCAAATGGAAGATAAAAAAATAAAAAAGTGGATAGAATTATTTTGGGTAGCTAAATTATTAGAAAGGTATTTTAATAATTCGGCTAGTGAAAAAGAAATAGAGGCTATTGAAAAATGGGATGTAAATAATTCAGCCAAGGAAGATAGTAATTTTTATAAAACAACAGCACAAACAGATTTAATTTGGCTAAATATTGTTAAAGAACTCCAATTAGAATCTGAAGGAACCAAACATAAGATTTTTAAAATTAAGTATTATGCGGCGGCGGCATCAATTGTAATATTATTGTGTTCTAGTTATTTACTTTTCGAGAATAATAATGTTTCAAATAAAACCATATCCCCTATAATATCTAATATAGGTAATACTATTGTGGATAAAAATAAAGCAATTTTAACACTAGGTGATGGTCGGGAAATTAACCTTCAAAATGGTGTGAGTTTCCAGAATAGTTATTTAAATAGCGATGGAGAAAGTGTCACTTATCAAACACATAACCAATATAATAAATCAAATTCAAACCAAATAATAGATTATAATTATTTGACTATTCCTCGTGGAGGACAGTTTTTTGTTCAATTAGCCGATAAAACATTGGTCTGGCTAAATTCAGAATCACAATTAAAATTCCCTGTTAATTTTACTGAAGGTGAAACACGTCAAGTAGAGCTTGTATATGGTGAAGCCTATTTTGATGTATCCCCAAGTTCTTTACATTCTGGATCTAAATTTAAGGTGTTAAATGCTAATCAAAATATTGAAGTTCTAGGTACTGAATTTAATGTAAAGGCATATAAAGATGAAAATGTAGTTTATACAACTTTGGTTGAAGGAAGTGTGAAGATAAGTTCCTTAAATGGAAATATTAAAATTCAGCCTAATCAACAAAGTATATTAAACAAAATAACCAAAAAAATTAACTTGATTAATGTAGATGTTGACCCTGAAATTTCTTGGAGAATAGGAGAGTTTCGTTTTAAGGGAAAACCTTTAAAGGATATAATGACTATAATTTCTAGATGGTATAACGTGGATGTAGAATTTCAAGATAAAAGTCTCAAAGATATCAAATTTACTGGTGTTTTAGGTAAACATCAAAATTTACGAGAAGTTCTCGAAACAATTAAAAACTTAAGTATAATTAAAAACTACGAATTAAATGACGAAAAACTAATCTTAAAATAATATGAAGCAAAGGGAATTAAGTTCTGACCGTCCAAAGTAAAAACTAACTCCCTTTTTAATAAATAATCAATTAAAATCTTAACTATTTAATTCACAAAATTATGAAAATTAAATTTAATGGTAATCACTTTTCAATAGGAAAGCGGTTTACTTTAAACATTATGAAAGCATTTGTTTTATTATATGCAACAGTTATCTTTGGATTTGCACCTAAGGATATGCTTTCGCAAAATCCAAATATTTACATAGAATCTCAATCATCCTTCACAGTCGAACAAGTGTTCGAACTGATAATGCAACAAACAGATTATAAGTTTATTTACCAAGAAAGTGTGTTTGACGATTTTCCTAAAGTAAAGGTCGATAAAGGTGTAATTACTGCTAATGATTTGTTGGAGAAAAGTTTGTCTAGTGGTCATTTTGAAATTTCTTTAGGGACGAATAATACAGTTATAGTAAAGAAGAAACTGGAACAACAAAAGAAACAACAATTTTCCGTTAGTGGACAAGTTCTTGATGAATCAAATTTTCCTATTGTAGGTGTAAATGTTATTGAAAAAGGTACAGATAATGGAGTAATTACTGATTTAGAAGGGTATTATTCTATTTCTGTATCTTCTGTTAATGCTGTGCTGATTTTTTCTCATATAAGTCATCAATCATTAGAAGTAAATGTTAGTAGTAATGAAGACATTAATATACAGTTAAAGGAAATGCAGAGTCATCTAGATGAAGTTGTTATTACAGGACGTGCAGGTGCTAGCGATCGTACTAAGTTAAATACGAGTTATTCAGTAACAACAATAAAAGAAAAAGCATTGCTTTTACAAGCTCCTACTAGTGTTACAGAAACTTTAAAATCTGTTCCAGGATTTTGGGTAGAAGCTTCAGGGGGTGAAGCTAGTGGTAACGTCAGAGCTAGAGGTGTGCCTGTAGATGGCTATGGGTCCATTCAATTATTAGAGGACGGTATACCAGTACAACATGATCCTGCTTTGGGGTATTTAAATGCAGATCAAGCATTCCGTTTCGATGAAACTATTCAAACTATTGAAGTGGTAAGAGGAGGCCCGTCTTCTGTATTTTATTCTAATGCTCCAGCAGGAGCCGTAAACTATATTCCTCGTGTCATTGGTGATAAAGCCGAAGGGATTTTTAAAATGACTATGGGGTCAGGCGATTTATATAGAGGTGATTTTTGGGTAGGTACCCCAATAGGGAATGACTGGAAAATGGCTGTTGGTGGATTTTATCGTTCTTCCACAGGGGTACGTGATCCAGGGTATACAGGAAATTTAGGAGGTCAAGTTAGAATTTCTCTGTCTCGTGAGTGGGAAAAGTCATCATTCAATTTTGATGTAAAAAACATGGATGATTCTGTTATTTTTTATGCCGGAATTCCAATGACTTTCGATAGCGACGGAGATATAGTAGCCGTAGACGGTTTCAATGGGCATACAGGAACTATTTCAGGTCCTGAAACACAGCTATCTGAAATGATTCAAAGCGATGGTAGCACATATAAGTTCGATAATAGTTTGGGAACTAATGTTAAACGTACTCAGTTAACTGCAAAATTTAAAACAGATTTAGGAGCAAATTGGATATTAAATAATACATCTAGGTATAATGATTCAAGAACTATTCGTAATGGGGTATATCCAAATTCTCTTACAACGGCAACAGACTTTCTTAGCAGCTCAAGTATAAGTAGTTTGTTAGAAGGTGTTCCTGGTGCTACAGGTTTTCAAATGCATTATGTAACTTCAAATGAGGTGTTTGATGAGCAGAATCAAAATGGAAACGGGCTGGTTATGCAGGGAGGTCTTAGAGGTATTACAATGCCTTTAAAAGAATTTATGAGTGATACGCGTATTGCACGTACTTTTAAAACAGGTTCTTCAACTCACGATTTTAATATTGGTTACTACTATGCTCATACGGAAGAAGATTTTTCAAGATATTCTTCTGTAGCACTTTTAGATGTTCAAAATAATTCACGTCTTCTTAATCTTGTTGCGGTAGATGCGGCAGGAAATGCTATTCAGACCATTACCGATAATGGGATACTTCGTTATGGATATGAATGGGAGAATGCACATGGTGAACAAAATACTCATGCAATTTACATTAGTGATGAGTGGCAAATTACTCCAGAATTTAGATTAGATGGAGGTTTAAGATGGGAAACAATGAATACCCGTGGAGTAGTAGAGCAAAAAGGTGAGAATGTTAATTTAGGAACCATCCCTACATCTAATATTATCAATGGTAATGGAATATTTAAAAATTACGACGATACATTCAGTCATACAACTTGGACATTAGGTGCAGATTATCAGTTTTCAGATAATATGGGGGCATTTGCAAGATTTACGTCCGCAGCACGCCTACCTGGATTGGGTAATTATGTAACTAATGCAGGGGCTACACCTGATGTTCAAACCATGAATTTAGGTGAAATTGGATTCAAATATAATACAAGTAAAATAGGTCTTTATGCAACTGGATTTTGGACAAAATACGATAATATTGCATTTACTAATTACGTTTTTGATATTAATTCAAATGAGCAAACTACAGAAAACCTTTATGCCGATACAAAAACTTTAGGTCTCGAACTTGAGTTAGGATATTACCCATTAAACTGGTTTGATATTACTGGTACGGCTACATTACAAAATGGACAGTATAAAGGTTTAACTTTTTCAGATAGTGAAGGCACAGTAAATGATTATGATGGTAATAGTTTAATAAGAGTGCCTGCTACTACATTTCGTTTAGTACCTGGTTTTAATTTGTTTAGTAACATTTTAAGAGTTCAAACAGCATTCGAATTTGTTGGAGACCGTTACGTAGATACAGCAAATTCTGTCAAACTACCAAGTTATACAAAAATTGACTTTAGTTTAAGTACAAAAATAAACCAAAGAGTTTCCGTATTTGCGTATATAGATAACTTAAATAACTCACTTGGTCTTACGGAAGGAAATCCACGTCAAGGAGAAGTGCAAAATGCAGCAGCAGGATCAGATATTTTTATTGCAAGACCTTTAATTGGTAGAAATTTTAGAGTAGCATTAAGATATTCCTTTTAATTATGAAAGCTAAGTTTTATTTGTACTTTATATGCTTATTTCTATTTGTTGTGGCACCTAGTTGTGGACAGTCTCTAATAGAAAGTGATACAATTTCTTTAAAACCAGATTATGTATTACGGGGTGAGTTATCAATAGATGATTATCATACATATGTCGAAGTCCCTTTTAAACTACCGGAGGGTGTTAAGCGTTTAACCATTAAGGTGAGTTATACAGGAAAGGAAGAACGTACTACAGTAGACCTTGGACTTTTAGATCCAAATAATTTTAGAGGTTGGAGCGGTGGATCAAGAAGCAAAATAACATTAAGTATGGAAGATGCAACCCCTGGTTACTTACCAGGGGCTTTGCCTTCAGGTTATTGGAAATTACTTCTAGGTATTCCTAATATTCGTGAAAATGTAGTTTCACAATACGAAGCTCTTATTTTTTTAGAAAGCGAACCCCGTGTTACAGAATTTTTAGACACACCTATCAATACTAAAGCAGGTTGGTATCACGGAGATTTGCATATGCATACCGGTAATAGTGATGGTAAATGTTTATCCCAGTCTGGAAATAAAATTCCTTGCCCTGTATATCGTACTGTTGAAGCTGCAGTTAATAGAGATTTAGATTTTATAGCTGTTACAGAACATAATGCAACATCTCATGCTAATGCTTTACGTGAACTACAGCCTGCCTTCGACGAGATATTATTGGTAGCTGGCCGAGAAATTACAACTTTTTATGGGCATGCTAACATCTTTGGTCCTACAGGTTATATTGACTTTAGAATGCGTGATTCATCGGCTGCAGAGGCAACTAAATGGATGGATAAAGTAAATAAATTAGGAGGTATTGTGTCTATTAATCATGCAGGAGTTCCTTCCGGCGAAGATTGTATGGGATGTGGTTGGCAAATAAAAGACTTACCAAGAGCTACTATCACTGCTATAGAAATTATAAACGGAGGTACTTTGAAAAAAACAGGTTCATCAGAAATTACTTATCAGGGATGGGAGCAATGGTATAAAATGCTGAATAATGGTGAACGTATTACAGCTATAGGAGGAAGTGATGATCATAGTGGAACAGCAGATTCAGAGGTTTTAGGATCTATTGGTTCTCCAACTACAGTTGTATTTATGAAAGAACTTTCTGCTAAAGGAATGATTGAAGGTATTCGTGATGGCCGAGTTTATATCGATATTGAAGGTAACAAAGAAAGGTTTTTAGATTTTAAAGCTAAGGTTAATAATAATGAAGCTAAAATGGGAGAAGTTCTTAACGTTAATTCAACGAAAGAAATTCAGTTATCAGTTTCTGTAAAAGGTGTTGACGGGGCAAGCCTTGAATTCGTTGTAGATGGCGAAATAGAGTCAGAATTGATACAAAGAAATAATAACATAAAAGAAAATAACCACATAGTGTGGAGATATGATACAAAACCAAATTGGATCCTTGTAAAAGTTCGAGATAAAAAAGGAAATCTTATTCTTGTTAGTAACCCGATATACTTCGAGTAGAGTTTTATAAGGTTTAAAAAATTTTTCATTTGAGTTGTTTAATTTTGGATGGGGTACGAAATTTATTTTCGTGCCCTTTTTATTTTACCTCACGACTCAAGTTTATCACAAATGTTAGATTTTACAGGTTGGGCGTGTGTAAATTGTAGAAAAATGGAACAAAATGTATGGCCAGAACCAGAGATTTTAAATCTATTATCAAACGATGTGGTTTTAATCTCCTTATATGTAGATGACAAACGAAAACTGGAAGCAGATGAGATTGTAGACTCTCAGTTAAAACCAGGAAAAAAGTTAAAGTACATCGGGCAAAAATGGAGCGAGATGTAAACCATTAAATACAAATCAAATTCGCAACCGTTTTATGTGATTATCAATCATAACGAAGAAAAACTAGTCGAGCCTGTAGGCTATATTCCAGATGTAGAAGCGTATCATACGTGGTTGAAAACTGGGGTGTCGAAGTTTAAATAATTGTTTTAGTGTTAATTTTTATACTCAAAATAGAAAGGTTCTAAGTCTTATTTGAAGTATAAGCTTTAAAAGACATGAGTTTTCAAATCTCAGATTAATTTTAATCTGAGATTTTTTTACATGAATAAATCAACATTCTTGCTGTTTTGCCACTTCTAATTTTCCTATGGCAGACTAACCCCAACTAAACTTATCAACACTGCTACATTTTTACATATCTATTGTTTAATTTTGTAGTATGCAAATTAGAAAGTTATATCAAATTAAACCAATTACATTTTTTATACCCGAATACACTTCGGCTATAGAACTACCATTTGTTAATGGTATTAGTGCAGGATTCCCATCGCCTGCAGACGACTTTCTAGATATTAATATCGACCTCAACAAACATCTTATTAAAAATCCGAGTACGACGTTTTACGGTAGAGTCAACGGACATTCAATGAAAAACGTAGGCATCCATGATGGCGATTTATTAATTGTCGACAAAAGCCTGGAGCCTAAAGACAATAAAATAGCAGTCTGTTTTATCGATGGTGAATTCACTGTAAAACGGATTAAAATAGAAAAGGATTGTGTTTGGCTGATTGCCGAAAACGAAGACTACAAACCCATTTGTGTTACAGCCGATAACGATTTTATCATTTGGGGTATCGTTATTAACGTTATAAAATACTTCTAATGTTTGCCCTAGTCGATTGTAATAATTTCTACGCCTCTTGCGAACGCGTATTCAACCCAGCTTTAAATGGTAAGCCTATAGCGGTATTATCAAATAACGATGGCTGTGTCATTGCACGGTCTAACGAAGCTAAAGCTTTGGGTATTCCTATGGGGGCACCCGCATTCGAATACAAACACCTATTTTTAAAACATAACATTCACGTATTTTCATCCAACTATGCACTGTACGGAGATATGAGCAGTCGAGTCATGAGCTTGCTTGCCAACTTCTCTCCAGATATCGAAATCTACAGTATAGACGAAGCTTTTTTAAAGTTCGAGGGGTTTCAATATTTCAACCTTCAGGAAATAGGGGAGATTATGAGAAAACAAGTCATCAGAGGAACAGGTATCCCAATAAGTATCGGTTTTGCCCCAACAAAAGCTTTAACCAAAGTGGCCAATAAAATAGCCAAGAAATTCACAGAACGTACACAAGGTGTCTATATTATAGATACAGAAGAAAAACGTGTAAAAGCACTTAAGTGGACCGCTATAGAAGATGTTTGGGGTGTAGGTAGAAAACATGCCAAACGCTTAAGAGCATTAAACATTAATAACGCATATCAATTTACGCTGCAGTCAGACGACTGGGTGCGTAAACATATGTCTGTTATCGGACTTCGGTTAAAACACGACTTAGAAGGAAAACCCACTTTAAATTTAGAAACCCCAAACACAAAAAAATCTATTGCTACCACACGATCATTCGAAGGGATGATTACAGACTATGCTGCACTTCAAGAACGTGTGGCAACCTTTGCAGTTTCATGTGCCGAAAAATTACGTCACCAAAACTCTCATACTAATGCGGTCATGGTCTTTTTGCATACCAACGGGTTCCGTAAAGACCTACCACAATACTATCGTAATGTGGTCATCAAAACAGAAAACCCAACAAATTCTAGTTTCGACCTTATAAAGACCGCACATAAAGCGCTTGAGTCTATTTATAAAAAAGGCCTACACTATAAAAAAGCCGGAGTAATTGTTATGAACCTCACTCCAGAAGACCAAAAACAATTCAGTCTATTCTCTCACGAGAATCCAAAGCACCAACCACTAATGGCAATTGTCGATAGATTAAATGCGTCCTATGGAAATAATAAAGTAAAGTTCGGCTCTCAATCCCTCGGCCGCCAGTGGAAAATGAAACAAGAACGTTTATCTCCAAGATACTCTACACACATCAATGATATTATTCGAGTAAAGGTGTAGTTTGTTATAGAATTACGGGAAACCGTAATAAATTTTCAAGAAAATCAGTTAATTTCACTGAGAACATTGTGAATAAAATATTTTGATTTGAAACCAATCGTAAAACACACTTTATTATGCCATATATGAATATAAATAATGTTTAATAATCATATATTTATATTTTTAGAGTTTCAAAATATCATAGGATTATATTAATGACCAAAGAACAGCAAATTGAAGAAGAATTAATCAGGAAGTTAACTGATTTAAAATACACATACCGACCTGATATTAGAACAAAAAGTGCTTTAGAATTAAATTTCAGAGAGAAGTTTGAAGCATTGAATAGAGTTAAATTAACTGATGCTGAATTTGATAAGCTACTCATTGAAATCATAAATCCAGATGTATTTAAATCTTCTAATCATTTAAGAAAAAGAAATACATTTATTAGAGAGGATGATACACCTTTACATTACACGTTAGTTAATATAAAAGATTGGTGTAAAAATGATTTTGAAGTTATCAATCAGCTTCGTATAAATACAGAAAGTAGCAATCATAGATATGATGTTATTTTATTAATTAACGGAGTGCCTGTTGTACAAATAGAGCTAAAAACCTTAGAAATTAGTCCTAATCGTGCAATGCAACAAATAGTAGACTATAAAAATGATATTGGTAACGGATATACCAATTCGTTAATGTGCTATATGCAATTATTTATAGTCAGTAATAAAACAAGAACGTTTTATTTTTCTAACAATAACAACAAACATTTTGCCTTTAATGCAGACGAGCAATTTTTACCTGTCTATACTTTAGCAAAAGAAGACAATTATAAAATAAACCACTTAGACGATTTTACAGATAAATTTTTATCCAAGTGTACCTTAGGCGAAATGATAAGCCGTTACATGGTGTTAGTAGAAACGGAACAAAAGATATTGGTAATGCGTCCCTATCAAATTTACGCAGTAAAGGCAATAGTAGATTGTATAGAACAAGACAGAGGAAACGGATATATTTGGCATACTACAGGAAGTGGAAAAACACTAACATCTTTTAAGGCTTCTACACTTTTAAAAGATAATGATGATATTGAAAAATGTTTATTTGTTGTAGATAGAAAAGATTTAGATAGACAGACAAGAGAAGAGTTTAATAAATTTCAAGAAGGTAGTGTAGAAGAAAATACCAATACTGAAACGTTAGTGAGACGTATGTTATCTACAGATTATTCGGACAAAGTAATTGTTACAACCATTCAAAAACTAGGTTTAGCATTAAATCAAAATAGTAGTAGGAATTTAAAAAGAAAAGAAGAAAAGAAAGTTACTTATTATGATAGACTAGAGTCCTTAAGAGATAAAAGGGTAGTATTTATTTTTGATGAATGCCACCGATCACAATTTGGTGATAATCACGATGCTATAAAAGAGTTTTTTCCAAAAGCACAATTATTTGGTTTTACAGGAACACCTATTTTTGAAGAAAATGCAACCTATAAAACTATTGAAGGAAAAACAGCATCCTATAAAACTACAAAAGATGTTTTTCAAAAAGAATTACACGCATATACCATTACCAATGCCATAGAAGATAAAAATGTATTACGTTTTCATATAGACTATTTTAAACCAGAAAAAAAAGCATCGGTAGGTGATGATTTACATAAGTTAGCAGTTACTAAAGCAATTTTAGAGAAACACTATAAAGCAACAGATTACAAGCGTTTCAATGCACTTTTAGCTACGGCATCGATAAACGATGCTATTCAGTATTATCATACGTTTAAAAAGCTACAAGCTGAAAAACTGCAAGAAAATCAAGATTACAAGCCTTTACAAATAGCTTGTGTGTTTTCACCGCCAGCAGAGGGTAATAAAGACATACAGCAACTTCAAGATGATTTAAATCAAGAAAAAGAAGATAATAAGGTAGAACCTGATAAAAAGAAAGAAGCATTAAATACAATTATTGAAGATTACAACAAGCAATACAATACTAACCATAGAATAACAGATTTCGATTTATACTATCAAGATGTGCAGCAACGTATAAAAAACCAAAAATATACAAATGCAGATTATGCTCACGAAAATAAAATTGATGTGATGATAGTAGTAGATATGTTACTAACTGGTTTTGATTCTAAGTATTTAAATACGCTATATGTAGATAAAAATTTAAAGTATCACGGTTTAATACAAGCCTATTCTCGTACCAATAGAGTAATAAATGATACAAAACCTTATGGTAATATTTTAGTATTTAGAGACCAGGAAGAAGAAGTAAATAAAGCAATGATTCGTTTCTCTGGTGCTAAAATAGAAAAGGCAAAAGAAATTTGGTTAGTTGATGCAGCACCTAAAGTAATTGCAAAATATAAAGATGCAGTAGAGCAATTAAACCAATTTATGGAGGCTAAAGGTTTAGATTGTTCACCTTCAGAAGTAAGCAATTTAAAAGGGGATGAAGCTCGTGCAGGTTTTATAAATGCATTTAAAGAAGTACAACGTTATAAAACACAATTAGACCAATATACAGACTTAGAAGAGGAACAAGCTGAAACCATTGAAGCCTTACTACCTACAGATGATTTACGTTCCTTTAAATCGGTGTATATAGATACTGCGAAACGTTTACAAGCAGAACAAAACAAACAAGGAGACCAAGCACCAGAAGATGTACAGCAATTAGATTTTGAATTTGTATTATTTTCTTCTGCGGTGATTGATTATGATTATATCATTGGTTTAATAGCAAAATATACACAAGACAAACCATCTAAGCATAAAATGACACGTGAGGAATTAATAAATCTGTTAGGTTCTAGTGCCAATTTAATGGACGAACGTGAAGATATTATTGCTTATATAAACAGCTTAAAAGTAGGGGCTGGTTTAGATGAAAAAGAAATTCGCACAGGCTACCAAAAATTTAAAGAGGAAAAATCTGCAAAAGAAATACAAACTATTGCAGACAAGCATAGTATTACAGTAGAAAGCTTAAATTCTTTTATAAATGAAATTATGAACCGTATGATTTTTGACGGTGAAAAACTAACAGATTTATTAGAGCCTTTAGAGTTAGGCTGGAAAGACCGTAGCGTAAAAGAAAAAGGATTGATGGATGATTTAGTGCCTTTATTGAATAAACTAGCCCAAGGGCGTGAAATAGCAGGATTAAACGCTTATGAATAAAGAAAAAAATATAGTTCCTGAATTGCGTTTTTCAGAATTTAATTCTGAATATAAAAATGTAGGGTTTTCAGAACTTGGACAAATAAAAATTGGCTTAACGCACAAACCTGACTATATTGAATCAGGTATACCTTTCTTGTCTTCAAAGAATATATCTGATGGATATATTGATTTTGAAGATATAAAATATATCAGTGAAGAGAAGTTTTTAGGTATGCCTGATAGTACAAAGCCAAAGGTAGGTGATATACTTTTTACAAGAGTTGGTTCTAATTTAGGAAACCCTATAATAGTTGAAGAAGATATAGAGTTCGGTATTTTTGTGAGTTTAGGTATTTTTAGAGTTAATAATAATGCCAATAATAAGTATATCAGATATTGGATGGATTCTGAATACTTTTGGAAACAAGTTGAACAAAAAGTTGCTGGTGGTGCTAAAATGAACTTAAACACCACTTGGTTAAAAGAGTTTAGGTTATCTATTCCAACTAAAAAAGAAGAACAAAAAAAATAGCAAACTGTCTATCTTCATTAGATAATCTAATAACAGCAGAAACCGAAAAGCTAAACTATTTAAAAGACCACAAAAAAGGTTTATTGCAACAATTATTTCCTGCTATTGGTGAAACTAAACCACAATACCGCTTTCCAGAATTTGAGAATGATGGAGATTGGGAGATTAAAGAATTAAAAAAACTTGGTAAACTCATTAACGGTTTAACTTACAGTCCTAAAGATGTTCGTAAACAAGGCCTGTTAGTTTTAAGGTCATCGAATGTGCAGAATGGTCGAATTCTTTTAGATGACTGTGTTTATGTAAGAACAGATATAAATGGAGCAAATTTAAGCTCACCAGACGATATATTAATTTGTGTACGAAATGGTTCTAAAAGGTTAATTGGTAAAAACGCAATTATACCTGATGGTTTACCTTTAGCTACGCACGGAGCTTTTATGACTATGTTCAGAGCAAATAACCCAAGTTTTGTTTTTCAATTATTTCAAACAGAGAGTTATAAATATCAAGTAAAAGCTGATTTGGGTGCAACGATAAATTCAATAAATGGTAAAAACTTCATCAAATACGAATTTGCAGTTCCTAAAAACCCAAAAGAACAACAAAAAATAGCTGATTGTTTATCTAGTGCAGATAATTTAATACATGCACAAACAACAAAAATAAAAAACTTGAAAAACCACAAAAAAGGGTTGATGCAGCAATTGTTTCCTAATATAAATGAAGTTGTGGTATGAGTGTTCAGAGAAAGTTATTTACATATAAAACTTTGAGCGGTCTAGTAACTCGTTTTAGAGACGATTTAAAAAGTAATGATTTTATTTTGCTTTACGCCTACAATGGTACTGGTAAAACTAGAACCTCAATGGCTTTTAAGGAAAAAGGAAAAAAGAAAGTAAAGGTTAAATTAAAGGATAATAAAGGAAAAGTAATATTAGATAAAAAAGGAAAACCTAAAACTGAAGATACAATAGTTGGGGATACACTATACTTTAATGCTTTTACAGAAGACTTATTTGTTTGGGACAATGATTTACAACATGACACTTCCCGTGTTTTGCAAATGAACTCCGACTCTAAATTTTTTAATGGGTTTAAAGAATTAGCCTTAGACGAAAAGATATTTGCATATTTAGAACGTTATGCTACATTCGATTTTGACATTGATTACGATAATTGGCAGATTATCTTTAAAAAGCAGATTAAAAATCCAAAATATAATCCAAAAAATCCAAATAATACAGAACCTGAATATAGTATCGAGCCAAACATTAAAATATCTAGAGGAGAGGAAAATATTTTTGTTTGGTGTGTTTTCTTAACTATTTGTGAATTAGCCATAGATGCAGAGGAAGATAGTGCCTATTCTTGGGTTAAATATATTTATGTGGATGACCCAGTTTCATCGCTTGATGATAACAATGCAATTTCTGTTGCGAGTGATTTAGCAAGATTATTAAAAAGAGCAGTAACCAAAGAAATTGAGGATAGTGGTGTAAAAAGAATTGTAGAAAAAAATGAAGATGAGAAGGTTAAGGTAGTGGTGTCTTCACATCATAGTTTGTTTTTTAATGTGATGTGTAATGAACTTAAACGATTTAATCATAATCGCTACTTCTTACATAAAAACAGTGAGGAAAGTCACACACTTCAAAAAACAGATGACACACCATTCTTTCATCACGTAGCTATATTATGTGAACTAAAACAAGCTACCAAATCAGGAAAAGTAAATACCTATCATTTCAATTCACTTCGTAGCATATTAGAAAAAACGGCTACGTTTTTCGGGCTAGATGATTTTGGGAAATGCATCTATGGTATTGATAAAGATGATGTTTTATTTGAACGTGCTTTAAATTTATTAAGTCACGGCAAGTACTCAATTTACGACCCTGTTGAAATGGGTGAAGATAACAAAGATTTATTTGAACGAATACTAGATGCTTTTTTAATTAAATATCAATTTAATTTACCAGAACTGTTAAAAAAATAAAGTCACAATATGACAACAAAACAAAAACAAGAACAACTTGGAAAAGCCCTTTGGAATATAGCCAATGAGTTAAGAGGAGCAATGAATGCAGACGATTTCCGTGATTATATGCTATCATTTTTATTTTTACGCTATTTATCAGATAATTATGAGGGTTCAGTAAAAAAAGAATTAGGTTCAGATTACCCAAATTTAAATGAAGATGATAAGCGTACACCGCTTTCAGTTTGGTATGAAGCGAATCCAAATGACATAGAGCCTTTTGAAAAACAAATGCGTAGAAAAGTTCACTATGTCATTGAACCTAAATATTTATGGAATAGTATTTCTGAATTAGCTCGTACTCAAAATGAAGATTTATTACGAGACCTTCAAAAAGGGTTTAAACATATCGAAAATGATTCGTTTGAAAGTTCTTTTAAAGGCTTATTCTCGGAAATCAATTTAGATTCTGAAAAACTTGGTAAAACGTACACAGACAGAAATAAGAAATTGTGTAAAATTATTCAAGAAATATCAGAAGGTATTGCTGATTTTTCAACAGATAGCGATACACTTGGTGATGCATATGAGTATTTAATTGGTGAATTTGCAGCAGGTTCAGGTAAAAAAGCAGGAGAGTTTTATACACCGCAACAATTATCTACAATCCTATCAGAAATTGTAACTTTAGATAGTCAAAACCCAAAAGCAGGTAAAAAGAAAAAACTGAACAAAGTACTAGATTTTGCTTGTGGTTCAGGTTCTTTACTTTTAAATGTAAAGGATAAAATTGAAAAAGGTGGCGGTACAATTAGTAGAATTTATGGTCAAGAAAAAAACATAACAACATACAACTTAGCACGTATGAATATGTTGTTGCACGGAGTAAAAGATTCAGAATTCGAAATCTTTCATGGTGATACTTTAAAAAACGAATGGGATTTATTAAATGAAATGAATCCAGCTAAAAAAACAACCTTTGATGCTATTGTTGCAAATCCACCATTTAGTTTACGTTGGGATGCATCTGAGGCCATGGGTGATGATTTTCGTTTTAAAAATTATGGTTTAGCACCTAAATCAGCAGCCGATTTTGCTTTCCTATTACATGGTTTACACTTTTTAAGTGATGAAGGTACGATGGCTATTATTTTACCACACGGCGTTTTATTTAGAGGTGGTGCAGAACAACGTATACGAGAAAAACTATTGAAAGATGGTAATATTGATACAGTAATTGGTTTGCCTTCAAATCTATTCTTTTCTACTGGCATTCCTGTGTGTATACTGATATTAAAGAAATGTAAAAAAGATGATGATGTACTATTTATAAATGCAAGTGAGCATTATAAAAAAGAAAAACGTCAAAATGTGTTACGTGATGGAAAAGTAGATGGTGTTATAGACCCAAAAGAGCCTAATGATATTCAAGAAATAGTAGATACTTATCAAAACAGACCAGCTAAAATAGAAAGATATGCTCGTAGAGTGTCTATGGAAGAGATTGAGAAAAACGACTACAACCTGAATATTTCTAGATATGTAAGTACAGCGGTAGCCGAAAAGAAAGTCGATTTAAAAGAAGTAAATACTAAGTTAGTTGAAGTAGAAGAAAAAATAAAGAAAAGTAGTGAAGAACATAATAAATATTTAAAGGAGTTGGGATTGGAGACGATTTAATTTTACGATTCAGCATTGCTCAGTAAATAGAAATTAGGTTTAAAACTGACCTTCAATATACACCTTGATTCCAAATAAGAATTAAAAGGACTGAGAGTATTTAAAAACCGATTTGGAATAAAATTATAATGGAAAATATTTTAGTAAATAACATAATAGAAAAAGCAAAACGATTAAATAAGCTTAAAGTTAATGAGGCTAGTCTTTTCGAGTATGTAAATAAAAATCATGATAATTTAGAAGAGGTAATAGAGCAGTATACGCCAGTATCCGAGTTTAGACCTGTTAAAACCTTACGGTTTTTAATAGCTAACGAGTTAAGACAAGGAAAGACCATTGGTAAAACAGAGATTGATGATTTAAAACAAGCTATCGAAAATAGAGATATCTCTGCTTATTACCATTTTAACGAAACCCTTCAACAAAGTTTAACTAATTATAAAAATAGTAAATCGGGTATGTTTCCTAATTGGAAAGATGCTTTCAAAATACTATTTCCTTTTGTTTACAGTATCTCCGATAATGTCCAAATAAAGGAGCAGTTGGAAATAATGGCTAATGAGATTGTTGAAGCTAACAATCTACAAAATATTCAAAAACATAAAGTAAGTTTTCAAGGTTCAAATAACTATGGTTCAGATAGTGTGTGGGTAGCCATTATACCAGAGTCTTCACCAAGTGTGCAATATGCGTATCAGTTGTTTTTTTCCATAACTAAAAATGGTATTGTTGGTGGGGTGCATAAAGGGCATAACCTAACAAAGCAGGAATTTTTAAATCAAGATGAAAAATTTACATCCTGGACTGATTTTATAAAACATACACAGCAAAACAAAACACTTTGGGAAGAAAGTAATGAAGGCGTTAATTTTATATTTATAAACGATGAGAATATTTTTAAAAAGGTATTAAAGAACATCAATACCATAGCATTAGGTCAATACTATGCTGTGATAGATAAATTTAAATCAGATTTAGAATTACAGGACCAGGAGAATTTGGTATTTAGTACGGCTCAAAAAAGGTTGAGTTTTCAGGTAGGAAAACGCTATTGCTTAAATGTGAAAAAAGAGGTGTTCGATTTTATTTCGAACGAGGTTATAGAAGAGGACCAGGGGAAAAAAGAAATATTTACGAGTAATACAGGGAGCGATTATTTGTATAAAGAGCGAAAAATCGACATGGTGCTTAGTAATTATGACGATATTAAAAGAGCCGTAGAAAATGAAATAGAAAGAGATAAGCATACAGATGCTAAAGAATATGATAATAGTGCTTTTAGAAAATCTGTTTTCGATAAAGAGTATCGTATGAAAATATTCACTCAATTAGGAATTTCGTATGCTGAAAATATCGATATGCAAAATATAATGAAAGACCACAATTCTAACAAGATAAGTGTAGAGCCTAGAGAAACCTATAAAGCGCCCTTAAACCAAATTTTTTACGGGCCTCCAGGAACAGGTAAAACCTATAATACGATTTTAGAAGCGGCTAAAATAATTAAGGAAGAAGCATCAATAAATTATAATGAAGCTTTACAAGTCTTTAATGATAATTTAGGTGATAAAATAGAGTTCATAACTTTTCATCAAAACTATAGCTACGAAGATTTTATTCAAGGATTAAGACCAGATGTTGAAATTGGGGGTGAATTATCATTTTTTAAAAGTGATGGTGTTTTTAAGAAAATAGCAGATAGAGCATTAAAAAATGCTAAAGATTCTGAAAATCCTGATTCAGCCAAAAAAGATTTTTTAGAGGTTTTTATGGAGTTAATAAAACCACTTCAAGAAGGTGACACTAATGAAGTAGAAGTTAAGATGAAACAGACTTCATTTTACATTACAGAAGTTGGAGAAAAATCTATAGAATTTAGAAAAAATCAAGGAGAATCTAAACATTCGCTTAGTATTGCTACTTTAAAAAAAATGTATGACGCAGGTGAAAATAAAATTATTTTAGGAGAGCTTCAGCCCTATTATAATCCCATTTTAAATGAACTGTTACAGCAAGGAAAAAGAGATGTAGAACAAGTTTTAAAGCAGAACTACGTTATTATCATAGATGAAATAAACAGAGCCAATATTTCAAGGGTGTTTGGCGAATTAATAACGCTTATTGAAAAAGACAAACGGTCTGGAGGTAAAATACCACTTATGGCAACCTTGCCATCTGGCGATAAGTTTATCGTACCATCTAACTTATATATTATTGGTACTATGAATACGGCCGATAAGTCTATTGCGCTTTTAGATATAGCACTAAGAAGACGTTTCGAATTTGTGCCTATGTATCCGAATTCTCAACCTACACCAGATAAAATAGTATATGATGCAACAATCCTTGATGCCATTAATAAAGAAGTTATATCCAGAAAAGGGCATGATTTTACCATTGGTCATTCTTATTTTATGGGAGAGGATTATAATTTAGAAAATACCATCAACAATAAGGTAGTCCCTTTACTTTTAGAGTATTTTATGAATGATATCGAAGAGGTGCAAAAAATATTACAGCTGGCAAATATCAATGTAGATGGATGGCCGATGAGATATGTGAGTAATGACTAACCTCTTCGAATATAAAAATAAATCAGATTTTCCACATCAGCATTTCGATGATTTGGAAGTATTCTTGGATGATATTTGGGCTAAACGGGAAAAGTCAAACTATTATAATACTGAAGAAGATAATAGAGTAGAGCAACAACGATTTATACAATTCTTACACAAAACAAAAACCTTAAAGTCTAATAAATATGTTGGTGTAATTCATTTTAAAGAGCAAACCATTAATCTATTACCAAAGATTTTTTATAAAGGAGAAGAGCCGACAGAGAATGATGTTAAAACTATAAATAAACATATTCTGTGGTGGTTAAGTTATTGCAGGAAATTAAAGTTTCCTAATTATGTCTCTAGCTTAAATAAAGAAAAGGCCGATTTCTTCGAAATTCTTGTGTATTTGTTTAGTAAATATACCAGAGAATTATTAAACTCTGCGATATATCAAAACTACTCAGATGTTAACGACGAGCTTTCCTATGTAAAAGGACGTATCGATTTTCCGGCATATATTAAGAATAATCTATCTCGGGCTAGAAACCATAAAGTATCCTGCGCTTTTGATGCGTTTATAATGGATAATGAATTTAATAGAGGTGTTAAATATGTGTCTAAACTGTTATTGTCGTTAACAAAAGAAGACCAAAGCAGGCGATTTTTAAATGATATAATATTTATTCTAAATGAGGTAAAAGATGAGCCCGTGTCTTCAGACCAAATGAAAAGAATGTCCTTTAATCCAATGTTTTCAAGTTTTGAAACTATTCGCGATTATTGCATATTGTTTTTAGAGAATAGTGTGTCGTTTAATTATAAAAGCGATTTAAAATTATTCGCTTTTCTGTTACCAATGGAATATGTGTTCGAAGACTTTATATTTGGTTTTATCGATAAGGAAATTGAAGACATAAAGGCAAAAGCTCAAGTAAGTAAGAACTATTTAGATGTAGAACAAAACTTTAAACTGAAACCCGATTTATTTTTACAAATAGGAGAAAAAAAATACATTGCCGATACCAAATACAAAATTGTTTACACTGATGATACAAACCCCAAGAAAGGGATATCTCAAAACGACTTATATCAAATGTTGGCATATGCTGTGCGAAATAATGTAGATGAGGTTTTATTGTACTACCCAAATACGATAACTAGATACCAAGAAAAAGTGTCTGAAATTAAAATTGTCGATGAATTGGCCGGAAGTAAAACCGTTGAAATTAGATCACATCAATTACCCATAATTAATTTAAATCTATTTAACCAAGAATTTCAGAGTACTGCAACACTTACCTCTGATTTTTTGCAAACTAAATTAGAGCTTATTAAGGCTATTAAAGCAACAATACAATTATAATATTTGCTTTTTTGTAAATATCATTTGTGGGCAGGGAATTTGGTGTTCAGCTATTACCAAGTTTTTTACTATTATATATTCAATGCCTTCCTGAATTTTATTTCGGCCGATTTACAACTCGATGCTGCACCTTCAACCTCAAATCACGTTCCCCAGCACTTTCATTAAGCGTAAAATGTACCACTCTATCATTACTAATTGAAAACTTAGGAAGTACATAAACAACAGTTTGAGAACGTTTCTTTAAAACACGTGTTGGCATATTGTAAACAAATTTTGGTGCTACAAATAGACTTTGCATAGATTTGTTTTTGCCTTTTTTACGAGTTACAACAGTTGTGTTTAGGTAATTAATATCGTAATCTAGACTTGAATTGTTGATGATTTTTAGGATGGCGTATAATTTGTTCTGGTTATACACAATGTTTTTTAGTTCTAAAGTTATATCGTGTTTTTTCGTTTTCCTGATGGAATTGTTTTTATTTTTTGTGATTAAATATTGGCAGAATTCAGCATTGTAATCTACTTTTTTAGTAGCGTTTTTTTCTGTTGTGGTTTTCGGTTTAGGCGGAATGGATCTTGGTTTTTCATAACCTATAGCTTCTGATGTTGCAACAAACCGATTAAATTCTTTGAGTTGTGGTTTATGTGCTAAAATGTAAGAATACACTAATCCACTATCACTAATAATTAAAAGGTTACTATCTTGACTTTGCTTACCCTGGAGTAATCCGAAATGTTGTTTGTTTTCCCTATTGTAAGTGAATATAAAATCATCTGACCCTGTAATGGCTTGACGGATTGGATCCGGGAAGAACAGCGCCATAGCTTGATGGTCGTTAGCATAAAGGGTGTCTAGTATGGGTTTAGGTTGTGCTAAGGCTTTACTGAAACATAGTAAACTGATTGAGAAAATGTAGAAACGTAACATAAGTGTAGAGATTTAAAGATTATAGTGTTGGTTTTAATAGGAGTTTGTAATTATTCAAAATGGTGACTTTAACGTGCCGATTACTTCTAGAAAACACGCTTTTAAGACCGCTTATTTGTGGAACACCGGAGATGTTAATGTCGTCAACAATATCCCCGATGACTTCGGTTTTTGCTTCAGCCCGATAACTGTTTTCAATATAAATACCTTCGGAGCCATCAAGGACATCAAAAGCTTTTAGATTCACTTTATGATGATTAATGTTAGAGATGTTTACCATCACGCGATTCGGTTTAAAACTTACAAAACCAAAGACTTTAGTGTTTTTAGGAAAAGAATGCCCATTTAAAATGGTTGCTTCAGAAAGCCGCATTTGTAAACGGTATTCTTTTTTAACGATTTGAGTTTGGTCTACGACAACTGGAATTGGAGGTTTGGTAGATTTCACGTTTATTTTGTCTTGAAACTTAGGATTGGACGCAAAAAAGAGTTGGTGCTCTAATCCGATTTCCTTGAGTTCTATACGATCAGCTTCGACTTGGTTTAAACTGTCTTCAGTTTTAATTGTTGGTTTAAAGTCAACAGTTTCTTTTTTAGGTCTATAATCACGATTGGGAGTGTTAATTCTATTCTGTTTATAAATGCTATCGACAATACGTTGTTTTTCCTTTTCCTGAAAATCAGCATCAAAATATCCGAGAGAATCCATTAATTTTTCATCATAAATACTAGGAGCATTGGTTTCTCTAACTTCCTTAAGGTCATTAATCGCATCAAGTTTCGAGCTGTAGGTTTGCTTGTCGTCTTCTAGTAAAGGGACTTCCGTTTGTTTTAAAGTGTCTATGTCGTCTTCAGATTCATTAATTAAAAGTAGCGAGTAACTCACTAGGAAAATAAGTACGACAGTGATCACACCTCCAAAGACTATTTTGTTTTTATTGAGTTTCATAATATCTTGTTTTTTAATTTTTAACTTGAACTTTCTTAAGGGTGTTTTCGAAATAATTGGTTATCAGCATCCCGTGGGTGTTTTTAGGGAAATTCCGATCGACCATAATTAAGTCTCCAGAGGATACGAGCTCGTACGTATCTATAGTAGTACCGCGATTGATTTCAAAAATAGTTACCGTTTGAAATTGGTAAGGTTCAGACGTTAAATCTAATTGGGTGTCTATTCTGAGTACCTTTTGAACTAAAGAATATTGTAATAAGCGGTTGTAAACGCCATCTGCTTTTTTCTGCCGATATAGGTTATCTATAGAACTATTGCCAAGCCATAAGGCTTTTTCAAGATGAGATTCATAATTACTAGCATCGATATCGTAGAAGTAGGTGTGAAATAATTCTATATGAGCCAAAGCTTCTACTTCTAAATTTTCTTTTTGAGTCACCCAAGATAACGGAATTACAGCGCCATTGGTGCTGATTGCAAAGGCACTATTAAGCGCTTTTTTATGAGTATCGTAAACAATCCAAGTTGCAAAACAGCAGATTAAAAGTGTGCAGACAACCAGTGAAATCACAATAATTCTATTGAGTTTTAGAACACTATAAATATTTTTATAAGGCGTTTTCATTTAGTTAAAAAGTTTGAAGGTGAATGATGTAGCACGTTTGTATAATTTGAATTTTAGGAAGACTATAAATCCGATAGACCCGAGATCAACTATAGGAGCGAATATGCCGCTTCCGAATTGCGTTCCAAAAAGGTTTACCCAAAATGTGGTGTTGATTTCCGTATAAACCGCATTGACAAATACATTGACAAAAAAGAACGCTGGAACAAGCATATACACTGCTGCATACAATTTAAAAAAGGTGTAGGCCATGGGACGAAACTTTTCAAACACTGCCATGCTTATAATCAAAGGAAAAAAGGCTTGTAGGATCCCTAATAGAAAATAGCGTTCAGCTAAAAAGAGCGGATAAATAAACAAATCAATAAGCCATAATCCTAAACTGATAATAAAGGCTAGAATTTTAAATCCGTAAAGCGGAGTCACCAATGCATCATACAATAATGCCATTGCTTTAGTAGCCATATCCAACATGCCTACATCGGTTTCTAAGGGAATATCTTGCATTTGAAGGGGGAGTAGAGTAGGAGCCGTAGTTTTATACTCTGTTTCAATAGCTACCAAAATACTATCAAAAACCCCTAGCACTTGAGATGAAAAAATCACAAGAATAATCACGGTAAAATTCTTAACCAATTCTCCAGGACTTAAGCCCCAAGTATACCCATCCTTACTAGCAACACCTTCATTGTATTTCTTTAAAATATTGACCAAGAAAAACAAAACCGCTAAAGATTTCATACCCGTCATGGCATATAGCGAAAAATCACTGCCTTTTATAGTCTGAAAAATGGCATCTACATATTCTAATCCAATGCTCATAAGTATCATAATCTGGAGTGTTTAGTAATTCTTAGCTCTATTGTTTATTAAATCTTGCATTTCTCTAAACGAGATGATTTCACGATAACGTTTGGTTTTATTATTAATTTCAGATACCATATTATTGGACTCCGTTTCCTTGTCTTTAAGGATTTTAGAACGGTCTGCATCAGTCATTTTTAGAAAATTACTAGATAGAATTTGATCAATAAAATCGAGGTCTTCAATGGCTGTTTCCATAATGGCATTGAAGGTGTCTGAAATGCGATTTACTTCGTCTGGCCTTATATATTTGGAGTTTAGTATGTCTCGTAAATCCGTACGAACAACGTTATATAAGCGTTCATTATTTTTAGCCAATTCCTTAACAGCTTTGAGCTGCTGAATGACGGCGTTTACTTTCTCTATATTCTCCTTTTGATCTTTTAAAAACTTAACCGTTTGTATAAGCTGGGAGGTTTGTTTTGCAGATTCTACAAGTGATTTTACTAAACTTACAAAATTGGTATTGTCATAAACAGGCATCCCTTGTGCGCTTACATTACTAGTAAACGTAAAAACAATAATGAGAATTAAAAATGTGTGTTTTATTTTCATAAGGCATCCGTTTTAAGATTTTGAAATGAATGTTGTAATCGCTTTTTCCATAGAACCACAGGACTCATAAAGGGCCATGATGTCTTCGTTTTCTTTCCCGTCTGTGAGGTAAGCTGCATAGACTGCTTTAGGAACTTCTAGTCTAAAAATGTTACTTTCCTTTCCGATTTTGATAAAGATTTCAGTGTATTTACGGATTCCCGTAAGATTGTTTTTAATCGACTTCAGTTGATTCAAATCATGGCTAGACAAATGCAAACGTTCCTTTAATTCATCGTAACCTTTTTCGTTATTTAAGCTGTATATCACTTGCGTATTTTCCAAAATACTAGCGGAGGTACTCGAGTTTGGTAACTGGTTTATAGACTGCAAAATAATTCCAATGGCTCCATTTTGTTTTCGAATGGCTTGGTAATAGAATTCTACACTCTCCAAGACATTATCGAATTTGAGTTGCTTGGCGAATTCATCGAAAAGGATGATTCCCTTTTCCGAACGATTTTGCCAAATGGTACGCTGAATGGCTGTTTTAATAAGCTTAAGCATCACAGATAAAATTTCTTTATTATCCTTGACTTCATCAAGTTCAAAGACAATCAAACGCTTGTCTTCAATTTTATAGGATTGATCTTCGTTCACTTCAAATAGAAAACTATACATGCCTTCTCCAACATATTCAGACATAATGTGTAAAAAGTTGGTAATGTTGAAATAGTCTTTATGAATCTTTAAATCGGCTAATAAAGTGCTTTGATTTTGTTCAATAAAAGAATACAGCCCTTGAAGTGAATGGCCATCCATAACGTCTTTATAATAATGTGCAAGTATCTTTTTAAGGGCCACAGTTTGTGCCTTACTGACTTCGATGCCTGCAGCAAATAGTTCCAATAAAAATACGCTTAAATCTTCAAGACGATCTGTAGTTAGCTCTTCAGATTGTGCCAAGTAAAAGGGATTAATCCCTAAATTGTGACCATATTTGTATTTTAAAATGGTATGATCTTTTGGATAAAGTTTTGCGAATTTGGAATAGGATCCACCAAGATCAATGATGACTAGGCGCACACCACTTTCAAAATATTGACGCAGAATATTATTAGCTAAAAAAGACTTTCCTTCTCCCGTAGGTGCAAAAATGGCAAAGTTCCGCGCTTTAATGCGTTTCTTGTCATCATCCCAAACATCTTTAAAAACAGGGGTGTTATTTAACCTGTCATTGAAGAGAATACCTGTAGCATCAGATTTGTAATTACTAGTGTTGATGAGTAAACAAAGGGCATGTTTTAAATCGGTTACATATAAATCATCATCAGAAAAGTTAGAGGTGAAGCAGCAATAATTATTCAGTATATATTGAGAGCGTTCGTGCCCTTTTGGAGCATATGGAATCATCCCTATATCTTTAAATTCTGTTTTAATTTTGGAAGCAATCGTATCCAATCTAGATTCATCTTTTGACCAAAACATTACATTTAATTGGCCTCGAACCACAAGACTGCTATCGTCCTGATTGATCTGAGATAATATGTGCTGAATCTTTTCAAGAATCACTTTGTTCTGAGATCCGAAATTGGAACTCTTCTGCAGTTCGTCTACTTTTTTATCTAGGAGTTTTCGCCATTTTTGTTTGTCGTCGAGATAGATGATTTGATTGATAATGTGATTGTCGTTTAAGGTTAATCCCAAACCATCTATAAACCCCTGATGGAACACAAAATCATCTGAAGTGAAATTGCTATTCTTCTTGCAAGATTGTACATGCTCATCAAAGCACAATTCGCTGTTTATGGCTAAGACATCAAAATGATGTTCACCGATTTGAGCTCCTGATTTATCTAATAGTATATCAGTATCTACTTCCGTATTAAACCCGTTAAAATAGGTTCTGGTATACTCCAGGATTTCAGATTCTGACAGTGGAGTAAATACGAAATGCTTAGACATATTTAGAAAGGAAATGGTGTCTGATACGGCCTTAATAAAAGCAAGGACTTGATCTGTGGATTCCATCGCTTTTGCAATCGACGGTTTTTTAAACGGATTAATAAACTTACTGGAGTTTGTGCCTTTCGATTTAGGAAGGGTAAAAAACAAGTAGCAGTCATGAGTGATGGTACTACGGTCTTTAAAGTGGTCGTGAGTAGCACGTTCTAAAAATGTATTATTTGGCAGCTGTTCTGAATTATACTTTTGATTTAAATACACATCCTGTTTATGAATCACACAACCAGCAGGCAAGGATTTAATAGCTTGAAACCAATTGGTGTGCAAGTCATCAAAATCTTTTTCAGCCAGTGAATAGACTTCAGGTAAGTCGCCTTTATATCCTAAAACTACATGGCCATTATTTGCAAAAATGATATGGTTTTGAATATCTATAATCGGGTGATATTGTGCAAGATTAATTTTATTCATAATTCAGGTTTGAACATTGTTTATTGCTGATAAGTTTAGGAAAGGTATTGCCCAGCTGTAGGTGAAAGGGATGCTTTACGAGTCGTATGAGTAGGATATAGAGTCCTGCATTTGCGATAAGTACAACAATAACCATCTGAAAACTGAAAGAGAAGATGATTACCAAAAGCGATAAAATAATCACCATCATCATCACAGCGAAATACAGCATAGGCAAACCAAATATGATGGCACGCTTACGAATATCTTTGTATATGACGTAGCGTTTCATTAGACCACAATTCCGATTAGATATGTGAAAATTCCCACTACAGCGCCTGCGATAAGTACAAAAACTAAGACACGAGTAATTCCCTTTTTTAGATCCGCATTCTCTCCAAAAAAGTGACCGGCATTAAATAAGAATCCGATTAAAAAAATAACCCCTAGAATAATCGGGAAGATGGTTCTAATGGTGTCAGACACATCATTTACAGAATTTTCAATACCTCCAATTTGAGCAGAGGCCGATAGCGATGCTAATAGAAACGATAAGAAAAGAAAAGTTGATTTTTTCATAATACATGGATTTAGCCCTAAAAGGCAGTTAGTGAATATTTTCATTATGGAATCTATGAGGGAATCAAAGAAATGATAGAGAAGTTGAAAAAATTAACATTTCAAACTGTTAATTTTTGGAGTATTATCATGGATTTAGAGAAAACGCTTCATTTTGTGTAATAAAACTTTAACAAAATGAAACACAGGACGATACATATTGTAATTGTAATTGTAATGCTAAGCAATATTGTTTTTGGTCAGGTTGTTATTATTGATCCTGGTCATGGCGGTATGGATTCGGGAGCCGTTGGCAACCACCAACAAAAACTGGAAAAGGATATTGTTTTAGCTATTGCAAAGGCAATGATTGAGCAAAATCGGATGGATGAAACATCGGGCTTAGAAATGTATTTAACGCGGTATACAGATACGTTAATTGCCCTTAAAGATCGCACGCGACTAGCAAAAGCATTAAAACCCATACTCTTTTTGTCGTTGCACTGTAATCATGCTTCTAATAAAAATGCAATTGGGGTAGAAGTATATGCATATAGCAAAAGTGGAAGGTTTAAAGCAGATGCGGTCTATTGGGGCTATGTTTTAGAAAAACAGCTGACACAGTTTAAGAATTTTGAAAGTAGAGGGGTTAAGTTTGAAAACTTTCATGTGCTTAGAAATTTGGTAAATGATACGCCTAGTGTGCTTTTAGAACTCGGATTTCTATCGAATCCTGATGATGAAACTTATTTATCAAGTAAAAAAGGAATCCATCAAATTGCTCTTAAAATAAACCAAACCATTAAGTCAAACTTAAGAAAATGAAACAGTTTTATTTACAAACCGTCACTGTGTTTAAGGAAATTATGCTATCAACTTATACTGAATTAAAGGTTTGGTTGAAGAGATTAAAAAATAAGTCATTATGATTTACAATTTTAGTTTAGCCCAAATAATGGGATGTTCACTCGCTGCTTGACCTTTGTGTTTTAAACTCGGATATACTGTCCAATGTGGTCTGTGTGGCGGCCACATCGCTTTACGATTCATGCCACTATCTTTTAATGATTTCCATAGATTGGGAGACACTAGCATATAGTCTTTTTGTTTAATGTTTACGCCTTTTCTATAGGCACCTAATCTGTAGTATGAACGATCGGCACCATGATCACAAACGACTTCAAAAGATAAATGTTTGGTGACTTCCTTTAGAGTTGTGTTTTTAAATAAAGGGGATAAAGAATCACAATAGGAAGGGACTTGTAATGTGCCAGTAATGATGATGTTTTTAAGGCCTTTTACGAGTAGTTCATTGTAAATGTTTGCCACTTGGTTGGTTTGTAACTTCCGATCGAAATGAGATTGGTTCAAGTCGGTAGTTGGCTTGTCTAAATGCAAATTGATAATGTGGACTATTTTTCCTTTGGGCGTTTCGATATCGTATTGAATGAAATTTTGATCTTGATGTGTTTTAATACCAAGGAGATTATAACCCTGTCTAAGCAGTATTCCCATTTCTAATCCATTATATTTGTTACTTTGTACAACGATACATTGGGTGTAGGGTTCACAATAAAATTTTGGTAATATTTCATGATTAAATTCTTCTAAAGATCCACGATCTTCTACTTCTTGAAGCAGTAAGACATCAGCATTAATATCTGCAATCAGTCGGGCTTTATGTTCAACTGCAGCATAAGGGATAGGCGTGGTTTGTAATGTAATCCATCCATTCCAATAGTTTAAATAACTAGCTTTGTGTACTAAAGAATGGTCGATGCCTTTTAAGTATAAATGTCCAGCTCGTCTCCGAAGTACAGCATAGGGTTTGTCTATGGTTTTTTCGAAACCAATTAAAAATGAAAGTTCTTTGATACGATCGCGTTGGTCTTCAGTATTAGATTTAATAGTCATGAGATTATCAAGTTCAGAAATCCAGTCTTTTAGATTTTTACTAGCATGTACTTGGATAAGATTTTTATCGCGATGAAATAAATTTTGGATATTGAAGGTGGCTATTTTCATAAGGTTTGATTTTAAATACGTTTGTCTGTAGTGTCTTTGTCAAATGTTATCAGATTGAATAAATGGCGCATTCTGGAACGGACTCGTGTTCCATAGCGTTCTTCAATTTCCACAGCGTTAAGATTGGTCGTCAAATGGGTTTTTATGTTTGTTTCAAGAAACAATTCATAGCGAGATAATAATATTTCTCCCATAACGTTGTAAGTGTTTCCGTAATATTTTCCCATAGGTTCAATACCCAAATCATCGAAGCAGTAGCAGTGCCTATTTCCGAAATCTTCAATGGTTTTAGTGCCGAGATGATTGTAGGCAAAGACTATATTTCTAGTTGGTACTACCTCAATCTTTCTTTTATTTAAAGATAAATTTCTGATTAATTTCATGAGACTTGTTTTTCCGCTTCCAACGGGTCCTGAAAGCAAAATACCTTTGTTTAAATCAATCCCACGAGCTTCACAGTAGGATTCATCCTTGATAAAATAACAGCTCAATTTGAGAATCAAATCGTGATCTTGTTTGTATATTTTAAACTGCTGTCCAAACATCAGTTTGCCTTTGGCCTCCAAATATTCCAGGATTTTTTTAAAATCGTAGGAGATCATTTGACCGTTCATTTTTCCCAAAGTATATTCTACGTCACCTTCGGTAATCTTATAGAGGTTGGTCATAATCTTTGTTGTTTTGGGTTATGAGGTTGTCTTTAAAATGGGACGCTGCAGATTTTTTTTCTATTTCAGCGGCCTTTATCATCCAATTAGAAGCCAACGCTTGCCAGTTTTCGACTTTTGATTTTCCACCAATTGTCCATCCAATCGCTTGGTTGTGATTGTAGAATTTTTGGGCTTCAATAGTCGGCCAATTTTTAGATTTAAAAAAAACTAAAACTTCATTTTCGTTTTTTGGTAACTTACTTTGTATAAAGTTTCTATTTTGTTTATTTAAGTTTAGTATAGGTACCAGTGCTTGTACACTACTTGTTTTATGCTTGTCCACAGCTTGTTTAGTACTTGTATCAAATTTGAACATCTTAATTTGACTCCCTTTATAGGGGTTATGAGATGGTAAATACAGCAAATATTTCCAATCACTTAAGTTTTTTATGCAACGATGATATGTTGTTTTGGAACCTAATTTAGACATGTTCATAATGTCTTCTCTAGAGATAAATATGGTGTCCTGGAAACTCTTGTAATTCCAATATTGGAAGAGCGCCATATACAGACTAATATGTGAGGGGTTTAGTCTTGGATCATTCTGAAATACTTTAAAAATAGCGTTGAGATGTTTGATGTAGTTCATAATTAATTAGATTTAAATTAATCCACCCGATTGTCTTCTAACATGTGCTGGATATCCTCTGCTTTATAAAAACAAGTGCCGCCTATTTTGGAATAAGGTAGTGTACCGTTAACTTTTAGAGTTTTCAAAGTGGTTGAACTGATTTGAAGTAGTTTTAAAACTTCGGAGGTTCTATAATGTTTCTTAAAACCAATTTTAGCATGATCGGTAAGTAAGTTTTTAATGTCCTGTAATAATTCAGTTTTGAACGTAGAAAGGTCTTCAGAAGTGATAATTTTTGTTGCCATGTTGTAAGATTTTTAAAATTAGTATGTTACAAATCTCAAGAGTTTAAATGGATTTATAGCATGAGTTGAACCGCACTCGGTCAAATTTTAACATTTAGGAAAAAATGTGGTTTTTTACCTTAAAATCTTATAAAAAGCACATAAATTCACCTTAATCATATTAGGTTTTGAAGGTGAATTACCTCAAAGGCCCACAACCGTAGTTCTACCGAACTCTGTTATGTATTTCCTTATTATTCTTCAGGGTTAGAGAGATTATTTAAGAAGTTTTGAGTCATCATATTTAAAAAAGGAGGAAGTTCCTTGTTTTTATATTTCATTTCAGAATACTTCTGGTAAATATTACCAACTTCACATGAAAACATAATCTGGAACGCATAAACGATGTCTTTTAGTTCACAAGTTCCGTTATTTAATGCACCACTTTGGTGTAGCCCATAAATGAGTTCGGTTAGTGCATTTTTAGTAGCTGTCCATTTTAGCGGTTTATTTTGTGATTGCTTACTATCATGTTCATTCAGTTTGTTTTTAAGGTAGTCCACCACCAATAAGTAGGCTTGATGTTTGGCAAGTAACATGTCAAAAGCCGTAGTAAACTCGGGGTCTCTAAAATATAAGTCTGAACATGGATGGTTGATATTATCGGCTTCAGATCTAGTGAAATATAACTCGTCAGAATGGGTGTGGCCACAAACTACATATTGATTAAAGTTTCTGTTTCTAATATAGAATTCATCTATTTCTGCTAATTTTTTGTTTATAAATGCCTGTTGAGTCGTTTTACTTCCTTTTGGCAAGTTCAATTCAATATTTCGAATTTCAGTATAATAAACAATTTGTAATAGGGGAATTTGTTTAGTGACTTTAAAAAAGTGGATTTCATCTCCAACTGTTTGGAATCCAGTTTCGAACATAATTCTTTTTAAATTAGATAAAGTGTTTTTACAGAGAGATATAGAAGCATTGGCTAGGTTGATAATTTTGTTGCCCGACTGATTAAGGTTATTCAGCTCTTTTTGGAATTTGGTTAATTCTGTTTGATAGTCCATTAGTATAGTTTTATGTTAGAGAAAAATAAATTCAGTTTAGGCTTAGAATGACTAGTATTCGTTAAGCTTTTTATGTATCTGATTCTATTTAAACAACCATACTTCGGGACAGGTTTTCAAATTTCAAAAAATGAATTGAATAATAGTAAAAAATGGTGCGTAGATTGTGCGTATATCGGTGCGTACGGCATACGCACTCAATGAGAATCAAGGAATGTAAAATGTTAGCGTTTGAATTTTTTTATGAACTGATCTCTATTAGAACAGTTCGCTTTGCTAAAAATATTAGATGCGTGTTTCCTAACCGTACTTTTTTGAATGAACATCTTTTTAGAAATGACAGTGTAATCGGCTTCGTTTATAATTTGGTGGGCGATTTCATTTTCTCTGTCAGTAAATTTTGGATGAAGAGGTTTTACAGGTTTTAATTTATATGTGTTTTTTAATCGATATAGATAACTATCTAGTTCCATAATAGAAATTAAAAAGAAAGAGATACTTGTAATTGAAATAATCCAAGGCTCAAACACATGAAACCATGTAAGAATTGGTAAAAGGGATAAAAAAATGACGGCACTAAGTGCCAAATAAGTTCGCAGTTTAAAGTCCCTTGAATAGGATATGTATTTTTTAACTGTATAGAAAAAACTGACGACGAATGCTAGGGAAAGTACGATAGGATAAATTAAGAAACATTTATAAGCAAATTGAAGGGATTCCGTGAAATAATAAGGCAAAATAAATAATAAAAAATAACATCCGGTCATTGTTAAGAATAAGTATTTAACCTTAAAAAGTTTATAACGGGACGTGATATTGAATTCTGTATATAAATACCAAATGGCATAAATACAAACATACATACCTAAAGCACATTCAATAGAATGTTGAATAAAAATCGAAGGGAGGAAGGATGTATTTGGTAATAGATTGTTAACAGTATTAAAAAGAAGAAAAAGGATTGCAAGTAGTAAATATCTGCATTTGATCATTTTACATTTTTCAGGATGAAGTATAATTCTAGTAGCTTGAAATAAAATGATTACCGTGAATGAAAATATTAAAAATATAGTTATCCAATGTAATGGCGTGGCATAGTTATATTCTACAGATGGTACAGTGTAGGTTTGGGGTAGCATTTAGGTTAGTTTAGTTAGTTACTTAAAGGTAGGAATTTTCTCTTTTGTATTTAAAAAGTTTTTGTTTAATTCGTTGAAATACAGTGTTTAGTGATTTTGGTTTAATTGTGGAGACGAATTTTACACAATTCAAATTTAATAAGTTACGTAATTGTTTTCACTGAATTATGATTTCTAATGGTCTTAGTTATGTGCTAAGTCTCTTCGGTAAAAGATTAACTATAGTGTATAAAATACTCTACGAGGAGAATAATAAATGTGTAGATGGTATGGTTTCAATAGTATTACGTGAATATGTTATTGCTAGATAATTAATAGGTGCTGTGAATGTTTGTGTTTTAACGTCTTAGAAAAAGCGAAAATCAATACATATTTATATTCCTAGAGAATTAACACCTAGTCATTTTAAATTTATTCAACGTTAATTTAGATCCCTGTATTAGTTCTTATTTAAGTTTAGACATATCAGGGATTAAGGTAATATAATATTTTTACTATAGTTATTTTTAGGCTCAGGCCTTTGCTCTTGTTTAAGTTCTTTACTAAATTTTATTTTAGGTAAAACAATTTTATATTCCTTCTCTTCCTTTATATCATACCAATACACAATGAATTCTACATTTCCAACTGTAAGTTCATATCCATCTTTAATAAACGAATTATACTTAGTATTTAAAAAAGCTCTTGAGAAGAAAAGTATGTTACCTTGTCTGGTAGCAAGACCTATTCCAATATTATTTGGAAATTCTTTAGTGCATTTTATAAGCTCATCACCCGATTTCAGTGATTTAATTAGATGTAAAGCCTTATGGTATTTTTGAGAGCTTAAATTAATGTCTTTATGTCCAAGAACTAACTCAAAATGATTCGGTTGTTTTGTTTTTCCATTAAAATTAATGAAAGTTACATTATCCGGATTAAATGTTTCAAAGAATGAAGAATTGCAATGTATTTGTAAACTTTGTTTTGCTCTAGAGCAACCAACATATAATACTCGTTTAGATTCATTAGTAGTAAAATCATAATTCTCAAGAAGTAAATAAACATGATCGAATTCCTTTCCTTTAGATTTATGCATGGTTGCAATAATAATAGCTTTAGAATCTGCATTTATAACATCTTCCATTTTTATTTCACGTAGATATTCAAACCAGTCTATAAGTTGCTTCTGTTTATTATAATTAAAATCAAAGTCCTTAATAATATCCAAACAGATTTCAAAATGAATACTTTGTTTATGGTTTTTGATAAATAAATTTTTAGCATCATCCCAGTCTGAATCATAAATTAAGCCTGCATTATTCTTTTTATCAATTAAATAATTGGTAAATATTCTTAACTCATATAACTGATTTAAACTAAAACCTTCTAAACCTGTAATTAGTTTAGTTTTTTGTCCTAATTCCTTTAGAAAAGTATTTACCATTAATGCTTGTTTGTTTGTTCTTACCAAGACTGCCCTAGTACCATTGTAATTATCTTGAACAACACTTTCTGCTAGAGATTTTTCTAAATAAGATGAATTATACTTAATCAACCTAACTTTAGAACTCAATTTTTTGTTAAATGGAACAAGCTCTTGTGCTTTTAAACGCTCTGGAATGGTTTGAAGTAATTCATTGTTAAATTGAACAATAGTCGAATAACTCCTATAATTTTTAATTAAAGAGTATTCTGTAGCCCTATATTTTTCTTTGAATTCGAGCATGTACTTGTTAGATGCTCCTCTAAAACCATAAATATTTTGATCATCATCACCAACAGCAATGACTCTTATATTACCCGCTTTTTTAATTATAGTTTGAATTAATTTCCATTCAATTTTATTTACATCTTGAAATTCATCTAAGAGTAGGACACTTTTATTAATGATTGATGAAATATCAATGTCTTTACTATTAATGCGATTTATACAATCTTGAATTATATTTTCCGATTTATTTAAATCGCCTAATTGACCCATGAGTTGAAAACAGAAACCATGAAATGTTGTTATTTTAATTAAACCAGAATATTCTGGAACAAGTTTTCTGGCACGGGACTTAAATTCTAAAGCAGCAGCTTTAGAAAACGTAAGCATCAAAAATTGTTCAGGTTTTATATCTTCTAATAATAGTAAACTTGCTATCTTATGTACTAAGACTTTTGTTTTTCCACTTCCAGGTCCGGCTAAAACTAATATGTTATCAGATTTATTATCGTCTACAATATTGCTTTGATCAATATCTAACTCTCCTGCTATTTTTTTAAACCGTTCAGGTGTTAATGGTCTACCGATTTCTTTTTTGCGTTTTGGGAAATATTTTGAAATAAACTCATCATAAGGAAGACTAAAATAATCATTAACATAGGTTAAAGCTGCTTCATAATTTTGAAGCCTTCTTTTAGCGTATTCACCTACAATATGAATTTGTTCCGTCTTACTATGATAATAATGGTCTATTTTACTAAAATTCTCTTTGGTGAACCTTGGTAATGAATTATCAATTTCCTCGATATTTAATCTGTTATAGGAAACCATGAAACCACCTTCCAGTTTTATAGATTTAATTTGATTAAGAAATAATAACGCTTTCTCATAATGTTTTAAATCTTCCTCTTTAATTTGTCCGAAAAACTGATTTGAATTTTTTAGTTCTAAAAGTGAAAAACTAACAGGTAGATCTATTTTTCCTTCTTGCTTATTTTTTTCTTTTTGCTCTAATCGAAATTTTTCTAATAGATTGTAGGTTTCCAATGATAAGGGGTGTCGCCATTCAATATCTTTGTCTAAGAGTTCAAAACTCTTAATTGTAATTTTATATAAATCGTTTTCCCTATCTACACGAGTTTTATGAATAAAATTTCTTATTTCCCAGTAGTTAAGAATATTCTTAATAGCATCTATTGACGTGATTTCCAATCCAGAATCAATTAAATTTTGATTCAGCTGTCTCATAGAAATTTTAATACTTTTAGATAAGTTTTTTCTTAATTCAATTTCAATTTGTCTATAACGTTCAAGAATTCTTTTAGAGCCATTAATGGAGTTGGTAAGGTTAATAAAGGCTGTAAGGTCCTTGGAGTCTCCTAATATTTGATGTTCTCTTAAAACATCGATTACATTTCTAATATCCTTCAGTTTCAAGCCCGTTCTATCTGCTAAATAATCAATTCTACATTCATCTTCTTTTACGATACTTTGCAATACTCGAGAGCAATTTTGGATTTGTATATCTGATAAACTTTTATCTAAATGAATTTTTTCTAATGCTTTTGTTAGACTAGGAACCATCAAGCTATTGGCGAAAACTCTTGGTGAATTTTGTTTTCGCTTTAAGAACCCTTGGTCTTCTAAGACAGAAATAGAGGTTTTGACTCTCGTTTCTAATTCATGAATTTCTGTGTCCCAACCCGCTTTTTGGGCAATTTCTAAAGCGGAATTACTTATGCTTTTTGTTTTTTTAAATTTTGATAAATATTTTAAAGCTTGCCAAATTTGTTGAATTTCCTTTTGATTAATTTTAATTTGCTGTAATAAACTAAAGTGTTTATTTAAGTCTTCATTATTGAATAAAATATAACATTTGGCTTCTATTTTTTCATTGCGTCCAGCTCGTCCAGCTTCTTGAACGTAGTTTTCTAATGAATCAGAAATATTATAATGAATAACAGATTTTACATCATCTTTATCTACCCCCATTCCAAAAGCAGATGTTGCTACAATGATATCCTTTCCACTATTCATAAAAGCCTCCATATTAGTTTTCTTGACTTCTTTATCAAGCTTTCCATGAAAATATGTAGAATTAAATCCTGCTTTGTCTATTAAATTATGTATTTCTTCTACTCTTTTTGTCCTAGAGGCATAAATAATAGCAGGCTTTTCACAACGATCTAATAGTGGTAATAATGCATCCATTTTACGATTTGGATCTTTAATATCAATGACTTCATATTTTAAATTTGTTCTATTGGCTCTTGTAATAAACTCTTTTAGGTCAAGGTTGAGATTGGTCTTGAAATAGTCCTTAATATCTTCGATTACTTGCGGTTTTGCAGTGGCAGTAAAACAAGACACGGGGATTTTTCGGTGAGGTTTATCCGCTTCAAGAGTCTTAATAAACTCAGCAATGAATAAGTAATCCACTCTAAAATCTTGACCCCAAGAAGAAAAACAATGCGCCTCGTCTATCACAAACCTGGCTATAGAACGCTGTTTTAGAAGCCTTAAAATTGTGGGAGATCTTAGAGACTCAGGAGATAAATAGAGCAGTTGAATGGCTCCGTTTTCCACTCTTTCAAGTGCCTCTTGTCTTTCTAAAGGTGATAATAACCCATTTATGGCGACTGCTTTTGTAATATCGAAACGCTTTTCAAGATTCTCAACTTGATCTTTCATTAACGAAATTAAAGGGGAAATGACTATAGTTAATTGTCTAGATGAAGACCCTTTCATTAAAGCAGGTAATTGAAATGTAAGCGATTTACCTCCACCTGTTGGGAAAATCGCAACAAACGATTTTTGCCCTAAACCAGCACGAACAGTTTTTTCTTGTAAACTCATGTCCTCATCATGATCAAAACTTCTAAAGTTTTCATATCCGAAGTAACGTTGTAATCCTTTTTTAGGACTTAAATTTTCATGACAATACGAACATGTTTCTATACCACAATATTTAAACCTAATTCCCTCAAGTATTTCTTCTGTCTTTGGTAATGTTTTACTAACCCATGGCGCTAATATAGATTTGTCTTCTTTCGTGTTGATTAAAGAAAGAACATAAGCCGTTTCAATGGGGGTGTCTTTAACTAGTTGGTCAATATTTGTGTTATCACAAATTTTATGTCTCAATATTTGAGTGATTTCAGTATCAATATTTAATTGAGATAAAGGAAATTTTATTAACTCTAAAAAACCTGAATAAGAGTTGCTTCTAGAAAGTAGTTTTGCATAAATTTTCTGGATATTCTTATCTAAAGCATTGAATTGATTGAGTTCGTCAAAAAGCAATTGTTGAGTTAATTTACAATCAGATAAGGGATTATTGTAATCACTATCGTTTACTATTTTATATCCTTTTACAAGCTTATGATATGGATTATCACTAAATAAAATTGGAGACCATAAAAGCGTATCAATTATTTTTTTATCAATAAAAATATCATTTCCTAAGACTCTTTCTAGTAAAGGAATATCGTGAGCTACAATATTATGGCCACAAATAAATTCTGCCTGTTCAATCCAGGTCTTTAGTCTGGTAAACCGATTTTCATGTAGTTCTTGTCCATTAAAAATTGCACCGACATCTTTGATTTTTCCTTGTTTCGTGGTCTCAATGTCTATAAATAAAACTTTTTTTAGCATAATAACGATTGGGGCATTGAATATAATTTCTTAAAATAGAAACGTTTTAATATGAAAAATAAGCTAGAATACACAGGGTGCCTTAAGCTTATTTATAAATTCGGTAGGTTTCATAATACTTTAACCTTCAATTCAATGAATAATTAACTAATTTAATATTATTTTTAAAAATGCGTGTTACTCATTAAGAAAAATTAGGATATAAAGTCTTTGATGTCAATTATTTGTTTATCCAATTCTCTTAAATGAATTGTTATTTTTGTAACCAAATTAATTTATTAAAAAGAGATTTTTAGAATGTGCTTCCACACCGCTACAATATTAAAAACTAAAAAATTAGAAAAACACTTTGATGTAAAACTTAGTAATGATGAAATACGTCCAATTTTTGATAAGCCACAATACCATTTAAACGGATTTACCCACCCTAATATGTTGGTAATTCCACAACAAAAGCCAGAGGTATTGGCTCCTGGTGTTTGGGGGATTGTTCCTAACAATAAAACTCCAGACCAGATCAAAGTTTATTACAAGGAAGCGGTAAAATACGGAGGGGGGTTAAATGCTAGAGAAGAAAAGCTTTTTAGTCATTTTATTTATAAAGATACCATCCATGAACAACGCTGTATCATTCCGGTTACAGGTTTTTATGAGCCTCATGAGTTTGAGAAAAAGAAATATCCGTTTTTTATTCAAAGTGAGAATAAAGAGCCGCTTGCTTTAGCAGGAATATATACCATCATTGGCACCTATGTAACATTTTCAATCATAACAAAAGAAGCGTCTCCATTATTCGCAAAAATTCATAATCTTAAAAAGCGGCAGCCTTTAATTCTAGATATGGAACATTCTAAGGAATGGCTATCTTCAAATGTGTCAGATACTCAAATTAAAGAGTTAGTGAATTTTAACTATTCTGAAAATGAGCTACAAGCTTATACTGTAACTAAGGATCTATTCAGTCCAAAGGTAAATAGTAATGTTAGTTCGATAATAAAGGAGGTAAAATATAATGGAGTAGGAGTACACTAATAATACCCTTTCCCTGCAACACTATGTCTCACGCCACCTCTTGGGTTATCCATATCTCCCGTATAACGAGGAATAACATGACAATGAAAATGCATAACGGTTTGTCCTGCGACTTCACCACAATTCATGCCTATGTTGTAGCCATCAGGGGTATTATCGATTTCGATGATAGATTTGGCTTTATCAATTAAATTGGTAAGCTCGGATTTCTCTCCTTCACTCAATGTAAAATAGTCTAACTTTTCAATATTCGAAATAATTAAAATATGCCCTGGAGAAACAGGGTACTTATCGTAGATTAAAAAGAAATGTTCTCCTTTATAAATTTTAGATGCTTCTGGTAAGTTTGTAAATACGCTCATTAAAAATTTCCTATTAGTTCAATTTCAGGACTCCAGGTGACTATGGAGTTTGTTTTGGCAATATCGTATTGTTTTTGTAAAAAGGCTTTTCTTTTTTGTCTAGTATGTCCTGTTTGGTTTATAATGGTTTCTGCTAAAGGGTGCTTACTCGTTATATAAAATTCATTCCTGTTATATAGACGTTGTAAAAATCTCAATTCTGGAATTTTAGCACGTTTATCATTATTAACGCTTGGATCTGCCAAAACTAAATTCCAAACACCATTTATATTAGTGCCTTGTTCAGAATGACTAAGCTTATTTACGTGTGGTAAAAAGTGATCCACTTGACAAATAGAAGTATCACAGCTTTTAAGAGAGATATCCTGAAAACTGTAAAAACACTTCCCTTTTTGGTAACCGTTTAAAGCATCACGTACAGAAGTAATATCCTTACGTTTCATAAAACGATTTTCTTCAAAATAGAGTAACGAAGATATATCATCATATTTCACTTCAAGTATATTCGGATTGATCTTTAAATTCCATGCCGTTTCTACCAAGTTCCATCGGGCTTCCACTTCTTGATCAAAATTTCTAAAATGAAAGCTCTCCTTTAACTGTAATAACTCATCCTTAATTATAAGCCGTTTATTACCATCGGTATAATCCTTTTCGTAAAATACATTAGGTATTTGTCCGCCATTTATATTCTGAAAAGCATCAACCACATTTACAAAACCCAATTTTTCAGTATAATAAAGTAACCTGTCATGTTCTAATTCATTAGCGTTATACTGTCTGCAGTAATTTAAAAACTTGCTCGATTTGGAGTTACCTTGTTTGTCTGATACTAGCAAATGCTTAGCAATGTTCTCTGCAAATGGCCCAGATAATTCGCTTAAAGAAATAGAGGTCGTTTCTCTGTCTACTAACTCTAATAAGCTTTTAGCAAAACTAAATTTATAAGTCGCAGAGTTTTTTCCAAATAAGATTAAGGCACGCCATTGTGATTCTAAACTCGGGTCATTATTTTGGAAAGCTGTCATGTTATAAATATCGTTAATATTAATTATTTTTCAGAATAAGAATATCAAATAAATTAATTTGCCTAAATTATTAAAGGCACTTAAGTTTGGTTATTTCAAAATAGTAATTATTAAAATATATTCCATTCCTATGATCCAAAAATATCATCAGTTAGTTCGAAAAACCAAATTAGAATTAGAGAAGTTCGATAAAAAAAAGAACATCACTTGGGAAGAAAAAAGGAAGTTCAGAGGTACTTGTTTACCGATTTCAGTAGAACTTAAGCTAAGACCTCGTGCCTTTAACTTTATGAATGATTTAATACTTTGTTTAGAAAAGAATGGACATTATATTACATTTAAATACGATTGCTGTCATATTGAAATGTATGGACATCTAACGGAAATTAATTTAAGGCAAAAGTATTTTCGAAAACGGGTTAAGGATTCCACAGGCTATAGTAGTGAGACCTATGAGAAGAGTATGTTTTTAGAATTTCAAGTTGGTAGCCATGCCCGTAAAGGATGGCTAGAAAATGATTCTAAAAAATTAAAAGATTACTTAAATCCGATTTATAATTATATTGAAAAAGAGAGTTTGGAGTTTGCAGAATCAAGGAAGCGTAGGGAACTCGAGGAAGAGGAAAGACAAGTGCAATTAAAAATTGAAGAAGATTTAGCCAAACAAAAACAATTTGTAGAAAATAATTTAAATCAATTAATTGCTTCGGCCAATAATTACAAATTAGCAAATGATATACGAATTTACATAAACGCCTTAGTAGAGAAGGAGACCAATTTTGAAAACCAAAATGAATTTAAAAATTACTTAGATTGGGCAATTTCCAGGGCTGATGAAATAGATCCTACAATTGATTTTTCAGTACCGAAGTTTAAATAATTTCAATTTATATTATTTATATTGGTAAGAAAGATGTTCAATGAAAATTTTGTGTTGTTTTAATATATACAATAGCCACGCAAGTTAAACTCGTAAAATACTCCCTTAAAAAGACTACGGCATAAAGCCTCCACTAAGGCCATTGCTTATTTATTCCGTTTCCTTTTCAGCTGAGATTTTAGCTTCCGTTTAGATTAAGCGCATTATTGTTTAATCTGCCTGTCGTAAGATGGGCCTAAAATCAAAAGTTATGTATTTAAAGAATTTACAACAAGATGACATTTTTGTGCCATCGGAAATGACTGCTTTAGAAAGTCTGATCCAAATGCCTTCACGTAGAGGGCTAGAAAACGTTATCATTTCGAATGGTAAAGTTGTGAACGTCGTGTCCAACAGTTACGGACATATTCCAAATGAATTGTTCTTTAAGAAAGCAGAAACCATGCTTGAAGACGCCGATTTAAAATTTCACAAACGGAGTATTAATAGAAATGATAGATCGTTTATAACGGATTTCATCATTGAAGATACGAATCAGTTTAAAGTGAAAAATGATGATGATTTGATACTACCGATGTTGAGATTTAAAAACTCGTACGATGGTAGTGAGAAAACCTCAGGACATTTTGGCTTTTATAGAAAAGTATGTTCTAACGGTTTACACGTGTCGCAGGCTGAAATAGCATTTTCTATAAAACACAATCGAAATAATACAGAACTGATTATGCCGAGGTTAAACCGGCTGTTTGAGAAGTTTTTAGATAATGAGTTTTATACCATTATTCATAAGTTTAATAGTATGAAGGATATAAAAATCATCGATACAGAAGCTTTTGTGAAATCAGTTTTAGAACGTGATAAATTATTTAGATATGAGTGCAGTGATAAAAATGACAATCCGTCTAAGAAATCGCGGGAAGTCATCGAGGTTCTAAATTATGAAGCGATGTTACTTAACGAAGAACCTAATTTATGGTTAGGTTACAATGCTTTCAATGCCGTACTTCATAGAACACTTAAAAAGTCTTTTTCCCAACAAGAAAAATGGGACAAGACGCTTTTTAATACCATTTATGAAATGAGTTTATAAAATAATTAAGGTTTCTCCAGTACCTTAAACTGGAGATTTTTAGATCCTATTTATAAAATAAGGAATAACTCTATAAAAGATGTATAAAACATATGTTTCATATATCTTATATTTGGATGTATATAGTACATAAGTGCTATGTACTAACGTTGTGGGCAATTTAAGAACAGCCTACGGACATCAACCCTTCCAACTAAATTTCCACTTCCTGCAAAAAAAATGAAAAATATTTGCGTAGTTAAATAACTTCATATATATTTGTAGTCAAATAACTTCATAATGAAATTAAGAAGAGACATATTTCAAGCAATTTCAGACCCAACAAGACGAGCGATATTGGTATTGCTCACTTCTCAAGCAATGACAGCTGGAGCAATTGCTGAAAACTTTGATGCCGCAAGACCTACCATTTCAAAACATCTTCAAATTTTGAACGAATGTGACCTTGTAGAAACAAACCAACAAGGTCGAGAAATATACTACGAACTAAAAATTGAAAAAATGAAAGAAATCGATAAATGGTTGGAACATTTTAGAAAAATTTGGGAAAACCGTTTTGACCAACTAGACAATTTATTATCAACACTTAAAAACAAGAAAAATGAAAAATAATCTATTATTCGACTTTACAGTTGACAAAAAAACAAGTGCCGTTTTCGTAAACCGAGAATTTGATGCAGAACAACCAATGGTTTGGGATGCTTTTACAAAGCAGGAAATCCTTGACCAATGGTGGGCACCAGAACCGTGGAAATCAAGAACAAAGTATATGAACTTTGAGGAAGGTGGACGAAGATTTTACGCAATGGTCGGCCCCGAAGGCGAAGAACATTGGTCCATCCAAGACTTTACTTCAATTTCACCCAAGGACAATTTCCAATTCAAGGACGCTTTTGCGGATAAGGACGAAAACATTAATGAGCAAATGCCATCAGCCAAATGGAACTTGGACTTTAGCGAGGTTGATGGAATTACAACAGTAAAAATTTCCATAAAGCACGCAAAACTTGCTGACCTTGAAATGCACATTCAAATGGGCTTCAAAGAAGGCTTTACAGCTACATTAAACCATTTAGCAAAGTTATTATCATCTTCAAAATAATTACTATACAATGAGAAAATTATCACTTTTCATAGCAACAAGTTTGGACGGATATATTGCAAAACCCAATGACGACCTCAGTTTTTTAAATATTGTAGAAAAAGAAGGAGAAGATTATGGTTATAAGGAATTTACAGATACCGTTGATACCATTATCCTTGGAAGAAAAACTTATGACTATGTGCTAAAGGAAATTGGAGATTCTCACTATGACAATGGAGAAAGAGACGTCTACGTCATTACAAGAACTCCAAAACAAAAAGTGGGTAGAACAACTTTTTACACAGAAAATTTAACCGATTTGGTTAAACAATTAAAATCTCAGAAAGGACAGAATATTTATTGTGATGGTGGAGCGGAAATAATAAACGAACTTTTAAAAAGTGATTTAATAGATGAATTTATAATTTCTGTCATCCCTATTCTAGTTGGAAATGGTACAAGACTCTTCAAGGATGGAAGACCTGAACAAGAACTTAAATTTGTTGAGGCCAAAACGTATGATACAGGATTGGCTCAATTGCATTACAAACGAATATTAAAAAAATAAGACAATGAAAAAAGCTAAAATCATTTTTTGGACTGCTACAATTATTATAGCACTTTGGGAAGCCGTTATGCCAATGAGTACTTGGATTTTTGCACCGGAGTATATGACAATCGGAACGAAAGCTTTGGGCTATCCCGATTATTTCGCATACTCATTGGCTATTGCAAAAGTCCTTGGAGTTATTGCAATCATTTACCCAAAAACACCTGATAAGCTAAAAGAATGGGCATATTCAGGACTTTCATTTACACTTATTTTTGCGTTCATCAGTCACGCTTGTGTAGATAAGAACATTGGATATATGATAATGCCGTTGGCCTTCTTATGCATACTTGCACTCTCCTACTATTATAAAAACAAAATTCAAACAATAAAACACAAATCAGATTAAAATGGCAAAACAAATTTTTATCAACCTAGCGGTAAAAGACGTGAACAAATCAATGGATTTTTACACTGCATTAGGATTTACAAACAATCCTCAATTTTCAGACGACAACACGAAATGTATGGTATGGAGCGATACTATTTACGTAATGCTAATGGCTAAAGAAAAATTTTCAACTTTTGCGACTAAACCTATTGCAGATACAAAAGAGAATATAGCAGGTCTTTATTCTTTATCTACCGATAGTGTGGATGAAATGAACGAAATCTTGGAAAATGGATTAAGGGCAGGCGGAAATGAACCAAACGAATTAAGGGATTACGATTTTATGCAACAACGAACAATCGAAGATTTAGATGGACACACTTGGGAAATGTTCTATATGGATATGTCAAAAATGCCAACGGAATAAAAACTGCCCACAACAAAGTACTGTGGTAAAAAACAAGTAAAAAAGCATTAACTTTTCACTAAAGTACTTCTATAAGAATCATCATATATTAAACCAGATTTTGCGATAGCAAAAGCCTGTTTTAGAAGCTTATTACACACAGCTATTAAAGCTAGTTTTTTACTCTTCCCTTTTGCTACAATTCGTTCATAAATATCTCTGCATGCTTTGTTGTATTTACAGGCATTAAAACTGCACATAAATAATAAATTACGAAGCTTTTGATTTCCTATTTTACTTATTCTACTACGTCCATTTACACTGCTACCACTCTTTCTAACTACAGGAGTTAATCCAGCATAACTGCAGAGTTCACTACCGCTTGTAAAACGCTCAAAACCATCTGTAAGAACCACAAGCATCAATGCCGTTTTGTTTCCAATTCCTGGTATACTTTTTAAGCGAGTTAATACATCCTGGTGGACTTCTTTAACTAATACCATCAGTTTATCTTCTAAAGTTTTGATTTCTTTTAAAACGTGTTTTAAGCTTCGTTTAATAGAACTTACAACTGCTTTGCTAGGATTTCCTAAAACGGCTTCACCATGTATTTTATTCTTCAGCATAGTGCTCTGTTTTGTATACACAGAAAGGAGTCTGGTCATTTGAAGACATTCTGTTTGATGTTTGGATTGACCTTCCCAGGGCTTTAAATCTACTTGTTTTGCATATTCACAAATAAGTTTAGAATCACTCTTATCGGTCTTGATCTTAGACAACTTCATCTGGATAAAGCGTTTAACAGCTAAAGGGTTTTCTACTGATACTTTTATCCCTAATTCTAGTAAATAATAGGCCAATTGATAGTGGTAGTATCCCGTGGCTTCCATAACACAATGACTATCCAAATCTAAGAGTTTTGTGAATTTTTTAAAGCCAGAAATTGTGTTTTTAAATTGGTAGTAATTGCCATCTGAATCTGTCACATCAAAAACTAAATGGCTAATATCAATTCCAAAATATTTAATATCTTTATTCATAAGAAAATGATTTTTGAAAGGACGACTACGCGAGTTTCAACGACTTAAAATCGAGGTCTAAAAGCCTCATAGAACTGTACGAAATCTGTGTAGTAAAAGAGAGGGGATTTTCAATGTTGACGAGATCTGTAGTCTCTCCGTATATAATAACCTTATTCCTCTCTTTTGTTCTTTCTAATTTATAGGTATTAATTTAGTGTTTTTATTAAAATGCTAACTTAAGACGTGTATAAGCAATAGCGGTTTAGGTGCTAACCTGAACCGTTTTTGCATAAATTAAACTATATTGTTATCCGAAAAGTAGTTGTTTAAAATCCGCTACTGCTCATACACAAAACCGTTAGCAAAAATTTAAAATCAACCTACTTACTTAATGAATAAAGCTTTTTCAACCGAAGAAAATATATTATTTAGCTTTTTAAATACTGTATACCCACTGACAGAATTGGAATTTAGGCCAATAGCTGAAATTTTAAAAAAGAAAAAATACAAAAAGGGAGAAATTATTTTAAATATTAGCCAAACTGAAACAAAAACTAGTTTAGTAATTAAAGGCTTTATTCATCAATACGTAATAATTGAAGGAGAATTGTTTACTATTGATTTTTCACTTTCAGGTATGAGTTTTAACAATTTTACTAGCTATATGGAAAACTCGCCTTCAAATCAAATACAAGAGGCAATTACCGATGCAGAAGTTCTATATTTTCAAAAAAAAGATATTGAAAAATTACTATTGGAAAGCCAGCCTTTTTGTTATATCTACACTAAACTATTTGAACAAGTACATCTAGAGCGTGAAAAAAGGTCTTTACTCTTACAACACAAAGATGCCAGTAAAAAGTATGAATTATTTCTAAAAACAATTGAAAAATCTAAAATCTTCATAGAAGAAATACCTCAAAAGTTAATTGCAAATTACTTGGGCATGTCACCGGAAACTTATAGTAGAGTAAAAAAAGAATATCTTAAAAAATAAAATCATTTATTGATTTGAAATAAGTTTTATAGCTTAAAGCTGTTGCATCTTTGTGACAAATTATAACTTATGAAACCTATTTATCTTTTACTTCTACCTCTACTTTTAAGTTGTTCAAATGATGAGAGTTTAGACATCATTGGAGCTACCGAAGAATTTATAATACAATCAAATATTATTAACGATAGCTATCCTATTTATGTTTATCTACCAGAAATTTATTCCAATGATTCTTCAAATCAACTGATAATTGGATTAGATGGCGATACCAGATTCAATACCATAGCAAATTTAATTTCCGATAAAACTCAGAGCGGAAGTATGCCTCCTTCTATTTTAATATCTATTGGAAACAATAAAAATAGAAATCGAGATTATACCCCAACATCTTATGAACACGGTACAGGAGGTGCTGCTAACTTTTATCAATTCATTAAAGAAGAACTAATACCTGAACTTGAATCAAGGTATAATATAGAGCCATCAAATAATAAAACACTAATTGGACATTCTTTTGGTGGGTTATTCACACAGTATGTTATGGCACAAAACAGGCAAGATAACCCATTCGATAAATTTATTGCAAGTGGCACATCATATTGGTACGATTCGGGTGTAATATTTGAATATGAACAGAATTATGCAAATGAAAACATTGACTTAGACGTAACATTTTATAATGGAATGGGGACCTTAGAAGGAGGAGTTATGCTCGCGTCTTTTGAGGAAATGAATGAACGTGTAGACAACAGAAACTATCAAAATTTTAAACATAAAAATGAATTAATAAAAAAGAGCGGACATGCAGATTCTGCAAATACAATATTTAAAAAAGGATTAGATTATGTATTCAGCAATTAGAATAATTACAATTATAGGTTTGTTATCTATGAGTAACACCCTATATGCTCAAAAAACTAATAACAGCTCGTTAGAAGTAGGTGTATTGGGAGCGGGCGATGAATCATTATATTACGGCGGCTACGGCAAATTTATCGTACCGCTGTCTAATAGAACAAGTCATTTCACGATTTCTTTTACTCTAACGGCCTATTTCGATTTTAAAGGAGAATCAGAACCAGATGCTTATTTAGCAGATGATATTGATATGCGAATAATACCTACTGTTAACTTTGGGTATTCGTTAAATTTTAATAAAGTACAATTAAACTTTGAAGTACCAGTTGGTTTAAGTTATGCCCATACAAAAGGCACTTTGATTAATGAAAGAATAGGTTTCGAACGAGATTATTCCAACAATGAAGTTTTCTTTAATTACGGTTTTTCCTTCTCACCAAAATACAAGATTAACAATTCTAATAGTATTGGAATTACTACATTTCTACCTTTAATTAAGGACAAAGCTCAATCTGGATATCAAATTGGAATTGGGTGGACAAAAACTTTTGCTAACAATGTATATAAAAAATAGGGCGATTATTGCCTGACCAATGGCTTGTGCATATTTACAGGGTCGCCATATATTTAATTTGTATTTTAGCTACACAATAAAAGTTAAATATATGGCTTCTTGCTTTACTGAAAGTTAGTGCTTATCAACTGCCCTACTTTTCATATACGAGTCCGTTAGCTGTAATTAACACTCAAACCCAAGGAACAAACACCAAAAAATATGTTTGAAGAAGAATTTAAAAAGCACATCTCAAAATTTTCAACATCACCATTCTTATTTATTGGTTCGGGATTTTCTAGAAGATATTTAGGACTACCGACTTGGGAATTATTACTAATGGAAATTTGTAAAGAACTTGGACTAATAAAACCTTATAATTTCTATAAATCTAATGCAGACTCAAAACTACCTAAAGTTGCATCAATAATAGGAGAAGATTTTAATGAACTATGGTGGAGTGGAGAAAAGTTTGAGGAAAGCCGTAAAGAATTTTCTGCAATCGCTGAAACAAAATATTCCCCGCTAAAATTTGAAGTTGCAAAAAAGATACAAACACAAAACCAATTAATTAAAGATGATATAATTGACAAAGAATTAAAACTTCTTAAAAAGATAAATATAGATGGAGCAATAACGACAAATTGGGACGAGCTTTTAGAAAATATTTTTCCTGAATTCAATAAGTTTGTTGGTCAAGAAGAATTAATATTTTCAGAATTATATTCAATAGGAGAAATATACAAAATTCACGGTTGCTCTTCAAAACCTAATTCGCTAATTCTAACAGAGGAAGATTACCATAATTACGAGGATAGAAATGCATATTTAGCAGCTAAACTATTAACTATATTTATTGAAAATCCAATAATTTTCATCGGATATAGTTTAGATGACAAAAACATTCAGTCTATTTTAAAATCTATAATTAAATGTCTAACTAAAGAAAAAATTGACAAATTAAAAGATAGACTAATTTTCTGCCAATGGAGTCCAGAGCCAATTCAAACGAGCATTATCGATAGCACTTTATTAATTTCTGACACAGTTATACCAATCAAATTAATCAGAACTAATAATTTTATAGAAATCTTCACAGTCTTAGCTAATAATAAAAGAAAATTGCCCATTAAAATTCTTAGGCAAATGAAAGGTATGGTTTATGACTTTGTTAAATCTAATAATTCTAAATCCAAAATATACGTTACAGACAATTTGGAAAATATAGAAAATATTCATAATGCTGAATTTGTATATGGCGTAGGTCTTAAAGACAAGTTTTCAGAGGTTGGTATTAAAGGTATTGAACTTAAAGATGTTCTCTTAGACGCTATTGAGTGTAGGAATTGGGAATCTGATAAAATATCCGAATTGTGTTTACCTTATCTAAATGCAAAATACATCCCGTATTTTAAACATTTAAGAAGTGCTAGTTATTTAAATGATAACAATGAAATTGATGAAGACAACGAAATAGTTGAGTTTTCACCAGAATTTATAAAAAAGGTAAACGAAGTTAAACCAGAAAGTTTTTATCCGTCTGCTAACTACATAAGAAAAACAAAAGAAATTAATGATAAATATTCATCTTTTACTGAGTTAAAGTCTGCGAATAATCAGCTACACATCTTACTATATACACCATTATTATCCTGCGATAAGATAAATTTAGATGAACTTCTAAATTATTTAATTGATAATAAAAAGCTTCTTGATGATAGTAAATATGGAACTCATTTTAGAAAGTTAATTTGTCTCTACGATTATCTGAAGTATAAAGAATAACTAAAGCTAATACCGTATATAATCCATTGCTAGTACTCGCCTACTTCTAAAAATCCTCGCGGATTTTCAGTTTGGTGTGTACTTTCCAAGTTAAGTGCTAAATCACGCAACTACTCGAGCCGAGACCGTTAGCGGTAATGCAAAAAACCAAAAAACAGAATGAAAGAAGAACACTTTTTAAAAAATATATTCTCTTCAAACGACTTTAAAGAGAATGAACTTGAGCTGATTTTACCCAAATTCAGACAAGTAAGTTTTTCCAAAAATGATTATCTACTTCAAGAAGGGATAACCGAAAATCATTATTGGTTTTTAGAAAGTGGTTTTGTACGCTCTTTTGTCAACGACTTAAATGGAAACGAGATTACCACGAATTTTTACGGTCAAGGCGACATCGTTATCGATTGGTCATCATTTTTTCTACGAAATCCGACCCGTGAAAATATTCAAGCACTGACTGATTGCGTTTGTTGGCAACTCGATTTTGAAACGTTCCAACAACTTTTTCATAGTATAGAAGCATTTAGAGAACAAGGTCGCAGACGATTGGTCAGTTCCTATTTTGCATTGAAAAATCAAAGTGTATCGTTGATTGCAGACGAAGCAAAAGAGCGGTATTCAAGACTAATAAAGGATAAACCGCACATCGTTCAAAATGTTTCGTTGCAACACATCGCTACTTATTTAGGCATCACAAAATATTCTTTGAGTCGCATTCGCAAAGAAATTTCTCTATAAGTTCCGTTTTTGCCATAGGGCAACTATTTTAAATAAAACAACCGATACTTTTGTTTTCATAATCTAAAAAATAAAGAATTATGGAAACTTTAAAAGAATTTATGTTGCTTTTCAGAATGTCACCAAGCAACGAACAACCGACTGTCGAACAAATGGCAACGATGCAAAACCAATGGAAAAACTACATTGGAAGTATAGCATCACAAGCAAAACTGGTAAATACTTCACGATTGGGATTTAAAGGAAGTTGTATCAATCCAAAAGGGCAGATTTCCAACAATATTTACATTTCAGACAACCAAACATTGAGCGGTAATATGGTCGTAAAAGCCATAAGTTTACAGGAAGCCGAAAATTTGGCTAAAAACTGTCCTGTTCTTGCAATGGGCGGTTCCGTTGAAGTTCGACCTTTAATACCTATGGAATTCTAAAATCAGACTTATGGAAACGATATTCAATCAAAAAACAATCAACTTATTGACAGACCGAATCAATCAATTGAAAACAACCGACAATGCTCAATGGGGGGAAATGAATGCTTACCAAATGCTGAAACATTGTACGTTGAGCGAGGAAATGTTTCAAGGAAAAAAGCAATACAAACGCTTAATTATGGGTAAGTTATTCGGCAAAATGGCATTGAACGGAATCTTGAAAAACGATAATCCAATGAAGAAAAACCAGCCTACACATCCAGAATTTAAAATAAAAGGAACTGGAAATTTTGAAATAGAAAAGGCCAAATGGATTGACTTGCTTAATAGCTACAGTGATTTCTTTAACTCAAATTTTGTGCATCCGTTCTTCGGAAAAATGTCAAAGGACGAAATCGGTAAATATGTTTTCAAGCATACAGACCATCATTTAAGACAGTTCGGAAGGTAATTTTTGCTATGCTGAAAGTCATATTTTTACTAATGGTTTTTTTGTCTTTGCTCTTTCTTTATTACGGAACAGGAAAAAATAAAAGGTTAATTTTGCTCCTTACAGTTTGGCAAGTTTTGATTGGTGCTTTGGCATTTTATCAAATATTTATAGAAAATCCGAAACTATTTCCGATTGTCATTTTCGGTACAGTTTTATTGACTATTTTCGGACTAAATCGGATTGATGCCTCAAAACTAAAGCCAAATTTTCTGTTAGGAATACACATTTTAAGAATCTCTGTTGAATTGGTTTTGTATCAACTTTATCTTCAAGAAAAAATCCCGCAACTAATGACGTTTTACGGTTGGAATTTTGACATTGTATTAGGAATTTCTGCATTGATAATTTTGGTTTATCAGCTAATTTTAAAAAGAAAAATCAATCGAACACTTTTTATTATTTGGAATAGTATCGGAATTGTATTTTTACTGGTTATAGTGTCCTTGGCTATTTTATCTTCGCCTTCGCTAATTCAACAATTTGCATTTGACCAACCAAATATTGCCGTATTGGAATTTCCATATTGCTTTTTACCCACTTGCGTTGTACCGATTGTATTGATGTCAAACATTTTACTAATCGAAAAAAGCACTACCGCTAATAATGTTAATGAGCAATAGCGGGTTAAGTGCTAAACTCAAAGTTTCCGCTTCCTTTATCGCTACTGCAAATTCATTTGCTTTTCGTAAATTAGTAAATAATATTTTGCAATAGCTTCTTGCATTAGTGCTTAACCGAAAGTTTTGGTTTCCAAAGTCGGCTACTGCTCGTACACATATAGGCAAAACGATATTAATTAAAAAATTGAAATTATGTTAGGAATTTGGCTTTCAAAAAAGGGAAAAACAAAAACATTGCAAACATTACTAATTGCCTCTTTATTACTAATTGGAATAGGAATGGCTTTACTAATGTAAACTTAGGAAATAATAAAGTGAGATAGTTTCAGGTTGATTTGGTTTAGCCTCGTGGCTGTATTTTTCATTTGGAAATGGACAAATTATTAACCACGGAAGTAAGTTGCCCAAAAACACCAATTTAATAAAACCAAAGGATGGAAATCACTCTTAATTTGGCTAATTAGAAAAAAAATCAACCACTATGAATCAGCCTAAATACAAAATATAATTCTCATTAATGAAGAAAAAGTTAAAAGAGCATATAGAAAAAATTATACCTCTTACAGAAGATGAGTTTTTAATAATATCATCATATTTCGTGTTCGAAAAGTATCAAAAAAATGAGTTTCTCATTAAGCAAGGAAAATCTGCCGATCACTGTTATTTTGTTGTTACCGGACTTTTAAAATTGTTTTATGACGATAAAGATGGCAAACAGCATATTATCTCATTTGCAATGGAAGACTGGTGGGAGAGTGATTTTGCAGCCTATTTTTCAAAAACAAAAGCGAATATGTCATTACAGTGTATCGAAGATATTTCTGTATTCTCTTTAAGCCTTGAAAGTTACCATAAGTTATGCACTAAAATACCCAAAATGGAACGTTTCTTCCTTCAAAAATCTATTTCAGGACAAATCGCTTCACAAAATAGGATTTTATCTTTTCTAACTTCAAATGCTAAAGAACGTTATGAGCAATTACTAAAACAATATCCACTATTATTTCAACGTGTTCCAAAAACGCTTTTAGCGTCTTATTTAGGTGTTTCACGAGAGACACTGAGTAGGCTCTCTTCTTAATATTTTGACGATTTTATAATTGTGATGTTTGTCACACTCAAGCAATGCTAGTATTTACATATTTGTATCTAAACAATAAGTTCAATTTTAACACTAGCACAAACTAAAATGGAAAAACGAACAATCAACCCATGGACATGGCAAAATGAAAGAAGTTACGCACAAGCAATTGAAGTAACGAATGCTGAAGGAACTTTATATGTTTCTGGACAAACAGCGATTAATGCTGAAGGAATATCAAGTACCGGAAATATGAAAACTCAACTAATTGAAGCTATAAATAATTTGGAAAAAGTAATTATTGCCTCAGGATATGAATGTAAAAATATTGTTAGATTAAATATTTATACTACTTCAACGGAAGAGCTTTTTTCTTGTTTTGATGTTTTCCAAAATTGGGTGGTTAAACACAACATAAAACAAGCAAGTACTGTATTAGAAGTAAAGAGTCTATATGAAACCTTAAAAGTTGAATTAGAAGTTACCGTTGTAAAATAGTTAAGGAAAATTAAAGTGTTTAAAATAAAAAATAGCAAATTAATTTTATATTTTTCATTTGCCATTCATAATCAATAAGCTGTAATATCGTTAGACTTATTTAACAATCATTCGGTAACTAACAAATTACTTGTATCTTTGTTTTATGAGACCACAAAAAGTAAACGACGACGAGTTAATAATTTCCTTATCAAAAATTTTTAGGACACAAGGGTATGAAGGCACAAGTCTCAATGATTTATCTAATATAACGGGCTTAAAAAAAGCAAGTCTTTATCATAGATTTCCCAGTGGTAAAAAGGAAATGGCCGAATCTGTACTTATTAATATTGAAAAATGGGTGGCAGATAACATATTCAACGTACTTAATAAGGAAGGAGATCCTGCTGAGGATAGATTAAAAAATGCACTGTTACAAATAGGGGAACTCTATAATGGTGGGCTAGACTCTTGCTTATTTAAAGTTTTATCTACGCAAAATGGAATGGATTTATTCGGTCAAAGTATTACTAATGGTATGAATGAATGGCTAAAGGCATTTAAGCATTTTGGCTTATCAATTAATTTATCTGAACACTTAGCAGAAGAAAAGGCTATGCAAACATTGATTGATATACAAGGTAGTCTTTTGGTAAGTAAAGGTTTGCAAGATACTACCGTTTTTGAAAACACATTAAAAAAAATAAAAGATAGATATCACTAAAAAAATTTCCCTTAATAATAAACCGAATGTTCGGTAAAATATAAAGACTACCATAAATGAAAAAAATTATTACTACTGTCTTAGGAGCAGTACTGCTTTTTATCGGAAGTCAAGAATCTGAAAAAAGAAAGTATTATAGCTAAATCCACCGTAAAATCTCAAAATACATCTTTTATGAAAGCGACAAAATTCAAAACAATGGAAGTTGATGGTATTGATATAGCATACCGAGAAGCCGGAAACCCAAAAAATCCTACTTTGGTTTTACTGCATGGCTATCCTGCATCTTCACACCAATATCGAAAAGTGCTCAACACGTTATCAGACGACTATTATTTAATTGCACCAGATTATCCTGGTTTTGGAAACAGTGATTTCCCTGCTCCAAACGTGTATGAATACACTTTTGAGAATATCGCTAAAACAATGGATTCCTTTTTGGAAAAAAAGGGATTAAAGACTTATGCCATTATGATGCAGGATTACGGTGCTCCTATTGGATTTAGAATTGCTGTTAAACACCCTGAACGGGTTACGGCTATTATTACTCAAAATGGTAATGCCTATGAGGAGGGACTAGGAAAAGGATGGGAACTTATTAGAAATTTCTGGGCCAATAGAAATGAAACAACAGAAAATGCACTATTACCAGCCTTTACATTAGATGGTTTAAAATGGCAATATACCCATGGAACAAGAAATCCAGAAAGTGTAAATCCTGATACTTGGCACTTAGATTATCTTAGAATGTCTAGACCCAATGCTCATAAAGTTAATTTAGATTTATGGTATGATTACCAAGACAACATCAAGCAATATCCCTTATGGCAAAAGTATTTACGAGACCATCAACCTCCAATGCTTATCGTATGGGGAAAAAATGACGAATATTTTCCAGAACAAGGTGCCCAGGCATTTAAAAAAGATGTGAAAACTATAGACTATAATATTTATGATACAGGACATTTTGCTTTAGAAGAAGATGGGAAAAAAATCATTGCAAAAATGAGAACCTTTATGAAGAAGTATTTGAAATAGCCAATTGCCAACAAGGTAAAAAATATACATTGCTTGTTCTTAACTGAAAATCAAGATATATAAACCCCTAATTGTCCATTATACGAGACCGTTTGGTTTTAAAATATAATTCTTAAAATCCTGAATTTAAATACATCTCTCCGTGATTTGAAAACTTTATTCATCTAAGTATCCGATAGTTTTGTATAAAACAAAAAATTATGAATACACAGAAAGTTTGGTTTATTACAGGAGCCTCTAAAGGTATGGGGCTTGAAATTACAAAAGCAGCTTTAGCTAATGGAGATAAGGTAGTTGCAACTTCGCGAAATACAGACACGCTTATAGAAAAAATTGAAGAATACGAAGGGAATTTGCTACCCATAAAGCTAGACATCACCAATGAAAAAGAGGTTAAAAATGCTATTTCAAAAAGCATAGATGAATTTGGTCATATAGATGTTGTGGTCAATAATGCAGGGTATAACCTATTGGGTAATATCGAAGAACTAAGCGATGCCGAGTTTAGAAAAACAATGGATGTTAATGTCTTTGCAATGACCCACATCATCAGAAATGTTTTGCCACACTTACGCAATCAAAAATCGGGGCATATTATTAATATCGCATCTATGATGGGCTATATGAGTTATCCCGCTAACGGAAGCTACAGTGCATCAAAATATGCGGTTATTGGACTATCAGAAGCGCTGGCTCAAGAAGTCGCTCCTTTTGGCATAAAAATAACCATCCTTGCTCCAGGAACATTTCGCACAAATTTTATGAATGAGGACAGTCTGAATGTGGCGAAAAATAAAATTGACGCCTATAATTTGGATAAACAGGTAGCACAATTTACAGGATTTCATGGCAAGCAATTAGGAAATCCTGAAAAATTAGCAGCCGTAGTACGTAAATTTATAGAAATGCCGAATCCTCCCTTGCACCTTCCTTTAGGTTCTGATAGTTACAATGCCATTTTACAAGTTCGTAAAAACGAAAAGGAAGAAATGGAACAATGGAAAGCTTTATCTTTATCTACTGATTTTAAACAATAATAGTGTGAAAAAAGCTGCTCCATATAAAATTGAGTCCATATCTGAACTTCATAGATTATTCAACTTGCCAAAACCAATTCATCCTTTGATAAGCGTAATTGATTTTGAGCATTTGAAATTCGATTCCAATGAAATTTGGAGCAGCTTTTATTATGATTTCTATTGTGTAGCTATTAAAAAAGAGGCTTCAGGCAAGTTTAGGTACGGACAAGGTCATTATGATTTTGATGAAGGCGTGATGAGTTTTACCAAGCCAGGTCAAATCTTTTCTGTCACGAATCCTGCGGATGACCCCGTGTCAGGATATATGATGGTTTTTAAACCTGACCTAATACGGCATTATGAATTGGGAAAACATATTGATAATTATGGATTTTTCTCCTATTCTACCGCAGAAGCGCTTCACCTTTCTGAAAAAGAAGACCATATCATTATGTCCCTAATGAATCAAATGCAAGATGAACTAAAAAATAACATTGACTATTACAGTCAGGATTTGATAGTATCGCATATTGACTTGCTTCTGAATTACGCAAAACGTTTTCACAACAGACAGTTTTTAACACGAAGTTCTGTGAATAACGATATGGTAATCAAAATGGAAGAATTAATGGATGTGTACTTAAAAAGTGATGCTACACTATCGGGTGTTCCAACGGTCAACTATTTTGCAGAAAAACTCAATATCTCTCCCAATTATTTAAGTGATTTATTGAAAAATGCCACCGGGAAAAATGCACAAACCCATATTCAAGAATCTATAGTTAAAAGGGCGAAAGAGCTACTTTCTACAACTAATCTTAGCATAAAGGAAATTGCTTATGATTTAGGGTTTGAATATCCTCAATCATTCAGTACTATGTTTAAAAAAAACACACAACAAACACCCTTGCAATTCAGGGCATCGTTTAATTGAAAAAATTTCTACTGCTTGTAATGGATTTAAAAAACAGCGGATTTAGTTATTAAATGAAAGACTAAGAATAGACCTTACATTAGCCTACAAGAATCATATATTTGGCTACAAACACCCTTCTGTTTCTGTGGAATTTTGATGAGCAATATTGCAAAGCTTATAAAAACAGAAAAGATGAAAATTACACTTGCAGGTTCCTTAGGGCACGTAGGCAGACCGCTAACGCAGGAGTTGGTACAACAAGGACATTCCGTAACAGTAATAAGCAGTAATACCGAAAGGCAAAAAGACATTGAAGCTATGGGAGCCACTGCGGCTATTGGCTCTATAGAAGATGTTGATTTTATTACTTCAGCTTTTACAGGTGCTGATGCTGTATTTTGTATGGTGCCACCCGCCAATTATTTTGACCATAACCTTGATTTACTTGCCTATTATAAAAACCTGGCGAATAACTACGCACAAGCCATAACGCGAAGTGGAGTGAAAAAAGTAGTGAATCTAAGTAGCATCGGAGCTCATATGAAAGAAGGTAACGGCATACTTCAAGGCACTTTTTATGTGGAAAGCATACTCAATGCATTACCATCAGATATTGCTATTACTCACATTCGTCCTACCGAATTTTATTACAATTTACTGCCACAGGTGCATTCTGCAAAGGAAAATGGTTTTATAGCTTCTAACATTGAAGGTGAAGTTGTGAATGCCTGGGTATCACCCGTGGATATTGCTAGCGTTATTGCCGAGGAGATTACTTCAAAACTTGCCGGACAAAACGTAGGGTATGTAGCAAGTGATGAACTTACTTACAATGAATTGGCAAAAATATTAGGTGAAGCCATAGGAAATCCAGATTTGAAATGGGTAACTTTAACAGATGAACAACTGACTGAGGGACTAAAAGCTGCCGGTATGCAACCCGCCATAGCCGAGGGTATGATGGAAATGTACGCCGCTATAAACAGTGGTTTATTGTACGAACATTACAACCAACATAAACCCAAAAAGATGGGCACTGTAAAAATGAAAGATTTTGCTGAAAACTTTGCTGAAGCATATAATCAACTGTAGTCATAGATTATGAAAAACACACCGCCTCACCATTTCAAAACAATTAGCGAGTACCATAGATTTCGAGGTTTACCTAAACCAGAACACCCATTGATGAGTGTTATAAATTTGGATGAATTAAGGAATCTTCCCACTGACAGACAAAGCAGTTGGATATTTGACTTTTACTCTATTGCATTAAAAAGAAATATTGATGCTACGGTAAAATACAAATATGGTCAGCAAACCTACGATTTTGATGAAGGCATTATGTTTTTCATTGCTCCCAAACAGGTTTTTTCGGTTGAAACTGAGGGCGATTACAAACTTTCGGGATGGATGCTGCTCATTCATACCGATTTTTTATGGCAAAGTCCATTGAGAAAAACCATAAAACAATACGAGTTCTTTAGTTATTCGGCCAATGAAGCTCTACATCTTTCAGATAAAGAGGAAACTACAATTCTCAGTATTTTTCAAAGCATAAAACAGGAGTATGTTTCCAATATTGATAAGTTTAGTGAGCCCCTCATCATTTCCCAAATAGAAGTGTTACTCAACTATTCCGACAGATTTTATCACCGTCAATTTATCACCAGAAAAATACACAACCATACCATATTAAATCGTCTGGAAGAAATACTTAATGAATATTTCAATCAGGACAGCTTGGTAGAAAGTGGATTACCTACTGTTCAAAGTATTGCTAAGGAACTAAATGTATCGCCCAACTATCTTAGTGGCTTGCTAAAAACCTTGACAGGGCAAAGCACACAACAACATATCCACGAAAAACTGATTGAGAAAGCTAAAGAAAAGTTATCAAATACCAATTTGTCAGTAAGTGAAATTGCGTATACATTGGATTTTGAACATTCACAGTCGTTCAGTAAGCTATTCAAAACAAAAACAAGTTTTTCGCCATTGGAATATAGACGCTCCTTTAATTGAAATAAATCGGTATTTACCAAATGGTTTCACATCAAGATTATCAAGCCGTTTTCAACAATTAAAATGAAAGCGTATTAACTTAAGATACTAAAAAAGTACTCTATCTTCTAAAATACATTATTTTAGAGGAACTAAAACAAAACGAAATGTCGATTACAAAAGAATCTGAATTAATAGGAATGAAAAGAGTTAGTGAAGTTGTTGGAACTACACTAAAATTGATGAGAGAATATGCTAAAGTCGGAATGTCAACGAAAGAATTGGACGAATATGGGGGGCGGATTTTAAGACGTTATGGAGCTAAATCAGCACCTTATGAAACTTATGACTTCCCTGGTTATACTTGTATAAGTGTTAATGAAGAAGTTGCTCACGGGATTCCATCCGAAAAAAAAATACTGCAAGAAGGAGATTTAATTAATATTGATGTTTCTGCAGAACTAAATGGTTTTTGGTCTGATAATGGAGGTTCTTTTATACTTGGAAAAGACATTCATAATCACCAACCTCTTGTAGATGCTTCTAAAAACATTTTACGCAAAGCAATAAACAATATAAAAGGTGGAGTGAAAATTTCTGAAATTGGATATTTAATAGAAACAGAAGCTAAAAAATCAGGATTTAAAGTAATTAAAAATTTGGCTGGTCACGGAGTTGGTAGAAGTTTACACGAAGAACCTGAGAATATTTTAAACTACAGAGTTAAATGTAACAGAGAACGATTTAAGAAAAATACAACGGTAGCAATAGAAACTTTTATTTCAACAAACTCAACTGTAGCAGTAGAATTAAATGATGGGTGGACTTTAGTTGGCAACAAAGGTGGATTTGTGACACAACACGAACAAACAATATTAATTACAGATAAAGACCCAATGATTCTGACTGAATCAAATGGAATATGGAATTAAAAAATGGCTACAATAATGAATAAAAATAATTGTTTGATTTTAGCTTACTCAGAAAATCCTACGAATTTTCCTCGGGCTAGTCATTGTTTGCTAAATTATTAACTTAACCAAGCAACTATTCTTGTACAAGACCGTTTCAAACCGAAACCAGATAATTACAAATTATCCATTAAATCATTTAAAAAAGCACTGTAATAATCCAACTCAAAGGGTACATCTGCATTTTTTTCCATATCGTGACTATGATATTTTAGGGCAGACCGAAGAATGTGCGTTAAGGCAAAATGAAAGCGTATTAGCTTAAGACACCAAAAAAGTACTTTATTTTATAAAATATGTTATTTTAGAGCAGCTAAAACAATATATAACCTTGTTTAACCTGTTAATAAGACTGGATATATGTAATAATCGAAGGTTTATAACAAGTTGTGTGCAACCTGAAAAAACGAATGAATAACGAACAAACTGCAATACGAACAACTTATTTCAGCATAATTGGAAATACTGCTTTAGCCTTGATAAAAGGCCTTGCGGGATTTTTTGGCAATTCTTATGCTTTAATTGCAGATGCTATCGAATCAACAACTGATATTTTTGCTTCATTTTTAGTTTTATTAGGTTTTAAATATGCAAAACGACCATCAGACGAAAACCATCCTTATGGACACGGAAAAATTGAACCATTAATTACATTCGGAGTAGTTGCTTTTCTTGTTGTTTCTGCAACAATAATCGCTTATGAAAGCATTCAAAATATTCAGACACCTCATAAAATTCCTAAATCTTGGACTTTGATTGTTTTGGGTCTTATAATAGTTTGGAAAGAAATCTCATTTCAAATCGTAATTAGAAAAAGTAAACAGACGAATAGTTCTTCACTAAAAGCAGATGCTTGGCATCATAGAAGTGATGCAATAACTTCGATAATGGCATTTATAGGAATTTCGATTGCAATAATATTTGGAAAAGGTTATGAAACTGCTGATGATTGGGCAGCATTATTTGCTTCTGCATTTATCTTATATAATAGCTATTTAATATTAAGACCTGCTTTAGGAGAAGTTATGGACGAGCAACTTTATGACGACCTAATACTTGAAATTAGAAAAAAATCAATAGAAGTTAAAGGTGTTTTGGACACGGAAAAATGTTTTATCCGAAAATCAGGAATGAAATTTCACGTTGATTTACACGCAATTGTAAATAGTGAAATAACAGTAAAATCAGGGCACGATATTGCACATAAATTAAAGGACTATTTACGAGAAGAAATACCGAATTTAGGACACGTACTAATTCATATTGAGCCAAATGAATAAAAGGCAGCACACAACAATGTATATAAAAAATAGGCGAAACAGTAGTAAATTCAAGGCTTGTGAGTTGAATCAAACTTTGTGCTTAAACGAAAGTTTCGTGCTTCTAAATCGCCTACTTTTCATATACTAAACGTTGTGAGTCATACTGAAAAAGAAAGCTAGAAAGTGTTGACGAAAATGAAATATTTACGAGTACTTCCTTCAATAACTTCACTCGGTGTGTCTGAATCAGCTCCGTAATTTACAAAATATGGATGATAATTAGCTTTTACATATTTAAACGTAAGTTCAAACGGAGCTAATATATCTTTTAAAGTATGTTTGTAATCACCTTTTAATGAATAATTATCCTCAGTTGCTCCTGCGCTAATAGCTAAACCAATTTTTTTATTTTCTAATTTATAGCCACTTTTACAGCCAAAAGCCCACCCATAAATTAAAACTTCATCAAACCATTTTTTTAAAAGTGGTGGTGAACTAAACCAATATAAAGGAAACTGAAAAATAATTTTATTATATTTTTCCATTAATTTTTGCTCTGCTATTACATTAATTTTTTCATTTGGATAAACTTTGTATAATTGATGAATGTCAAATTTATTTGGATATTTCTCTAATTCCTCAATCCACCTTTTATTTGTCACTGAATTTTCTATATTTGGATGAGTTAGAATTATTAAGGTCTTCATATTTTAAATCTTTAAATTTCCGATACAAAAATAAACTCCTATATTTAATTATTTAAATGAACAACCAATTGTAAGATACTAACAAAAATATATGTAATGTCTAAAATCAAGGAAACATCCACAAATTTTGCCAATAAACAAGCTTTAGCTAATGAGTGTCTTGAAGTTTATTCTACAAATATTATTGGTGGCCAATGGTCACTACCTATTTGCTATGCTTTGTTAAGTGGTAAATTACGGTTTGGAGAAATAAAAAAGGTTTTACCGAACATAACGGAAAGAATGCTTACGTTAGAACTCAAAAAATTAGAGAAAAATAAAGTTTTGACTCGGAAAATTTATCCAGAAGTTCCACCTCGTGTTGAATATGAATTAACGACCATTGGTTATGAGTTAAAACCAATAATTAAAGAACTTGAAAATTGGGCTGTAAAACATAAAACAATATTATAAAAGTACGAACGCACAACAAACTACAGTGGTAAAACTTTGCTAAACCCATTACGTATTTCATTAAAGTGCTTCTACAGAAATCCCATAAATTTATCCTGATTGAACTTAGAATTGACGGAATATATTTTTGATTAACTGGTTGATAAAGAATATATTCTGTTTCCATTGTAAAGAAAACAATTGCATTAAATTATCAACGATCCAACTTCGAAATCCAATAAGACCTTTCACGTCCTATTCCGTGAAAAACTCCATAGGAGCAAAAGGACTTACTTCTAAAATGATCTTGAACATCTCTTTAGTAGTTTAAACAGAGATCATGTCTTTCAGTATTTTTATAAGTTAAATGAAGTGTAGCGTTTTCAATAATAAAAAGAGACGTTCGCTTTGCTCATCGGTGAATTCAAAATTCGAGTTCTACTCCCATCAAGCCCATTTATATTCTATTCCGTAAGGACTCCATGTCATAAAAAAGCGCTTGACTCCTAAGTCTTGGACACAACTTCAAAGCTTTCACTGTCCATTTCGTTTCCTGCTAAAAAGCGCAGGAACTACATGCCCAACTCCAGCTTTTAAGTCAAGTCCGCTAAAACAGGAAATGGATTTATAATCCGTGCTCTACTGCTGCCTATGATTTTGTACTTCTCATAGGAATTTTAGATGCTCCGCCACACCATCACTATTCTTCTTTTTTGACAGCAAAATAACAACATTCAGCATTGGACGACTGCATAACCGGGCTCACCCTTTTATAAGTCTTTCCAACGCTGAATATTGAATCGGTCTAAGCAACAAAAAAGGGAACAGTGACGGCACTATGGGAAGTAAATCTAAAACGAATCTTATGAAATCTTACACAATCAATAAAAAGACAGCAGTAGAACAGTTAAAAAAACAAAACCAGGAAAACGTTCTGGATATAATAAGTAAATCATTCATTATTAATCTTTAAATCTTTTATTATGAGCACAATTAAAAATCATGTACAGTTAATTGGAAACGTTGGACAAGAGCCAGTAATCACCAATCTTGAAAGCGGTAAGAAAGTAGCTCGTTTTTCATTAGCCACAAACGAGCATTACAAAAATGCTAATGGCGAGAAGCAAACCGAAACCACTTGGCACACCATTGTGACGTGGGGTAAATCTGCAGAAATTATTGAAAAGTATGCAGGGAAAGGAAAAGAACTTGGAATCTCAGGGAAATTGAAATCTAGAAGCTATGAAGCTGAAGATGGAACCACGCGTTATGTTACCGAAATTGTAGCAGATGAAATTTTATTACTAGGAATAAAACCAAATTAAATCTATTAAGCAGATGTTGCAACGGTGTGGCATCTGCTTTTTTATTCACTTTAAAAAGCAAAGATCATGACAACTCAAGCACATATTTTACAACATAAATTAGATCATTTTTGTGGATCTCAAACGGTATTTGAAATCCCAACATTCGGTACGCGATTTACAGAAGGTGTACAATTTTTGACGACCGAAGCAAGGTGTTTCTGGCTAATTACGGATGCCTCAATTATTGCCCATAATTTAATGGCAAAAAGTTACTTTATTACCATCGATTTTAAACGCTTACCTATAGTAGAGCAGATTAAAAAAGGGTATGAGGCGCAAGTTACTTTTAGTGATGGCGATGAAAATGTTTTTGAAATCCAAACCTATCAATCGACAGATTTTCCGTTCGATACCTTTAAACTATTTTTTATAGATAATACGCTTATGTTAACTAGCGAATATTAATGTAATTGAATCGGGTGAAATTATATATGTGATTAGCATATAAGAAGTATTTATAAAGACTTTTGATAATCAAGGGTCTTTTTTTTGTTTATGAATTTGGCAATGATTTCTGAAATTCGATAAGAATTCAATTAAAACTGCACGTCTAAATTCTTAAAAATTTCCGGCTATCCATTCAATTGAAATGTGAGTACTATCTTAAAATTGGTTGAAATTTTGTCCCGCTGTGGCGGGACGAAATGGTAGAGCAAGAGGGTAACCCGCTGCGCGAGGTTACGGGAGCTAGCATTTGTTTTAAGGTGTTGTAAATCAGTAGTTTAAAATCACAAATATTTAAATGTAAGTGCTTGATTAACAGATTTTTTACTAAAAAATAGTCTCAGCCCAATGAAACGGGATATTAAATTACTAAAAAATGGATAAAAGACTAAAGAAAGGAGGTTTTACAACCTTGAAAATTAAAGATGAAGTTGCTAAGCGATTTAGAAGGTTTAGCAAGAATATGACATTGTCTCAGTCTATGACTTTGTTGTATATGATAGACTTTTTTGAAAATAACGGATTGTCTCCTTTGGAGTCTATCAGTCCTAAAATTCAAACTTTAGAAGTACTCTTTAAGAAACGGATGAATGGTATGATTTCCATTATGAAGGATATTGAAAAGCATCAAACCAAACCAACAGTAGCTATGTTACAAGCGCTTTTTGAACAAGCGGAAGCCAGTAAAAAACCAATACAAGAACAGAAGGTTCGCTTTGAAGAAAAGATAAACAAAGTGAAAAATAATGAAGAATCCCATAAAACGTAACGTCATGTATATCGCTATTAGTCCCCAAAAAGTATCAGGAACCTATTCTAAAAGTGTAGCCGATTTTGTCTCGTATTTGGAGAAAGAAAACGAAGGTCGGAGTGAAGGAGAGATGGAGCATTTCTTCAATCAATATGGTGATGAAATATCAGCTGAAACGGTGATAGAAACCATTGATAAAAACACGGCTAAACTCAAATTAAATGAACCTAAATTTTATAGTATAACTGTAAGTCCAAGTGCACGAGAATTAAAACAATTACAGAATAGTAATGAAGATCTAAAACGCTACACGAAATCCATAATGCACGATTATGTTTCGGCCTTTAACCGTGAGATTTCAGGTAAACCGATATCTATAAATGATATTGTCTACTTCGCAAAAATAGAACATGAACGTACTTTTAAAGGCACTGATAAAGTGGTTCAGGTAAACCAGCCCTTTGCAACTAAAATACTAGAGCTTAAATCGGAGCTTCGAAAAATAGATCAAGGGTTGAAAACAGGGAATGCTAAAGAAATTGTAAACGATATTAATCGTTTAGAGGAGGAAGCACCGCATAAGCAGGATGGTAAACGCATTGTTCAAGGGATGCAGAAGTCAGGAAATCAAAGTCACATTCATATTATTGTAAGTCGAAAGGATGCCTCTAATAGGGTGAGTCTATCTCCAGGAAGTAAATACAAGGCTTCGGATGTGGAGTTTAATGGTAAGCAAGTCAAACGCGGATTTAACCGTGATGCGTTTTTTGCAAAAGCAGAAGAGCGGTTTGATGCAAAATTTGTGTATCAACGGAATTTTGCAGAATCCTATGCTTCAAAAAAGCTCTATGTAAAGCATCCCGATCGTTACTTTAAAATTCTGTTGGGTTTACCAACGAATGAGCGTTCAATAGCTTTTAAAATATTAGGACGGTCCGGAATTAAAATTCCTCATATTCCAACCAGTACAGCACAATTGGCATTTAGTGCTTTGCGAATATTAAAGCGTGGTGTGGGTGTCGCTATGAAATCAGGTTCAATTGGCATATAATATGGACGATTCAATAGTAACATATGGACTAATATTTCTTTTAGGAATTGGAACAGTATATGGTTTTTATAAAATCACAAAATATGCCTTTATACTGAATCTTATTTGGATAAGTATTGGGCTATTATTCATTTGGAGTATAGAGATAAATAATCATCAATTTCTGAATATCTTAATCTATTTGGGGTGTCCGTTACTATTCTTGAATTGTATAGGAATAGTGTTTTTACAAAATGAAGATGATAATACGGGAGTCGATACAACCTATCAGGTACATTTTAAATTAGAGCGTGGGAAACTAAAACTCGATAATATAAAGCGAGGTGTATCTATTATTGGATCTGCAGGAAGTGGGAAAACGGAGAGTGTGGTTTATAATTTACTTGATCATTTTAGTACGCATCAATTTTCAGGTGTCATTCACGATTATAAACATTTTGAATTGACAGAAATGGCATATCCCATTTTTGAAAAACAAGGTGTAGATTTTAAAATTATTTCATTTGATACAATATATCATCGGGTGAATCCGATTGCACCACGTTATATGATAAATGAAGAAAGTGTAAATGAAGTGTCTCGTGTATTAATAGAAAATCTTTTAGAACAGAAGGAGTCCGGTAGTGTGGGAGCAAGTAAATTTTTTAATGATGCTGCAGAAGGATTAATTGGTGGATTGATATGGAAATTGAAAACAGCCTATCCAATGCAGTGTACCTTGCCGCATGTCATAGCGATTTATCAGTATTTAGATACTGAGAGTTTGATTAAGTTTTTAAGTAGTAATACCACATCACGAGCTATGGCTGATGCTTTTATCAGCGGAAAGGATTCTGAACGGCAAACAGCAGGAGTAAAAAGTACCTTGGCAAATGCACTAAAAAAGATTAGTACACAACGTATTTTTATGACACTCTCTGAAGATGAAGTTCCACTAAATTTAAATACGCTGGAGAAACCAACTGTAGTTTCAGTTGTGAATAATCCCAAATATGAAACAGCATATGCGCCAGTTATAGCAACAGTTATTCACACCATCACAAAACAAATGAGTGTCCGTCATAGTAATCCTTCATTTTTGATGATGGAAGAAGCTCCGACTATCCGATTATTAAATATGCATCGGATTCCTGCCACCTTGCGGAGTTATAATATTGCTACGGTTTATGTGATGCAGGATAAAATCCAGAATGATATTATGTACGGGGATAAAGCGAGTCGTGCGATTCTAAGTAATTTATCCTATCAATTTTTTGGAAAAGTAAATGATCCAGATACTGCTAAATACTATGAGCGCTTTTTTGAAATCGTAAAACAGGAAACAACGAGTGTTAACCGTGGTCATAACTTAGATTTTGATACCAGAGTAACGACTGGAGAACGAGAGGTCGCTAAAATACGAGCAGACGCTTTTTTTAGATTAAAGCAGGGGGAGTTTGTGGTGTTTGCAGATGGAGCAGATCATAAAGTTCAATTTACGTTGCCGAATATTAAAAGGGGATTGCCTAAACTAATACAGGTGTATTCTGATGAAGATTTACAGGCTAATTTTGATAGGGTTTATGCAGAAGTAAGGGAGGTTTTTGAGTAGTTGTTTAACCAGAAATGCAAAGAAATATTTTTTGAATGACAAATTTTATTTAAATAGAAAATATATTTTATCAACTATATATTTAGTATAATGTTGTAATTTCAGGTTGTTTATAATCAATAATAGATACCTAAAGTAAAGCAATCAAACCTACTCACCATCCCTAGCAATCTCTTCTCTCTGCTTCTGATTAAAATCCAATTTTTGTTTTAAAATTTTCATGTCATCGCTCACTTTTCGATCGACAATTTTCGCATAATGTTGGGTGGTGCGTAACGATTTATGCCCAAGCATCTTGCTTACAGATTCAATCGGTACGCCATTAGTCAACGTTATGGTAGTAGCAAAAGTATGTCGGGCTAGGTGAGTGGTTAAAGATTTAGTAATCCCACACATAATGGCAATTTCTTTTAAAAAAGCATTGGATTTCTGGTTGCTCAATACCGGGATTAACCGATTGCTATTTTCAACTTGAGGGTGATTGGCATAGCGATCTAATATTTCAAGGGAAATTGGTAAAAGCGGGATGCTACTTCGTGTGTTTGTTTTTGTTCGCTTAATGCTAATCCATTTATCTCCATCTATACCAATAGTTATATCAGATTTAGAGAGTTTTTCCACATCGGAATAAGCGAGACCTGTATAACAAGAGAAGATAAACATGTCTCGAACCAGTTTCAACCGATCAAAATGTAACTCTTGTGTATAGAGTTTGTGAACTTCATCGGCGGTTAAAAAATCACGTTCTACCGGATCAAATTGAACTTTATAGTTGTAAAATGGGTCGCGATCCATCCATTGGTTGGCTAAAGCAATTCTAATAATTTTTTTTAAATTATTAATATATTTTAATGAGGAGTTATGGTTACACTTTCTAACGGTCTTTAAAAAGAATTCGAATTTGGTAATAAAGCGATAGTCTATGTCTCTTAGTTTATAATCCTCTAAGCGGTATTCTTCCTTTATAAATTGTTTAACATGGTCGTAACAGGTCCAATAGCGCTTAGCAGTGCTAACGGAGATACTTTTTCCAGCGAGTAAATCTGCACGATCATTATGATCTTTGAAAATTTCTAGTATAAACCTTATTTTGTTTCCTCCGCCTTTCATTAAATCCATCATTACGGAAGCAGAAATAATCTCATTTTCGTCAATTAACCTTTGGTGGATCTTATTCAGTTTGTGTTTTAAATTATCCATATGGGCGTTAATCTCGGTTGCTGTCCTATTAGAGCCCATGACACGTTGAGTTTTTGCACTCCAATATTTCGGCTCTGTTCTCCTACTTATACTGTATTCTATACGTTTATTATTAACGGTTAATCTCAAGTAAATAGGGACTAAACCTTTACTATTAATCTTTGAATTTGGTGTGTGAAAGTGAGTAGTGAATTCTGTTTTCATAGGGTTGTCATATTTTAGGTCTCGCTAAGGAGGTATTAAGATATGAATTTAACACTTTTAAAACAAATCAAATTTTAACGTAATGTGTTGAAATATAGATTTTTATGTGGTTTAGCGAGACCTATTTTTGAATTTTAAAATAGGTCACCGAATTGGTCTCGCTAAATACACTATTATACGTCTTTAGACGACCTTTTAAAAAAGTAAAAACCCCGTAAATCGTAGGATTTACGGGGTTTTGTTAAGATTTGACTCTTAAAAAGTGGAGTCGGAGAGAATCGAACTCTCGTCCAAACAAGTTACCAAAGGGCTTTCTACACGTTTATTCTTTTCTTAGATTTTCGATTGCAAGCTGGTTAAAGACAACCCACTTACAACTTATCTTCTTTAGTTTCAAAAAAGAGTCGAAGTGCCTCAATTTCTATATTGACATTTACGATGCCTCAAAATGGAACGCCGTCAATCAAGGCTTTCCGGAGACATAAAGCTTGTACACCTTGTGTACCTAGGCCAATCCTACTATAGTTCGGATTAAGCAGCTAAAGCGTAGTTATTCTCGCCGTTTAAAAGTGTGATCTAGCCTTTTACGTGTTTCAAAATCATTACACGACGTGCTTACCGTTCAATAAATCTCGCTGTCAAAACCAGTCGACCCCATAATGAATAGTAAATTTTTAATTTACGTTCTTGAATTAATCCTGAACTGGATTCAGAAACTCATCAATTACGTTTTTTTTTTGGCGTTCCCTTTCGGGGTAGGCTTTCCGCTATATCTTTTTAATTTATCAATTAAAAAGGATGCCGTTTCAATCCTTAACGCACCTAAAATTCAACTTATAAATATAAGTAAAAATTAGGATTGCAAAGCTATTAAAAAAAATGTATTAGCCTACAATTGTACAGCATAAATAAAGCAAAAGTTATGCCATTACTCAATTTGTCATGTTGGTAGATTTAAAATTCAACTTTAGTAAGATTTATAGAATGTAGTATTGTCTATAAAAGTAATAAAGGAACTTCGAAAAGTTCCCTTTATATTAAATACATATTTATTTTACAAATTTCAAGACTCCACTTGTAGTGGATAAAATATACATTCCTCCTTTTAAATACGAGGTATCAATTGTATTAGTAATAGTTCCTGTTGTAATCGATCTACCAGTAATATCATAAATTGAATAATTTCCACTTATACTTTTATCAATCATAATAGCATCAATTTTTGTATTATAAAAGGCAGCTAATTTTGTTTTACTAAAATCTTTTGTACTTAATGTAATTTCTTCTTCAATAGTTGTTACATAATTAATATAGGTTTGGCCACTTGCGTTAGCACCTACTACTTGAAGTATCCAATTGTAACCTGAGACGTAATCTGTAGTTTCAGCTACAGGCAATGTGCCTGCAGGTATGCTAACTGTAATATTAGCAGATCCATCGGTGAAATCTGAGGGTTTTAAAGTAGCGAGTGTGGTACTGTTATCCGATCCCCATGCTAATGGAGCATTTCCAAAACCAACTCTAGAAAAATTTATAAATATTTCATTACCAACATCGGGATTTGTTTCATCATAATTTGTAATACTTATATTTATATCGCTACTATTTGTATTATTAAAAGAATGGTTCCCAATTCCATTCCAGGCGTAACCAGCAAAACTACCTGGGTTAGATACGTAAGTTGTGCCTCCGTTTATCGAAACAGAAAAGGGAGTTTGTGCAGTTAGAAGTGTTGGGCTTGCTATAAAGCAAACCATCATAAGTAATAAAGTAGTTTTTTTCATAATGTCAAATATTTAGTTAATTAATAATGGTAAACTTATGTTTTAACTTAATTTGTTGGTTTTATTTTATATGGACATGAACTCATCATTTAAATTTTTTATTTAAAAGCCACTAGATTTAAACTAGACACAATTGTTTAATTACTAGTCTGTTAGTGCCTTTGTTGAGGTTTCTATTAGTTTTTTTTGAAAATAAATAAAGGACTTACCGACCGAGTTTAGTTTTAATGTATAACTGGAGTTCTAATCTTAGGTAGGTTTACTGTAAGTATTGTGCTTTTTATTGAAAAGCATTAATCTGAGCAGTATATTGATTTAATGGCACTCAAGGAAAGTTATTTAAGTAAATTAATACAGATGTAAAGAGCAAATTCTTAAAATAATATTCTCTATATCAAAATAAATAAGGAATGCAATGCAATTAATAAATTTGTATTAGCATACTTTTACTCTTAAATTAGTGCAAAAGTTATGTTATTGCACAGCTTGTTAGAACTCTAAAAACTTCAATCATGAAATTTGCCATTATAAAAGAACGTAAATCGCCACCAGACAGACGAGTAGTGTTTTCTCCAAAAACATTATTACGAGTAAAACAGCAATTTCCGGAGGCCAAATTCAAAGTAGAAAAATCTAAAATCAGAATATTTCCAGACGAAGTTTATAAACTAACAGGGTTTTCGGTGGTGAAAGACATTTCCGATTGCGATGTAATGATAGGTGTAAAGGAAGTTCCGGTAGAGGCTTTAATACCGAATAAGTCTTATTTTTTCTTTTCGCATACAATTAAAAAACAACCTTATAATAGAAAACTATTACAAGCGATTTTAAATAAAAATATTACACTTTACGACCACGAGACCATAATTGATGCTAAAAATAATAGACTGATTGGTTTCGGACGTTACGCTGGTATTGTTGGCGCATATAATGCATTTAGAACTTGGGGCTTAAAATTCGACTCATGGAATTTGCCTAAAGCTAATACGTTATCTAGTCAAAAACTGCTAAACGTTCAACTCGATAAAATAAAAGTTCCTAATATAAAAATTCTTTTAACCGGAGGAGGTAAAGTATCTAAGGGGGCAATCGAAATTCTTAAAGCATTAAAGATTCCTAGTGTAAGTATAGAAGATTACTTAACTAAAAGTTTTTCTACTGCTGTGTATTGTAATATAGATTCTTTAGATTTTAATGCACGTATTGATGGAAAAACAAAACCATTAAAAGATTTCTTCAAGAATCCAAGTGCGTATAAGTCGACTTTTATGCGATTTGTAAAAGAAACAGATATGTTAATTACAGGTCATTTTTTCGGAGATGGTTCTCCGTTTTTATTCACTAGGGAAGAAGCTAAATCAGACGATTTTAATATAAAAGTAGTAGCCGATATCAGTTGTGATATCGATGGTCCAGTAGCAACTACAATTAGAGCTTCAACAATTGAAGACCCTATATACGGATACAATCCGCAAACTGAATCTGAAGTCGATTTTAAATCTAAAGATGCTATTGCTGTTATGGCAGTCGATAATTTACCATGTGAATTACCGAATGATGCTAGCGTTGGATTTGGAGAAATGTTTTTAAAACATGTAATTCCTGCCTTTTTTAATGATGATGCCGATGGGGTTTTAGAACGTGCACGAATGACTCAAAACGGAAAATTAACACCGCGCTTTGCGTATCTGCAGGATTATGTAGATGGTAAAGAATAAACGGTAAAAACAGTGAGATATACTTTTTTACATATAGTTGAACGCATTACCCTTTATAAAACAAAAAAGCGAACTACTTATATTTTTATAAGTAGTTCGCTTTTTTTATTCCATCTAATGATAGCTTATTCAGACTAAAACATTAAGCTTTAGGTTTGCTTTTTAATTTAAAATACACATATAATGTGATTGACGATAAGGCAATCCAAAATACATCGATAAAAAATATTTGAAATTGATTGCTCTGATAGGTTGACCATATCCAATTATTAGTCGTAATACCATTTGTAATCGGAATTAAAAATCCGAGAAGAGAGCCCAATAGTAAGGTGTTTTTATTCGTGAAATAATTGTCTTTTTTAATACTGTAGAATAGTGTTAAGAGCAACCATCCTATAAAGTAAAAACTGTAAATAAACGTTTTGCTAGCATGGTCGTTTATTTTTACAGCAATAAAAGAAAGCGCTGTAATCGGGTACATGCTTAAACAAATGGCAAGATAGATGGTAACCAACCACGCGTTAAATCGTCTTTTCTTTTCAGAAATTGTTTTCTTATTTCTAGCAACGCCCCAAATCATAACTCCAGAAAGAATAACAAAACAAGAAATTATACCAAGTAAAAAACTGACTAGTTTTAATGTCATGCCACCGTAATCACCATAATGTAAACGGAACATTACATTTTTAACGCCATCTAAATAGGTGGCACTTTGGTTAGGATCTTTTTTATGAATAAGCGTGTCTGTATCAACTTTATAAATCGCTTCTCCAACTGCGGTATATTTGTCTTGGTATTTTAAATGCCCTTCGATCATAACGTGCATATTGGCATCGCCATAATTAAAAACATGAATTTGAGTCGCATCAAAGTTAGGCCATAAAGCTTCTGTTTTATCGACGTAATAATTCAGACTAAAATCTTTATTTAAAGGTGTGTGTGAGTATTTGTATTCTGGATGTGAATATCCTAAGTCATCATAAAATTTAGCCGAATCCCCGTTAAAAAGAAAAAAAACAGTAGGGGCAATTATAATAGCTTTTATCATAAAAAACGCACCCGTTACGGCATACACAAACTGAAATGGTAAGCCGATAACTCCTAACGCGGTGTGTGCATCTGTCCACAATGTTTTCAGCTTAGCATAAGGTCTAAAGGTGTAAAAATTCGAGACAATTTTACTCCAATGCACAATAACTCCTGTAATGATGGCAAACAAGAAAAAGAACGCGACAAAGCCGGCGAGCATATAGCCTATAGGTTGCATTTGGGCAAAAAAGTGCAGACGGTATAGAAATTCACCTAAAGTATAATCTCCATCATAAGAATTCTCTGCATAGGTTTTAGTATCTAAAGTTGAATACCTGTTTGCCTTAGTATTTGGATTAAGTATGGTGTCTTTTGGAGCAGAAAATGCAACGCCTATACGTTGTTCTATAAAATGTTTAGAGAGTTCTATATCTCTACTATTTAAATTATAGGTTGTATTTAAGGTATCTAACGCCTCATCGAAATCTAAATCGAAGGCTTCAGTATTTTTTACTGTTTGATTGCGCTCCCAGTTTACAATTTCATCTCGAAAAAAAGAAAACGAGCCTGCGAAAAATATCACATAAAGCAGTACGCTAATTACGATACCACTAATGGTATGCGTATGAAATAGAATGTTATAAATTCTTTTATCGCTCATAAGTTTAAACTAAGGGATTATAAAGAGTTCCTAGATATAGTATTGAAGAGAACAGCAAGGTTATTAAGATATATATGCCCCAAATTTTCCATCCGTTTTTAGCTATAAAGGCCACAACCATAAGTGTCGCCCATAAGATGAATCCTGTGAATGCTGAGGTGATAATTATGTTGGTCGCACTTATCCATGAGGTTAGTGCCATATGGAATGACATGCTTACCAAATAACCGCCAAGTATTCCCGCTGTTATTTTAGCAAACCGTTGCCATGGTGATGTGGTAAGATATTTTTTATTTGCTGGCATACAATTAGAATTAAGGAATGTGGACTAAAAATTCGACAGCAACACAAAACGCCATACAAATAAAAAGTATTTTGGCGTTGAACAATTTTAAAGGCGCTAATAGCACAATTAAACTCGCAACCGTCATAAGATTAATTAAAAATAAAAAGATTCCTGCACCTAGGCCAAACACGTTTATTGTTAAAATACAAGACAGTATAAGTAAAATGAATCCTGCTATTTTCGAAGCCGATTGGTGCTGTACCAATTTGTTTTCGAAACCCAATAGGTTGGGAGCATCCATTTTTTTAGATGTTGTATACAGCAAATAAAAGCCGATAATAACTAATAAAATTGCAATTGAAATCATATCTTTTATAAATTGAAACAACTCTGAAAGGATTGCTTACAGAGTTGTTTTAAGTTTTTTATTAAATACAGTAGGTTGCACAATGCCAGATAAATTCGTAATCTTTACCCTTAAATTTGCCAGGAACTTCTTCCTTTTTAATGGCTTCTAGTATGTATTTCGTTTTCCACGGACGTTTAAAGGTGATGTAACCTTCTGCGTCTGTTGTTAGTTTTTTAGACCAATTGTCGGCGATAAACAAATCGACTTCAGTTTCTCCTAAAGGTTGGCCTTTAAATAACACTTGCAGTTTAACATCTTCAGAATCATTAGCAACTTCAATAACAGAAATTCCTGAGTCGTTTATGTTATTTGTGTTGGTTGTTTCGGATCCAACTTGAATAACTGCCGAAGCATTGTAATGTGTTTTAAAAATACCGAAATCATATTCAGAATAATCAATCACTTCAATATCATCGTTATCTAACACTATGGTATACGTACCGTCGCTTTTTGGTGTGAATGATGCCACATAACGATCGGTCTTAGGAGTCACGTCTAATTTCGTTTTATTGCCTTTAGCATCAACCGCCCATAGGGTAAAAGCTTTTACTGCTGGAAAATATTCACCTTCTACACGTTCCAAAACGCCATTGGTGTACTCACCATAAAACACATGTACCTCTTGTGCTTTTCCTTTTTTACCTTCAGCATTAGTTTCAATCCATAAGTAATGTGCAAAAGTAGGAGTAACTGCTGTTAATACAAATGCAAGCGTTAAAATTAATTGTTTCATAATTAAATACGTTTTAAAATTTATAAGCAAAATTCGCCAATACAGATCTTGGTTGCTGAGGTGTTAGCGTAGACCATCCTGAATAGTATTCTTCATTAAACATGTTGTTTAATTTTAAACCTACGCGGTATTTGTCTGCGGCATAATATACAGATGCGTTAGCAATAATATAACTTGGTACAGTAAATACGCCCGAAGTATATCCAGAAGCATTTATAATATCGCGTTCGCTAGCACCGTTAAATCCTGCGCCAATACCAAAACCTTTTATAGCACCGGTTTCAAACATATAATCGGCCCATAAGTTATATACGATGTCTGAACCTGCTTCTACTGGTCGCTCGCCAATAGTAGAGGCTGTACTTGCTTTTTTAATTTCACTATCGTTATAACTATATCCAGCTCTTATATTTAATCCATTTACTGGGTTGGCATTGATTTCTAATTCAAAACCTTTACTAGAAACTTCTCCATCTTGAATTTTTCCAAACACATCGTTTGGATCTGTCATAAGTCTGTTATTTACAAGAATGTTATAGTAGTTTACCGTTGCATTTAAACGGTTGTTAAGTAAGTTGGTTTTAACTCCGAATTCAAATTGATTGGCTTGTTCTGGTTCGAAATTTTTAAGCTCCTGTCCTGTAGCTGAGTTTGGATCTCCAACCAATTGCGGACCAATATTTGTAAATCCGTTTTGCCAGTTAGCAAACACTGACAATTTATCTGCTATAGGTTGGTATAATAAACCAAATTTAGGAGATACAGCAAACTGGTCGTAATCATCGTCATTATCTGTAATATCACCTTCATTATCGAATTGATCGAAACGTACACTTGCCATTGCAGATAATGTAGATGTAATATCTAATACATCCGAAATATAGGTACTATACACATTAGAACGTGTTTTATAATTATTAATGCTCGCACCAGCCAAAGCCGCATCAACTCCTGCGGTTGTTAGTGGGAAACCATCAACTTCTTCTCCGTTAGACGGTGTTACAGCGCCGTAACCCACATAACCACTTCCGTTATCTATTCCAGTTACGGTATAATAATCTAAACCAATAACCACACGGTTTCTTAAGTTCCCGATTTTAAAATCACCATTAAAATTTTGTTGAATATCTGTCGTTCTAGTAAGTGCATCTTGTTTATTTAAGTAACGAGAAAAAGTACCAGCGCCAGTTAAATCGTATAAATAGGTGTAATATCCTTTAGTAGAGGTTACACTTCTAGACACTAAGGTTTGCGAGTTCCAAGCTTCAGATAATTTATAGTCCATTTCGACTCTGTAATTCTGAGTAGGATTTTCTAAAGTTAAAGCATTACTGGTGTACGATTTTTTATTATCGTAACCCAATTCGTCTAAGTTGGCATATTGCATTGCTCCAGCACGACTTAAGAATAACATGGTTGGATTTGTTTTTTCTGCCTGAGTAATTTCACCATAAAAAGAGAACGATAACTTATTATTTACTTGATATGATAACGACGGTGCAACGAAAAATGATTTGCTAAACCCAGCATCTTGAAAACTATCTTCTGTATGGTAAGATGTGTTTAATCTGAAATAAATGTTTTCAGATTTATCTAAAGCCGTATTAAAATCTCCTGTGATTACATTTAATCCGTAAGATCCAGCCGTGTAAGAGACTTGTCCGCCAAATCCTTTATAAGGTTTTTTAGTCACCACATTTATTAATCCGCCATAAGAACTTACTGAAGATCCAAAAAGCGTAGCCGATGGGCCTTTAATAACTTCAATACGTTCGATGTTTGCCGCATTAATGGTTCCGTTTGTTAATCCAGGAACACCATTTACTAATTGCGGTTGCACACTAAATCCGCGTAACGAATAATATCCAGCGCCATCTCCACCACGTCCAGTAGAGGTCCAAAGTTTCTGAATCCCGGTAGCATTATCTAAAGCTTGTTCGAAATTTGTTGTAATTTGAGATTCTAGTAAATCTGTAGTTACCGTAGAATATACTTGTGTGTTTTCTAAATCTTTTAAAGGTAATTTAGACACGTAGGCCGTTTGTTTTCTCGCAAACATATTACGACGCTTACCATCTATAACAACTTCAGATAAGATTTCTTGTCCTTCGTATAATACCACAGTTGGTAAGGTTATATTGCTATTGGATACAGAAAATGGAACTTCTTTTGTTTTATATCCTAAGTAAGAAACCACAGCAGTGTATGATCCTGTTTCAATTTCAATTTTAAAATGACCGTCTATGTCGGTCTGGCTTCCTTTACTTGTGTTTTTTATTAGAATGTTTGCACCAACTACGGGTGTGTTTTCCGAATCTGTAACTGTTCCGTCTACAATTATTTGTTGCGCATTTATAACAAAAGATGCTAGGAGGAATACAGCAAAACTGAATACTATTTTCATTGTTTTTATTTAGACTTATTATTAATTAGGGATTATTTTTTCGACAAATGTATATTAGAGGACCATATTATCAAAGCTTATTTATAATTAATTTAAATAAAAACAAAAAAAGAGTTTGGTAGACCTTGAGTTTTAGCGGTTAATACTATCTTGGTATTTTAAATAGGAAGATAAAATCAGATGAAACCCGCCGAAGAACACATATTGCGTCAGCCGGAACCATATCAATCCATCATGTTGTATGTACGAAGTGTGATAATGAAAACCTTGGATGTTGAAGAAAAATACAGTTATAAACTTCCGTTTTACTATTATAACAAGAAGTCTTTTGTGTTTTTAAATGTATTAAGAGGCACTGATTATGTAGATGTAGTTTTTATGGATGGCGCGCTTTTAGAAACTGAATTTCCAGAATTACAAGACGCCAACAATAGAAAGCGCGTACGGTCTATTCAAATAAAAAGATTAGAAGATTTAGATGAAATGCGCTTTGTTGAATTGCTTAAGTCTGCTTCAAAAATTAAACTGAAGACTAAGCAGAAATAGCCTATAATGTTTTCTTAACAATATAATTTTCGAACACCACGCCTTTAACGTTTTTCTTCTGTTTTTTAATGATATCGTAATATTTGTTTTCGAAAAAGGGCAGTGCTGTTTTACTAACATCTGATCGGATTTCTGGATATTCCTCTACCATAACTTGCGACTCAATAGTACGTAACAACGCAGACGCAATGCCTTCGCGCTGATGGTCTTTATGTACAAACAAACCATCTAAATAATAACCCTTCTTTAAATACGAAAAACCAACAATTTCTGTTTCGTTCTCGGCAACAATAAAATAGAAGTCACGAATTCGTTCTAACCACAAGTCTGTTTCATCCGCTCCAGAAGCCCAGGTTTCAATTTGCTTTTCGTTGTAATGTTTAGAATTTATGTGGATAATAGTGTTTCTGAAAAGCGCAGTTATTTCTGGTAAATCGGTTTCAGTGGCTTGACGAATTGAGATATCCATAAGTTAATCTACTTTTTTAAAGGTTAGTGTGTTCCCGTCTGGATTAGATAAATACAAGCGTCGGTTTTCAATTTTAAATTGTATGCTTCGCTCTAATTCTTTTATAAACTGAGCTTCTTTATTTGTTGGCGAACACATTTTACGAGTGGTTATAATCTCTTTAAAACGAATTTTAGATTGTTCAGAAAAAATAGAACCACGCATGGTATTACATCCGGCATAACCCATAAAAGTATTTTCGCTGGTATTAATCTCTAAGTTAGGCAATTCTTTTGTGAATTGTTCTACAGTGACAATGTCATCATTTATAGATTCAAGAACCCAAATGTCGTGTAAACGATAATCTGTAATATATTCACCACAACCTTTAACTAAGGTAAACTCAGTTTTTGTATTTGGTTTGTAGTCTATAGAAACCGTATAAGGATGAGTTTTAGATTTTGAATCGATGCATTCAGTCATTGAAATTTGAATCTTAATTTGAGCAGATTCAGTTTCTGCGCGATACACTTTTACGTTAGCATCTGCCGCTAGTATAGGATTCGATATTGGAAAACTAATAACTTCTGGATTTTCGGACGCATAAGAAAAAAGGATGGCGTCTTCTGTAAGTTGAAGCGTCCAGTCTTCGGTTGTCCCTGAAGCCTTAAAAAATGGCATAGCATTGTGTATTTGTGTTGCACTAGCTGTTTTCTTTACAATAGAATCTACTGCTTTTTCCGTAGCTGTGGTGGTGATTGTAGTGTCTTTTTTTGTTTGGTTACAACTAATAATTGTAATAAAGATAAGCGGTAATAATGTATGTTTTAAGTAATTCATGAGTTAAATATTATAATCTGAAAATTCCTCCAATAGATAATTTAGCTTCTCCAAAGAAAAAATGTTGTGAAGCACGGTCACTAGGATTCATAGTGGTGCGAATATCTGGCATATTTATAAAGCCTCCTTTTAAATCGCCTTGTATAAAAAAGTGTTTAAAGAAGGTTAAGTTTAAACCTGCACTTGCCGATAATCCGAAACCAGCAATATGGAAATCGTCGTGACGATCGTAAACTAGAAGTTTGGCATTAGTTTTTGGGTACAGGATACCTCCACCAACAGCTTCAGTTATATTAATTTGAAAAACATCGGTATTCGTAATTCCGAACAGGCTAGAAATATCATCGAATCTTGCAAGTTCAGTATGTATATAATTTAAACCATCGGTATGTTCGAAGGTTAGAAAACCTTCGCTTAAATATACTGGGTCGTCTTTAAAAGTGTTGTTGTAAATGGCACTTTCTTCATTATCCGGAATATCGATATACCCATTACCACGAACGACTTGGTTTTGAGTCATTACATATTTCATATGGTCTAAACTCACTGTTATGGCATAATGATCACTAATAAAATAGCCCATTCTAAAATTAGTTTGGGGTATCGTCATATTAACAGGATTAATATAATCGATATGCCAACCTTTAGGTTTATCGTGCGCATCTACATCGTAAAGTGTAAAATTATAATTATCTCCAGTAAAAGTGATATCCGATTTAGAATAGTAATCTCTATTTCCTCCCCAACTTACAAAGAATTTTCCTTTATTAGAAGCGGTGTATTTTAGAGTATCTGTAGTTTGAGCATTTAAGTTTAATAAGGGCAATAGAATACTTCCTATTAAAAATATAATAGTTTTAACGTTCATTAAAAAGGGAGTCTAAATTTAAAAGGCAGTTATGGTCTTTCTAATAGCCACTAAATGGCTTAATAAACCTTCTAAATGATCTAAATGTAACATGTTTGCACCGTCACTTTTTGCATTTGCAGGATCGAAATGTGTTTCAATAAATAATCCATCTACGTTATTTACAATACCGGCTCTTGCGATGGTTTCTATCATATCTGGTCTTCCACCTGTAACACCACTAGATTGGTTAGGTTGTTGCAGGGAATGGGTAACATCTAAAACTGTAGGTGCATATTCGCGCATGGTTGGGATGCCTCTAAAATCGACAATCATGTCTTGATATCCAAACATGGTACCGCGATCTGTAATCCAAGCTTTGTCGTTTCCAGAATCTTTTACCTTTTGTACGGCGTGTTTCATAGCCTCAGGACTCATAAATTGTCCTTTCTTTAAGTTAATTACTTTTCCGGTTTCTGCAGCGGCAACAAGTAAATCTGTTTGACGTACTAAAAATGCAGGAATTTGTAATACATCTACGTATTCGGCAGCCATGGCAGCATCAGAAATTTCGTGAATATCTGTTACTGTTGGAATGTTGAAGGTGTCTGAAACTTTCTTTAAGATCTTTAATGCTTTTTCGTCGCCAATACCCGTAAAACTATCAATTCTACTACGGTTTGCTTTTTTAAAACTTCCTTTAAATACATAAGGAATTTTTAAATCATCTGTTATAGAAACAATCTTTTCGGCAATACGTAAAGCCATGTCTTCACCTTCAATGGCACAAGGACCAGATAGAAGAAAGAAGTTATTAGAATCTGTATATTTTATTTGAGGAACATCTGAAAGTTTCATATGCTATTAATTTTTTAGGTTGCAAAGTTACGGAAAATTAAAACGCTATTTAATATGTATGCATAGTAGTTTATGCTGAATATTGTTAAGGTTTGTGTTAAAAAAAGGGAATGGAATTTAAAACAATTTGTAACTGTAGTAAAAAAGGTTAGATGCTACCTTAATATATAAGGAGTAAAATATAAGCTGTAAAATGAGAATCTAGGGATAATCAAATTAAAATGATTTATCGAAAAGAATTAGATGTTTTTTAGTAGACGAAAGACCAGTTTATTTCTAATAATTTTATTGATATGCTTTTTAAGCATGAAAAGAAGTGCTTAAATTATGTATTTGGCAATTATAGAATGTATTTTTAATAATTTGATATACAATTAGTAAGCTATAATTTTTGATGTGAACCCCTATGAATATTAAATAAATAGGTCACTAGATTATTATATGATTAATTTATGACATAATAATCATTATTCTAGAAAAATATAATGTACATTTGCACGCTTAAATAAGGCATCAAATATATGGCTAATATTAAAAACATTGCAATTATTGCACACGTAGATCACGGTAAAACGACTTTGGTTGACAAAATTATGTACCACTGTCAATTATTCCGTGAGAACGAAAACACTGGGGATTTAATCCTTGATAATAATGATTTAGAACGTGAAAGAGGGATTACTATTACTTCTAAAAACGTTTCAGTTATTTATAAAGACACAAAAATCAATATCATTGATACTCCTGGTCACGCCGATTTTGGTGGTGAAGTAGAGCGTGTATTAAACATGGCAGATGGTGTGTTATTATTGGTAGATGCTTTTGAAGGGCCGATGCCACAAACGCGTTTTGTATTACAAAAAGCAATCGACTTAGGTTTAAAACCTTGTGTTGTTGTAAATAAAGTAGACAAAGAAAACTGTACGCCAGAAGAAGTACATGAAAAAGTATTCGACTTAATGTTCGAATTAGGTGCAGAAGAATGGCAATTAGATTTTCCTACAGTTTACGGTTCTGCAAAGAACAACTGGATGAGTGATGATTGGAAAAATCAGACGGAAAACATCGAACCATTATTAGATATGGTAATCGAACATATTCCTGCTCCAAAAATTCCAGAAGGAAATACACAAATGTTAATTACATCTTTAGATTTCTCTTCATTTACTGGTCGTATCGCGATTGGACGTTTAACACGTGGAGAACTTAAAGTTGGACAACAAATTTCTTTAATTAAAAGAGATGGAAGTGTTGTAAAAAATAGAATTAAAGAACTTCATATTTTTGAAGGTCTTGGACGTATAAAAGTAGACGAAGTTCAAACAGGAGATATCTGTGCGATTGTTGGTCTTGAAGGTTTTGAAATTGGTGATACTGTTGCTGATTTTGAAGATCCAGAAGGATTAAAAACAATTGCTATTGATGAGCCAACAATGAGTATGTTGTTTACAATTAACGATTCGCCTTTCTTCGGAAAAGACGGAAAATTTGTAACATCTCGTCATATTAAAGATCGTTTAGAAAAAGAATTAGAGAAAAACTTAGCATTACGTTTGGGTGAAACTGGAAGTGCAGATAAATTCATGGTTTTTGGTCGTGGAGTATTACACTTATCGGTTTTAATTGAAACGATGCGTCGTGAAGGTTACGAACTTCAAATTGGACAACCACAAGTAATCATTAGAGAAATTGATGGTGTTAAATGTGAGCCAATGGAAGAATTAACAATCGACCTTCCTGAAAGTGTTTCTGGTAGAGCAGTAGAATTCGTTACATTACGTAAGGGAGAAATGTTATCTATGGAAGCTAAAGGAGAGCGTATGGTTTGCGAATTTATAATCCCTTCTCGTGGTATTATTGGTTTACGTAACCAATTATTAACTGCAACTGCAGGAGAGGCTATTATGGCACACCGTTTTAAAGAATACCAACCTGTTAAAGGTGCTATTCCTGGTCGTGTTTCTGGATCTTTAGTGTCTATGGAAAATGGAAAAGCAATTCCTTATTCTATCGATAAATTACAAGATAGAGGTAAATTCTTTGTTGAGCCGGGTGAAGATATTTACGAAGGTCAAGTTATTGGAGAAAACTCTCGTCAAGACGATATGAACATTAACATTACTAAAGCTAAAAAGCAAAGTAACGTACGTTCGTCTGGAGCAGATGATAAAGCTAAAATTGTTCCTGCAATTAAATTCTCTTTAGAAGAAGCTTTAGAATATATTCAGAAAGATGAGTATGTAGAAGTTACACCTAACTTCTTACGTTTACGTAAAATTCACTTAACAGAAGTAGAGCGTAAAAGAAATAAAATTATTTAATTTTTTGTTGACTGCTTGCAGTTAATATCAGAAAATCAATATATTTAAAGAGGAATCCTTACAAAGGGTTCCTCTTTTTTGTTTTGTTAATGTTTTAAAAAGATGATTCTATGGAGGTTTTAGGTATTTCGGTAACAGAATGGGTAGGCTACTTAGCATCTCTAGTATTGCTTATTTCGTTTACAATGAAAGATGTTGTAAAGCTTAGAGTAATAAATACACTAGGGTGTGCGCTTTTTGTGGTCTATGGATTTATGTTAGAAACATCTTGGCCAATTGTAATAACGAACGGTGCTATAATTTTAATTAACTTCTATTACTTATTTCTGAAGAAAAAATAAAACAAATCATAGTATCAAATTAAAATGATGGTAGACGTAATGACATACGAAACACTAAAAATTTTATATTCGCTGTTTAATTTAAACGTTTCAACATCTTAATGTTCTTCTATCTAGATACTTTTTGTAATCTATGTTTGAAACATTGCGAGATATTATGTTATGCTATTTAACTCCTTAGATTTTGCAGTTTTTTTACCAATAGTATTTATACTGTATTGGTTTGTTTGCAATACTAAATTAAGCATTCAAAATATATTCATTGTCGTTGCAAGCTATATCTTTTATGCGTGGTGGGATTGGCGTTTTCTTTCATTAATATTTTTTAGTACTGCGGTAGATTATTCCATTGGGATAGCACTTTCTAAACAACAAGATAATTTTAAAAGAAAGATATTATTATGGGCAAGCGTTGCTGTAAATCTAGGCTTGCTAGGCTTTTTTAAATACTATAACTTCTTTCTAGAAAATTTTGTTCTAGCCTTTACATTGTTTGGTGCCGATTTACGCTATAATTCCTTAAATATTATTCTGCCTGTTGGCATCAGTTTTTATACATTCCAAACATTAAGTTATACCATAGATATCTATAGAAAGCAATTGGAATCAACTAAGAACTTCGTTAGTTTTATGGCTTTTGTTAGTTTCTTCCCGCAGTTGGTTGCAGGTCCAATAGAACGCGCTAGAGATTTATTGCCTCAGTTTGAAGTGGAACGAAAGTTCAATTTTGATAAAGCCGTAGACGGTTTAAAACAAGTGCTCTGGGGACTGTTTAAAAAAATGGTAATTGCAGATAATTGTGCCATTTTTGTTGATGAGTTTTTCGGGAATCATGAAGTTTATTCAGGAAGTACACTGTTAATAGGTGCCTTTTTCTTTACCATTCAAATTTATTGTGATTTCTCAGGCTATTCAGATATTGCCATTGGTGTTTCAAGATTATTCGGATTTAATTTGTCTAAGAACTTTGCTTTTCCCTATTTTTCTAAAAATATAGGCGAGTTTTGGAGGCGTTGGCATATCTCGTTAACCACTTGGTATCGCGATTATTTTTATATTCCAATGGGCGGTAGCAGAGGAACTAAATTATTTCAAATAAGAAACACAATTTTAATTTTTTTGGTAATCGGACTCTGGCATGGTGCCGCATGGAAATTTATAGTGTATGGTTTTATAAACGCTTTACACTTTTTACCTTTAATTATTTGGGGGCGAAAGAAATCTAAAAATAGAAGTGTTGAAACTAATAAGTTAGTGCCGAGTGTAAGAACAGCATTTGGTATTTTAAAAACATTTACATTCTTAGTGCTTGTACGTGTTTTTTTTAGAGCAGACGATTTAAATATTGCAATTGGATATCTTGGTAAAATATTTTCTAGCTCTTTATTTTCAATACCAGAATTTGCTCAAAGAACAAATGCAGTTGCCGTTTTCTTAGGTATTATTGTGTTTATGAGTATAGAATGGTTTGGGAAAACAAATGAATATGCGATTGAAACATTAGGAAGTAATTGGAAACGGTTATATAGATGGTGTTTTTATTACGTTCTTGTATTCTGTATCTTTTATTTTTACGCGAAGCCACAACAATTTATTTATTTTCAATTCTAAATGAAACACTTCCTTAATCTGTTTTTACTTTTTATACTACCTATTATGGTGGCTGTATGTATTATGGAAGTTTTATTACGGCATATTCCAAATGCTTATCAGGTTAAATCAGAATATTTAAACACACACCAAGACAGTATTAAAACACTGCTTTTAGGAAGCTCACATGTGCTTTATGGCATTAACCCTGAGTTTTTAAGTGAGGAGGCTATTAATTACGGAAATGTATCGCAAACCATAGATATTGATTACGAAATTGTTAATCAGAAATTAGACAACTTAAAGGCTTTAGAAACGGTTGTTTTAAGATTGTCCTATACCACGCTTTTTGAGCAGTTAAAACACGGTGACGAAGTTTGGAGATTAAAAGATTATCAGGTTTATACAGATATAGATTTAAACGTAAAACCAATATATAATTTCGAAATTTTAAGTGTTAAGCTTAAACATAACTTAGAACGGATTTATAATTATTATATTTTAAATAAAACTTCAGAGCGTATAGGTAATTCAGGCTGGTCTCAGGCAAGATCACACAACACGGAAATTGATATTGAAGAGATAGGTGCCCGAATTGCTGAGAAACATACAGTTGTAAACAACGATTTTTATTTAGATAATGTAAAGCATTTAGAAAACATAATTATTAAATGCAATAAAAAGGGCGTAAAAGTGGTTTTAATTACTATGCCGGCTTATGCCAGTTATGTTAAGCATTTAGATGCTGTTCAGTTAGATAGCACACTTTTGGTAGGGAAATCTATGCAGAATAAATTCGCTAATTGCACATATTTTAATTTTTTAGAAGAGAAGAGTTTTGGTAAACAAGATTTCCTGGATGCTGATCATTTAAATAGTCAAGGTGCAGAGAAATTTTCAAAACGAATAGATAGTATACTTAGGCAATAAAACGTATTTTTATTTTATGAATCAAATTAACGTAGTTCGTTATACTCATCAATATTTTAAACTTTGGAATGCTTTTATTTCTAAGTCAAAAAATGGTACTTTTTTGTTTCACCGTAATTTTATGGACTACCATAAAGATAGGTTTGAAGACTACTCTTTAATGGTCTTTAAAAAGGAAAAATTAATAGCGGTTTTACCTGCAAATAGAAAAGACGATATACTTTATTCTCATCAAGGTTTAACATATGGCGGATTATTATTTGAGGACGAATTAAAGTTTCAAGTTGTTTTCGAAATAGTTAAAACTGTTTTGCAGTGGCTCTCTCGAGAAGGGGTTTTAACTTTAAACTTAAAGACGTTGCCATCCATATATTCAGCAATACCAAACGATGAGTTGTTGTATATTATGTTTTTATTAAAAGCTGATTTATATCGTCGTGATTCGCTTTCAGTGATTAATTTAAAAGCGCCGATTCCATTTTCAAAAAACAGATTAGAAGGATGTAAGCGGGCAAAAAAACATAGTTTACAAATTAAAGAGGTGGATTGTTTAGATGATTTCTGGAATACCATTCTTATCCCGAATTTAATAGATAAACATGATGCTAAACCTGTGCATAGTTTAGAAGAAATAATGTTGTTAAAATCTAAATTCCCTAAACATATTCGGCAATTTAATGTCTATCATGAAGAAGAACTTGTAGCTGGCACCACTATTTTTGAAACAGAACATGTGGCTCATTCTCAATATATATCTGGAAATGCTTCAAAAAATATTTTGGGCAGCCTAGATGTGCTTCATGCTTACTTAATTGAGCAGGTATTTAAAGATAAATTGTATTTCGATTTTGGGACTTCTAATGAAAATGATGGGAAACAATTAAATGCAGGATTACAATTCTGGAAAGAAGGTTTTGGTGCACGAACAGTTATTCAAGATTTTTATAGTTTAGACACAAGGAATTTTACACTTTTGGATGCTGTTTTATTATGATTAAATTTTTAGACTTACATAAAATAAATGCACGGTTCGATGCAGAATTCCAATTAAAGTTTAAGGCATTTTTAAATTCAGGACACTATATTCTAGGAAATGGTTTGTCTACTTTCGAGAATGATTTTGCGGCTTATTGTGGGACAAAACACACTGTTGGAGTAGGGAATGGTTTAGATGCCATAACGCTTATATTAAAATCTTACATAGCATTAGGAAAATTAAAGAAAGGTGATGAGATTTTAGTGCCTGCGCATACATTTATAGCTAGTGTTTTGGGGGTGTTACAAGCTGGATTAAAACCAGTTTTTGTTGAACCTAATATAGAAACCTATAACATGTCTGTATTAGATATGGCGTCCCGTATAACGATTAAAACTAAAGCCATTCTCGTGGTTCACTTGTATGGGCAGTTGGCTGAAATGGATGAGATTCAAAACATTGCTAGTCAGAATGATTTATTGATTATTGAAGATGCCGCACAAGCTCATGGCGCGTTATATAAAGATGGACGAGTAGCAGGGAATTTAGGCGATGCTGCAGCTTTTAGTTTCTATCCGAGTAAAAATTTAGGGGCTTTAGGCGATGGAGGAGCAATAACCACAAACGATTCCGAATTAACAGAAATTATTAGAAAACTGAGAAACTATGGTACATCGTCTAAATATGTTAATGATTTTGTAGGTTGTAACTCTAGATTAGATGAAATTCAAGCGCAATTTTTAAGTGTGAAACTGAAGCATCTAGATGCAGATAATGACTTAAGACGAAAAATAGCAATTCGCTACCTTTCAAATGTCAATAATAGCAAAATAATACTACCTTTATGTTCGAATTTGAAAGCGCATGTTTTTCATCTTTTTGTAATTCGGGTAGCTAATAGAAAAGACTTTATGGACTATGCTAAAAAGCACAACATAGAAACTTTAATTCATTACCCAATTCCTCCCCATAAACAAGAGGCACTAAGCAATTTCAATGATTTACGACTTCCTGTAACAGAACGAATTCATGAAACAGTTGTGAGTTTACCAATAAGCCCTGTTATGGAAGGAGAGGATGTGGATTATTTAATAAATGTTTTAAACGGGTATTGATTGAAAAGGATAATAAATTTTATTAACGATAATGTTTTAATTAAGGTCGCGTCTTTAAATTCGGCCTCGGTAATTACTAAAATCATTACAGGGTTTTTAACCTCTAAAGCTATTGCCATTTTTATTGGTCCTGAAGGTTTAGCTTTAATAGGGAATTTAAGAAATTTAGTAAGTTCTATACAATCTTTTGCTGTACTTGGTATGTATAGTGGTGTTGTTAAATATATAGCAGAATTTAAAAACAATACTGTAGAGCTTACAAAAACCTTATCGACGTCGTTTTATCTCGGTTTTATTTCTACCATACTCGTCTCCTTTATCTGTTATTATAATGCCGAATATATAAATACCTTAATATTTCCAACCTATAACGATTATGCCTACGTTATTCGGGTACTGGCAATAGCATTGCCTTTTTATTCGATGAATATGTTCGCATTTTCCATTATGAATGGATTTTCGAAGTATAAAATGTTGCTCATAATTAATATTATTGGGCAGATTTTAGGAGCCTCGATTACACTTATTTTAATATATCAGAATCGTATAGATGGGGCATTAATTTCGGTAGTAATTTCAGAATCTATCATCTTTCTAATCACCTTTGTTGGAGTTATTAATCAGCGTAGTTTAATTCCGCTAATTAAATCCAGCCAAGTAAGTTCTAAGTATATAAAATTCTTAGGGTCGTATTCTACTATGGCACTGTTCTCTGCTATTGTACTCCCTATTGTAGCTATTTCCATTAGAAATTATATTATAGATAATATTGGGTATAAGGATGCAGGGTTCTGGGAAGCCATGGTTAGAATTTCTAAGTATTATTTAATGTTTGTAAGTTCTTTAATGTCGCTTTACATCCTACCTCGATTCTCCGAAATAGATAACGTAAAAGAGTTTAGGGAAGAGGTTTTCGGATTTTATAAAACCATAGTTCCTGTATTTGGATTAGGGTTATTGGTGATTTTTTTACTGAGACGTTTTATTGTTGCAATCGTTTTTACCGAAGAATTTAAACCGGTAGAAGACTTGTTCTTATGGCAACTTTTAGGAGACTTTGTAAAAGTACTGTCTATAATTATATCCTATCAATTCTTGGCAAAAAAGATGTTCTGGCATTATATTATAACAGAAGCATTTTCTGTATTAATACTGTATTTAACAAGTATGTATTTTATAGATCTGTATGGAGTTAAAGGGGCAACTATAGCTCACTTTGTAACATACGTTATGTATTATGGTATTATTTTACTAATTTTTAGTACGTCTTTATTCGGAGTTTTACCAGAAAATGAAATCGCTGTAGAGGAAGAAGACGAGGAGAAAAAAGACTGAAAATAGACGAGTATTTTACCATCTATCTTGATTTAGTTACACTCAGGTTTATAGTGTTATTTTAAGCTGTATTTTAAATGCTAGACTTAAAAAATGTGATGCAGTAACCAAATCTCTGTTTTTAAGAGCTAACTTTAACTCATATATTACGCGATTTTGTAAGGCCTTGTGTTCCGATTTTTTTTCGTTCATATTGAAGGCTTTTTTACAGATAATGTACGTTGATTCTCCAAATTTCCGACGGTTCTTTTTTTTGAAATTTGTACCTAAAGAATCCGAAACCACGCGTTTTTTAACAAGTACTTTATCGACATAATCATAGTCGTAAATTCTAGAGGATCTAAACCAAAAATCGACATCTTCGTACATTAGATTTTCATCATAACCACCTAACAATTTTAAGACATCTGTCTTCATTAATATAGAGGCAGAACTCAAGAAGTAGCTATGTAGTAACCGTGAATAAATGTTCCCTGTTACAGGTTTTGTTTTTGCAGTAAAATCGTTATTAATAGGGTATAGGTAATATTTGTGAGCTCCGTTCTCTTCAATAAGTTCTACATTAGAAAATACAACACCAAGATTCTTATATTTTGAGGTCTTAAATTTTGAAACTAAACTTTCTATAAAATTGGGTAATAGAATGTCGTCTGTAGCTAAATCAACAATATATTCGCCTTTTGCATGTTGTAATGCTGTGTTAAAAGATTTTGTATTACCAATATTTGTTTTGTTTTCAATAAATAGAGCGTCGTTGTTTTTTATCCAATGCTTTATAAGTTGAACAGAGTTATCTTGGCTGGCATCGTCGGTAATAATAATTTGAATTTCACCGTACGTTTGATTCTTAATAGATTCTAATGCTTCAATTAAAAAACGCTCATGATTATAGCATAAACAGATAACAGTTACTAACGGATTTCTAAGCATGATAACGGTGGCGTAGTTTTTCTTTTTGTAATTTTACAAACATAATTGAAAATAATGCATGATATCAATAATAAACATTTGAAATTAGAAATTTTAATTTCAACAATGTTTCGAACTGATTTACTCTTTTTAGAAAAAATGTTTATACATGAGCATTTTTCTACTTTCAATATTCTCATTGTAAACCAAACTACAGAAGATAAATTATTAACGTCCAATTATGCCAATATACGCGTTGTTAATTCTTTTGAAAGAGGTTCTCCTGCAAGTCGGAATTTAGCTATTAGATTGGCAATTGGTGATGTGTTATTAATGTCTGATGATGATATTGTGTATGAAAAAGGTTTGGAGGAAACTATTCTGGGTGCACATCAAGAACATGAGGATGCAGATATGATTTCTTTTGAAGCGATAAACGAACAAGGTCAACGCTATACAAACTACTACCCCGAAGGTGAGCATTCTAAAAAATCGCTTATGAAAATTTTTACCTGGGTTATATCATTTAAACGTGAGGTTTATAAAGCCCATGAAGTGTATTTTAATCACCATTTTGGCGTAGGGTCAACATTTAAGGGAGCCACAGAATATGTGTTCTTAAGAAATGCTTTCGATATTGGTTTAAAAATGATACATCTTAATAAATTAATTGTTATGCATCCTAATTTAAGTTCGGGTGTGTTAATGGGAAGCGATAATGCTTTTTTTGCAAAAACAGCTTTAAGGCAGCGTTTTATAGGTAATTTAAGTTACATTTGGTTAGTAAAGTATGTGCTTTATGCTTGGAAAGCGAACGATATTAAGTGCAATGAAATACCCTATAAATATAAAATGGGTTTACAAGGCATAAAAACGTACAAAGCTCTTTAAGCTAGTGGAGAAATAGATAAAATACATGTTAGTCAGAATTATAGATATACCGAAAATTAAAGACAGACGCGGTAATTTGGCCGTAATTGAAAAAGATAGTATTCCTTTTAAAATTAAGCGTGTCTATTATTTATTCGATGTGCCTAGTGATGCATATAGAGGAGGACATGCACATAAAAAGCAAGTGTCTTTATTGATTGCTTTAAGCGGAAGTTTTGAAGTCGTTATTAAAAATGGTATAACTGAAGAGCGTATTGTGCTTAACAAACCAGATAAAGGGCTTTTAATTCCTACTGGAATTTGGCGCGAGCTTGAGAATTTTTCTTCAGGTTCGGTGTGTTTGGTTTTAGCATCTACAGAGTTTGAAGAAGCCGAATATATTCGAGACTATCCTGAGTTTTTAGCGTTTAAAGGTGGAAAGTAAACTTTCTTTCCGCTTAGTGCCTTTAGCTTTAAAAGTACCTTTAAAAGCCAAGCTGGGCAAAATAATAATATTTTTTGACTCGTTTTTAAATTGCCAACATCTAAGTGTGTTCTATAAAAATTATAGGCCGATGTATTCGCATTTAATTTACTTAAAATAGCCATCGAGAACCTGTTTTTATCTATAAAGATCTTCACATCTCTATTTTTGCTTTCTTCAGATAAATAGTTATCATATTTAGGTTTATATGTTATATCAAAAGATGTGTTGGACAAACTAGAATCGTCATACACATAATAGACTAATACTTTAGCAATAAAAACAATAGGATAATTGATTCCAATACGAATCCACATATCTGTATCTTCTCCCGATTTTAAGGATTCATCAAACCAATCTGTTTTAGAAAGTATAGCTTTTTTAAAAACAATACTGGAGCTAGATAGCAAACTATGTCTTACACTGTTTTTAAAATAATTTTTAACCTCTACGTTGTCATCGAGTTTAAAATTATATGGAACAGTCGATGTTTTACTGCTATAATGATGTGCTATTGCGCAAGAGAAAACAGCTTCCTCAGGAAATTTTTTAATTAGATTATACATGGTTTTAAGATAATCTGTATGCCAAAAATCATCCCCATCTAATAGTGCGATATTATCTGAATTTGCTTTTTTAATGCCATAATTTCTGGCATAACTCACACCGTGATTTGTAATATTATATACTTTAAGTCTTGAATCTGTTATGGTATTAACCAATGCTAAACTTTGATCTGTAGAGCCATCATTAATGATAATAACTTCAAAATCTTTAAAGCTTTGATTTGTAACAGAACTAATGGTGTTTGTTATATGTTTCTGCTTGTTGTAAAGCGGTATAATTATAGAAAAAAAAGGCTGCATGTGTTACGAGTTTAAGTTGGCATAACACATATAAGATATACGATAAAATTGCAGTAAGTTGATAGAAGGGTTGCTGCTCACCAAATTGTTTTTCATTTGTAAATTATACGCTTTATAAATCTTAGAAAAGATAACATTTAATTTTGTCTTTTTAAGAAACGAAAATAAAGTGAGTAGGTCATTATCGTGATTCTGTATTTTATTTTCATCCACAAGTTTTATAAGCATCTGAATTGCAGATGTCATTTTATTTAAATACATCTCATTGTTTTCAAGACCAAGATGATTCACTGCATTATTTATATGGAATACGTTTATCTTTTCGCTTTTAAGAAGTGCTCCAAAATAATTGTCTAAGCCATAACCTTTACAGTCTATTTGTCCGTTAATGCTTTTGAAAACAGATTTTTTTATTAAAAAGTTAGCAGAAATAACGACTTTATATGGGGTTTTATTTCTAATTGAAGCATCAACCGCTTCTTTAGTGCGTCCATATTTCCATCTTAATATTTTATGCTGTGGAGGTGGAGTTTTAGGATAAGAAAAACCACCGAAAATGGCTTCGTGTTCAGATGAAATAAACTCCAAGTAATTTGAAATAAATGTCTCTGTCACCGGAAGCGTATCTGCATCTATAAATAATAACCATTCAAATGTAGACGCCTCACAAAGTAATTGCCGTGTTTTGGTACGACCATTGTTCTCTGATGATTTTAAAAAAGTAGTATATGCTAAAGATTCAATATTACTGTTTACTGAAATACATTCTGTTTGCGATGCATCGTCTAAACAAATAATCTCAAAAGGAGTTTGAGATGCCATGAGTTGATTATGCAGGTTCTGCACTAAATCAACAACGTCATAGTTATAAACAGGAATTAATACAGATAACATGTAGTGAAAGGTGTTCTAGACTTGAATGTAGAACGAGGTTTTATAAAAAAAATTGCAAAAAGGGAGTTGTTTTATAGTATTAAACGACCCATTATAAACGAGTGACCTAATTTTTACGTTGTACCACTTCGAAAAGCTGATTGTTATCGCACTTTAACGTTTTGCTTGGGTATTTTAAAAGTAACGCGTAATCGTGAGTCGCCATTAAAATGGTGTTTCCATTTTTATTAATATCTTGAAGTACTTTCATAACTTCAATACTCGTTTGTGGGTCTAAATTTCCAGTTGGCTCATCGGCAAGAATAAGTTCAGGGTCGTTTAGTAAGGCACGAGCAATTGCAACACGCTGTTGTTCTCCTCCAGAAAGTTCATGGGGAAATTTAAATCCTTTAGTTTTCATGCCTACTTTTTCTAGAACTTCATCTATACGCGTTTGCATTTCAGATTTATTTTTCCAACCCGTAGCTTTTAAAACAAAACTTAAATTCTCTATAATGTTTCTGTCTACTAAAAGTTTAAAGTCTTGAAAAACCACTCCTAACTTCCGTCTTAAAAAGGGGATTTCTTTTTCTTTTAATGTGCGCAAATTAAAATCGACAATGCTACCTTCCCCTTGAGTTAAGGGTAAATCGCCGTAAAGCGTTTTCATAAAACTACTTTTTCCTGTTCCGGTTTTTCCAATAAGATAAACGAAATCTCCTTTAAATACTTCAACATTTACATTAGAAAGTACAAGACTATCGCCTTGAAATATAGAAACATCGTTTAATTGGAGAACAGTTTGCGACATAAGAATAATGCGTTTTAATTACATTGTAAATGTATCATTTTATAATTACTTATAAAACACTGTTCGATTGCTTTTTTTTAATAATATTTGCATATTAATCTATAATTATTGCCCTTAATTTTCGTTATAGGGTTTAGATTAAATTATCTTTGATTTAAATAAAACTTAAGGTTAATGACTAGAAGTAACATTGTATTATTTTTATTAGCTATAGTTGCGAGCGGACAGGTGTTTGCCCAGCGAACAGCAATTTATACCAACGATCAAGCCGATTACCAAAAAGCCCTCGCGTTATATAATAACAGACAGTATTTAGCATCGCAAATTATTTTTACCGCAATACAGAAGGAAACTAAGGAAGAGGTGATGCAGTCTGAGTGTGCTTACTATATAGCAAGTACAGCTATTCGGTTAAATCAGTTAAAATCTGATGAATTAGTTGAAGACTTTGTCACGGAATATCCTACAAGTCCGAAACGAAACTCTGCTTACGTAGATGTTGCAAACTATTATTTTAAAAACGGAAAATATGCGCATGCTAAAAAATGGTATGATCGTGTAGATGAACGCTCGTTAACCGTTTTAGAAAAAGATACCTATTATTTCAATAAAGGGTATACTGCCTTTGTAACCAAAAACTATAGCAATGCACAAAAATATTTAACTCGAGTAGAAAATTCGAGTGAGTATGGTGCACAAGCAAAATATTATATTGGTTATATGGCTTACCAAAGTGACGATGCAGGTCAGGCCAATCAATATTTTGATCAAGTACAAAACCAAGCAAAATATAAAGAGAAACTGTCTTATTTTAAAGCCGATTTAAATTTTAAACTTGGGAATTTTGAAGAGGCGATTGCATTAGCCAAAGAACAAATTCCGTATAGTACTCGAGATGAAGAATCGGAGTTGAATAAAATAATAGGAGAGAGTTATTTTAATTTAGGAAATTACGATGAAGCCATTCCGTATTTAAGTCTGTATGACGGAAAAAGAGGGAAGTGGAGCAACACCGATTATTACTTATTAGGTTATGCGTATTATAAACAAAGTGATTATGATCGTGCTATTTCTGAATTTAATAAAATTATTAGCGGTAATAATGGAGTGGCACAAAATGCCTATTACCACTTAGGAGAGAGTTATATTAAGTTGAATAAAAAAACCGAAGCGTTAAATGCATTTAGAAATGCATCTCAGATGGAATTTGTTCCAGAAATTCAGAAGGATGCTTGGTACAATTATGCTAAAATTAGTTACGATATAGGAAACCCTTACGAGTCGGTTCCTAAGGTGTTATCGAGTTATTTAACGAAATATCCAGAAACAACAAACCGAATGGAGGTTGAAGGGTTACTGGTCGACTCTTATATAACATCTAAAAATTACGGTGAAGCATTAAAATTACTTGAAAGTAAGAAAGACGCAGTTAGTAAAGAAGCGTATCAAAAAGTGGCGTTTTATAGAGGTCTAGAACTTGTCGAGGAAGAAAATTATACAGAAGCCTTAACGTTTTTCGAACTTGCTTTAAAAGAACAAATCAACCCAGAATATACAGCACGAACCAACTTTTGGAAAGGCGAATGTAATTATAATTTAAATAATTATGCAGAAGCAATAACCGATTATAAAGCCTTTAAACAGTTTGCAAGTACCAATACCGAAGAGGGAAAAATTGTAGACTATAACTTAGGTTATGCTTATTTTAAGCAAAAAGATAACGGCCAATCTACAGAATATTTTAATGCATTCACTCAGAATTATACAGAGGATCAAGTCAAGTTAAATGATGCTTATTTACGTCTTGCCGATGGTTATTTTGTGTCTAGTAAATACAGTCAGGCTATTAAAGCTTACGATGCTGCTATTAATTTAGGAGAAATAGAAACCGATTATGCTGCATTTCAAAAAGCCATTAGTTATGGTTATGCAGGAGATTCTAAGACAAAAGTTTCAGAATTAGAACAATTTGTAAAAGTATATCCAAAATCGAAATTAAGAGACGATGCGATGTACGAGTTAGGAAATGCTTATAACAAATCTAACGATAAAGACAGGGCTGTTGCCATGTATAATCAGTTAAGTTCAGAGTACAGAATGAGTTCCTTAACACCTAAAGCGATGTTAAGAGAAGGACTTATTTTTTATAACGATAACGAAAATCAAAAGGCAATCGAACGTTTTAAAACGGTAGCTGCAAATTATCCAGGTTCACCAGAAGCAATTCAAGCAGTATCTACAGCACGTTTAATATATATAGATATGGGCGAAGTAGATACCTATGCCAGTTGGGTAAAAACATTAGATTATGTAAATGTAACAGATGCCGATTTAGATAATTCAACTTATGAAGCTGCAGAAAAAAGATATTTAGACAACGATGTCGATGCCGCGATAAAGCAGTTTAATGGATATTTAAATCAATTTAAAAACGGGTTACATGCCAACCAAGCTCATTTTTATTTAGCACAATTATATTACAGTAAAGGTTTAAAAGTAAATGCTACACCACATTACAAAGCAGTGGTAGACGCGCAAAGCAGTGAGTTTACAGAAGAGGCTTTAAAACGTTTATCTCAGAGTTATTTAGATGGTAAAAACTGGATTGATGCAATACCTGTGTTAGAACGTTTAGAGTCTGAAGCTACTTTTCCTCAAAATGTGGTGTTTGCTCAATCTAACTTAATGAAAGCTAACTATCAGTTAAGTAAATATAAAAGTGCTGTAAGTTATGCCGAAAAAGTATTAGCTAATGAGACTATAGATAACAAAATTAAAAGTGATGCCAATATAATTATTGCAAGGTCTGCTTTTAATTCTAAAGACATGGCGCGTGCACAACAAGCATATGAAGATGTAAGTAAAGTAGCGACTGGAGAAACAGCTGCAGAAGCGTTGTATTATAATGCTTATTTTAAACATAAAGATGCTTATTTTGAAGAGTCGAATGCTATAGTTCAGCGTTTAGCAAAAGATTACTCAAGTTATAAGTATTATAGTGCAAAAGGGTTGGTAATAATGGCAATGAATTACAAAGAGTTGGGCGATGCTTTTCAAGCGACCTATATTTTAGAAAGTGTAATTGAAAACTTTAAAACGTTTGATGATGTTATTTTAGATGCGAATACTCAGTTGTCTGAAATTAAAAAGGAGCAGGCTAAAACCAATTCCTCAATACAAACCCAAGATTAATAAATACAGTAATAAAATCTACTTATAATATGTATAAGCAATTTCAATATATATTGACATTTATCGTGTTTTTATGTGGGATAAATCTAACTTTTTCCCAAGAGAAAGATACAATTCAAACAGATGTGATAAACGTGGTTAAACCGTATACACCAACAATTTCTGATGCCTTTAAATTAAAATCGACTCCTACCTTAGACGATGATGCAACAACTCAGAAAAAAGAAATAGATTACAGTATCTTATCTGTTCCTGTGGCGTCTACATACATTCCAACTAAAGGGAAAGCAGCAGTAGTCGAGCAAGAAAAACCGACACCTGTTTACGATAACTATATTAATTTTGGTTATGGGTCTTACGGGAATCTTCAAACAGAATTAAATGCGTCTAAAGAATTTAATCGTATTGGTTCTTTTGGAGCACGGTTTGCCCTAGATAAATCTAAGGACGGAATTGAAGATGAGGTTTTAGATGATTCTTTCTCAAAATTGAAAGTAGAACTAGACTACATTAACAGACAGAGAGATTTAACATGGAGTGTTCGTGGAGGATTAAAAGCTCAGGAATACAATTGGTATGGTGTAGACGACCGATATAATATAAGTAAAAATAAAAACAAAGACGTAGAGCATAATTATTACGATTTGTACTTAGAAGGAGATGTAGAATACGACTATACTTATATTAGATCGGCAAGTTTAACCTTAAGACGTTTTTACGATAATTTTGATTCTGGCGAAACTCATTTAGATTTCGATGGTACAGTAAACTTACCTGTTATGGACGAAGAAATTAATACAGATGTAAGGTTCGAGTATTTTAGTGGTCAAGCAGGAACTACATATGCCAACAGCCGTCTTCCAGAATACGGTAACCTGCTACTTGGAGTTTCTCCAAGTTATGAAATTAGACGCGACGACTATACATTAAATGTAAGTGTATCTATGTATTATATGTTAGGAATGGATAGTACAGAAAGTAATTTTTATCTGTTTCCAAATTTAACTGGTTCTTACAGGATTGTAGACGATGCACTTATTGCTTATGGCGGATTTACTGGAGATGTTATTCAGAATACATACCGAGATTTTGTGCATACTAATCCGTTTTTGTCTCCTAGTATTAATGTAAAACCTACAGATAATAATTTTAATGTTTATGCAGGTATGTTAGGGAAATTTACTAATAACATCAGTTATAATGTAAAGGTCGGGTATTCATCAGAGGATGATAAGTTTTTATTTATGAAGAATCCATTTCCAGCAACAGGAGATAGTATGGCGGGGTCTACAAATTATAAATACGGAAACTCATTTCAAGTGGTTTACGACGACATTAATACCTTACAAGCTTTACTAGAAGTAAATGCTGATATGAATAAGAATTTAAAAATCGGATTTAGAGCAGAATACAATAATTACCACACCACTTTAGAAGAAGAAGCGTGGAATTTACCAAGCATTAAAGGATCTTTGTTCGGAGACTATGTGTCCGATTACAAATGGTTTGCAGGAGCTAACTTTTTCTATGTTGGCGAACGTAAAGACCAAAACCTATTACAAACAGGAACAACAACAACATCAGAAATTATTGACGTAAAAGGTTATTTCGATTTAAACCTAAATGGTGGATATAATGTAAGTAATGCGTTTACCGTTTTTGTGAAACTTAATAATTTAACTGCTCAAAATTACGAGCACTGGGATAATTATAATTTACAAGGGTTTCAAGTGTTGGGTGGAGCGACATTTCAATTCGATTTCTAGAACTATAATTTAGTCAGGTAATAAGAAGGGGTTTAAAATATTGATTTATATTTTTTTACTATATTTAATTCAATAAACCCCAAACCTACTTTTTATGAAATCTGTTCTATTTTTATGTATTGGTATACTATTTAGTGTTGTAAATACGTATGCTCAAACAGCAGCGTATACCACTGCTGCAACACAATGTCTACAAAGTAATGGCACTACAGCCTTCTACGAAACAGTCTTTAATACCTGTTTTAAACAAATTCAGGATCAATACATAAAATACGATATTCCTTCAGAGGAGTGGACAGAATTCAAAGCCTTAAAACCTGAAGCTATGAAAACTGTAAACGGTAAATTGGTTACTGCATATTCAGATTTTTTTACTCTTAAAGATATCGAGAATATGAATGCATTATATGCTTCTCAAGCTGGGCAAACCATGATTAAAAATCCGAGTGCCTTAACGAAAAAAGATAAGAAGCAAATCGATAATTTTTACAAAACCTCCACCGGAAAAAAGATTGTAGATTCACAATCGGATATGAAAGAACAAATGCAAGTTATTTCAGATTTTTGGTGTGGTGAGATTTATAAAACGGTTAACGATAAGTTAGAAGCAAAAGGTTACGCTATTCGTTAAGAGTAAGCTTAGCTAAATAATCGAAATGCTCGCCTTCTTGTACGTTCTCACAGTTTAAACCTACAGTAAGGCAGGCATTCTTTAATGTTTCGAAATCTAAATACAACCAGGTTAAAGGCGTTTCTTTTACACCTTTATAACTCATGTAGTAATCGAGTTCGCCGTAGTAATTCGCGTTTGTATCTATCCATAACCCGCCATCTTCATCTTCATACATATATTGAATATCTGATGAGTCAATTAAAATCTGACCTTTAGGTTTTAAAAGCGATTTTAAATGCGATAAATATTTAGTCACGTAGCTTAACTTCTCAAATATACCTGTTCCATTCATCAGTAATAAAATGGTGTCAAATTGCTCGGTGATATCTAATATAGAAGCCACTTCAGCATGATTAACGCCTCGTGTATTACAAACAGAAATAGCGCCTTCAGAAATATCTATAGATTTTACAATTATACCTTTGTTTTGAAGATACAAACTGTGTCCGCCAGCACCACAACCAACGTCTAATACATGACCTTTAACTAATTTTAGAGCTTTTTGTTCTAATTTAGGCATGTCTTTAAATTCACGAAACAAGTAGGGAATAGGTAGTATATCTTCGTCAGAAATATTTGTAGAGGTAATAATATCTTCGGTGTAATTTCCGTTTTGGTAATCTAAAAGGGCTTGTCCTAGAATGTCTTTCATAATTATGATGTATGGATTTTCTTTGTGGTCTAAAAATGATTTATTTTAATTAAATTGTATTTTTACCACATGCAAGACATATTAAAACAACTGCCTCAAGAGGCCAAAGATAAGCATAACGAGAATACTAACTTTTTTAAAAAATTAAAAAAGAAGCCGCCAAAGCAATTAGATTATATAATGCAAGAATTGCATGAGGCAGAATTTAAACGTACCGATTGTTTTGAGTGTGCAAATTGTTGTAAAACCACTGGTCCATTATTTACAGATAAAGATGTAGAACGTATTTCTAAACATTTTAAGATGAAACCCCAACGTTTTATAGAACAGTTTCTACGTATAGATGAAGAAAACGATTATGTGCTGCAAAGTGTACCGTGTACATTTTTGGGTGCCGATAATTATTGTTCTATTTATGAAGTTAGACCAAAAGCTTGTCGTGAATTTCCACATACAGACAGAAAGAAGTTTCAACAAATATCTAATTTAACACTAAAGAATGTAGCCATATGTCCTGCAGCCTTTAATATTGTTGAAGAGATGAAAAAACGAATTAAGTAAATCATGAAAAAAATAGTTGTCTTCTTAATATTTTGTTTTTCAATTGGTATATGTTCTGCTCAAGACTGGATGACCGATTTGGAGGTTGCCGAACGATTGGCTTTAGTACAAAATAAATTATTGGTTGTTGCTTGGGAAGGCTCGTATTTCGATGGTATCCCTATGTATATTAACAATGATAAAGGAGAAGAGGTGTTTGTAAAGAATTTATTCGATGTTCCGGTAGTAGATAGTTTGCTGTGGGCTCATTTTATCCCTGTTATTTTAAAGGAAAGTGAACATTCAAGATTATACGAAAACATTAAAAATAAAAGAAGCACTGCCTACCTAGAAAAGTTTCATGACGATAGTGTAAAGGTCATGGATGCCAATGGTAATATTTTAAATGTTAATGATGAAGGGTATCTGTTTAATGTGTCTAGATTTATCGATAAGTATAGCATGAATATGACCATGTTAAATGAGAAACTGACAAATTATAAACGAAAAAAAGATTTTTATTCGGCATTCTTTCTGTCTGCATCTTATATGGATTTTGCTTTTTATTCTAGAGGAAGTGTACGGCCAGAATTGGTAGACTTAGCATCTATTTATTTAGATGAAGCTTCTGAATTTTTAGATCAAGAAAATTTTGAAAACAAAGAGGTTTTAATGCAACGGGTAAACTTAATGGAAATTCAAAAAGACTTGCTTTTAGAACGTCCTAAAAAAGTACTCAGAAAATTAAACCGGATAAAAGAAGACCAAGTAGAACCTGTAAATAGCAGTTTGCGTTCTTTTTTGTATTTTTCATCTTATAAAATGTTGCAAGATCACGAAAGTGCCGCCGAATGGCAGTCTAAGGTTACATCTATTGATATTAAAAAAGTAATGCAATTAATTAACAGCCTGCAAGAATAAACTTGGAAACGCTTCTTACATATTTTGAAACCATACCATCGCTTCATCGCAGTTTGATTTTAGTGGGTGGAATTACTTTCTTCTGGATGTTAGAGGGAGCAGTACCTTTGTTTCAATTCAACTATAAAAAATGGAAGCATGCCTGGCCAAATTTGTTTTTTACTATAACAACTATAGTCATTAACTTTGGATTAGCTTTTTTGCTTTTAAGAACTTCAGATTGGGTTACAGCCCATTCTTTTGGAATTATAAATTGGTTGCCTAAACTCCCGCTGTGGTTATACGTAATATTAGGCGTTTTACTATTGGATTTTTTCGGAGCCTATTTGGCTCATTATGTAGAGCATAAAGTGAAGCCATTGTGGATGGTGCATTTAGTACATCACACCGACCATAAAGTAGATATTACAACTGGAAATAGACACCACCCTATAGAGAGTGTTATCCGATTTGCGTTCACTCTACTAGGTGTATTTGTTGTTGGAGCTCCAATTGGGATTATCATGATTTATCAATCCTTATCTGTAGTGTTTACGCAGTTAACACATGCCAATATAAAAATGCCTCGTGGTTTAGATAAAGCCATAAGTTATGTATTTGTGTCTCCAGATATGCATAAAGTACATCATCATTACTTATTACCTTACACCGATTCTAACTATGGAAATATATTTTCCATTTGGGATAGGTTATTTGGGACCTATATGGAGTTAGATCGCGATAAGTTAACTTATGGTGTAGATACTTTTCCAGATGAGATTACCAATAGTAATATTAAAGATTTACTGAAACAACCGTTTCATAAATATAGACATCCAACAACAACCGATGCTTCTGAAAAAGTTGATTAGCTTAATAGTATATTAATATAATAGTTAAGTTTATTTTGAATTTTTTTCTTGCTTCAAAATAAGTTGAAATTAACAGCGTTTAAAAGAAATCTCGACTGCGCTTAATCTGATAACTCTTCTTGGAAACTATTTTTTTTCACCTTCAATTTACATTAAGACTCTAATTATACAGCATATATTTTTTACGCATTTTTTTATACCCATCTAATCCCGTTTTCCAAGATTGCTTAATTTCAGTAACACTTAAATTGCCTTCAATTTGCTTTTGTAACTTTTTAGTTCCTGCCAATTTCGTAAAAAAGGAATTGAAAAACTCCGTCTTATTTGTAGTCGAATGGTATGCTTTTATAAGGTAAGATAAGTTAATCTGGTTTAATAGTTTTTCGTTTGTCAAGTCTACACCATAACATAATTTGTCTTTATGCTTTGGGTGTTTCGCACCTAAATTAGATTTTGGAGTGTAGCTATACTCTTGGTTTTTTAAGAACGGAGAACCATAAACCTGAAATTGTGTTTGTGTTCCGCGACCTGCATTTACATTGGTACCTTCAAAAAAACATAAACTCGGATATAAATTTATAGATTGATCATTTGGTAAATTTGGTGATGGCTTTATTGGTAAATGATAAAGCATATCGTGCGTGTAATGTTCTGCTTTTATAATGGTCAATTCGCATTGTATACCATTTTCTAACCATTTTTCGCCATTTATCATTTGGGCATATTCACCAATTGTCATACCATGCACTACAGGAATTGGGTGCATACCAACAAAACTTTTATGTTCTAATTCTAATATTGGACCATCAACATAGCGTCCGTTTGGATTTGGGCGATCTAAAATTAATATCGGGATATTATTTTCAGCACAAGCTTCCATGACATAATGTAGGGTAGAGATGTAAGTGTAAAAACGTGCTCCAACATCTTGAATATCGAAAATAAGAAGGTCTATGTTTTTAAGCTGAGTCGCATTAGGTTTCTTGTTAGAACCATAAAGTGAAACGATAGGTAATTTAGTTTTGGTATCGATACCATCTTTAACAACTTCACCAGCATCTGCAGTACCTCTAAAGCCATGTTCTGGCGAGAATACTTTTGTAAGCTTAACATCTAGCTTAAGTAAAGAATCTACCAAATGGGTGTACGTTTGGTCTGTTTTAAAAATAACTGACGTTTGGTTGGCAACAATTCCAATAGATTTCCCTTCTAATAACGGCAAGTATTCTGGAGTTCTGTTAGCCGCCACAATTATGGTACTATCATTTTGAGTGAGTATATTTTCTTGTTTTAGATTTTCTATTGAAGGTTTGGCTAGACAACCAAAATAAATCATGATGAAAACAAATAATAAAACTGTATTTTTGAGGACATTTAAACGCATACTTATAATTTGAATTACGAATATTTTTTAGCCAAACGCATTATAGGCAGTAAGGCGTATAAAAGTAGTGTATCGGCACCAATAATAAAAATTGGTATTGCGGCAATTGCAATTGGTATAATAGTAATGATGATTGCAATTGCAACCGGAATTGGCTTACAGCAAAAGATTAGAGATAAGGTTGTTGCATTTAATGGTCATGTTGTTATTTCTAATTTCGATAGTAATAATTCTCAAGAAAGCGTAGTTCCTATATCTAACCAACAAGATTTTTATCCAGAATTTACAAGTATCGATGGTATAAATCATATTCAAGGTGTCGCCACAAAGTTCGGAGTGATTAGAACGGCAACAGATTTTGAAGGTATTATAGTAAAAGGCGTTGGTAAAGATTTTAAATGGGATTATTTTAAAGACTTTTTAATAGAAGGTCGTCTGCCAGATTATACTCAAAACAGAAATGAAGATGTGTTAATGTCTCAGTTTATAGCTAATAAAATGGGCTTTAAGTTGGGAGATACTTTTAACACCTATTTTATAAAGGACGATACCAATAAGCCACCAAATATTATTACATATAATATTGTAGGTATTTATAATTCCGGTTTTCAGGAGTTCGATGCCTCTTTTGTTATTGCAGATATAAAACATATTCAGCGCTTAAATAAGTGGGATGAAACTGAAATTGGGAATTTTGAAGTGTTTATAAACGATTTCAATCAAATAAAAGAAATTGGAACGGAAGTCTATAAAAACACGCCGCCAACTTTAAACACCCAAACTATTGTTGAGAAATTCTATAATATTTTCGAGTGGATTAAGATTTTCGATAATAATATTTATGCCATTATCGGGATTATGATTTTAGTCGCGGGTATTAATATGATTACTGCTTTATTGGTTCTTATTCTAGAACGCACACAAATGATTGGTGTTTTAAAAGCTTTAGGAAGTAATAACTGGAGTATTAGAAAACTCTTTTTGTTTAATGCGTCTTATTTAATTGTGCTTGGTTTGTTTTGGGGAAACCTGATAGGTTTAGGTTTATTATTCGCTCAGAAATATTTAAAACTTTTTCCTTTAGATCCTAGTATTTATTATGTAACCGAAGCTCCGGTGTACATAAATCTTAATTATATTATTGCACTTAATGTAGGGACATTTGTGTTGTGTTTAGTAATGCTTTTAGTGCCATCTTATATTATCACTAAAATTTCTCCTGTAAAAGCGATGCGTTTCGAGTAGGTTTCACTGTATCGTTATCTAGTTTATTTTTTTGTTTTCAAATAGAATCATTTCAGATTTTCGACTAAAAGATCTTTAACTTCTTATGTTTTTAATTGACATGTAGAGGTTTTTACGGTTTTTCCGTAATGCAAAATTGTAAATATCTTTATTTTAAGAAAAACTTACATTTCTTTAACAAAATAGAATTAACTATTTAATTAGATTTGAGAAGTTGTAAGTGAATACTTCATTCTTAACAATTAAAATATTACTGTTTATTAAAAGCCAATTATTATGAAATATCTGTTTTTAGTGCTAACCATCTTATGGTGTTCAAATAGTATATCCCAAAATGGACTAGTAATTTACGGGCACAAACAAAGTATGGGGATGGGGGCACCTATAGGAATAGATTATATGCAGCGTTACAATTTAATACAGAGTGTTCGCTTTATATATTCGCGCAAGATGCTTTAGAAGGCGGATCTATAAATAAAACAGAAATTATACGTAAAAATGAAAAAAAAATCTTTGTAAAAAGAAAGTTTAGTTTGCCAGAAGGATTTCAATATTATATAGATCGCAAGACCCAAACCCTAATGTCTAGAGATTTGGGTCTAGTCTATGTTAAAGAACCGATTCCAGAAATGAAATGGGAAATTTCTGAAGACACTAAATCCATAGGTCAGTATACATGCACAAAAGCTACAGTTATGTTTAGAGGTCGGAAGTATACGGCATGGTTTACAACCGAAATACCTTTGCCTTACGGACCATGGAAATTACAAGGATTGCCAGGTTTAATTTTGGAGGCTTACGACACAGATAAAGAAGTCTACTTTTATTTTAAATCCATTAAATATCCATTAGAAACTACAACAGCCATACTAGCTCTAGACCCAACCACAGAACAAAAAGATTGGATATCATTTGCAGAGTACAAACAGGGATTAATTGAAGCTCATAACAGAGCAATTGAAAATGGTAGGATGTTTATGGAAGACTTCGATGCAGAAGAAAGTACAGGAAAAAAATCTATGGCAGGTTCTTATATAGAAGTGTTTGATGAAAATTAAAGCCAAATCCTAAATGGGTAAATATTTGGTATTATGTTTTCTTATAATTTGGTGTAGCCATATAACAGCACAAACCATAAAAGTTGAAGGTGTTTTACGGTCTGAAACAAATGTAGCAATCCCCAATGCAACAGTAATTATATATAAAAATGAAAAAATTGTTGCTTTTGGGTATTCTAATGAAATCGGAGCATACCAAATCCAATTTCAGTTTAAAAACTCAGAGTCGGATACATTAAAACTAGTTGCAAACGGTTTAGGATTCGAGCAACAAGAAAAAACAATTGGATTAGGGAAGGATACCGAATTTACAGTCGATTTTATTTTAAAAGAGAAATTAGAAGATCTTAATGAAGTGGTTTTAGAGGCTTGGGAGAAAATTTCCGTAAAAACAGATACCATTATTTATAAAGTTTCAGCGTTCCAAGATGGTTCGGAACAAGTTCTAGAAGATTTACTTAAAAACATTCCCGGAATTGAAATTGCATCAGATGGGAATATAAAAGTAAATGGTAAAAATATTGATAAATTACTTATTGAGGGTGATGATTTGTTTGATGATAAATATAAGTTACTTACTAAAAACTTAGATGCCAATGTTATTAATGAAGTGGAGGTTCTTAATAATTTTGAAGATAATCCGGTTCTGAAAAAATTTCAAGATTCTGAAAAAGTCGCACTCAACCTAAAGTTAAAAGCGGAGAAGAAAAACGTATGGTTTGGAAATGTAGATGTGGGACTTGGTGTAAAAAATCATTTTAATAGTAGTGCAAATGTAGGATTACTTAAAAAGAAAGTTAAAGTTCTTAATTTAACTAATGGTAATACTATTGGTACTACAGCAACCTCTCAAGTTAAATCTAGCGAAACTATTAATATATCTAGTGCCAACATAGACAAAAAAATAGAAAAGCGTAATAATGAAATTGTTAACGTAGATAATGTGTCCGATACGAACTTCTCTAATAATGAAGATGTATTTAATACCTCATTTTTAAATTCACTTAGTTTTGTCACCAGTTTATCAGATCATACAAAATTAAGGAGTCATACATATTTTACTTTTGATGAAATAGAGAAACAAAATTTAAATCTTACCGAATATTTCATTTCACCAGAATCTATTACATTTTCAGAACAAAATAATATTAAGATTAAAGATATATCTTTTGCGACAGAATTAGAATTGAAGCATTTCTCTAAAAATGAAACTTATTATACGTACGATTTCGCTTTTGAAAATAACCCAACACAAACTAGAAATCATGTATTGTTTAATACAGAACAGATTTCTCAAGTTCAGGATGATGAAAAGTATAATCTGTTCAATCATTTAAATGTCACTAAAAAATTATCTGACCAAATATTATGGTTAACCTATGCGTATTTAGGCATCAATAAAACAAATCAATCCTTAAGTGTTTTTCCAAATGTTTTAAGTGATGTTTTTAATAATGATGATAATACTCAAATCAATCAAAAAAGCGAAACACCTTTAACGTACTATGGTTTAATTTCTGAATTAACTGCAAAGAATAATGTGTCTGAATATGGCGTTGAGTTTTCTGCAACTGTAGATAAAGACGATGTTGAAAGCGCATTTAGGTTTGATAATGCGCCTATAATAGATAGTTTAAGTAATAATACAAGCTATAGAAATACAAAATTTGAAGCCACTTTAAAATATAATTACACCATTTCTAGGCTGTTAAAGTTGAGTAGCTCATTACGGTTTTCTCAAAATTATTTAGAGCTGAATACTGCTAAACAACAATTCTTTTTTGTGAACCCTAGAATTAGGTTACACACTAAAAAAACAAAAATCGGGAATTTTGGAGTGAGTTATAATTATAAAAGTGATTTGCCAAATTCCAGATATTTAACCGAAGATTATATATTAAAAAACTACAGAACATTTACTAAAGGTACAGCTGAAATTCAGTAAATAAACAACCATAGTTTTGGGTTTTATTACACGTTTAATAATTATAAAAAACAGTTTTTAATTAATTCAATGGTTATGCATAGTTTTTCTGATAGGGGATATGGTTTAAACAGTCAGGTTACAGAACAAAGTAATTTTAGTACCTATACGGTTATAGATGGAGGAAGATTTACAAATTATAATTTAAGCATAACAAAATATCTTTCGCCGCTTTCTAGTACTTTAAAAATAAGTACAAATCACAATTGGACAAATACTCCAAGTATTATTAATACTATACCAAGCCCAACTATTAATTATTCTGCGAACTATAGGTTACAAGGGACAACCTATTTTAAATTACCAATCAATTTTAAATTCGGATTCCAATATAATTATGCTAAAGGTGAATTCGATTCACAAATAACTACAAATCATTATTACGAAAGCAATGTAGGTGCTACTTTAAGATTTTCAGATGTATGGTTATGTAAATTCGAGAATACCTATTATTCAATTAATCATAACACCTATTGGTTCTCTAATTTCAATGTGAATTATACGCCAGAAAATAGTCGGTGGTCATATCGTTTGTCTGCTAATAATCTATTAAATGTTAAGGCGTTTCAGAATGTTTATGTTTCAGAATTTCAAAGAAATGAAACGCGTATTAACACCTTACCTTTGTATGTGCTTCTAAATGTAAAGTATCGGTTTTAATAGAATTGGTGTTTTATGGAATTAACTATTCTCAATATCACTAATATGGTGTTCTAATGCTTTTACAGAAATTTGTATTTCCATTATAAGTAATCCTAAGGACACAATTAATAGAATTAAAGCTATTCCAAATATCCAAACCGCAATAGTTTGTTGATTAATGTAAAGTAAAAACATGGTCAAGACACAAAATAACAGACTTGTAATTCCAGCAATTTGCATGGCACGAGTTAGGTAAAGTCGTTTTTTTATATTCTTAATTTGTTTGATATAGCGATCGTCTGGGTTTTGTAAATATTTAGCATGTAAATCTCTTACAACGGCAGCGTAAGCCAAAAATCTGTTGGTATAGGCCAACATAATTAATGAAATTGCAGAGAATAATAGAGCAGGAGTATTTAAGGAGAGTTCGTTCATTGTCTAAATTTTACGTAAATTTAAGAAGTTAGTTCGTCTTTATCAGATTCTTGAAGAGAATTTGGAGGTTTAAATTGAAATTTTACATCTGTATATGCAAGAAGATTTTCTACATTATTTATGGAAGTATAAGAAATTCGATGACAGCGCTTTGCAAACTGTTAAGGGAGAAGCTATTCAATTAATTCAAGTCGGACAGCATAATTTTAATTCTGGACCAGATTTTTTTAATGCACAACTTAATATAGATCATCAGCTATGGGCTGGAAATGTAGAAATACATGTTAAGGCGTCAGACTGGTATGTACACCATCACGAAATAGATCCCGCTTACGATAATGTGATTCTTCATGTAGTATGGGAACACGATGTTGATATTTTTAGAAAGGATAATTCTGAGATTCCTACATTAGAATTAAAAGATATTGTTTCTAAATCGGCACTAAACGGATATCGTCAATTATTTTCTAAAACACAACGTTGGATTAACTGTGAACAAGATTTTGCTACTGTAGACGATTTTATACTTCAGAATTGGTTAGAACGTTTGTTTTTTGAGCGTTTAGAACGTAAGGCAAATGATATGCAGTTGCTTTTAAAAGCATCAAACAACGATTGGGAAGCTGTACTTTTTAAATTACTTGCTAAAAACTTTGGATTAAAAGTAAATGGCGAAGCTTTTTTTAGTTTGGCAGCGTATATAGATTTTAAAATTATAAGAAAAATTCAAAATAAACCAATAACACTTGAAGCTGTGTTGTTCGGCCAAAGTGGATTGTTAGACGTTGAAGTAGAAGATGCATATTTTAAAAGCCTTAAAACTGAATATATGCTGTTGTGTCAGAAATTTGGTTTGACACAGCATCATATTATGCCTTTTCAATTTTTTAGATTGCGACCACCCAACTTTCCAACGATTCGTTTATCTCAATTGGCGCAAGTATATGTTAAAAATAAAAATTTGTTTTCAAAAATTATTGAAGCAAAAACGAAGCAAGACTATTACGATTTGTTTTCAGTACACACTTCATCGTTTTGGGAAACGCATTATACATTTCAAAAAACATCAAGAAAAGTAAATAAGTCTACAACCGAAAATTTTATAGACTTACTAATTATAAATACCATTATTCCTGTTAAATTTAGTTATTCTAAAAATTTAGGTGCAATAAATACTGAAGAGATAATTGCGTTGATTACAGAGGTAGAACCCGAACATAATTCAATTATAGAAAAGTTCGAAAGTTTAAAACCTATTTCTAAATCGGCATTGCAATCTCAAGGATTAATACAATTGAAGAATGAGTATTGTAATAATAAAAAATGCTTGTATTGTGCAGTTGGAAGTGCCATTTTACAACGATTTTAATTATATTGCGACATGAAATTTTTTTATAAGATTTTACATTACTTTCAAAAACGTGGGTTTTACGTTTGTCAGCGTATCGCAGATAGAATAGGTTTGCGGGCAAAAGTGGTAAGAACATCTTTTATTTACCTCACATTTGTAACCGTTGGATTTGGATTTGCTTTATATTTATTTCTAGCTTTTTGGATGCGTATTAAAGATATGCTGTATACAAAACGCACATCGGTTTTTGATTTGTAAGTATAGATAAATTTCATTTTAACAAGTATTGTTTTAAAAAACAGATTATTTTTAGCAACTTGAGACGCTTAAACGGGTTCCCCAACCCAAATATTAACTAACATTTAAATCAATTATGAAGAAGTATCTTCTTTCACTTTTTACTTTAATTCTACCTTTTTTAACATTTGCACAAGAAACAACCTCCCAAAAAATAGACACCTTATTTAAGGATTATACAGGCTGGTTTGTAGATGCAATTTTTTACGAAATTCCATTTACAGATACGTTCCAGTTACCTTGGGTGTTAATAGTATTGGTAGGAGGTGCAATTTACTTTACAATATATTTTAAGTTTATAAATTTTACAGGATTTAAGACGGCTTTAGATGTTGTTCAGGATAAATATCATGATATTGAAAAGCACGGAGCAGATACATTATATGGTGATTCTACGCCAAATGAAGGTGAAAACATAATTGAAACATTAAGAGACGATAGTGCAGAAGGAGAGGTATCTCACTTTCAAGCATTAACTGCTGCATTATCTGCAACTGTAGGTTTAGGAAACATTGCAGGTGTAGCTGTGGCATTGTCTATAGGTGGCCCTGGTGCTACATTCTGGATGATTGTTGCAGGACTATTAGGTATGGCATCTAAATTTGCTGAATGTACATTAGGTGTTAAATATCGTGATGTTGGTGAAGATGGAACAGTATATGGTGGACCGATGTACTATTTAAAGAAAGGTCTTGGAGAAAAAGGAAAAGGATATGGCGGTTTAGGAAAAGTACTTGCAGTGCTTTTTGCCATATTTGTTATTGGAGGTTCGTTTGGTGGAGGAAACATGTTCCAAGCCAACCAAGCTGCTGCTCAATTTGTAAAGTTAGCTGGTATTGAAAATTCTAACGGAGGTCTTTACTTCGGATTAGTAATGGCTGCATTAGTTGCTGTTGTAATTATAGGAGGAATAAAAAGAATTGCATCTGTAACAGAAAAAGTGGTGCCATTTATGGCTGGTATTTATGTGTTAGCATCTTTAATAATTCTAGGAGCAAACTACAAATATATTGGAGATGCTTTTATGTTAATTTACGAAGGTGCATTTTCTGGTTTAGGAATTGCTGGTGGTTTAGTTGGAGTTATGATTCAGGGTATTCGTCGTGGAGCATTCTCTAACGAAGCCGGTGTTGGATCTGCTGCAATTGCACACTCGGCTGTACGTACAAAATACCCTGCAAGTGAAGGAATTGTTGCTTTATTAGAGCCGTTTGTAGATACAGTTGTTATTTGTACAATGACTGCATTGGTTATCATTATTACAAATTTCGATGGACACTTTATGGAATACGGAACAGAAATTACTGAAGGTGTTGAATTAACAGCAACGGCTTTCGATAGTGTGATTCCTCACTTCTCAGTAGTGTTAACTATTGCAGTAATCTTATTAGCCTTTTCAACTATGATCTCTTGGTCGTATTACGGAATGCAAGGTTGGGTTTACCTTTTTGGAAAAAGTAAACTTGCAGATTTAACATATAAAGTATTATTCTTATTTTTCGTAGTTGTAGGAGCTTCAATTAGTTTAGGTGCGGTGATTAATTTCTCCGATGCCATGATTTTTGCTATGGTTGTACCTAACATTATTGGTGTGCTATTACTTACACCTGTTGTTAAAGCCGAATTAAATAGATATCTGAAGGCGATTGCTAAAAAAGAAGACGCTATAGAAGATGGTGCTACCGATTTTTCAGATCATATGTAATATAGTATAATGAACATATTTAAATCCCATATCACGTTTAGTAAACAACAGCGATATGGGATTTTTTTATTGTTATTAATTATAGTAGTGCTTCAGGGTGTATACTATCTCTGGGATAAAACTGAACCTGTTCCAGAAATTCCTGAACAGGATTTAATCATTTTTCAAAACGAAATAGATACTCTTAAAGCTATAGAGATTGAAAAGTCTAAGCCCAAATTGTATCCGTTTAATCCAAATTATATCACCGATTTTAAGGGCTATACACTTGGAATGACCAATGAAGAAATTGATAAGCTTCATAAGTATAGGAGTCAGGAAAAATGGATTAATTCTGCTGCAGACTTTCAGAAGGTTACAGGAGTATCAGATTCGCTACTAGGAGTGATCTCTCCATATTTTAAATTCCCTGATTGGGTAAACGAGAATGTATCTAAGGCTAAAGTCCATAAACCTAAATACAATCGAGCATTAACTTTTAGTGAAAAGGCAGATTTAAATACAGCCACTGCATTACAGCTACAAGCGGTGTATGGTATAGGCGAAAAACTATCTCAACGAATAATAGCACTCCGAAATTCTTTTGAAGGCGGTTTTATTTCCGACCTTCAACTTCAAGATGTGTACGGTTTATCTCCAGAGGTAATTGAAAATTTAAAGCAGAAGTTTACAGTTAAAACACCAAGAGTGGTCGAAAAGGTAAATTTGAATACAGCATCTACAAACGATTTGGTTCAAATACAACATATTGATTATCCGTTAGCTAAAGAAATTTTAGAGTACAGGACACTGCATGAAAGCTTTAAGGATTTAGATGAATTGTTGAAAGTAAAGGGTTTCCCGCTTCAGAAATTAGATATAATTAAACTATATTTGGCAATCAATTAATCCTGTAATCTGGGATTAAAACATATATTATATGAATACAATGTACTTCACAGAAGAACATGAGTTGTTTAGAAAAAGCTTGCAAGATTTCTTAAAAAAAGAAGTCGTTCCTCATATTGATAAATGGGAAGAAACGGGAACTATAGAGCGCTTCATTTGGAAGAAATTTGGAGATATGGGATTCTTCGGAATTAATTACCCAGAGGCTTATGGTGGTTTAGATTTAGACCTTTTTTATACGGTTATATTTTTAGAAGAGTTACAAAAAATAAATTCTTGTGGTTTTGCTGCTGCAATGTGGGCTCATGCGTATTTAGCTATGACGCATCTTAACAAAGAAGGAGACGAGGCTATAAAACAAAAGTATTTAGTGCCAAGTATATCGGGAGACAAGATTGGCTGTCTGTGTATTAGTGAACCGTCTGCAGGAAGTGATGTGGCTGCAATGCGCACAACAGCAATTAAGAATGGAGATACTTATGTTTTAAACGGATCGAAAACCTTTATTACTAATGGGGTTTATAGCGATTATTTAGTCGTGTCTGCAAAGACCAGCCAAGAAGAGTCACATAAGGCAATTAGTATTTTTGTAGTCGATAGAAATACGCCTGGTATTTCTGCAACCAAATTAAATAAATTAGGATGGAGAGCATCAGATACAGCTGAAATTGCTTTCGATAATGTGGTAATTCCAGCCTCTCAATTAATGGGAGAAGAAGGCAAAGGTTTTCCATATATTATGCAACATTTTGCTTTAGAGCGTTTAATTATGGGTGTAAATGCGCATGCTCGAGCAGAATATGCTTTGGAATACGCGCAACAATATATGAGTGAACGTACGGCATTTGGAAAAACGATAGATAAATTCCAAGCTTTACGCCATACGTTTGCCGATTTATACTCGGATATGATCCTTTGTAAAACCTTTAACTATGCTGTAACGTATAGATTAAATAAAGGTGAGTATGTGGTGAAAGAAGCAACTATTTCTAAATTGAAATCGACTAAAATGGCTGATGAGGTGATTTATCAATGTCTTCAGTTTTTAGGCGGATATGGTTATATGGAAGATTACCCACTAGCCCGATTATTACGTGATAGCCGTTTAGGACCTATAGGCGGAGGAACTTCAGAAATTTTGAAGGAAATTATTGCGAAGATGGTTTTAGATAAAAAAGATTATAAGCCTGCTACCTAATACCAAATACAGTGGTTCTCCTTAACTTGTTAAAAACGCCTAGATAACCGATGAATAAAAATGAGTTAATTCAGTTTTTTGAAAGAGATTTGAAACAGTTAATTACTGAATTAGAACTTTATAGTAAGGAAGAAAATATTTGGAGAGTAGAAAAAAACATTTCTAATTCGGCGGGTAATTTAACGCTTCATATAATTGGAAACTTACATACATTTATTGGAAAAGAAATTGGGAAAACGGGGTATGTTAGACATAGAGAACTTGAATTTACCCAAAAAAACGTTCCAAGACCAAAACTGATTAAGGCTATTAATGAGACTATTGAAATGATAAGGAAATCTTTAGTAGGACTTACTGACGAAGAATTGAAAATGGATTATCCTATTATGAAGTTTCCTAAAGTAGAATCAAATGAATACCTACTAGTTCATTTGATGAATCATTTGAGCTATCATCTTGGACAAATAAATTATCATAGGCGATTGATAGGTGAATGAAAAGGGTTATAAACATGATATGTTTATACTGTCCGGCAGCCAATACAGTAATATTTTAATAATAAAATTATAACAGATCAAACATGGATGTCTACAACAAAACATATAATTTAACCATTTTAGTTTGTCTGTTTTTTTTCTCTACCTATGCACAGACAGAACTTAAAAATAAGATTGTAGATTTCTCTACAATGGTTCCTATAGAAAGTGCGAGTATTTACATTAAAAATACAACCACAGGTACAATAAGTAATGCCGACGGAAAGTTTGTGCTATTGGTGCCTAGTTCCATGGAGAACGATACGCTTGTTATTTCATCTATTGGTTATAAAAGTTTTAAGGTACTTGTAAAAGATTTCGATAATTCTGAAGAGGTGTTTCTAGAAGAAGATATTGCGTCTTTAGACGAAGTATTACTAGTCGCAGATACACGACCAAAAACAGGGAACGATATCGTACTTAAAATGATAAGCCGTTTACCAGAAAATCTTCCTGACTTCCCATATTTAGAGAAAGGATTTTTAAGGCATAAAGAGCGTAATAAAAAGGAGTTTAAATGGTTAATAGAAAGTGCCATTACGCTTTACGATTCTAGTGCGCAATCTTCAGCTTCAGAAAATTTAAAAATTAATGTGGACGAGATGCGTAAGAGTTACGATTTGCGCGATGTAGATAGTTTACTGGCATATACGGCCTATTTAAAGCAACACGGTAAGAAAAATTTTCAAGCTAAAAATTTAAGACGAGATACTATTGAAAAGGCTTCATTGGTAAAAGCCATTAAGTGGAATGATATACGTACAAACGGACTCCAGAACTTCTTCGGCGGAAAATTAAATCTGCTTAGAAATACAAGAAGTCCTAGGGCTTTATTTGGAGAAAAGGTTCTAGATTATCATCAATTTGAATTGGATACTGTTTTGGTAGATAATGAACGTAAGATTTATAAAATTAAGATTTCAAAAGGAGCAGATGATATTAATTTAGAAACTCAAGGTATTTTTAACGATGGTTACATAGCCAATGGTTGGTTATATGTGTATTGGGATACGTATGCAGTTAAAAAAATTGAATACGAATTAATAGCAGATTCTGAAGCTCAGAAAACCAGAAGCAGAATCCTGTTCGATACGCAGATAAATCATAAATTAACAGTGACTTATATGGAGTACGGCGGTAAGATGTATGTTAATTATGTGTCTTACGAAACTCCAAAATTGGTAAATGTGGGGTCTAAAGTTTCTAAATCTGATGATAAAGAAGCGGAACAACGTGTTAAAGACGAGCGGTATTATAAAACGATTCAAGAAATTCTGTTTACAGAAATTATACTAGATTCAGAAGAAATTCAATCGACTTTAGGTCAAGATTGGAATTCTAACATATTTGCAATAAAGCCTTATAATAAGACCTTTTGGGACCATTACAATACGCTTTTGGAAAGTGAAGAAGACGAAAAATTAATTCAAGATTTAACTAAAAGATCATCCCTTTTCAAGGACTAAATGTCTCTTTTAAAATATTTTATTTTTTTGGTAGGATAATTTAAATTAATTTTTACTTTTGCAGCCCGAATGCTAAAAGAGAGGAGGTTAAGGACTATGTTAAGAATACCAATTAAAGAAGGAGAAAATATAGATAGAGCGCTAAAGCGTTACAAACGCAAGTTTGATAAGACTGGTACAAGACGTCAATTACAAGCACGTAAGCAGTTTTTAAAACCTTCTATCGAAAATAGAAGACAAAATCAAAAAGCACAGTATGTTCAAGGTTTAAAAGATCAAGAACAAATTTAAGCTTAACACGTAATACTTTAAAATCCTGCAATTGCAGGATTTTTTTTGCGTTTTATTTAACGACTTCTCATTTTAAAGGTGTTATATTAGCAATTACACTATTGCTGGCTTATGATGTTTTCCGCGTTTACAGACTATTTGTTATTAGAGAAAAACTACTCTGCATTAACTGTTAATGCCTATAAAAAAGATTTAAATGATTTTTTAGAGTTTATCATTTCCGAATACCAACAAGATACAATACAAGACATTAATTATCCTCAAATAAGACGTTGGATTATTGTTTTGGTAGAAAGCGGTATGTCTAACAGAAGTATAAATAGAAAAATTTCTGCATTAAACTCATATTATAAATTCTTACTCAAGGTTGGGGATCTTGATCACAACCCATTACGTAAACACAAAGCTTTAAAGGTTAAACAGAATATTCAGATTCCGTTTTCAGAAAAAGAAATGAAAACGGTTTTAGACGATTTTCCGCACGTATCAGATTTTGAAGGTGTTAGAAACCGATTAATTATAGAGTTGTTTTATTCTACAGGTATTCGTCGTATCGAGTTAGTACAATTAAAGTTAACCGATTTTAATCTTTCAAACAAAACTTTAAAGGTATTGGGCAAGCGTAATAAAGAGCGCTTAGTGCCTCTATTGCCATCGGTAATAGAGATTCTTAAACTGTACATAGAAAAGCGTAAGGAGTTGCCTACTATAAAAAATAGTACGTTTATGTTTTTAACCAAAAAAGGCGTTAAAATTTATGAAACACTTGTTTACAGAATAATAAATAGCTATTTTAGTTTAGCATCTTCAAAAGTAAAAAAGAGCCCGCATATTTTAAGGCATTCTTTTGCAACTCATTTACTCAATCAAGGTGCAGATTTGAATGCCGTTAAAGAACTTCTTGGGCACTCTAGTCTTGCGTCTACTCAAGTATACACGCACAATAGTATAGCAGAATTAAAAAAAGTGTATTTAAATACACATCCCAGGAATAAGAAATAGGACGAAACCACCTATTGTTTAATATTAAATTTAATAAGTATGAAAGTAAACATTCAATCAGTTAATTTCAATGCAGATCAATCATTGATAGATTTTATTCAGAAGCGTATGGATAAGTTAGATATGTTTTATGATAAGGTAGTCAGTTCCGATGTTTATTTAAAAGTGGAAAACACTAGCGATAAAGAAAATAAAATATTTGAAGCCCGTGTAAATGTTCCAGGAGATAGCTTGGTCGTGAAAAAACAATGTAAATCGTTCGAAGAGTGCGCAGATAGTGCAACTGCATCGTTAGAAAGACAGTTAAAAAAGCGTAAAGAAAAGTTAAAATCATATTTATGATAAAATTATTTGAAAAAATGTTTTGAATAAAAGAATAAATATATACATTTGCAGTCCGTTAGAAATAGCGGACTTTTTTTGTCAAAGAAAAAAGTATAAAAAGCCGATGTAGCTCAGCTGGCTAGAGCAGCTGATTTGTAATCAGCAGGTCGTGGGTTCGAGTCCCTCCATCGGCTCAAGTTCTTTTAAAGAGTGAATAATTTATAATTGGGGAGATACTCAAGCGGCCAACGAGGGCAGACTGTAAATCTGCTGACTACGTCTTCGCAGGTTCGAATCCTGCTCTCCCCACATTATTTTTGTAATGGTAACATTCTAAAAGTAGTGATAATTATAAGTAAAGGAATTAAAATAATGCGAGAGTAGCTCAGTTGGTAGAGCGTCAGCCTTCCAAGCTGAATGTCGCCGGTTCGAACCCGGTCTCTCGCTCAATTTTAAGCCGGTGTAGCTCAGGGGTAGAGCGTTTCCTTGGTAAGGAAGAGGTCACGGGTTCAATTCCCGTCATTGGCTCTATAAAAGCATAAAGTAGAATACACTAATATTATTATATAACTAAGATTAAATTTTTAAAACATGGCAAAGGCAACTTTTGATCGTTCCAAACCACACTTAAATATAGGTACAATTGGACACGTAGATCACGGTAAAACAACATTAACTGCTGCTATTACTACTGTACTAGCTGCTGCAGGACTTTCAGAAGTAAAGAACTTCGATCAGATTGACAACGCTCCAGAAGAGAAAGAAAGAGGTATTACTATTAATACATCTCACGTAGAGTATCAAACAGCTAACCGTCACTACGCTCACGTTGACTGTCCAGGTCACGCGGATTACGTAAAGAACATGGTAACTGGTGCTGCTCAAATGGATGGTGCAATTTTAGTAGTTGCTGCAACTGACGGACCAATGCCTCAAACTAGAGAGCACATCTTATTAGGTAAACAAGTAGGTATTCCATCTATCGTTGTTTTCATGAATAAGGTCGATTTAGTTGATGATGAAGAATTATTAGAATTAGTTGAAATGGAAGTTAGAGATTTACTTTCTTTCTATGACTATGATGGTGATAACGGACCTGTAATTGCTGGATCTGCTTTAGGTGGATTAAACGGTGATGCTAAATGGTCTGAGAAGATTATGGAATTAATGGAAGCTTGTGATACTTGGATTAAAGAGCCTTTAAGAGAAGTAGATAAAGATTTCTTAATGCCTATCGAAGACGTATTTTCTATTACAGGTCGTGGTACAGTAGCAACTGGACGTATCGAAACTGGAGTAGCAAAAACTGGAGATCCTGTTGAAATTATTGGTATGGGTGCTGAAAAGTTAACTTCTACTATTACAGGTATCGAAATGTTCCGTCAAATCTTAGATAGAGGTGAAGCTGGAGATAACGCAGGTATCTTATTAAGAGGTATTGCTAAAGAAGATATTAAAAGAGGAATGGTTATTACTAAGCCAGGATCTGTAACTCCACACGCTAAATTCAAAGCAGAAGTTTATGTTTTGAAAAAAGAAGAAGGTGGACGTCACACTCCATTCCACAACAACTACCGTCCACAGTTCTACGTACGTACAACTGACGTAACAGGTACTATTAACTTACCTGATGGAGTTGAAATGGTAATGCCAGGAGATAACTTAACAATTACTGTTGACTTACACCAACCAATCGCAATGAATGTTGGTTTACGTTTCGCTATCCGTGAAGGAGGTAGAACTGTAGGTGCAGGACAAGTAACTGAAATTTTAGACTAATTTTAAGTTTAATACAATAAAAAGTTAAGGTGTTTCATTCTTGAAATACCTTGACTTTTATACGGGCGTAGCTCAGTTGGTAGAGCACTGGTCTCCAAAACCAGGTGTCGTGAGTTCGAGTCTCTCCGCCCGTGCTAATAAAGTTTTGAAAAATAATGGCTGGATTTGTAAATTACGTAAAAGAATCATTCGGAGAGTTAAAGCATAATGTGTCTTGGCCTACTATGGCAGAAGCACAAAGCTTAACTATTTTGGTAGCTGTATTTTCTACACTATTCTCTCTAGCAGTATGGGGAGTAGATACCGTATTCAGTAAGGTTATATCATATTACTTTCATTTAATCAACTAAAAAAGTTAAAATAAGTTTTTATGTCTGAAGTAAGTGCAAAAAAGTGGTATGTTGTTAGAGCTGTAAGTGGTCAAGAAAATAAAATTAAAGCATATATCGAGAATGAAATTACTCGTTTAGGCTTACAAGATTATGTAGATCAAGTATTAGTTCCTACAGAAAAAGTAATTCAAATTCGTAATGGAAAGAAAATAAGCAAAGAAAAAGTTTATTTTCCTGGTTACATTATGGTTCAAGCTAATTTAACAGGAGAAGTACCTCACATTATTAGATCGGTTACTAATGTAATTGGATTTTTAGGTGAAACAAAAGGAGGAGACCCTGTGCCATTAAGACAGTCTGAAGTAAACAGAATGTTAGGTAAGGTTGATGAGTTAACTGTAGATACAGAAACTACTGTTGCAATACCTTATAATATTGGTGATACAGTAAAAGTTGTTGATGGTCCATTTAATGGATTTGATGGAACTATTGAAAAGATAAATGAAGAAAAGCGTAAGCTAGAAGTAATGGTTAAGATTTTTGGAAGAAAAACACCATTAGAGTTAAGCTATATGCAAGTAGAGAAAGTATAATTAGTGTTACAAAGATACCGATGTGTTATACAGCTTCCAATTGTAGAAGCATATCAAAATTAAATTATTAAAAATGGCAAAAGAATTAGGTAAAGTAGTTAAGTTACAAGTTCGGGGAGGTGCAGCGAATCCGTCGCCACCGGTTGGACCCGCTTTAGGAGCTGCAGGTGTTAACATCATGGAGTTCTGTAAGCAATTCAATGCTAGAACGCAAGACAAGGCAGGTAAAGTATTGCCAGTTGTGATTTCTGTTTACAAAGACAAATCATTTGACTTTGTAATTAAGACTCCACCAGCGGCAGTTCAGTTATTAGAAGCAGCCAAGTTGAAGAAAGGTTCAGGTGAACCAAACCGAAAAAAAGTAGCTAAAGTTTCATGGGATCAGATTAAAACTATTGCTGAAGACAAAATGCAAGATTTAAATGCATTCGAAATCGAATCAGCAATGAAAATGATCGCAGGTACCGCAAGGTCTATGGGAATTACCGTAACCGGAAACGCGCCAAATTAATCTAGAAAAAGAAATTTAAAATGGCAAGATTAGCAAAAAAGCAAAAAGAAGCTGCAGCAAAAATTGAAAAGGGTAAATTTTACTCTGTAAATGAAGCTTCAGCATTAGTAAAAGATATAACAAATGCAAAATTTGATGCGTCTGTAGATATCGCTGTTCGTTTAGGAGTAGATCCTAGAAAAGCAAACCAAATGGTTAGAGGTGTAGTATCTCTTCCTCATGGTACAGGTAAAGACGTAAAAGTTTTAGCATTAGTAACTCCAGACAAAGAAGCAGAAGCTAAAGAAGCTGGAGCAGACTACGTAGGTTTAGACGAATTTCTTGATAAAATCAAGAGTGGTTGGACAGATGTAGATGTAATTATTACTATGCCAAGTGTAATGGGTAAATTAGGACCATTAGGACGTATTTTAGGGCCTCGTGGATTAATGCCTAACCCAAAGACAGGTACAGTAACTATGGATGTTGCAAAAGCAGTAACAGAAGTTAAAGCTGGTAAAATTGACTTTAAAGTTGATAAAACTGGTATCGTTCATGCAGCTGTAGGTAAAGTATCTTTTAGTCCAGAGCAAATTGCAGGAAACGTAAACGAATTATTATCAACATTAATGAAATTAAAGCCAACTGCGGCTAAAGGAACTTATGTAAAGAGTATCTTTATGTCTAGTACTATGAGTCCTAGTATTGCTGTTGACTCTAAAATTGGTTAATTAGTTAAAAACTTTTATTATGACAAGAGAAGAAAAATCACAAGTAATCGAAGAATTAACTGGACAATTAGCCGAGAATGCAAATATCTATATTGCAGATATTTCTGGATTAAACGCAGCTAAAACTTCAGACTTACGTCGCGCTTGTTTTAAAGCTAATATTAAATTAGCTATAGTAAAAAATACATTACTTGAAAAAGCAATGGAAGCTTCAGATAGAGAATTTGGAGATTTACCAACTGTTTTAAAAGGTAACACTTCTGTAATGTATTCTGAAACTGGAAACGCTCCAGCTAAAGTAATCAAAGCTTTCAGAAAAAAATCTGAAAAGCCTTTATTAAAAGGTGCTTTTATTGAAGAAGCTGTTTACATTGGAGACGACCAATTAGATGCCTTAGTAGATATCAAATCTCGTGAAGAGTTAATTGGAGATATCATTGGATTATTACAATCGCCTGCTAAGAATGTTGTATCTGCACTTCAATCAAGTGGAGGTAAACTTTCAGGTATCTTAAAAACATTATCTCAAAAAGAGGGATAGTATTACATAGTACGCATTATTACACACACATATTATTATTAAAATTTATTAAAACGATAGAAAATGGCAGATTTAAAAGATTTCGCAGAACAATTAGTTAACTTAACAGTAAAAGAAGTTAATGAATTAGCAACTATATTAAAAGATGAGTACGGTATTGAGCCTGCTGCTGCTGCTGTAGCTGTAGCTGCTGGACCTGCTGGTGGTGAAGCTGCTGAGGAAAAAACTGAATTTGATGTAATCCTTAAAGCCGCTGGAGGTTCTAAATTAGCTGTAGTAAAGTTAGTTAAAGAATTAACTGGATTAGGATTAAAAGAAGCTAAAGGTTTAGTTGATGACGCACCAAGCGCTATCAAAGAAGGTATCTCTAAAGATGAAGCAGAAGCTTTAAAAGCATCATTAGAAGAGGCTGGAGCTGAGGTTGAGCTTAAGTAAGCTTAGTTACCAAACAACATAAAGGTTTAGGTCTGGAGTCGTACTCTATGACCTAAACCATTTTTGCGTATATAGCATTTAGATACGCTTCCAATATTATTTTTAATCAAAATTTCGTCCATTGATGTTAGAAACACAAGCTGAAAGATTAAATTTCTCGTCTATTATTAATAGAACAGACTATCCAGATTTCTTGGATATTCAGATAAAATCCTTTCAGGATTTTTTCCAACTTGAGACAAAATCTGAAGAAAGAGGTAATGAAGGTTTATATAACACCTTCATGGAGAATTTCCCAATTACAGACACTCGTAATCAATTTGTTTTAGAATTTTTAGATTACTTCGTGGATCCACCTAGATATTCTTTAGAAGAGTGTATTGAAAGAGGACTTACTTATAGTGTTCCACTTAAAGCAAGGTTAAAACTTTATTGTACAGACCCTGAACATGAGGATTTCGAGACCATTGTTCAAGATGTGTACTTAGGTACAATACCTTATATGACACCTAGTGGTACTTTCTGTATTAACGGTGCAGAACGTGTTGTAGTGTCTCAATTACACCGTTCTCCTGGAGTATTCTTTGGTCAATCATTCCACGCGAATGGGACTAAGTTATATTCAGCTAGAGTTATTCCATTTAAAGGTTCTTGGATTGAATTTGCTACAGACATTAACAGTGTTATGTATGCATATATCGATCGTAAGAAAAAATTACCTGTAACTACCTTATTCAGAGCTATTGGTTTTGAACGTGATAAAGATATTCTTGAGATTTTTGATCTTGCTGAAGAAGTTAAAGTATCAAAATCCGGTTTAAAGAAATATCAAGGACGTAAGTTAGCTGCACGTGTACTTAATACTTGGCACGAAGATTTTGTTGATGAAGATACTGGTGAAGTAGTTTCTATTGAACGTAATGAAATTGTATTAGATCGTGATACTGTTTTAGATAAAGATAATATTGAAGAAATTCTTGAAGCGAATGTAAAGACTGTCCTTTTACATAAAGAAAGCGCTCAACAAGGAGATTATGCTATTATCCATAATACGCTTCAAAAAGATCCAACAAACTCTGAAAAAGAAGCTGTTGAACATATCTATAGACAATTACGTAATGCTGAGCCGCCAGATGAGGAAACAGCACGTGGTATTATAGATAAATTATTCTTTAGTGACCAACGTTACTCTTTAGGAGAAGTTGGACGTTATAGAATGAACAAAAAATTACAGTTAGATATCGGTATGGATAAGCAAGTGCTTACCAAAGAAGATATTATTACTATTATAAAATATTTAATCGAGCTTATCAACTCAAAAGCAGAGATTGATGATATTGACCACTTATCTAACCGTCGTGTACGTACAGTAGGTGAGCAATTATCTCAACAATTTGGAGTTGGTTTAGCACGTATGGCACGTACTATTCGTGAGCGTATGAATGTACGTGACAACGAAGTGTTTACACCTATAGATTTAATTAATGCGAAGACCTTATCTTCAGTAATTAATTCGTTCTTTGGTACGAACCAGTTATCTCAATTTATGGATCAAACGAATCCTCTTGCAGAGATTACGCACAAGCGTCGTCTTTCAGCATTAGGACCTGGAGGTTTATCAAGAGAAAGAGCAGGATTTGAGGTACGTGACGTTCACTATACACATTACGGTCGTCTTTGTCCGATTGAAACTCCTGAAGGACCAAACATTGGTTTAATTTCTTCACTTTCTGTATATGCAAAAGTGAATTCAATGGGATTCATCGAGACTCCTTATAGACCTGTTACCGATGGTGTTGTAGATATCGTTAATGAACCTGTTTATTTAAGTGCAGAAGAAGAAGAAGAAAAATTAATTGCACAGGCAACTGTTGTAATTGATGAAAATGCTAAAATTGTTCATGATAAAGTTATTGCCCGAATGGAAGGTGATTTCCCAGTTATAGAACCAACAGCACTTCATTATACAGATGTTGCACCAAACCAGATTTCATCTATATCGGCTTCGTTAATTCCGTTCTTAGAACATGATGATGCTAACCGTGCATTGATGGGATCTAACATGATGCGTCAAGCTGTACCATTATTAAGAGTAGATTCTCCTATTGTAGGTACAGGTTTAGAACGTCAGGTTGCTAAAGATTCTCGTGTATTAATAAATGCAGAGCGTGAAGGTACTGTAGAGTATGTAGATGCTAACGAGATTACTATTCGTTACGATCGTACCGAAGATGAAGCAGCTGTAAGTTTTGATGCTGAAACTAAAACTTATCCTTTAGTTAAGTTTAGAAAAACGAATCAAGGAACTTCTATCAACCTAAAACCTATCGTTAGTAAAGGAGATAGAGTACAACAAGGTCAAGTACTTTGTCAAGGTTATGCAACCGAAAAAGGTGAATTAGCATTAGGTAGAAACATGAAAGTAGCCTTTATGCCTTGGAAAGGGTATAACTTTGAGGATGCGATTGTGATTTCTGAAAAAGTTGTTCGTGAAGATATCTTTACTTCAATACATATCGATGAGTATTCTTTAGATGTACGTGATACAAAATTAGGTAATGAAGAGTTAACTAATGATATCCCTAACGTATCTGAAGAAGCAACTAAAGATCTTGATGAAAACGGAATGATTCGTATTGGAGCAGAAGTAAAGCCTGGTGATATCCTTATTGGAAAAATCACACCAAAAGGTGAATCTGATCCTACTCCAGAAGAAAAATTATTACGTGCTATTTTTGGTGATAAAGCAGGAGATGTAAAAGATGCATCTTTAAAAGCTTCTCCATCTTTAAATGGTGTAGTAATTGGTAAAAAATTATTTGCTCGTGCGGTTAAAGACAAACGTAAGAGAGCTAAAGATAAAGAAGATATTACGCAATTAGAAGCGATTTATTATGCAAAGTTCGAAGAACTTAAAGCAGTATTAATCGATAAATTATTTGCTTTAGTAGGTGGTAAAACAGCTCAAGGTATCTTTAATGATTTAGGTGAAGAAGTTTTACCAAAAGGTAAAAAATACACACTTAAAATGTTAAACTCTGTTGAAGATTATACACACTTAACATCTGGTGTGTGGACAACAGACGACCATACTAATAAATTAGTTGCTGACTTAATTCACAATTACAAGATTAAAGAAAACGACTTACAAGGGTCATTAAGACGTGAGAAGTTTACAATTTCTGTAGGAGACGAGTTACCAGCAGGTATTATTAAATTGGCTAAAGTTTACATCGCTAAAAAACGTAAACTAAAAGTAGGGGATAAAATGGCAGGACGTCACGGTAACAAAGGTATTGTTGCACGTATCGTTCGTCAGGAAGATATGCCTTTCTTAGAAGACGGAACACCTGTAGATATTGTATTAAATCCACTTGGGGTACCATCTCGTATGAACATTGGTCAGATTTATGAAACTGTTCTTGGTTGGGCAGGTCAGAAATTAGGTCAGAAGTATGCAACACCAATTTTTGATGGTGCAACTATCGATCAAATTACTGAATTAACAAATAAAGCTGGAGTTCCAGAATTTGGACATACTTATTTATATGATGGTGGAACTGGTCAACGATTTGATCAAAAAGCAACCGTTGGAGTTATTTATATGATTAAGTTAGGTCATATGATTGACGATAAGATGCACGCACGTTCTATTGGACCATACTCTTTAATTACACAACAACCATTAGGTGGTAAAGCACAATTTGGAGGTCAGCGTTTTGGAGAGATGGAAGTATGGGCACTTGAAGCATATGGTGCTTCTGCAATTCTAAGAGAAATATTGACAGTTAAATCTGATGACGTTATTGGTAGAGCTAAAACTTACGAAGCAATCGTAAAAGGAGAGCAAATGCCAGAACCTGGATTACCAGAATCGTTCAACGTACTTATGCACGAATTGAAAGGTTTAGGACTAGACATTAGATTAGAGGAATAATATATTGCCCATCAGGTTTATTTTAACCTGATGGGCTAAGTTTACAAATAATTCGATATCACCATATATTATGGCAAGAAAACAAGATAAGAATACAATAAAGAGGTTTAATAAAATCTCAATTGGTTTAGCATCACCAGAGTCTATTTTAGCAGAGTCTAAAGGTGAAGTGCTTAAGCCAGAAACTATCAATTATCGAACTCATAAACCTGAACGAGATGGTTTATTCTGTGAGCGTATTTTTGGTCCTGTAAAAGACTACGAATGTGCTTGTGGTAAATATAAAAGAATACGTTATAAAGGTATAGTATGTGACCGTTGTGGTGTAGAAGTAACAGAAAAGAAAGTACGTCGTGATAGAGTAGGACACATTAACCTTGTTGTTCCTGTAGCACACATTTGGTACTTCCGTTCTTTACCAAATAAAATAGGGTATTTATTAGGATTACCATCTAAGAAATTAGATATGATTATTTACTACGAACGTTATGTAGTAATTCAGCCAGGTAACGCTAAGAATGCTGAAGGTGAACCATTACAAAAAATGGATTTCCTTACCGAAGAAGAATATTTAAATATATTAGAAGAACTTCCTCAAGACAATCAATATCTAGAAGACACAGACCCAAATAAATTCCTAGCGAAAATGGGGGCTGAGTGTTTAATAGAGCTTTTAGCACGTATCGATTTAGATGCATTATCTTATCAATTACGTCACAAAGCAAATACTGAAACATCTAAACAACGTAAAACTGAAGCGTTAAAGCGTTTACAAGTTGTTGAAGCATTACGTGAGTCTAACTTGAACAGAGAGAATCGTCCAGAATGGATGATCATGAAAGTTATTCCTGTAATTCCACCAGAATTACGTCCGTTAGTGCCATTAGATGGTGGTCGTTTTGCTACTTCAGATTTAAATGATTTATATCGTCGTGTAATTATCCGTAACAACCGTTTAAAGCGTCTTGTTGAGATAAAAGCACCAGAAGTTATTTTACGTAACGAAAAACGTATGTTACAGGAATCTGTAGATTCGTTATTCGATAACACGCGTAAAGCTTCAGCGGTAAAAACAGATTCTAACAGACCTTTAAAATCGTTATCAGATTCATTAAAAGGTAAGCAAGGTCGTTTCCGTCAGAACTTATTAGGGAAGCGTGTCGATTATTCAGCACGTTCTGTAATTGTTGTAGGACCAGAAATGAGATTGTTTGAATGTGGTTTACCTAAAACCATGGCAGCAGAACTTTACAAACCTTTCGTAATTAGAAAACTAATAGAAAGAGGTATTGTAAAGACTGTAAAATCTGCAAAGAAAATTATAGACAAAAAAGAGCCAGTAGTTTGGGATATCTTGGAAAACGTTCTTAAAGGACATCCAGTATTACTAAACCGTGCTCCTACGTTACACCGTCTAGGTATACAAGCATTCCAACCTAAATTAATTGAAGGAAAAGCAATTCAGTTACACCCATTAGTGTGTACTGCATTCAACGCCGATTTTGATGGTGACCAGATGGCTGTGCATTTACCATTAGGACCAGAAGCTATTCTAGAAGCGCAAATGTTATTATTAGCGTCTCATAGTATCTTAAACCCTGCCAATGGTTCGCCCGTAACTGTACCTTCTCAGGATATGGTACTTGGTCTTTACTATATGACTAAATTACGTACCTCTACTCCAGAAGTGCCAATTAAAGGTGAAGGCTTAACATTCTATTCTCCAGAAGAAGTAGTTATTGCTTTTAACGAGAAACGTGTAGACTTAAATGCTGGTATTAAAGTAAGAACATACGACTTTAACGAAGCAGGAGAAAACGTATTACAAATTATTGAAACTACTGTAGGTCGTGTTTTATTTAACGATAAAGTACCGCATGCAGCTGGATATATAAACCAAGTCTTAACTAAAAAATCATTAAGAGATATTATTGGTAATATCTTAAGAGTAACTTCTGTTCCTGAAACAGCAGACTTCCTTGATGAGATTAAGACATTAGGTTACATGTTTGCATTCCAAGGGGGACTATCATTTAGTTTAGGTGATATTATTATCCCACCAGAAAAGCAAGGTATGATTGATAAAGCCAATGGCTTAGTTGATGGTATTATGGGTAACTATAACATGGGACTTATTACTAACAACGAACGTTATAACCAAGTTATTGATATTTGGACATCAACGAATGCTGAATTGACAGAATTGTCTATGAAACGTATTCGTGAAGACCAACAAGGATTCAACTCGGTGTTTATGATGCTTGACTCTGGAGCAAGGGGATCTAAAGAACAGATTCGTCAGCTTACAGGTATGCGTGGATTAATGGCGAAACCTAAAAAATCTAATGCAGGTGGAGGAGAAATTATTGAAAACCCGATTCTTTCTAACTTTAAGGAAGGTCTTTCAATTTTAGAATACTTTATCTCTACTCACGGTGCGCGTAAAGGTCTTGCCGATACCGCTCTTAAAACTGCCGATGCGGGTTACTTAACTCGTCGTTTGGTAGATGTATCTCAAGATGTTATTGTTAACAGTGAAGATTGTGGTACATTAAGAGGTGTAGACGTTACAGCTTTAAAGAAAAATGATGAAATTGTTGAATCTCTTGGAGAGCGCGTAATTGGACGTGTATCTTTATACGATGTCTTCAATCCATTAACAGAAGAATTATTAGTAAGCGCTGGCGAATTAATAGATGATGATACAGCAGATAGAATTAACCAATCACCATTAGATAGTGTAGAAGTACGTTCTGCATTAACTTGTGAGGCTAAGAAAGGTATCTGTGCTAAATGTTACGGTCGTAACCTTGCAACCAATAAAATGGTTCAATTAGGTGAAGCTGTTGGTGTTGTTGCTGCTCAATCTATTGGGGAACCAGGAACACAGTTAACACTACGTACTTTCCACGTTGGAGGTATTGCGGGTAACATTTCAGAAGATAATAAGCTTATTGTTAAGTTTAATGGAGTTGCAGAAATCGAAGACCTTAAAACAGTTAAAGGTGTAGATGGAGATGGAAATGCAGTGGATATTGTTATTTCTCGTACTTCAGAATTAAAACTTATCGATAAGAAAACAGGAATCACTTTAAGTACCAATAACATACCTTACGGTTCTACAATCTTTATTGATAATGGAGCTGAACTTTCTAAAGGAGATGTTGTTTGTCAGTGGGATCCATATAACGGTGTAATTATTTCAGAATTTGCTGGTAAAGTACGTTACGAAAACATCGAACAAGGGGTTACTTACCAAGTAGAAATTGATGAACAAACAGGATTTCAAGAAAAAGTAATTTCAGAATCAAGAAATAAGAAGTTAATCCCAACACTTCATGTAGATGGAGCTAACGGAGAAACAATACGTTCTTACAACTTACCAGTAGGAGCTCACTTAATGATTGATGATGGTGAAAAGATTGGAGTTGGTAAAATTTTAGTGAAAATTCCTCGTAAATCTGCAAAAGCAGGGGATATTACAGGAGGTTTACCTCGTGTTACCGAATTATTCGAAGCACGTAACCCTTCTAACCCAGCAGTTGTAAGTGCTATAGATGGAGTTGTAACTTTCGGTAAAATTAAGCGTGGTAACCGTGAAATTATCGTAGAATCTAAATTAGGAGATATTAAGAAATACCTAGTTAAATTATCTAATCAAATCTTAGTACAAGAGAATGATTTCGTAAAAGCTGGTATGCCACTTTCTGATGGTTCTATTACACCAAACGATATATTAAATATTAAAGGCCCTTCAGCTGTACAACAGTACTTAGTGAACGAAGTTCAAGAAGTATACCGTTTACAAGGGGTAAAAATTAACGATAAGCACTTCGAAGTTGTTGTAAGACAAATGATGCGTAAAGTTAGAATTATCGACTCTGGAGATACTATTTTCTTAGAAGATCAATTGGCTCATAAAGCTGACTTTATTGAAGAAAACGATAAAATCTTCGGATTGAAAATTGTTGAAAGTGCAGGTGATTCTACAAATCTTAAAGAAGGTCAATTAATTTCTGCTTTCCAATTAAGAGACGAGAATTCATTATTACGTCGTGAAGATAAAGAGATTGTAACTGCTAGAGACGCACAGCCAGCAACGGCTACGCCAATCTTACAAGGTATTACAAGAGCTTCACTTCAAACAAAATCATTTATCTCGGCAGCATCTTTCCAAGAGACTACTAAAGTTCTTAACGAAGCCGCTGTAGCAGGTAAGATTGATACACTTGAAGGTCTTAAAGAAAATGTAATTGTAGGACACAAAATTCCAGCTGGTACTGGTATGCGTAAATACGATCATATTATCGTTGGATCTAAAGAAGAGTTTGATGAAATGATGCAAGCTAAAAAACAAGAAGTAAATTTTAACTAATATTGATATTCCCGTGCAAACGGGAATATTTTTATCCCAACGCAGGTTGGGTTTCTTAAAACATTTTAAAAATCCTGCCCAATTTTATTGAGTAGGATTTTTTATTATAAAAACAAAAAGATATGGCTGACGAAAAAGATCCTCAAAAACAAGGACAAATTAATATAGAACTAGACGAGAAAATTGCTGAAGGAACATATTCTAATTTAGCAATTATTAACCATTCTGTTTCAGAGTTTGTAGTAGACTTTGTAAGCATAATGCCAGGGACACCTAAGAGTAAGGTTAAATCTAGAATTATATTAACACCACAGCACGCTAAACGCTTATTAAAGGCATTAGCCGATAATGTTAACCGTTTCGAAAATGCTCATGGTGAAATTAAAGATTACGAGCAACCTCCAATTCCACTAAATTTTGGCCCAACAGGGGAGGCTTAATAGATTGATTATTTACAAAGCATTAATAAGGAATCCTTGGGGTTGCTCGAAATAGTTTTTCATAGCAATCTCCAATTCCACTAAATTTTGGCCCAACAGGGGGAAGCTTAAAAAACAAAAAATCCCATTGATTAGTTCAATGGGATTTTTTTTTAACACATGTTTAAAAGGTGTCTATATATTTTAAAAAGAATTTAATCAAACTCCGATGTTAAGTGGAATTTAATATTAGGATATTTCTGTTCAGTCATTTGTAAAGAGAACTGAGAGTCGGCTAAAAATACCAACTGATTTCTTTTGTCTTTGGCTAGAAAGCGCTGTTTAACACGCAAGAATTCTTTAAACTCGTCGCTCTTTTTATCTTTTGGTTCTACCCAACATGCTTTAAATACATTCAAGTTTTCGTAAGTACATTTTGCACCGTATTCGTGTTCTAAACGGTATTGAATAACTTCGTACTGTAAAGCTCCAACCGTACCAATAACTTTTCTTCCGTTAAGTTCTAAAGTAAATAACTGGGCAACACCTTCATCCATCAACTGGTCGATACCTTTATTAAGTTGTTTAGATTTTAATGGGTCTGCATTGTTAATGTATCTAAAATGCTCTGGAGAGAAACTTGGAACACCTTTGTAATGGATAACTTCCCCTTCTGTAAGTGTATCTCCAATTTTAAAACTTCCAGTGTCCTGTAGTCCTACAATATCTCCAGGATACGAAATATCTACAATCTCTTTTTTTTCAGCAAAAAAGGCATTTGGACTCGAGAACTTTACCTTTTTATTACTTCTAACGTGTAAATAAGGTGCGTTACGCTTAAATTCTCCAGATACAATTTTAACAAAAGCCAATCGGTTTCTATGGTTTGGGTCCATATTGGCGTGAATTTTAAATACAAATCCACTAAATTTATCTTCGTCTGGTTGCACTAAACGTTCTTCACTCTGTTTTGCTCTTGGCTTTGGTGCGATGTCTACGAAACAATCTAATAATTCGCGAACTCCAAAATTATTTAAAGCAGAACCAAAAAACACAGGTTGAACCTGACCTTGTAAATATTCTTCTTTATTGAATTGAGGATATATACCATCAACCAATTCAATTTCTTCTCTTAAGGTATTAGCTGCTTTTTCTCCAACAATTTTATCTAACTCTGGAGAGGCTAAATCAGAAATTTCAATAGTTTCTTCAATATCTTTTCTACTATCCCCACTAAAAAGATTTACATTCTTTTCCCAAATGTTATAAATCCCTTTAAAGTCGTAACCCATTCCTATAGGGAAACTTAAAGGAACAACTTTCAAACCTAGTTTTTGTTCAACTTCATCTAACAAATCGAAAGCATCTTTACCTTCACGGTCCATTTTGTTTATAAAAACAATCATTGGAATGTTCCGCATACGGCAAACTTCAACTAATTTCTCAGTTTGTTCCTCGACCCCTTTTGCAACATCAATTACAACAATTACACTATCTACAGCGGTAAGTGTTCTAAACGTATCTTCGGCAAAATCCTTGTGTCCAGGAGTATCAAGAATATTAATTTTTATACCATTATATTCAAAAGCCAATACAGAAGTAGCAACAGAAATCCCACGCTGACGCTCAATTTCCATAAAGTCACTCGTTGCTCCTTTTTTAATTTTATTACTTTTTACGGCTCCTGCTTCTTGAATTGCACCACCAAAAAGAAGTAATTTCTCAGTTAACGTAGTTTTACCGGCATCGGGATGCGATATAATTCCGAAGGTACGACGTCTGTTTATTTCACTTTTAAAACTCATAATAATTCTTGAAAATAGGACGCAAAGATACTATTATTAGTAAGAAAAATATTAATTGAAGACATGGCTTTTTAATTTTATCTTCACATTAACGTATTTTATAATTTTACTTGGTATTTTTACAATATGATAGAAGAAAACGTAATATTAGTTGACGAAAACGATGAGCCAATCGGGCTTATGCCAAAACTAGAAGCACATGAAAAAGGCGTACTACATAGAGCCTTTTCTGTATTTGTATTTAATGATAAAAACGAGTTGATGTTGCAACAACGGGCATTAGATAAATACCATACTCCAGGACTATGGACCAATACGTGTTGTAGCCACCAGAGAGAAGGTGAATCTAATGTAGAGGCGGGTAGAAGACGTTTAGAAGAAGAAATGGGCTTTGTAACTGCTTTAGAAGAGCGAACCTCTTTTGTATATAAATCGCCTTTTGAAAATGGATTAACAGAGCATGAATACGATCATGTATTAGTAGGGTATTACAATGGTGAACCTAAAATTAATCCTGAAGAAGTTGCCGATTGGAAGTGGATGACCTTAGATGCTGTTAAAAACGACATTAAATTGAATCCAGATAATTATACGTCTTGGTTTAAAATTATTTTTGATAAGTTTTATGAATTTATAAATGTATCCTAATCCATGATAGCAAAAGTTAGTAGACAAGGGTATTTTAATGCGGCCCACAGATTATATAGAAAAGATTGGACAGACGAAAAAAATCAATTGATTTTTGGACGATGTAATAATCCAAATTATCACGGTCATAATTATGAGATTATAGTAAGTGTTACTGGCGAAATAGATCAAGAAACAGGATTTGTAATCGATTTAAAAATCTTAAAGCAACTTATTAAAGACGAAGTGGAAGAAGCTTTCGATCATAAAAACTTAAATTTAGATGTACCTGAATTCAAGGATTTAAATCCTACAGCCGAAAACATTGCTGTTGTTATTTATAATAAACTCAAGCCTAAGCTTAACGACTATTTAGATTTAGAAATTACGCTTTACGAAACGCCTAGAAATTTTGTTAGTTATTCGGGAAAGTAAATCAATCCGGGTTTGCTTTTGGATCTCTTTGTAATGGTATGATTTTACATAACAAATTACAATTATTCGGAAGGTAATATTATAGCACAACTTAAACGATTAAGTTACTGCGCACAAAATAGAAGGTAATCTGTATATTTAAAAAAGGAAGACTATTTTAAAGTCTGTACACTTCTGTAATAATACATATGTTATTAAACAACGTCTAGAGAAGTTAAGTTGTTAACTTTTATACAAAAAAAAATCCCGGGTGTAACACTCGGGAATTTTATTTAACAAGCTGTTTTTGTTTCCTTAAAATAATTTTTATCTAAAGTAACACCAAACAGAGCACTACAAATGGTTTCATGATGATTGGTAATTGGCTTTGGTTTGGTAACGATAACATTAACCAAATAGCCATTATCATGTTTCTTTATTAATTGTGCTTGTATGGTTAATTCATCATCTATAAATGCATTTTTATGCATTTTAAATTTCACATCTGAAAGATCAGGTGCGTCTTGTAAATAAAACTCTTTAATTGGATAAGAGGCAACGGTTTTAATCTTGTTATAAAGGTTATGCGGTAATAAAAATCCGTTTGCGTTACTTATGCTTTCTGTTACAGTAAAAGGTACGTTGGTGTATATATTTGTATTCATAATGTTGTTATTTAAGGGTATATTAATGTGGGTCTCAATTCGTAATAGTGGTACGTACAAAACATGACGTTAATTCGATTGGAAAGCGCAATAAGCTTCTGGTTTTTCTGTGTAATAGAAATTAAGTTTTTCATGATATTAAAATTTAAATTAGTAATAGGTTAAAAATAAAAAAGGTGCCTTTAAAAAAGCACCTTTATTGTTTATCGTTATATTATGTAATAGTTAACTATATTCAAGATGCACCACGAGCTTTGCTATAAAGCATAAAAATGACAATCGATTTCCACTGTTGTGAAAAACGATTACAAATTTGCTTAGTAATGGCTTTAGTTACATTCATGTAATAAAAGTAATTATTATATTTTATATGAGCAATATTTATTTCGTATTTATAATCAATTATATTTTGAATTAATGTAATTTTGCCAACTAATAAATACAATTTTATATTATGGCAAATGTTAGAGACCTAAAAAAAGATATTAATTATGTTTTAGGCGATATTATTGAAGTTGTTTACATGTGGGAATATTCCAATACTGACAAAGATACTAAACAAAGTCAAGCTATTATTGATGAAGCAATTGTTGTTTTTGATGAATTAATTACCAAAGTAAACGATAAGAACGTTGAAGATACTAAAGCTCATTTTAAGGCAATTAACAACGAATTAGAGACAAGAGGTCGTGCGTTAATTGAAAAAATTAATAATTTAAATTAAATTTTTTTGAAAAAGATTTGCAGATATTAGAAATAGCTCTATATTTGCACTCGATTTTCAGGCCGATGTAGCTCAGCTGGCTAGAGCAGCTGATTTGTAATCAGCAGGTCGTGGGTTCGAGTCCCTCCATCGGCTCTTTAAAAGTTCAATGTTTTACATTGAACTTTTTTTTTGCTTCATAGTTTCCTTACCTTTTAATATTGACTTAATTTTAAAATTTAAAAGAAGTTTAATTTTCTAGTCTGTTAAGGTAGTTTCGTTAGTTAGACAGGTCTTCTTACCTAATCTAATCCTAATTTCAAATGAATAAAAAAATAAGTTTAAAAGATGCCATCTCCATTGGAATAGGAGGTATGGTTGGAGGCGGTATTTTTGCTGTACTCGGTCTTGCCGTATCCTTAGCAAAAGGAGGTACACCTATAGCATTTCTGTTTGCGGGTTTAATCGCGTTGTTAACGGCGTACTCGTATGCTAAGTTATCTATGAAGTATCCTGAAAATGGAGGTACTGTTAAATTTATTCATCAGCAGTTTGGAAACGGTGTTTTTGCAGGTGGAATAAATAATCTACTTTGGATTAGCTATATTGTAATGTTAGCACTCTATGCATCTGCTTTTGGATCTTATGGTGTAGCATTGTTATCTATAACAGGAGACAAAACTATCGATACTCATATATTGCAATCGGCCATTATTGTTATAGCGCTTCTTATTAATTATTTAAGTGTAGCTCTGGTTAGTCGCATTGAATCTGTCGCTGTAGTTATTAAGTTACTTATCCTAATTGCTTTTATAGGCGTTGGGATTTACGGATTTTCTTCACATCCAGAACATTTGGAACAATTGTCACCATCTCATTGGGAGAGCCCTTTTTTGTTGTTATCAGGCGGTATGGTAATTTTTGTGGCTTACGAAGGATTTGAATTGATAGCAAACTCAATATCCGATTTAAAAGATCGAGAAAAAAATACTACAAAAGCCTATTTTGGAGCCGTTGGTTTTGTGGTTGTGTTGTATGTTTTAATAGCCATTGTAACTGTGGGGTCGTTACCGTTTAAAGAAATTGCAGATGCTCAAGATTACGTTTTAGCAAAAGCAGCAGAACCCACTCTAGGTCAAGTAGGATTTACAATTATTACTATAACAGCATTAATTTCTACGTTTTCGGCTATAAATGCTACTGTTTTAGGAAGTGGTAGAGTGAATTACGATATTGCTGTAGATCAAGAACTTCCAAAATATTTCTGTCATCAGTTTTGGGGTAAACCTATAGGATTATTAATTACGGCTATCTTATCTATTGCTTTAGTGAATGTATTTAATTTGGAAAGTATCTCCACAGCGGGAAGCTCAGGCTTTTTACTTGTGTTCTGTATTGTTAATTATATTGGTTATAAAAAACACGCAGAATTAGGCTCTAATAAGCTTATTCACGCCATTGCAAGTGCGCTTTGCTTCCTAGCTTTTATAACCCTAATCATACAGCAATTTTCGGGCAATACAATAGGTGTTTTTATTTCACTTGGTATTATTGTTTTTTGCTTTGTAATGGAATTTATTTATAAACGTGTTTTGATTAGAGAGCGCTAACACAAATACATTTCAATTTGAACACTAGATGTAAATCTTTTACTTAAAGAATGTGTTGTGTAAAGAGTATCAAAAAAATTATATCAAAAAAGTAAGCCACGCTCTGTTGTAATACAGGGCATGGCTTTTATAATATGTGTGTATTTATTATAATACGCTTTTAATGGCCTCTACCATTTTTGAAGCTCTTAATTTTACTTCATCTTCAGTCCAAGATAATTTGATTAAACAAGAGATGTTTCTCGCAATATAATAATCAGATTGTTTAAAGTTATTAATATCTATCTTGCTTAATGCGTCTTTGGTAGGCGCAGGCATAGGGAATAGACTTTTAGCATCTTTTAAATGCTCCCATTTTCTAACATAATGCCAATTGTTGTTGTAGTAATGAAAACAACCATCTATTCCAGCTTCTTTTAAAACTGTCATTGCAGACGTTGTTGTTTCTAGGTCTGTTAAAAAGAAATTTAAAAAGGAATAATTTTCTACACCTTCCTCGGGAATTGTTCTAAACGTAAGTTCAGGAATCGTGCTTAAAGCCTCTTTTAATATGGTATAATGTTTTTTCTGAATAGCAATAAAATCTTGTAATCGTCTAACTTGTGCTAGTCCTACAGCAGCATGTAATTCCGAAATTCTAAAATTATATCCTAAAAACGGATGACTTTCAGCGCCACGATCCGAACCAACATGATCATGTCCATGGTCGCTGTAATGATCTGCCCAAGTGGCATAGTCGTCGTTGTTTGTAATGATGGCTCCACCTTCAGCAGCAGTAATTGTTTTTACAAAATCGAATGAAAAGCATCCCACATCTCCGTAACTTCCTAAGGCTTTTCCTTCGTAAGTTCCACCAATAGCTTGACAAGCATCTTCAATAAGTTTTAAGTTATGAGTGTCGCAAATCGCTTTAAGTTCTTTTAAACGTGCCATACCGCCGCACATATGTACAGGCATAATCGCTTTTGTTTGTGGAGTAATGGCGTTTTTAACGGCCTCAATATCTAGGGTTAAAGTATCGTCAATATCAACAAGAATAGGAATAGCGCCTAGCATTAAAACGGCTTCAAAACTTGCTACAAAGGTAAATGTAGGAAGTATAACTTCGTCGCCAGCACCAACACCAGCAATAGCTAATGCTACGGATACAGCAGCTGTACCACTAGACACCAATTGCGCATGCTTAACTTGCATTTGGTTTTCTAATTCCGTTTCTAATTCTTTAGCTTTCCAATGGTTATTTCTCATGGCATCAAAGCCATAACGCATTAAAATTCCGCTATCTAGTACATCGTGTACTTCTTTTTGTTCTGCACTTCCAAAAAGTTCAAATCCAGGCATGAGGTAAGTTTAAAGTTGAATTCAAACTTACGATTAATGCAAGGAATAAAAAAGAAGAGAAAACGAAGATTCGTTATCTTTTTTAGGGTTATATGTGAATAATACTATCTGCTATGGGTTTTCTAACTTTTTTTAATTCAGAAAACAAATCGTCTGAAGCACGATATCCAATAGGAAGCACTAAAACAGATTTCAATCCTTTTTCCGATAACTTCAAAATACGATCATAGGTATCGGGTTTAAAACCTTCCATTGGGCAGGCGTCAATGTGTTCTAAAGCACAAACGGTTAACATATTTCCTAAAGCTAGATAAGCCTGTTTAGTCGCCCAATTCTCAATTTGTATTTGCTCTTTATTTTCAAAATCAGAAATTAAAAAATCTTTAAAAGGTTTTAAAACGGCATCTGGAGTTTCGCGTAAATCTTGCACACGGTTAAAATAATTTTCTACAAATACAGAGTCTATTGTTGTTTCTATACAGAATACTAAAACATGAGACGCTTGAGCTATTTGCTCTTGGTTCATAGAAGCTGCTACTAATTCACGTTGCAACGTTTTATTGTTAATTACTACAAGTTTTACTGGTTGTAAACCATAAGAGGTCGCTGTTAAATTAAATGCTTCTAATAATATTTGTAGTTTATTGTCTTCAATCTGCCGTGTATTGTCGAACTTTTTTGTGGCATATCGCCATTGCAACTGTTTTATAATATCCATATACTGATTTAATAGGCTCCAAAAATAGGATTTGAAACCGACTTTATTTCATTTAGTATTGAATAATTATTGAAAAGAATGACACTACCGAATAAAATTAAAAGAAAAATACGAATTCAACTCTTTGACATTTAATTTATTATAATTTTTGTGTAAAAATATTTTAATTTTTTTTAGTTTTTATTTGAAATAAACGAAAAAGCGTCTTATATTTGCACCCGCATTCAGGGAATACCTGATGAGGCACTCAGGAGAATTGGCAGAGTGGTCGAATGCGGCAGTCTTGAAAACTGTTGAGGGTCACACCTCCGGGGGTTCGAATCCCTCATTCTCCGCTAAAACCCCGTAACAGTAATGTTATGGGGTTTTGTTTTTTTTAAGTATAGTTAGTCTAGTTTTTAATCTATTCTAAATTCTTTCGGGAATAATGAGTTTTTAATATTCAATTAGTAATTAACTGATAAATACTTCTTTCTCTGAATATATTGTATGTTAAATGCAATATAAACTTTCTGAACAAAATGATTTAGTTTTAAAGGTCACCAATCAAGGGCTGTTTTAATGATATTCTCTATAGACACTTCGTTTTTCTTATCAAAATCATTGTCACAAAAAAATTAAGGACTATAGGAATAAAAGCCTTCTTAAATTTTTATTAAATATCCAGTTAAATTCTGTTTGAGTTCTAAACCAAGTTTTTTTCTAAGTCTCTAACGAGCCAGTTCTACACCTCTGGTAGAAATATGCATTACTTCAGCAATTTATTTTGCCGACATATTTAATAACAAATAAATCGATAAATCTAGTTCTCTAGAAGAGATGTTTGGGTGTTTTTCTTTTAGTCTTTTTAAAAAATCGAAATGTACATTTTTTATATGTTTTTCTAAATCTCTCCAGCCGTTATCATTATTAATCTCCTTATTGATACTGCGTATTAATATTTCTAATATATCTTAGAAAACACTTGGTTTATTGATTAATGATTTCTTTTAAAAAGAACATTTTTATTTATGATTCAATTATTATAGACGTGTCAATTTATTAATATAAAAAAAAACATAAAACACTTTCCTTAATTCAGAAATTAAAGCAATCCAATAAGGAGATTTAGCATATATTAGCAAAAATTTAACCTTAAATTAACTCGTAAGAATTCCTAGTATTCGATTGATAAATAAAAATAATAATGTTTGATTCTGATATTGAAATTATAAAAGGTTTAAAGAAAGACGATAAGAAAGCATTAACTGTATTGTATAAAAATTATTGGAAAATACTTTATATATCTTCTTATAATTTACTGAAAGATAAAGAAGTGTGTGAAGAAATTATACAAGACGTTTTTATTGATGTATGGAATAAAAGGAAAGAGTTAGAAATAAGAGTATCTTTTAAAAGTTACCTTTATGCATGTGTAAGATATAAGGTTTTTGCAGAGTTTAGAAGCAACAAAATCATGCGAGTAGAGTTGTTTGAAGAACTCGATAAACGTATGCAGTATACAACTCCAGAAACTAAAATGATGCATAAGGAATTAAAGTATCACATTGAATTAGTTGTTGATACTTTACCAGAAAAATGTAAAAGAGTTTATGTGTTAAGCAGAAATGAACACTTAAGTCATAAAGAAATATCCGAACAATTAGGTATTTCTATTAAAACAGTAGAAAATCATATTACTAATGCTCTTCGGGTTTTGAGAGCATCTTTAGGTCAAGTTTTATTCGTAGTTCTTTTTATTAACTCTTGATTATATTCTACCAATCTCAGATGTAAATTTACACTGCATTTTTATCAACTTTTCATTCTTATAGTTAAATATTTTCAAGCTTTCATTTGTCTTTTGTTAGATATTATTCGATAAAATTAGAAAATAATTGAATTTCGTTTAGGGGGTAGTCTTCTTTTTAGACACTTACCTTATATAACGTTTAATATTTAGCTTAACTGATGAAAGACAATCAATATAAAATTCAAGATTTTCAAGACCTAATTGAAAAACATCTTGAAGGTAAAATTACTATTGAAGAAGTTAAAAAGCTTGTTAATTATTACGAGAGTTTTCAAGAAACACACGAATGGGTTGAAGAATTAGGGGCTGAAAGTAAGTTGGAAAGCAAAATGCTTATTAATATTTTAGAAACTATTCAAATAGAAAAACCTTCTAAAGTAATTCCTTTATATAAAAAATCATTTTTTAAATATGTCGTTGCAGCTTCTCTGATTGCTATAAGTTTTGGTTTAACTTATTTTAATAATTTAAAATCATCAGCCCAAATTACAGAATCTAATTTAAAAGAAATTAAACCTGGCTATCACAAGGCAACTCTTGTCCTAGCTAATGGTGAACAAGTTGATTTAGAAGCTCACCAAAATGAGATGATTAAATCTTCAACATCAACCCAAATAAATAATAAAAATAATACTCTAGAATACCTCATTGTAGATAACAGTAACAATGATAGTAAAAAAGCGGTAGGAGTAAATACATTATATGTTCCTATAGGCGGTATTTACAAGCTAATCCTTCCTGATGGTTCAAAAGTATGGTTAAATTCAAATTCAACGCTTAAGTATCCTGAAGTATTTAATACTTCAGAAAGACGAGTTACCTTAGAAGGTGAAGCATATTTTGAGGTAGTTAAAAATAAAGGAGAGTTTATTGTGTCTACAGAAAAACAAGATATAACTGTATTGGGTACAGAATTCAATGTAAGTGCTTACAAAAAAGATGATTTTTTCTCATCTACACTGGTTGAGGGAAAAATAGAGTTGTCTTCAGACGATACTAATAGTGTTGTGCTAAGTCCAGGTCAGAGAGGATATTTAAAGTTTGATAATTTTAAGAGAGTATATGTAAGTGAAGTTGATGTAAGAAATTATAGTACTTGGAAAGATGGTATTTTCTATTTTGAGAACGAAGATCTTGCTACCATTTTAAAGAGAGCGGGAAGATGGTACGGTTTTGAAACAAAATTTGAAAACTTAAACGATATAAAAGATATTCTCTTTACTGGTGTTGTGAAAAAAGATGCACCTGTTAAAGATTTATTAGAAATGATTTCAGAAACTTCCGGTATAGGATATCAAGTACATAAAAGGAACGATAAAATTATAATAGAAGTGAAAGTTAAGTAGTAATTAAAATAAAAACCGGATAGTTTTTGGCGATCCCATCCGGTTTAAAATGTGTTAACCAATCGTGTAATTAAATTAACAAATCTAATGATGCAAATGTATGAAAAAAAATCTTTCGTGAGGGAGAAGCAAGGCTTCCTCTTACGTCATAAAAGCGAAATTGTGAGGATTATGAAACGGTCTATTTTTATTTTTGCTCTTCTGTTTTTTAACGTAGCGGCTTTTGCTTATGCCCAGAAAATTAATTTAAAAAAGGGAAAAGTACCGCTTCATGAAGCCTTAAAAGAAGTAAGAGAACAAGCCAATGTTGAGTTGTTTTATAGTAATAAAGGGCTCGATTTAAATAGGTTAGTAGAAGCTAATTTTTATAATGTTGATTTTGAAGATGCTATTTCTAAATTGATAGGAAAAAACTTCGAATTAAAAAATCAAGGCAATCAATTGTATTTAATTGTTCCTGCTAAAACGGTTCAACAAGATATTTTAACTGTACGTGGTGTTGTACAAAATCAGAAAGGAGAAAAGTTACCTGGTGCTACAGTAAAAGTAAAAGGGACTTTGAATGGTGTTTCTACTAATATTGAAGGAAAATTCGTTATTGAAGTACCCGTAGAATCGGGTATAACTTCAAAGCTAGTTGTTTCTTTTGTTGGGTATAAGAATTCTGAACTAACTATAGGTGAAAATACCAATTTATTAGTAACGCTTGAAGAGGATATAAATTCTTTAGATGAAGTTACTGTAGTAGCTTATGGTGAGAGAAATCAAAAAGAACTTATTAATTCTGTGGCTTCTGTAAAGGCAGATGCTATTAAGGATATGCCAGCTGCAAATCTTGAGAATCTTATGCAGGGGCAGATGGCGGGTGTAGCTGTAGTTAACCAATCTGGAGCTCCTGGAGGTACAGGTTCAATTGTTAGTATTCGAGGTCAAAATTCGTTACGGGTAACAGGTCCAGATGGTACGGTTTTAAACGATGGTTCGCCGCTGTATGTAGTAGATGGTATCCCTATTATTTCAGAAAATAATACAGACTTGTCTGTAAGCGGATTAGCAGATATTGATCCTTCTACAATTGAATCTATGGAGGTGTTAAAAGATGCATCAGCTACAGCTATGTATGGCTCTAGAGCTAATAACGGTGTAATACTTATAACTACAAAAAAAGGTAAAACAGGAAAGGCAGAAATTAAAGCTAATGTGTCAACAGGATATTCTATTCTACCTAAAACACCTGTACAAACTTTAGGGAATGCTGAGCGTCAATTTGCTATTAAATTTATTAAAGGAGCTACGACAGCGTATTATGACTTTGCAACTAGAACATATATTGTACCTCAATCATATGAAGATTCATGGAATAAGTATGGAACATTTGACTGGTTCTGGGGTAATGGTGTTAGAAATGGTGCATATCAACCTGCTGTACAGGATAGTCTAAATTCATATTATAATAATAATTCAAACTGGTGGGATTACTTTTTCCAAACAGGAAAAACTACTAATGTAAATCTTCAAGTAAATGGGGGTACCGAATTATTTAGATATAATGTTTCAGCAGGGCACTATAAAGAAGAAGGTATAATGCCTGGATCGGCTTTTAAGCGATATAATTTAACTGCAAACTTGGATCTTAATCCAAGAAAAAACCTATCAATTACTTCAACAAATTATTTTGCTTATACCAACAGAGGTATAGGAGGTAGCAGTAATAATGGTGCTGCTTATATGGTTGGTTCTCCAATTTCGGTTTCTTCATTAAGCTCTATAGATAATCCTATAGCTATAGAACAGGCTAATAGAATTGCAGATACAGAACAAAAAAATAATACCTATAGATTACGTTCTGGCCTGCGAATTGGATTAGATTTAGCACCTGGTCTAAAATTCACATCATCACCTGCTGTAGATTTATCTCTTGCAACGAGTAATATTTTTATTCCATCTTATTTAGATGATCAATATGGGTTATCTAAAGTTTCTGCGTATAACACAATGGGGGTTATGTTGAATTGGGAAAACTTATTGAATTATAATAAAACCTTTAATGAAAAACACAACTTTGAACTCTTGTTAGGACAAGGGTATACCTCTAGAATTAATAATGCTAGTATAGGTTATGGTAGCGGAATGTCTAGTAATGATATTCATTACGTACCTCAAATTCCAGCTTCAAATGCTGTAATAGAGCAAAATGGTGTTTCAATTTTTACAAGAAACTATTCTTCTACCTATAGTAAAACGGTTTTACTGAGTTATTTCGGTAGAGTGGCGTATAATTTTAATGAAAAATATTTATTTGAAGGTACTATAAGAAGAGATGGTTCTAGTACGTTTGGCGATGGTAAAAAATGGGGAACATTCCCATCACTAGCTGCAGGATGGAATTTTTCCAGCGAAAATTTTATGAATGATGCATGGTGGTTGTCTTCTGGTAAGTTAAGAGCATCATGGGGTGTAACGGGGATACAATTTAACGACCCATATTTAGCACAAGGTACCGTGTCCGATGCCAGTTCGCCATACTTTCTAAATGTTCCTGGTTTAGCTCCAGATCAAGTGTCTTATGATAATTTAAATTGGGAAGAATCTCAACAATACGATATCGGTTTAGATGTTAATTTATTTGATTATCGTGTAAAGATTGTTGCAGATTATTATTACAAATATAACAAAGACCAAATCTATAATGCTCCACTTCCTGGTGATGTATATTTTAAAGATAAAACATGGAGAAATACCTTTTCAACGTCTAATCAAGGTATTGAGTTCGCGGTTCAAGCTGACATCTTTAGAGATACAGAGGTTAAATGGACAAGTAGTTTTAATATAGCAAGGAACTATAATAAATTTGAGGAAAGCTATAACAATCGAGATGTAGACAATTTTATTTTAGGAAATCCTTTATTTGGGTTTAATGTATATGTCCAAGATGGATTTATTGAAAGTGAAGAAGATATTCCTGTATACTACAATGTTGATGGTTCTGTAAATTTACAAAATCAAGGGAGTAGTTTGTACCCAACTCAGGTAGGAATGAAAAAAATTAAGGATTTAAATGACGATGGCCGTATTAATGAATTAGATAAAGTATATAAGGGGTCTCCATTACCAAAAGCAACTGGAGGTTTTAATAACCGTATAACTTGGAAAAACTTCGATTTAAACTTTTTATTTACTTATACACTTTCTAAATCACTTATTAATGCCGTGCCATATTCATCTTATCTAAATAGTAGAGACCCTAGTGTTGGCCCTTTATTATTAGATGTTAATAATGCCGAATTTTGGTCACAACAGGGGTTTGATAATGCGAATGGCGATTACAACCCAATGTTCCCTTCTGCTAATTTAGGATATAGTCCTCAAGCTGATCCTATGGTAGATACTAATATTGAAACGGTTAATTATTTAAGGTTAAAACGTTTAAATATCTCCTATAATTTTAATCAAGATTGGATGAAAAATATTGGGTTAGAATCTACTCGTGTGTTTATTACGGCAGAAAATCTATTCTTAATTACTAATTATTCAGGACTAGATCCTGAGGCTGTTAATATAACAGGGGTCGATAATCTTGATAGTTATCCGTTACCTAGAGTATTCACTTTAGGTTGTTCAATAAATTTCTAATAGAATAAAAGATTTTAATCCATCTTTTATTAAAAAATAAAAAAATAAAAAAATGAAACAGTATTTAATTCTTTTAATATGTCTCGCAGGAATGCTTAATTCTTGCGCAGATTCACTAGATATAACTCCAGAAGATAGACAGTCTATAACCAATGCATTTGATGATGACGATGAGTTAATGGGGTTTTTAATCAGTATCGAAGGGTATATTCAACGTGTTATAAAAAATGATTCGCATCAGGCCATGGGGGCGGCAGCAGATAGATGCGATAATTCGGGCTATTCAAATTTAAGAGACCTAGTACCTGCTACTGTAACCTCTTCATTTTATAGTGATTGGTCACCGTATTACGATATTATATATCTATGTAATTTAATGTTAGAAAATGTTCATCAAGCTGAAGGAAACATATCTCAAGAACGAATAGATTTTTACATAAGTCAAGCTAAATTTTGCAAAGGATGGATGTATTTTGAATTAGGACGTATTTGGGGGAATGCTATAATTACAACAAGTACTAATAATTTTGAACCCTATGCTAATAGTACAGATTACGAGGTTATTGCTGAGGCAATTAACAATATGGAAGAAGCTTATGAAATGCTAGGTAGTTATGGCGAATTAACAGACAACAATGGTGAATTGCTACTTTCAAAACAATACGGTACTAAAGGAGCAGCTGCAGGTTTGTTGGCACATATATACGCTTGGCAAGGTAGTATGGCCGAACTTTATAATTGGCCAGGAATTTCTTCTTCAGAGGCTTACGAGCAATCTATAAAATGGTCAACTAAATTAATATCTGGAGAAGACTCTGGATTATATAACCTTGCAATAGATATTCCTACCATGCTAGAACAAAATTTTTCTGGCTGGGAGCCTTCAACTCGATTAATGGCGAGTGAGAGTATTTTAGAAGTTCAACGTTTTTATTTAGAGGATAATTCTGTAGGATATATTAGTCCTATCATAGAGAGGTATGTAACTTGGCCTGTAGATTATAACGACGGTACATCTACTATTGAAGGTGCAGCCGTAACCTTTAAGTTTGAAGCTTCTACAATACAAAATATGTATAAAGGAGAAGATGAAAGAAAAGAAACCTATTTCTATAAAGTAGATTCTATGGCAACAGCAGGACATCAATTTTCCTATCCTTATAAGGTTAGTAATGGTGTATTTAGAGTTGTAAGTCAAACCACTGGAATTACTAGAATGACAGGGTTAGATTGTAATAATATTTACATTAGACTTGCAGGAATTTATCTTTTAAGAGCAGAGTGTTATGCTAAATTAGGTAATGAAGCAAATGCTATAACCGATTTAAATACAATTAGAAATAGAGCTAAAGCAGAGCTTTATCCAGCCGAAGGAGATGCAGACATACAGTATGCTATTTTTAAAGAAAGAGAGAAAGAACTTTTAATGGAAAATGGTAGGTATTACGATGTGTTAAGAAATAATTATATCGATACAGAATTACCTCCTGCTTTTGCATTATTAAGTGATCAAGATATTCAAGATGGAGCTCTATATCTAAATATTGGAGAGGCTGCATTTACAAATAATACGCTTTTAAAGCAAAACATATACTGGTACAGAGTACAATAAAAAATAAAAATAAAAAGATGAAAAAAATATTAGTATATCTCCTTGTTATCTTCTCAGCTTTCAGTTGTACTACGCAGGATAACCTTATTGACAGTGGTTTAGCTAATGGAGAATTGTCAGATAAAACCATTTACGAGTATTTATTAACAGATGATTACAATTGGGATCTTACTGTACAAATGATAGAACATGCAGGATTAACAGATGTGTTTAATGGAATTGACCCAAACTATCCTCAGGTGATGTTCATGGGATTAACTTCTCATTCAATCAGAAAATGGATTTATACTCAGAATTTAGAATCGGTAAGTCAAACAGACCCAGAAGTTTGTAGACAGATTTTGTTAAATCACTTATTTGAAGATGTTTATTTAAGAGATGAAATTCCTTTAATTCAAGATGGAGGCGTTTATATTACTTCTATAGGAGGAGCTGAAATTCAGCTGTTTACAGAAGAGGATATAGATTTAATTTATGGTGTTGGTCCTGTGCTTGTTAAATTTAACTCTGCAGACGGTACGAGTATAAGATTTGCTCAAATTGCTTCGGCCGATATACATCCTTCAAACGGAATTGTGCACTCTATGCACTATGATTACATTATTGACAAACTTTAAAAAGAAATTAAATGAAAAAATCAATTATATACATATTAATAGTCTTCATAGGTATTTTAAATATTGGATGCAGTGACGAAGTTGGATATTTAGATATTGAAAATGCTGAATATTTACCAAATACATTAACTATAAGAATGGAGTTAGATACTTATTTGGATGCATTGAGAATTGAAAATCAATCACCATGGGTGTCGCAAAAAATTAGTGGAGTTTTAGGTACAGAACCTTTAGTTTTTAGTGTCGAGACCGTGCGTTCAGAAAATGTGAATCAGGCTGGTGTTGATTATTTTTTAAATCATGTTTCAGTTCAAGGCTTAGGACAAGTTATATATCCACTAAATACAGATACTACTCCTGGTACTTATATTGTTAGTATCCGTATTGATAATGCGGGCGATTACTCTGGAGTTGTTGAAGATGCATTAACTATAACAGTTGAATAAATTAAATTAAAACAAATGAAATTAAATAAAATAATAATATATGTTGTGATGTTAAGTTTAAGCTTCTTCACAAAAATTAATGCTCAAGGAATAAACTTTTTTGAGGGAACTTATGAAGAGGCGTTAGCTGAAGCAGGCAAGAGAAATGTACCATTATTTATAGATTTTTATGCCGATTGGTGTGCACCTTGTAAAATGATGGATAAGCAAGTATATGTAGATACAGAACTAGGTAAATATTATAATGAAAATTTCGTCTCTGTAAAATTAGACGTCGAAAGTGAAATTAATGCTAACCTTGTAAAGGAGAGAGAAATTACTTCAATGCCAACATTGTTATTTGTAGATGCTCAAGGAAACTCACTATCTAGAGTTAGTAGTGCTCTAGATATTCAAGAATTAATGGACATGGGCCAGACTGTAAAAGGAGACGTGAAAAATTTTGAAGAAATTTATGATGAATATAAGGAAGATAAAGATGATTTAGTAGTTATGGGGGAGCTTTTAGCTAAAGCCCCCAGTTTTGTAACAATCCAAACAGGAGCTAATAAACAAAAGTGGATTACTAGAGTCAATAAAATTTTTGAAGAATATATTGATAAAAAAATTGTAATGAAAAATGGTTTAATTAATAAATCAGACTACTCTACGATAACTACTTTTTATAAAACACAGGGAACCAATGATAGAGTGATTGAATATATGGTTGCTAACTTCGACCAATATCTAGCAGATGTTGGAGAGCCTGTAGCTTTTTATATAATTAGATATAATACAGAGTTGGCAGAAGAACTAGCAAAAAATGGTGATACAAGTTATATGACTCATGTCGAGCGTATAAAAGGAGATATGAAACCAGTATATAGTGTGGTTAAAAATAATGACATTACTTCTCAATACGAAATGGCTAAAGCAAATTGTGATGCTCTTTATGCTTTATACCAAGATAAAGATGTTGATACCTATATCACTTTAAAAAATAAATATTTTGAAATTCAAGGAGAAGATGTCTCTTCAATGGGACTAGCTCGAGCAGCTCAAATGATGTATGAATCTGCTGGTAATAATATTACTAACGAACAACACGAACAAGCTATTAGTTGGATTACAAAATCATTAGAATCAAATGATATGCCTATTATGAATCGTATTAATGTTATCGCTTTACTGGGAGATGTTTATAAAAAAACAGATAATCGTGAATCTGCAGAAAAAGCTTATAATCAAGCGTATTTAGAAAGTGCTCAAATAGAACAATTACGCTCTCAGAGATATATTCAACTACTTCTAAAACGAAAAATTGAAATGTTGAAATTAGAGTAAAATTATGATTCTTATGCCTATTGTACTTTCAATATAATAAAAACTGAATAGTATAATAGGTTTTTGTACAATCTGAATAAAAAATATAATAGATATTATACACCTAAATTTAAGAGGTGTAGATACTGTATGTTTAACATTTAAACAAAATAAAGCAAAGGTTTTTAACTTTATTATAGCATTTACTTTATAAGCCAAAATCTTTCTAGTTTATTATTTAGTATAGATTATTTTGAATTAGTCATTTTACTAAAGTTATGAAAGATCATTCAAGGGTTATTATTACGATAACCCTTTTTTATTTAAAATCTTCTTTAATTTTTAAAAATTTAAAAAAAACTCATGAAATATTTATTTTCATTATTCATTACTATATCGGTTAGTTTTTTAGGGAATAGCCAAAATTTAAATTTAGACAATCCTTTACCTGTAGACTCAAGTATTATTAAAGGTGTATTGCCAAATGGGATGACTTATTATATAAAAAGTACAGATGTTGTTAAAGGTGCAAGTAGTTATTATATTATTCAAAATGTTGGGTCTATTTTAGAGAATGATAATCAACAAGGTTTAGCTCATTTTTTAGAGCATATGGCTTTTAATGGGACGCAAAATTTTCCAGGAAAAAGGATGCTAAATACACTGCAGGCCCATGGTGCTGTTTTTGGAAAAGATATAAATGCTTATACATCTTTCGATGAAACTGTTTATAATTTAACTAACATTCCGAATGAGGATGGAATGGTAGACACTTGTTTAACAATTTTAAATGATTGGTCTAACTACTTGCTGTTATCAGATGAAGAAATAGATGCAGAACGCGGTGTAATTAAAGAAGAATGGAGAACAGGACAAAGTGGTCAAAAGCGTTTATATGAAAGTTCAATGCCTGTAAAATTTAATAATTCTAAATATGTAAATAGATTGCCAATAGGGCTAATGTCTGTTGTTGAGGGATTTGATTATAAGGATTTACGCGACTTTTATCATGATTGGTATAGAACAGATTTGCAAGCAATAGCAGTTATTGGAGATTTCGATGTAAATGAAATAGAATTAAAAATTAAAAATAAATTTTCAAAAATACCTGCAGTTAAAAATTCGAAGGAAAGGTATTACGTGAACATTCCAGAACATGAAAAGTTGTTATATAGTTTTGGTACAGATCCAGAAGTATCTAGATCATCAATTTCTCTTGGCATACGTCATAAAAAAACTTTAAAACCAGAAACTATAGCCGATTTTAAACAATCACTTTTAGAGTCTTTAGCCGTAAATATGTTGTCTTCTAGAATTTCAGAACAAGTTCAAGACCCAAATGCTAGTTTTTTATCTGCAAGTACGGGATATAGCACAATGGTTAGAACTTCTAAAGTGTTTAGCATGAGTGTGTATCCTAAGCCAAATCAACAACAACAAGCATTTAAAGACGTGTTAATTGAAGTAAATCGTGCCGTTAAATTTGGTTATAATCAGTCAGAAATAGATAGAAATATAAACTTGTTTAAAACGTCATACGAAAATCAAATTTCTATGTGGGCTACTCGTAGCCATAAAAGTATTGAAGGAACTATTCAAAGTAATTTTTTGAATAATAGTACAATGACAGATATAAATAAAGAGTATGAATTAGCTAAAGTATTGTTAAATCAAATTACAGCACAAGAGATTCATAATACTATTAAGAGGCTTTATTCTAAATCTAATAGATTTATTAATGTAATTGGTGTTGATGGGCAAAACAATTTAACTGAAACAGAAGCTATTCAAATTATAAAAGAAGTTGAAAATGATTCTAATTTAACCCCATATACAGAAGTTTTAGACAAAAAAACAATTGTTTCTAGTTTAAAAATTGTGCCAGGCAAAATTGCAAGTGTTGAGGTTGATAAAGAGGTTGAAGCTACAACATATGTTTTAAGCAATAATGTCAAAGTGCATTATAAATTTGCCAATAAACAGAAAAATATAGTGTCTTTAAGTGCTGTAAGTTATGGGGGTAAAACTTTAATAAACGATGAAGATTTAGCATCAGCAAGTGTTATAACATCTCTAGTGTCAAATTCTGGAGTAACAGATTTTTCAGCTATCGAGTTAAAAAAGTTTTTAGCAGGTAAAACGGCTAGTGTAAATCTGAATATTGGAGAATTTACAGAAACGGTTATAGGTGGTTCAAATACTAAGGATGTAGAAACAATGTTACAGCTAGTTCATGCGTATTTTGTAAAACCGCGTTTCGATGAAAATGCATATCAAGTTCTCGAAAATAATATAGAAAATTATCTAGTTAGTAGAGGTAAAGATGTTGAAGAAAAAATTAAAGATAGTATTACCTATACTCTTTATGGCGAAAATAACCCTAAAAGACACATTTTAAATAAAGCTTATGCAGAGGCGATTTCTTTAGAAAATATAGAATCTATTTATAATGAGAGATTTGAAAATGTCTCAGATTTTGAATTTTTCATTGTTGGAGATATTTCTGAAACACAATTAAAACCTCTATTAGAGACTTTTTTAGCAAGTATTCCATCTAAGAATATAAAAGAAAATTTTATTGCTAGTAATCAGCCAGAATGGATTTCAGAAACGATAGATAAAGAAATCTATTTAGAAATGGAAGATCCAAAAGCATCTGTTAATATGGCTTACATGTTGGAAATGCCTTATTCAATTAAAAATGCCGTAGTAACACAAGTTTTAGGTGATTTATTACAATTGCGAGTTACTGAAACGGTGCGAGAGTCTGAAGGAGGTGCCTATAGTCCTAGAGCATCTGCAAGCTTTTCTAGAGAGCCAAAACCAGAAGCTAACGTTTCATTTAATTTTGATTGTAATCCAGAAATGGCAGATAAATTAGTTAATGTGGTAAAGCAAGAATTCTTAAAAATTTCTGAAGGGACAATTAAGCAAAATGAGTTAGGTAAAATTAAAGCTAATTATTTTAGGGAACGTGCACAAGCTAAGGATAATAATGGGTATTACATGCGAAAGATAATTAGGTATTATAGATATAACGAGAACATGGATGATCCTGATAATTTCGAAAATTTGATAAATTCTATTAAAGAACAGGATATTCAACATCTAGCGAATCAAATTTTGAATGAAAGTAAAACCTATGAAATAATAATTAAACCAAAACATTAAAACCTATTTAAAGTTCTCAGGTATGAAAAATGTAGTTTTATTTTTATTCCTTATTATTACTAATATTAGTCAATCTCAAGTTTTAGATCCTGTAAAATGGACGACTTCTGTAGAGAAAATATCAGATACAGAATATAACTTGATTGCTACAGCACATATCGATTCGGGTTGGCATTTATATTCGCAAGTCGTACCCGAAGGTGGCCCGATAGCGACGACCTTTATCTACGATAATTCGGAAGAAAATTTCATTTTAAACGGCAATACTGCAGAAGGAGAAGGACATACGGTTCAGGACCCTATTTTCGAAATGGAAATAAAATATTTTGATGGTGAAGCAAAATTTAGTCAAAACGTAAAAGTCACAAAAGCAACATCTACAATAAACGGATTTGTGGAGTTTATGGTCTGCGACGATACCCGTTGTTTACCACCAACAGAAATTGATTTAGAATTTCAGCTTAATGGAAAAACAGCTTTAGCTACAGAATCGACTGAAACTGTAACACCAGCGGTCGCTGTAGATAACACCATTAAAACTACCGAGGATTCAGCCTCTAATAAAGGACTTTGGTCAATCTTTTTTATTGCCTTCTTATCAGGGTTTGCGGCCTTATTAACACCATGCGTATTCCCGATGATTCCAATGACGGTGAGTTTCTTTACTAAACAAAGTAAAAACAAAGCCGCTGGAATTAAGAATGCCATTATTTATGGTATTTGTATTATCGTTATTTATTTACTGTTGGGTATTGCTGTAACTGGAATTTTTGGAGCCGATGCTTTAAATGCCTTAGCCACCAATGTGTGGTTTAACATAATTTTCTTTGTGCTTTTAGTTGTTTTTGCGGTGTCTTTTTTAGGTGCTTTCGAGATCATGTTACCAAATTCTTGGGCAAATAAAGTCGATTCTCAGGCAGATCGTGGCGGACTTGTGGGTATCTTTTTTATGGCCTTAGCCTTGGCTATTGTGTCGTTCTCATGTACAGGTCCAATTGTGGGAACTTTATTAGTGGAAGCGGCATCAAAAGGAGGAGTCGCACCAATAATTGGAATGTTCGGATTTTCATTAGCCATTGCATTACCATTTGCACTATTTGCAGCCTTTCCAGGTTGGTTAAACTCATTACCAAAATCAGGTAGTTGGCTTAACACCGTAAAAGTGGTTTTAGGATTTTTAGAACTGGCTCTAGCATTTAAATTCTTAAGTCAAGCGGATTTAGTTTTACAGCTTCACATTTTAGAACGTGAAGTTTTTATCGCGATTTGGATTGCCATTTTTGGAACCCTAGCGTTTTATTTATTCGGAAAGATTCAATTACCACACGATTCCCCATTAACGCATATTTCGGTAGGGCGATTAAGTTTAGGTCTTATCGTATTAACCTTCACTATTTATATGATTCCAGGCCTTTGGGGCGCACCTTTAAATATTATTAGTGCATTTCCGCCACCACAAGACTATAGCGAATCGCCTTATGGTGTAGGGTTCTCAAAATTAGTATCAGGTGGTAGCGCATCCGCTCATGGCGATTTACCTAAAGGGGCACATTTATTAGCGCCACACGATATCATGGCGTTCAACGATTACGACACAGGTTTAGCTTACGCTAAAAAAGTAGGTAAACCTGTAATGTTAGATTTTACAGGTTGGGCGTGTGTAAATTGTAGAAAAATGGAACAAAATGTATGGCCTGAGCCAGAAATTTTAAATCTATTAAAAAACGATGTGGTTTTAATCTCATTATATGTAGATGACAAACGAAAACTTGAGGATGATGAGATTGTAGACTCTCAGTTAAAACCAGGAAAAAAGCTAAAGTACATCGGACAAAAATGGAGTGAGATGCAAACCATAAAATACAAATCAAATTCGCAACCGTTTTATGTAATCATCAATCATAACGAAGAAAAACTAGTAGAACCTGTTGGTTATATTCCAGATGTAGAAGCGTATCATATGTGGTTGAAATCTGGGGTGTCGAAGTTTAAATAATTGTTTTTAGTGTTAATTTTTAAATCACCTTTGTTTTTATTATAAAGGTGATTTTTTTTACATAAACTTCAAATGTAACTCCCAAATCGATTCGCTATAACACAATTACAGACCCTAAATCCAATCTAACAAAGAATGTTCATCTTGTTGTTGTTGCTCACGAAACTTTCTTTCATACTGCTCGCGTTGGAATGTGTACTTATCTCTCAATTTGCGGCATGTATCTGTTTTCCAATGTTTAAATGTGGATTTTTGAAAATCGCACACTACAGAAACATGAAACGAGTGATGTGTAGATTCACGAATAAATAAAGAAAAAGGGATTTCGTTATTTTCATTTAAATAAGCTGCGGCAGCTATAGAATTTTCTGATAAGTCGTTTAAATCAAATTCTAATAAATCTTCAAAACAACTGTATGCTATAGCGTCTGTATTTACTGCGTTTAAAGTGGTTTTCTTTGCTTCTAAAGACGGATTAATTTTTTTAGATATCTTTTCATTCACTTTAAAATTAATTTGCACAGATTTTTCAGCATCAGTATAAACTTGGTAACTTAAAATAATCTTTTTAGGTACGTAACCTGTTGGTATTTTTATGTTATGCATCGTTAAGATGTCGGGTCTTGTAGCTGCATTTACTTTTTCGGATATAATTTTGTTTTGATCATTTACAGGTCTGCAATGTTTAAAAGAAACCGTAATCTGCTTAGGAGAAGGTAACAAGTACTTTATTCGACTAGATACAGATTCCTCAAAACTTTCAGGAATTAATAAATCTAGTTTACCTGTCTTAAGGTCCTCATAAATTCTGTTTACTTTTGTGCCTCCTTTAAAAGTCGATTTTAATGTGGACTTTAAAGAAGGCGTTCTGGCGTTTCGTGGGGTAAATTCTAGATTTTTCATAATGCAACGATGTTTAAATGTTTTGGTAATCAGCCTACTATAAATTTAATCATAAAAACTTATATAACATGTGTAAATCAGTTATTTAACTTTGATTTGTGTGTTAAAATTTTGTATAAAATAAATTTGAGATTATACAGGATTTAGTTAGTGTAACAATTTTTTAAAAAAAGAGATAGGTTTATTCCTATTTGCTCGCGAATCCGGTTAATTTTAATAGTGACTGAGTCAATTCAGAATATTCGAATGCTGTAATTTTAATTATGGACTATAAAGAATATGATGTATTTGTAATTGGTAGCGGTGTTTCAGGCCGCTATGTCGCTAGAACTTGCGCGAAAGCAGGTTTAAACGTTGCTATAGCTGATAATCGTGAGTATGGCGGAACTTGTGCAAATAGAGGGTGTGACCCCAAGAAAATAGTAATGGGGCCAACAGAGGCTCTAGAAATGGCCGAAAACTTAAATAAAAAAGGGATTTCAAAATTACCGAAACTGGATTGGAAGACAAATCAGAAATTCAAAAGAAAATTTACCGATAAAGTACCGGCGGGAACCGAAAACGAATTAAAAGATTTAGGGGTAGATTTATATCATCAATCTCCTGAGTTTATAGATAAGAATACACTTTCTGTAGAGGGTAAAACCATTATTGCAAAAAAAATAGTAATTGCAACAGGACAAGTTCCTAGAGAACTTACTATGGAAGGAGCGCATTTTCTTAAAACTAGTACCGATTTTCTTAAGTTAAATAAAATGCCTAAAAGCATGACATTTATAGGTGCGGGATATGTAGGTCTAGAGTGTGCACACATGGCAGCACGGTACGGTTGTAAAGTTACCCTAATTGAACGTAGTAAAAGTGCATTAGACGCATTTGATCCAGATTTAGTATCTAAGCTTATCTCGGTTTCAGAAAAAATAGGCATTCGCTTTATTTTTAATTCTGAAGTTTTAAGCATCGAGAAACTGAATAAAAACTATAGAGTAAACTATGTAGACCATGGAAAAAATGAATCGATAAAGACACGTATGGTTTTTAATACCGCAGGGAGAGTTCCTGCTATTGGAGAGCTTTTGTTGGAAAAAGGTGAAGTGGCCTCATCCAGCAAAGGAATTTCAGTTAATAGATATTTGCAGAACACAAAAAATAAAGACGTTTATGCCTGTGGAGATGTTTCAGATCATAGCGTACCGCTTACACCTTTATCTGGAATAGAGGCAAAGGTGGTAGCAGAGAATATTATACACGGTAATAGAAAAGAAATTAATGTGCCTAGTGTGCCTTCAACGGTGTTTACTTTGCCAAATTTAGCTTCGATAGGCTTATCTGAAGAAGCTGCGAAAAAACGATACAATAATGTAATTGTAAATCATGAAATTATTACCGATTGGTATAATATAAAACGGAGTAATGAAAAGGCTTATGGTTATAAGGTGTTAATTAATGAGCGTACCAATGAAATTGTTGGTGCACATATTTTGGGGCCTTATGCCGCAGAAACAATTAATTTATTTGCAATGGCTATTAATTTAAAACTAACAACCATGGATTTAAAAAACATGATTTTTACGTATCCGTCTTGGTCTAATGATATTAAATCCATGGTATAAAGTAGGTGTTTTAAAATGATAACAAAAACGAATATCTACATACATTTTAGTAAAATTTAAAATATAAAAAAAGGCTTTCAGTTTGATTCTGAAAGCCTTTATAGTATTGAGTTTATAATGTTCTTCTATAAGAAAAGAAGTTGTGTTAAAATGTAAATAGGTAATAAAACGATTAATGAAAATTTAAACATATATCCGAAGAAACTTGGCATTTTAATACCATGATCTTCAGCAATAGATTTCACCATAAAGTTTGGTCCATTTCCAATGTAGGTTAAAGCTCCAAAAAATACCGCACTTGTTGCAATAGCTTTTAAAATGTGTTCTGCTACGTTAGCCACTACTGGAATATTTTCGGCAATAGGAATACTAGATGCTACACTATGAAAAGCAACAGCAGTAGGCGTATTGTCTAAGAAGGCACTAAGAAAACCAGTGGCGTAATAAAACTGCCAAGCTTCTGTAAGTCCCATACCAGGCGCGTGCTGTCTTAAATAGATTAATGTTGGTGTCATGGTAATAAATATACCAATGAAAATTACAGCAACTTCTACAATAGGTCCCCAAGAAAATTTGTTTCTAACACGTGTTTGTTCAGGAGTTGTAAGGTAAGCCACAGCTGTCAAGATTATAAGAACAATTTCTCGTAGATGTTTCAACCAAAAAGGGGCGTCTACTTTTGCCATATCTGGAATTACATCATGATTAATAAAGGCAACAGATAATACCACACCTAATAAATAAATGAAGTTAATAGCACCAGTAATACGGATAGGTTCAATTTCACGAGCATCGGCAACAAGGTTTGCTACAGGTTCTTTTTTGTAATATCTAGAATCTACGATATAATAAATAATTAGAAGTAGCGCACCTGTAAAGGCCCATTCAGGAATAAGGTTAAAAAACCATGTAAAGCTTGCGCCTCTTAAATATAACATTAATAATGGTGGATCTCCTAATGGAGTTAATAGTCCACCACAGTTGGCTACTGCTGCTATAAAAAATAATATGGTATGCATATTATATTTTCTTTGGTGGTTAATAGAAATCACTGGACGAATTAATAACATGGCTGCTCCTGTTGTTCCCATAAAAGAGGCCAAAAGATAACCAATTCCTAAAAACAATGTATTAATTCCAGGTTTTGCTTTTATATCTCCACTAAGATGTATACCTCCAGTAATTACAAAAAGCGAGGTAAGCAATACAATAAAAGGGATGTAATCTCCAAAAATTTGATGTTTAAGATGTTCTGTAAGTTCCATGTGTACCAAATAATAAATGGTAGGTATACTCAGGACAAGAGAAAAGATTAATTTGTTACGATTATTTTCCCACCATTCCTCTGCAATTAGAGGTCCAACAGCAATGGCTAATAAAATAATAAAAAACGGAATTGAAGGCCAAAGAGGTATCTGTTGTGCTAACTCGGTACTAGCATGTAATAACAACATAATATATAATTTAGAAAGTGAAGTTTGATACTACTAATTTAAAAAAAATATAAATCATAAGACCTCTATTTTTTTTGTTTAATTATTAAATTTCACATTCGCAAATGGATTGTAAATTAAAAAAAAGATTTTTTTTATTGTTGAACATTGATACTGAATATTATAGCGTTAAAATTTTACTTATAAAGAATTAAAATAAATTAGTCAAACGTTTGATCATGTTGTGGGCTAAGCGATGTAAATAAAATAGTTTTTAATGGTTTAAACTAAATTTAGCACTTAAAGTAAGTGCATTTTTGAGGTTGAAAAGTCGATTTCTGTTAATCATAATACATTTAGACCTTCTTTTTTGTAGGTATTAATAAGATAAAAACGGAGGTGGTAAATTAAGCCGAATAGAATTATTTTAAATTTATTATGCCTTTTGTTATTAAAGTTACTTAGCGTTAAAAATTTGCTTTGTATTTTTAGTGTCAAATACACAGGATATGGAAGACATGCTCTTTTACGATAGAATGCAATTTGCATTTACTATTACTTTTCACTACCTATTTCCACAGTTAACCATGGGGCTATCATTATTGATAGTTTATTTTAAGTGGAGATTCCTTAAAACTAAAATTGAAAAATATAACGATGCGGCAAAATTCTGGATGAAGATATTTGCACTTAACTTTGCAATGGGAGTCGTTACTGGTATTCCTATGGAATTTCAATTTGGAACCAATTGGGCTAAGTTTTCAGAACTTACAGGTGGGATTATTGGACAAACGTTAGCCATGGAAGGGATGTTCTCTTTCTTCTTAGAGTCCTCGTTTTTAGGGCTCTTTTTATTTGGTGAAAAATTATTAGGTCATAAACTTCATTTTCTAACTGCTTTTCTTGTTTTTCTTGGTTCCTGGGCCAGTGGGTATTTAATTATAGCCACACATTCTTGGATGCAATACCCTGTTGGGTACGAAATCTTAGAAAACGGGAAATTTGTCTTAACTAATTTTGGAGCGTTGTTTTCTAATCCATGGTTACTTCCTTCTTATTTGCATAATCAGGCAGGATCTATGGTAACTTCTTCTTTTGTAGTTGCCGGAATTGGAGCATTCTATTTGCTAAACAATAAGCACAATGAATTTGGGCGGTTGTTTGTGAAAACTGGAGTTGTCTTCGGATTAATTTCAAATGTATTGGTTGCCTTTCCAACTGGCGATTTAATTGCTAAAAATGTAGCTAAGCACCAGCCCGTAACCTTTGCTGCTATGGAGGGGATTTTTGAAACAGAAGATGGTGGTTCTGAAATTGTATTGATTGGTCAGCCTAATATGTTAGAAAAAAAACTATATAATAAAATTGCTGTACCCAATGTGTTGAGTTTTTTAACCTATCAAGATTGGAATGCAGAAATAAAAGGACTTGATCAATTCGACCCAGACGTGTATCCAACTAATATCCCTGGATTATATTATGCGTATCACATCATGGTAGGGTTAGGTACTATATTTATAGGTTTAATGCTACTGGCTGCGGTGCAATTGTTCCGAAAAAAACTATACGAAACCAAATGGATTTTATTGGCACTCATGTTTATGCTACCATTTCCATACATCGCAAATACTACAGGTTGGTATACTGCAGAATTAGGTAGACAACCTTGGTTGGTTTATAATTTATTGCGAACTGCAGATGGTGCTTCTCCGACTGTTTCGGCAGGAAACACCTTATTTACATTGCTCGGATTTATAGGCTTATATCTACTTTTAGGCTTATTGTTCTTAATGTTAGCCGGAAAAATTATTAATAAAGGACCTCAATTAACACAACACTAATTATGGAATTATTTTGGTACATCGTTTTAATGACAATGTTAGTTATTTACGTGATTTTAGATGGTTATGATTTTGGAGCCGGTATTATTCATTTATTTTTTGGAAAAAAAGAAAAGGATAAAAAAGCCATTACAAATGCAATCGGACCGTTTTGGGATGCTAATGAAGTTTGGCTAATTGCTTCTGGAGGCGTATTGTTTTTTGCTTTTCCAACATTGTATGCTTCTGCTTTTAGTGGGTTTTATTTGCCTTTAATGATGATTTTATGGTTACTTATTTTTAGAGCTATCGGATTAGAACTAAGAGGGCAAATACATAACCGTATGTGGGAGGCTATTTGGGATAAAGCCTTTGGAATTTCAAGCTTACTTTTAGCATTATTTTTTGGTGTTGCTTTAGGTAATGTAGTCCGTGGTGTTAATCTAGGTAATGTGGTTGATGGTGTGTCTACACACGAAGCGCATTATTTCTTTCTTCCACTTTGGAATCCTTCTTTTAGTCCGCATGCAGAGGAATTAGGCGTAATTGATTGGTTTACATTGTTATTGGGTGTTATTAGTGTTGTTGCTTTGGCCATACATGGAGCGAATTGGATCGTCTTTAAAACCAATTCAGATATAAATGATAAACTTAAGTCGGTTGTTTTTAATCTCAATATTGTACTTGTAGTTTTAGTTGTTATTTCTTTAGCAATTTGGCATATTATTGATTCAGAACCTATGCTTAACTTTATAAATCAACCTTGGCTGTGTATTTTTCCAATAATTATGGTAGTAGGATTATTTGGATTATTTAAAGTGAAAACTTTTAAAAAACATGGTTTAGGGTTTTTATGCTCTTCACTGTTTTTATTTGGAGGACTAGCATCTACTGTGGCGTCTATATTCCCAAAGGTGTTACCATCTACCAATACTATAAATCCAGACTTAACACTATATAATGTAGCTGCTCACGAATACGGATTGTCTGTTGGAATCTATTGGTTCGCTATTGCAGCTGTTTTAGTTGCTATTTATATGTTTATTCAATATAAAGTGTTTAGCGGAAAAATGGACGATGTAGGGTATGGGGAACATTAACTGAAATTCTAAATTGTATGACAGGGACTTTAATTTCTCTAATCAGTATTAGTATTGGAATTCTGGGAGCAAACCTAATGGGATATTTAAAAAAAGAATATTCTTTTGGATTTACAGGTAATACACTTGTTGGTGTGTTTGGCAGTATTTTTTTGATTAAAACTTTTGGACGATTAGGTTTCGATCCATGGGCTATAATGTATGCAGATGGTTTTAACGGATTTCGTCTTCTAGTAAATCTTTTACTATCGGCTTTAGGTGGCGCTTTAGGATTGATTGTTGTAAAAATGATGTATAATAAACTGAATGCCTAATTCTTTAAATTGAAGTTGTGCGTCATCTAAAAAGAACTGAAATTGACAATGATTAAACTAAAAGAGAATAATAATTTCTATGTGATAACGGGAGGTCCAGGAGTAGGAAAAACGACTTTGTTGGAAGCACTGAAAAAGAGAAATTATAACATGGTTCCTGAAATTGCTCGTGAATTAATAAAAGAACAGCAAAAAGATAATGGAACAGCTTTGCCTTGGAAAGACAAGAACTTATATAAAGAAATGATGTTTGACCGTTCGATAATCAGTTTTGAGGAAACTGATAAAAATGCAAAAACAGAAAAACCGATATTTTTTGACCGTGGATTTATAGATGCCATTTGTTATGCAGACATAATTGATTCGGAAATAGATGGCCGAATGAAATCTTATGCAGCGCATTGGAGGTATAATAAAAATGTATTTCTACTTCCAGCTTGGAAAAAGATTTACGAAACCGATAACGAACGAAAACAAGATTGGAAGGAAGCGGTTTTGACATCTGAAAAAATGAGTAAAACTTACAAAAGTTATGGCTATAGAATTATCGAAGTACCAAAAATGTCTATAAATAAAAGAGCTGATTTTATTTTAGAATTTATTAAAATGGATAATACGGAACATAAAAATACCAACGCACAACAATAGCATAAGTAATTGCAAAGTTAAATGCGAACCCACGTAACTATGTATAGCAAGACCGTAATCCTCAGCCACGCTTTCCGTAATAGAATTGTTCCCTAAAGGCTGCGACTAATTTTTAAAATCAAAACCTCATAACAAAAACGATGTTCAACAGGATAGTCTCTTGAAATGTGATTTTAATTTATAGGTCAGAATCCTTTTTGATGAGCTTATCTACGGCAAACGAATTATCGTTTATATTATGAATAAGATAAATAGAAAACGCAATATGTACCAATTGTGCTGTAATTGCACCCCAATTTTCAATTAGTGTAGAACCGAAAATTAGCGAGATTAACACCGCCGAAATTATAATAGCAGAGACTCTTGTAAATAGTCCCAGTATAAGACATAACCCAAAAGTAAATTCTAACACAGGTAACACATAGCTAAAAGGCAGAGTCAGTAGTTCCGGAAGCATAGAATTTTCGAAACTTTTAAGCATACCATCAGAAAAAGCTTGAAGTTTAGGTAATCTTACTAATCCGTGGCCGAACATACTAACGCCAATAGCTAATCTAACAATTAAATAAGAGGTTTTATTTTGCATTTGTGTGGGTGTTTTAGGGTTTATTATTTTGCAAGTCTTAAAGCGTCGGCAAATGCACTATCAAAATCACTATGTTCTATTGCTTTTGCCGCTTTTTCTACGTCGTAGTTTGCTCGCTTAAATGTTACAGTAATTGCATCTGGATTAGAAGGCGTTGTGTTTTGATTAAGTTCTAAAATAGCATAGCAAATTCTTGGGTCACCATCTTTTGGTTTACCTACAGAACCTATGTTTACTACATGTTTAAAATTTTCGCCATCCTGAATAACACGATGAAAAGGCTTGTGTGTGTGTCCACATAACATAACATTTGCAGTATGAGAATTCATCATGTGTAACACCTCTTGTTCAGGGTAATCCTCAACCATATAATCGTTAATCGCTTTCATGCTACCGTGTGTCATTAAAAGATTAAAAGGCTGGTTTTGCGTTTCAAAACATAGTTTTAAATGTCTAGGTAAGCTAATAAGATAGTTTCTGTTGTCTTCACGTATTAACGTTCTAGTTAACCCTTTATTAGAGGGTTTTGCTTCTGTAAGTGCAGGTTTTAATAAAGCTTCGTCATGATTCCCCATAATTGTAGGTATGTGTCGCTTTCTAATAGCATCTACAACCTCGTTAGGCCAAATGTTATAGCCAACCAAATCGCCTAAACAATACAGGGCATCTACGCCTTCTGCTTCAATATCCTTAAAAAAAGATTCGAGTGCTGGTAAGTTTGCATGTATATCCGAAAAGAATACTATTTTCATTTTAAATGTGATTTATATATTGTTTACTATGTAATACGGTGTTATATGTAGGGTAACTCAATTTCAAAGGTAAAAAATATTCTAAAGTGAAGTAATGCGATTCAGAAAATTAAGAGCACTAATGCATGATACACTCGATAAAAACGAGAGACTATTTCAGATTTCAATTTTTTTAGCGATTGCTATAAAATGACTAGAAGTGGCTGCGCTGTTAATTTAAAGTAAACTTTTAGATAAATAATATTTAATCAAGGGGTTAAGTGTTGTTTTTTTTATCAATTTTATGAAAACTTATACTGAAAACATAAGTATTGATAGGACTTAGTATTACATTTGCAGAAAAATTGTTAGATAATTAGTTTTAACGAAAAAGAAAGAAATAATATGAACGCAATATTCACAGATGCTAGTTTTCAAAATATGATTAACGTTGCAAATCGTTTTGGAATTAGCAGTAACGCGGTTACTGATTTAACACATGCACTTATGTTAAGTAATGGTACAATGGCGCAATTTAACATCCCCGAGCTTGGTGGTGGAGGTCAGTGGATGCAAGGAGGAATGACAATGGTTGGAGATATGTTTAATAATAATCTTAAAGCTACTGTCGATGGAATTTGTTACGAATTATCGAACTTAATCAATCAAGGGGCAATTCAATACAAGCCTTTACCTAAAATGCAAAACCAAAACGGATTTCAGTCGAATTCTGGAAATTGGTGGGGCGATTTAGGAGCACCAAACTCTACAGGAAGTCAGAATGGAATGAGCTACGCTATATTTTCTAATATTAATCGTTTAGCGATTCAGCAAAACGGAAAAGTAACGGTTTTCGATACATTAGACCATAACATTGGAGGTGTAGGACAACAACAAGGTGGAAATTATTCTGTAACTTTTACAAGTCAGTATGGTACAGTTAATTTAGATGCGTTGCCTATTGTTTCAGGAGGCGGACATTCTCAGAATACACCTCAAAACGTAAATAATACTAATGCTCCGGTACAAGAACAGCCTCAGTTTGTACAAGAACCAATAGCAGTAGAACCAATACAAGAGATCTCGAATACTACAAATGAATTGGAAGAAGATATTTTTGGTAAAATTGAAAAACTAGCTGATTTAAAAGGTAAAGGGATTCTAACCGAAAATGAGTTTGAAACTAAAAAAGCAGAATTGTTAAGCAGATTGTAGTACCAATTTGTAAATAATTTAAGAGCTTAATTCGCTAAATACAATGGTATTTGGTTAATTAAGCTTTTTTTGTTAGTAAATTTTCAGGTTTTAATGAAAGGAAAGTTTCAAAAAAGCCACTTATATACGATTCACACTGATAATTAACAGGAGTTGAATTAAGAATTATTATCTTTAAATCATGATAAATAAACTTCTAGAACAAGCAGAATTATTTGTTTCTAATTTATTTGAAAACAAGCTTTCTCCTAAAAATTTTTACCATAATATAGAGCATACCAAAAGTGTTCTCGATACTGTTACACAACTTGCCGGAAGGGAAAATTGTACAGAACAAGATACCCAACTATTACAAATGGCGGCATGGTTTCACGATACGGGCTATGTAAATGTAGAAACGGGTCATGAAGAGGAGAGTGCTAAAATTGCAAGTCAATTCTTAAAAGATAAAGGCATGTCTCAGGTAGATATTTCTGTTATCGAAGACTTGATTTTGGCTACAAAAATGGATGTAACTCCTACGACTTTATTAGAACAAATAATAAAAGATGCCGACTGTGCTCATGTGGCTTCAGAGCGTTATTTCGAAACTTCAGAACAGCTGCGTCAAGAATTAATTTATAAAAATGAACAAAGTATTCCTGTTCTAGATTGGTTAAATCAGAACAAGGAATTTTTTGCGAAACATAAATTTTATACCCAATCTGCACAAGTAAAATTACAACCTAAAAAGGAGATGAATGCTTTTAATCTTCAAAAGAAAATAAATAAAATTGAAGCTAAAAAAGTTGAAAAAGCTAAAGGGAAAAATTTAGGTAGAGGTGTAGAAACAATGTTTCGATCTACACTTAGAAACCATATGCAATTAAGTGCTATTGCAGATACAAAAGCGAATATTTTACTATCTGTAAATGCCATAATTATATCTGTTGCATTATCGAATTTAGTTCCAAAATTAGATAGTGCTTCAAATGCATTTCTAGTCTACCCAACTTTAGTGCTTTTAATTTTCAGTGTCAGTTCAATCGTACTTTCTGTAATTTCTACACGACCTAATGTGTCTAATTCAACAGTAACTAAAGAGATGATTATGTCTAACCAGACAAATATTCTATTCTTTGGAAATTTTTATAAAATGAGTTTGAAAGATTTCGAGTGGGGAATCGACTATTTAATGGGGCATGAGGATACAATGTATAACGCTTTAACTAAAGATTTATATTATTTAGGCTTGGTCTTAGAACGGAAATATAGATTGTTGAGATTAACATATACCGTGTTTATGATTGGTATTATAATATCTGCATTGTCATTTATTTTGAGCTATCATTTTTTTGCAAACGTGACCTAAAAAACTATGGAACAACTTATATCAGGACCATTTCAACCCATAATATCCTTCAAATCTTTAAAATTGAAATTTGAAGAATTGTTAGTGTCTGGAAACGCTATGGATAAACTCCAAGCGAAAGAGGTATTGTCTATTTTAGAGAAGAATACAGAACTGGTTTCAGGAATTTCTTCGTTAGAAGGATTCAAATCTTATAAAAAGGAAGTCGAAGAGATTATGTCGTTTTTGTTTCCTTCAGCTTTAGGTAGCAACGAAATTAAAGCTGCTTTATTTCCATATTCAAATCAATATTTCTATTTATCTAAACGCTTAAAAAGTATAATAGAAAGTACAACTTCCGACGTAAATTCGGTTTTAAGAAAACTGTATAAAGACAATGAAGATTCTATAGATCTAAATCCTTATGCTATAATTTTAAATCAGTATTACGGTTTTAATGTCGATTTCGACAGACCTAAGCAAATCCGTTTAAACGATGCCAATGGGAAACCAAGAACCTATAGAGTTACATTTAATGCCGATTTTATAGACATATATCCTAATGGAAATGCCGTAGAAATTACTCCTGAAATTTTAGACGAACTTCTAGAACATGCACAAGATGAAAGTGTCTGGAGACGCTACTTTCCAGATAATTCTTGGACTATTGATGGTTTTGGAATTCTGAGTATGATAGATATTACGCTAGATGGTAAAATAGATGAGTTTAAAACGCATTTAATTCAAGCAAGTGCGAAAAACACGAATATGATTTTACAAGATGTTCGAAATATATTCAATATTGAAGATCTTGAAGTTGGAAATTATATTGTAGATGGCGATTCTTTAATTCGCCCGTTTGGTGAGGATATGGGAGCGTTAACATTACGAAAAGGCGATTCCATTTCATGTAAATCGTATGCTTGTAAATATGTGTATAATCAATTGTTTGAGAAGCACCTTCCTGTTGTATTATCTAACGTACCTAATTATGCTAAGCATTCCCATGGCGATGTGCTAAGTGAAATGTTATTAGAAAAAGGATTTAAAAGTGCCATATTATTACCTATCGTTATAGAAGGGAAACTGCAGTTTATTGTAGAAATGGCAGCTTATAAAGTCAATCAATTAAATGATATAAATAAGGTGAAGTTAGATACAATTATGCCTTTTATTTTAAGCCATTCAAAACGTTCTATTGCAGAATATGAAAATGAAATAAAGGCCGTAATACAGAATCAATGTACATCTATTCATCCTGCTGTAGAATGGCGATTTATCGAAGAAGCACATAGATTTATTCAAGATAGAAATGATGGGAAATCAGCGAATTTTAACGAAATTACTTTCGAAGATGTACTGCCGCTTTATGGACAAATAGATATTGTAGGATCTTCGGTAGCGAGAAATCGTGCCATTCAGGAAGATTTACAAATGGCTCTAAATCAAACAAAAACTATACTTCAAGAGTTGTTGTTAGAAAAAAGCATGCCATTTTATGAGCAACTTATTTATAAAATAGACAAACAGATTTACGAACTAGATGTCGATTTTAATAACAATACAGAACAAGAAATTCATTTGTTTTTCGAAAGGGATATTTACCCTTTATTTCGTCATTTAAAAGCATCGGCATCAGATCATAATACTATAAATAAATTTCTTGAGGCTTTAGGTGAAGAAAAACAATCCTTTTATGTTGCAAGGAAACAGTACGACCAAACGATTAATATTATCAATAAAAATCTATCTGTTTTTCTAGATAAACAACAACTTAAAGCACAAGCTATATTTCCGCATTTTTTCGAGAAATTTAAAACAGATGGTATTGAGCATAATATGTATGTTGGTCAATCTATAGTTGAAAATGGCGAATATCATGAATCGGATATTTACAATTTAAGACTGTGGCAACTTCAAGTGATGTGCGAAATGGAATCTTTGTATTATAAAAGTCAAGAGTCATTTCCTGTAAAACTAGATGTGGCATCGCTTATTTTGGTTTACGATGTGCCGTTAACAATTAGATACCGTATAGACGAAAAACAATTCGATGTAGATGGAGCGTATAATGTGCGTTACGAAATGATTAAAAAACGTATCGATAAAGCCGTGATAAAAGGCACTACCGAACGTATTACACAACCACATAAATTATGTGTCGTCTTTTCTACAAACAGCATAGAGCGTGAGTATTTAAGTTATTTCGAATTTCTGCAATCTAAAAATTACATTGGCGATCATATAGAAATTGTCGAGGTCGAAGAACTTCAAGGTGCTAGTGGGATTAAGGCCATTCGTGCAGATATAAATCCAAACCTTATGTTGAATGAAAAAGTGTTTTCTATAGAAGACATTGAAGCAACTTTATAAATAGATTGTTATAGTATATGAATAAAATTCTACTCTTATTATTTTTTATAAGTCTTACCGGTTGCGCGACATTAGAGTCTAGCCATGTATCTGTTAGTCCTGAACCATTACAAGATATAAATACAGAAACTTTAAATGTGTTTTTGGTTGGCGATGCCGGAAAACCAGAAAACGGAAAGGCGCCAAAAGCCTTGTTAGAGATGGAAAAGCAGTTTGCATTAGCAGACAAAGAAGATTTATTGTTTTTTTTAGGCGATAATATCTATCCAAAAGGGTTTCCTGCCGAAGATGAAAAAGGACATGACGATGCTAAACTGGCTATGGACTTGCAGTTAGAAGTTGCAAAAAAATTCCCAGGATCTGTATATGTTATTCCTGGAAATCACGACTGGTATAGCGGTTTAAAAGGACTTAAACGGCAGGAGAAATTAGTGGAAGATGCTTTAGGTAAAAACACATTTCAACCTGAAGATGGTTGTGGTATCGAACGTATTAATATTAGCGATGATGTGGTGTTAATTCTTGTAGACTCGCAATGGTACATTACCAATTGGAACAGGCAACCGACAATAAACGACGATTGTGATATTAAAACACGAGAACAGTTTTTAGACGAGTTTAAAAGTGAAATTAAGAAGGCTAGAGGGAAAACCACTTTAGTAGCGATTCACCATCCTATGTTTAGTAATGGTCCACATAATGGACAATACACATTTGCCGATCATATGAAACCTTTGCCCGTTTTAGGAACGGTTAAAAATATACTGCGTACAACGACTGGTATTTCTAATGCCGATATGTCTAATTGGTTTTATAACGATTTACGTAAAAACCTAATTGCATCCGCACAGCAAAATGATAATGTTATTTTTATCTCGGGACACGAGCATAGTTTACAATTTATACAATCAGATAATTTAACGCAAATTATTAGTGGTTCTGGTTCTAAAACCACTGGAGTAAGAACACATAGAGACGATCAATTTGGATTAGGAGCAAATGGTTATGCTGTATTAAATATTCATAAAGATCAAGCGTCCGATGTGCAGTTTGTAAAAGCCGAAACTAATGCTGTGGTATTTAAATCTCAAATCCATAAGCCAGAACCACGAGATGTCACAAATTATCCAAAACAGTTTACAGATTCTATTTCTTCTTCCGTTTTTACTAAAGCAGAAACCACAAAATCTTCATTTTACAAATTTCTATGGGGCGAACGTTTTCGAGACTATTACAGTACAGATGTCCAAGCAAAAACGGTTAATTTAGATACGCTTAAAGGCGGATTAAAACCTGTAAGAAAAGGAGGAGGAACACAATCACGTTCTCTACGTTTAGAGGATAAAGACGGCACACAATACGTTATGCGTGCGCTTAGAAAGAGTGCGACGCAATACATACAAGCTTCCATGTTTCGCGATCAATATGTAGAAGGACAGTTTGACGATACAGAGACCGAAGCTTTAGTTGCCGATGTCTTTACTGGCGCTCACCCGTATGCACCTTTAACTATTGGGGTGTTGTCTGATGCCGTTGGTGTCTATCACTTAAATCCGGAATTATATTATATGCCCAAACAAAATGGGTTAATGGATTATAACGATGAATTCGGGAATGAACTTTACTTTTTTGAAGAACATGCGTCTGAAGGTCATATGAATCTAGCCGATGGCAATTTTACAGGCGAGATTATTAGTACGATGGATTTGTTTGAGGAGATTCACTCAGATGAAGATGTTGCTATTGATCAAGTTAATTTTATAAAATCACGTTTGTTCGATATGCTTATTGGCGATTGGGATCGGCATTATGACCAATGGCGTTGGTTAGAATTTAAAGAGGATGGAAAAACCATTTATAAGGCCTTGCCAAGAGATCGGGATCAAGCATTTTCTAAAATGTCCGAAGGTTTAATGTTAAGCGCAGGTGTTGCTCTTATTCCTGCGGCTCGTGTACTAAGAAGTTACGATGAAGCGTTAAGAGATGTAAAAGGTGTAAATGCCGAACCTTATCCGTTAGATGTTGCCTTTTTAACCGATATCGATAAATCGGTTTGGGATGAACAAGTAGCATATATTCAAAAGCACATAACAGATGAGGTTATCAATGAAGCGTTTTCAAAACTTCCTAAAGAAGTTCAAGACGAATCGGTGTTAAAAATAAAAGACCTTGTAAAATCAAGACGAAAAAATCTAAAAGATATCTCGGATCGCTACTTTAAGTTGGTGAGTAAATTTGCTGTGGTTACCGGAACCAATAAGGATGATTATGTGTCTGTTAAAGGATTGGACGATGGTAAAGTAGAGGTTTCTGTATTGCGGAAAAAAGACGATACAATTAAAGATCTATTTCATCATAAAATTTACGACCCTAAGGTTACTAAAGAAATTTGGGTTTATGGTTTAGACGATGATGATACATTTAAAGTTTCGGGGAAAAGTAAGCGCATTAAAATCCGATTAATTGGTGGCCAAAACAACGATGATTACCAAGTTGAACATGGTAAGAATATTGTGATTTACGATTATAAATCAAAGAAAAATACTACGTTAAACGCTAAATCTGCTAAAATAAAATTAACAGACGATTACGAAACACAGGTTTACAATTACAAGAAATTTAAAAATAATACCAATCAATTAGTACCGCTTATAGGTGCTAATCCAGACGATGGTTTAAAATTAGGAGTTTCAAATACATATACAACATATGGTTTTGAGCGTAATCCGTTTACGAGTCAGCATAAAATTAAAGCCGCGTATTATTTTGCTACTAATGGTTATGAGGTATCGTATAGTGGAGAATTTGCACATGTTGTAGGACATTTAAATCTTAAACTTCAAGCCGATTTTCAGAGTCCGAATTATACGTTGAATTTTTTCGGATATGGAAATGAAACATCAAATTTCGACGACGACTTAGGAATCGATTACAATCGTGTAAAAGTAAGAACATTTGGTATTGCACCGTCTTTAGTTTGGAATTCGTTGCGTGGTAGTATCATAGATTTTGGGATTCATTACGAAACCACAGAAGTGCATAATGCTTCAGGTAGATATGTAGAAGATAATGGCGATACCTTACCAGATTATATTTTTGATGAAGTGCAATTTGCTGGAATTCACGGGGCGTACCATTTTACAAATTACGATAACAAAGCTTATCCAACAGTTGGACTTTTATTCGATTTAGAAACAGGCTATAGTCAGAATTTAGATATTCACGGACGTGGATATGGGTATGTAATTCCTAAATTGGGATTAGCACATCGATTAAACTATTCTGGCCGTTTGGTTTTAGCGACAACCCTAAAAGCGCATCTAAATATAGGGAATGAATACGAGTTTTATCAGGCCGCAGCAATAGGAGGAGATGACGGTTTACGCGGGTTTAGGAATCAGCGATTTACAGGAAAACGCGCTTTTTATCAGAATACAGATATTAGGTATAGTTTAACCAATTTAAAAACGCCTATACTACCTGTTAAATTAGGCGTTTATGGTAGCTTCGATTATGGTCGTGTGTGGTTGTCTCAAGACGAAACAGATAAATGGCATAACTCGTATGGCGGTGGACTATTTGTTAACGGCGCAGAACTTTTAACAGCTAACCTGGGTGTGTTTAACTCGGTAGATGGTGTGCGCGTTTCTTTTGGTCTAGGCTTTGGATTTTAAAAGATAAGGCATGAATTTTATTAGATTCATGCCTTGTTTAATATATGGGTTAAAAACTTTTAATTTAATTTTTCGAATTCGAAAGCTATTTCCATATCACTTCCAGAGACCAAAGCATGTAACGTGTATTCATCTATCCAATATTTAATGCGATTTGGAAATTCGATTTCAGTATTTTCACAAACAAAAGAATGTGAATTGTGGTTCATGCCTTTAAAGATTGTCCAATACTCTTCTCCTGGAGCCTTCACATTTAAATTCCAAATGTCATCTACTTTTAGAAGACGAATTTTTTCCTGACTTATAGTATCTCCATCTTGCATGGTAAAACCGATTCCTGAATATTCTGACGCATTAATTTTCTCCCAATTTTCAAAAGTATCTTGGCCCACTTCCTCATCTAAACGTTTCCATTGCCCGAGCAACCAATCAAAATCTTCAGATTGTTTTTCCGTAGCAGTGCTAGACGTTTCAACCGTCTGTTGCTTTTTTTTACCTTGATTGCAAGCGCATAACAATACGGCAAAACAAATAAGTAGCAGGTTTCTCATGTGCGTAAATTTATTATCTGTAATTTATATTAAAAATATGTGATTCGCCGGGGTTTAAAGTGGCTTTAAGACTATCATTCTTATTTACTATAATTGTTGTTGCTTTGTCTCCCAGTAATCTAACGTGTAATTTATCCTCTTTTTCAGACAGATATAAATCGGTTTCTACAGAGGTATCTACCGTGATACCTTTTAAACTCATCTCCTTAATCCCAAAAGCAAAACAGGCCCCGTTCACGGCAACTAGTGTGGTGTCGTCTCCATGTGTTCCCCATGGAAAAGTAAGTACTTTCCAACTTTTTAAAGTGATTTCTTTTTGAGTATGGTCAATACCATTATTGTAGCCTTGATATGGCAAAATAACCGTTAAGAAATCAAAATTTTGTTGTTTGTTCTTTGTAATTACTGTCCAATTTTTACCATTAGCTCCAGATGTCTCAGCAGTATCTGTAGGGTTAAGTTGAAAAATATCGCTACCTACGGCATCTGGGAATGAAGCACGAATAAGGTCTGAACCCAATTCGGAAGTGTAATGGCCTTGCCATACTTGTTTGTAATCGTGAGTGGCATCAGATTGAAAGTTGTCTTTTACAATCCAAAATTCATCTTTAACATAAATCACCTGACGCGAGTAGTTCACGCCTATGTTTTCGAAACCATCGTGTGTTCCCACAAAAAAATCATACTCGTCATTCGTATTCCAAGCAATGGTTTTCGGAGTTGGTAAATTCTTAAACTTTCCAAAACCGCTTCCGCCTTTGTTCGATGTCCATTCTTTTCCTAGTAATTCATCATCAACAAGCGCGACATTTTTTACCATCGAATTTTTAAATACATCAAAATCCTTAAGCGAGTATCTCACTTGGTAATTGGGTAGAATAACTTGTCCGTTTGCCATGGCCTGGATTCCTAAAATATCGCCATGTTGGTGGTCTGGCTTCTCGGCATCTACACCAGCACTAATAATCATCATGTCGTCATTAGCGTCCCAACCTTGTCTCATAATGTAATACTCGGTATCTTTAAACGCCAGTGAGCCATATTCAGGACGTTTCTTTTCAATGTTATTTAATTGTTCAACCTGTTTGTTGGTTAAAAACCAATACATGCTTTGTTCGACTTTGTTGGTTGCGAAGTACCCAAAACTCGGGTCGTCGTACAATAAATAACCAAGTGTTAACGCACCAGAAATATCGTTAGATTCTGCCCAAGGTTCTCTCGTATCGTCTTGCAAAACTGGAGCACTTTTGTCTGGATAAGCAATTTTTGGAAGCGTGGTAAACAATGATTTTAATTTATCTTCCCAAGCTTGGTCAACTTTTATATTATTGATTTTAGTTAATTGATAGGTGTAAAAGTAGTTGTTAATATCTGCCATATGGTAATGTACAGAACGCTCGAATTGGAAACCATCAGGGTTAATTTCTTTTTCTAAATGTTCGCTTAATCGTAACATCGCTCTATCGTACCAAGCATCGGTACCTTGAAAATCACGTAGTAAAATAGATAACGCACCTAAAGCCGACATCCCTTTGGTTTGGTGATTTCCTGCGCGAAACTCGGTATTGTTTTCGTAAAGGTCCTGACCATGCTGGAGCAAGGTGGCGATGGTTTGTATTTGGTCGGCATCGGTATAGGTCTTGTCGCTTAAAAACATATTATGAATCCACAGCCAATTGGTAATCCTGTAACCTGCGCGGTACACCTCGTAAACGCCATTTCCGCCTTCAATAGTTTCAAAATTTTCGGATTCAAGCGCAAAGTTTAGCGAACGCATTTGTTCAACAAAATACCTTATATATTTAGGGTCTTTGCCATCGTTAAAGTATAACATGGCAATATCTACCATTTTATGTTGTCTTGCCAAATGTCTCAGTGCATAGGCGTCTACAGGGCCTCCACTTAGATAGTTAAATGGTAGTTCCCATTCGGCAAAATCGGGGAATTTGTTGTAGTGGTCTAATGCGCGTTCTTTATGATAGGCTTCGTTGTTATAAAGGGCGTTATAAGTTTTAAAACGCGCATCGAAGGTTTTGTAATCGTAATAGAAACGTTCAGAAAATTTAGCCCTAAAATATTCGGCTAATCTAGCTTCATTAAGAGCACCATTCGTTTCTAATGCAGTGCGGACTTCAGGTTTTAAAACACTAGTAAGTTCTTCAATATTTAAAAGTCTATTGCTTGGAATCGTCTGCGCCTCAATTTTAGGCGTACATAAGATAAAAAACACTAGAAGTGCGTAAAATTTGTTAAGTTGATTTGTAATTTGAAAAGGTAAAATATTAATGCCATTAATCATAGAAGTGACGGTGTTGAAGCCTAAAAACAGTTTTGTTTAAAAGTGTTTTTTTGGAATTATAATTGAATGTCTAAAGATAATAAAGTTAGTCTGATTTGTTGCAGACCATAGTGGCTGTAAACGATTATATTTAGGAATGCTTTTTGTTTTTTTAAGGATTCAAGATTACTAGCACAATTAAGTCTTGTATCTTGTTGCATATATTTTTGAACGTATTAAAATGGGCATGTATACAATCCACATAGAAGATAGCAATGGTGTTTTAAACGCATTTTCTTTTGTACCCAATGCTAATGAAAATCTTATGACTTTTATTGCCGATAATTTAGCCGAAGATATTGGCGATTGTAAAGGTAGGGCATGGTGCGGAACCTGTATGGTTCAGCAATTAAACGGGGTTTATGAAGATGCCATAATTGCCGATGAACGGACGCTTTTAAATGATTTTCCCAACATACCAAACAGGCGTTTAGCGTGTCAGATTTTTCTAAACTCAAATTTAGATGGTACCACATGGAAGGTTCTCGATTCTAGGCAATTTATGTAGCGAAGTTTTTCACTACTTTTGCAAAAATATTTTCTGAATGTCCGTTACTCTTTTATCATCGCCTTTACAAGGATTTACCGATTTCCGTTTCCGTAATGCGTTTCATCAATCCTTTGGAGGAATAGATACATTTTATGCGCCTTACATTAAGATGAATGGTAAAATGGTGATTAAAAATAATTATCAACGCGATTTAAATCCAGAGCATAATACCGTTCCGCACTTGATTCCGCAAGTCATGACGAACGACCCGGACGAGTTTCTTTTCGTAATTAAATACATAGCATCTCTAGGATATACCGAGTTAAACTGGAATTTAGGCTGTCCATATCCAATGGTTACAAAGCAGGGGATGGGCTCGGGATTGATTTGTAATCCGATGAAAATTGATGAAGTGCTTCATAAAGCACATAACGAAAGTGATATTACCATTTCTATGAAAATGCGTTTGGGATACGACGAACCTTCCGAAATTTTAAACGTATTTCCTATTCTAGAAAAATATCCGATTAAAAATGTGGCGATTCATGCGCGTTTAGGAAAACAGTTATATAAAGGCGGAACAGATTTAGATGCTTTTCAAAAATGTGTAGACCAAAGTCCGCATAAATTATACTATAACGGCGATGTTACCAGCGTGCAAGCCTATCGCGATTTACAAGAGCGTTTTCCAAGTATAGACCATTGGATGATTGGCCGTGGATTAATTGCAGACCCATTTTTGCCACAAATGATTAAAAATAACACCACTGAATATCCAACAAACAGATGGCAAATTTTTAAAGACTTTCACGATACCATTTATAAACAATACGATGAAGCGCTGTCTGGACCCATGCCAATAAAAATGAAAATGCTTGGATTCTGGGAATACTTTTCGCAATCGTTTAACGATCCAAAGAAGGTATACAAAGCCATTAAGAAAAATGGAAGTCCTAGAAATTATGTCGCTACTGTAAATGAGATTTTTGCAAAACAGCGATAATATTGTGTAATGTAATGGTGTTTTTGTTCCTAAGGCAGTCTCGTTTCCAATTATGCACGCTTATTTAGAAATGTTGTCAAACGCATTTGGTTAGATGTTTGCAGTTTTGCAACATGAAACACATATCAAACTTCGGCATATTTACTCTATTACTGCTAAGAAGTGATATCACAATTAAAGAATTAGCTTTTGTTTTAGGCTTCGATTCTATGAGTAGTTTTTCCAGATTTTTTAAGAAGTTTACAACTGTAAATCCATCAACCTACAGATTAAATCATCGCTACTAACAAGTTCTTAGAGTATTAGGATAAGAGTAATATATGAAAACACCGCATAAAAAAACCACCTGTTTAGAGGTGGTTTTTTGTGCAGTATATTGTTATTAATAGTTTACGTAATCAATAATTTCTAATCCGTAACCAATCATTCCCACACGTTTTGTGTGTTTACTATTCGAGATTAATCGTAATTTATGAATTCCTATATCATGTAATATCTGAGCTCCAATTCCGAAGTCTTTATTATCCATTGCAACACTTGGTGCTTTAGCAACGCTATTCGGTTTTTGTTCATCTTTTAAAGCAGATAAACGATTTAAGATATTCATCGCTTTTGGCTCTTGGTTTATAAAGAGTATAGCACCACTATCTGCTTCGTTAACCACTTTAAACATGCTGTCTAACTTGGCATCCACATTATTGGTTAGTGTACCTAGAATATCGTTATTAACTAAAGTAGAGTTTATACGCGTTAATACGGGTTCATCCGTTTTCCAAGTGCCTTTGGTTAAAGCAATATGCACTTGATTATTTGTGGTTTGCTTATAAGCTCTTAATCGGAACTTTCCGAAACGCGTTTCTATATCGAAATCTTCTTTCTTTTCAATTAAAGAATCGTGTTGCATTCTATATGCCACTAAATCTTCAATAGAAACAATCTTTAAATCAAACTTCTCGGCAACTTTTCTAAGCTGAGGTAAACGTGCCATAGTTCCATCTTCATTCATGATTTCAACAATCATTCCTGCAGGTTCTAATCCCGCTAATCTAGCAAGGTCTATAGCCGCTTCTGTGTGCCCAGTGCGTCTTAAAACACCACCATCTTTAGCCACTAATGGGAAAATATGTCCTGGTCTAGATAATTCAAACGATTTGGTTTCTTGGTCTACTAAAGCTTGTACAGTAAGCGCTCTATCTGAAGCAGAAATTCCGGTAGTTACACCTTCTCCGCGTAAATCTACAGATACAGTAAAAGCCGTTTCCATATGGTCGGTATTGTTAGTTACCATCATATGTAAATCAAGTTCCTTACACCTGCTTTCTGTTAAGGGAGCACAAATTAATCCACGGCCATGTGTTGCCATAAAATTAACCATTTCTGGTGTTGCTTTAGATGCTGCGGCAACAAAGTCACCTTCATTTTCGCGATCCTCATCATCTACTACTATAATCACTTTACCATTTCTAATATCGTCTATGGCTTCCTGAATAGTATGTAGTTTAAAAGTTGAGGATGTCTTTTCTTTTGTATCTGTCATCATGTTGCAAAGGTATTGCTTTTAGTTCAAATGTTGAATAGCATTCCTGCTTAAGTCCGTTTTTACTTTGTGTTTAAAAAATACATGTGCAACGGGGTAAATTACAAATCCTAATATAGTAATTACTATACTAGAACTGTTGTTTTTTTGCTGTATATGCGTATTAAACGCTTTTAAATTGAATTGCAGAGCGATGTAATATATTAAGAACACCACAAAACTAATAATACTAAGTTGTAATGATATTGCTGCTATATCTTGCATTTTATTATTGTTTAAAACAAAGTACAAGACTAGTAATACAATACCAATTGCATTAAAAATGAATGCAAATTTAGAATGTATATTAAAGACCTGAACAAGATGTTTCGAGGTCTCGAATTTAGGGTCAATATTTACCCCTTTTAAACGGATAGCTTCTAAAGACAAATTACGCTCTTCTAAAGTGTGTAACGCTTCAATTTTACCAGATTCATGATAATTATGAGACGTAGGGTCTTTAATTAAAGCAAGCAATTTATCTTCTTTATAACGTTTAAAATCACTAAAATCTCTACTTAATCCATCAGGGAAAGCATCTCTGGAGGTGTCTTTAAAGGGCAATAATTTTTTAAGCGGAATAAGAATGTGATCAAATTCGAATAGCCCTTTATCTGCTGTTGCTCTACGCGTTAAAAATACGCCTAGCGGAAACATGATTAAAGTAGAGAACCAAGACGCTAGAATAGGACTAAAGCTTCCATCTTTCGCACTATTTTTTGCGAAAATTCCGATAAAGTGATAAGTTAAGAAAAGTAGAATAGCAATAATCATAGGTAATCCTAAACCTCCTTTTCTAATAAGCGCACCTAATGGAGCACCGACAAAAAATAAAATGATACAAGCAAAACCTAGTGACAATTTTTCGTGTAAAGCGATAACATGTTTGTTTAACCAAATCGATTTCGCTTTCATAGATTTTTCGTTAGTTGTAAGGATTTGTTGTGTACTTACAATATTATTCGTTGCTAACTCTACGATTTGTAGTTTTTTATAACTATCGAAAATATTTAATAAATTACCATTAAAAACAGTATCGATTACTTTAATGTCTTCTTTTTTAACAGCAGTTTTTAAATTGTTTAATCCGTATCGTGAATACACTTTTTTAGAAAAAGTATTGTAATCTTTTTGGCGCTGTTGTTCAAGAGAATCTATAGTGTAACCTAAATCCTGAACATTAAGCATATTATATTTGTCGGTAATGTTTTTGTCTTCTAAATCAACGTCATTTAATTGCGATAAATCGGTGTTAATTGTATAGGTGTCGAACGCACTTTTTCTGAATGGTCTACGGCGTTTTTCTTTCACTTTCTTCGGTGGGGTATCGTCATAATAATACCCATCTTTCAAAATTAATTTTAAAATATCAGAATTTTCTTTTGAAATAAATTCACCTTCTTTAGCAACTATTGTTGTGTAATTTCCTAGCCCAGTTTGTGCTTTTCTATGAATTATTACGTCGTGTAAAAATTGTCCGTTTTCTCCGGTTTTCTTCGCGACTTTTATATTTATAGTTCCTACATCATTAAATTGTCCTTCAGCAATAACCATCGCAGGTTTTAATTTTGCGATGTTTTTCCGGAGGTTATAAGAGTTGTATTCTCCCCATGGAATAACATTATTAGCAAAGAAAAAGGTTAAAATTCCTAAGCCTACAATAAATACGCTGAGGCCTGCCATAGCACGTTGTAATGAAATTCCTGTAGACTTCATGGCAGCAAACTCGTAATTTTCGGCAAAGCTTCCAAACACCATTATTGATGTAAGAAGAATGGTAAGTGGTAATACTAGCGGAATTAACTTAGGCGAGTAGTACATTAAGAATTTGAAAATAACAATGACATCCAAATCTTTTCCAGCCAACTCTTTTATAAAAAGCCAAATGGTTTGTAATACAAAAATCATCATAAGTATTACGAAAACACTTATAAACGTTTTAAGGTATGTTGTTAAGATATATTTGTCTAGTATTTTCAAGTAAAACCTAGTTTAAAGTATTGATGTAATAGCTCTTATATTTGTTTTCGTCGAAAGAAAATAGAGCTTTAGAAAGCGTTTGGTTAGTTTCGAACGATGACACTGTAAGTGTAGTTTGTGTACCGTTTTGTCCAACCTCAATTAAATTGTAAATGTGTTTTGTTTGTGGATCTATACCTAAAAGCACATGCTTAATCTCTGAATTAGAGTCCATAGGAGTTAACTTTACAAACTGAATATCACGTCCTTTTATGTTTTGTTTTTCACCCATTTTATAGGTGTAACCTTCGTTGTAAAACGATAGCATTTTACTTGGAGTTATGCTTCCTGCGTCTTCTGGATTTTCTTGAGAAATAGTTACTTCTTCATCTTCTGGATTGATGCTATATAGAGTTTTTCCGTCGAAAATTCTTGTAACACCTAAGATGTTTAAAACGTATTTGTCACCAGACATAATAACATCACCACGGGTTTCTTGATTGATGTTTTCTGCAGCGTTGTGAAGGACATATTTAAAATCTAATGATATATTATCGTAAGATTTAACTTTTTGAGACACTTGGTCTAAAAGCGCTTTAGCCTTGGCATCGTTCTGACTGAAGCCTAAAAGGGTAAAACATAATGTTAGTGAAAGTAAAAATGTTTTCATTCTAGTTATTCTTTTCATTTTCTAATAATTGTTCTAACGCAATAAAATCTGGAACTAATACTTGTCGGGCTTTACTACCTTCAAAAGGACCTACAATTCCAGCAGCTTCTAATTGGTCGATTAATCGCCCAGCACGATTGTATCCTAACTTTAATTTACGTTGTAATAATGAGGCTGAACCTTGTTGTGCAGTGACAATAACTTCGGCAGCATCTTTAAATAATTTATCTCTGTCGGAGATATCAATATCAAGATTTGTGCCACCTTCTTCACCAACATATTCCGGAAGTAAATGTGCATCTGGAAATGCTTTTTGAGCTCCAATAAAATCTACAATACGTTCTACTTCTGGAGTATCTACAAACGCACATTGTATACGTACTAATTCGTTTCCTTGGGTGTATAACATATCTCCACGACCAATAAGTTGGTCTGCTCCAGAACCATCTAAAATGGTTCGCGAATCTATTTTACTTGTTACTCTAAATGCAATTCTGGCAGGGAAATTGGCCTTAATAATACCCGTAATAACGTTTACAGACGGACGCTGTGTAGCAATAATTAAATGAATACCAATGGCACGCGCTAATTGTGCTAAACGAGCTACAGGTGTTTCAACTTCTTTACCTGCCGTCATTATTAAATCGGCAAATTCATCTACAACTAATACAATGTACGGTAAAAAGGCGTGGCCGTCGTTCGGGTTTAATTTACGTGCTTTAAACTTTGTATTATATTCTACAATGTTACGGCATAATGCATTTTTAAGCATTTCGTAACGATTATCCATTTCTATACAAAGTGAATTAAGCGTATTAATAACCTTGGTGTTATCGGTAATAATGGCTTCAGCTTCGTCTGGAAGTTTGGCTAGATAATGACGCTCAATCTTATTGAAGAGTGTTAATTCAACCTTTTTAGGATCTACCAATACAAACTTAACTTCAGCAGGGTGTTTCTTATAAAGCAGAGATGTAAGTACCGCATTCAGTCCAACAGATTTACCTTGCCCCGTAGCACCAGCCATAAGCATGTGAGGCATTTTAGCCAAATCGACCACAAAGGTTTCGTTACTAATGGTTTTACCAAAAGCAATTGGCAATTGCATATCTGTTTTCTGAAATTTTTGCGATGCAATTACAGATCGCATAGAAACGATGGTAGAATTTTTATTAGGTACTTCTATACCGATAGTTCCTTTTCCAGGTATAGGTGCAATAATACGTATACCTAGTGCAGAAAGCGATAAGGCGATATCATCTTCTAAGTTTTTAATTTTAGAAATACGAACACCTGCTTCGGGTACAATTTCATATAAAGTAACTGTTGGTCCAATAGTAGCTTTAATACTTGCAATACCAATTTTATAGTTGTTTAAGGTTTCTACAATTCTATTTTTATTGCCTTCAAGTTCTTCTTGGTTGATAGAAATACCCTCGTTATCGTATTTTTTTAATAAATCTAATGGAGGGAATTGATATTTACCAAGCTCTAAAGTCGGGTCAAATAACCCAAAATCAGCGACTAATTTATTTGATAAATTATCGGTTTCAGAAAGTTCTTCTTCAACGGTTTCTATTTTTAACTCGGCAGTCTCGGTAGTAATTTCTTCTTTTGGAGCCTCAACTTCAAAAGTACTAATAGGTACTTCGTTTACAGGTTTTGGAGCTATAGGTTCAAATTCTACAACCGGTGTAGGTTCTGGAATAGTTTCTTTTACAGAAGGCGCTGGTTTTTCTGGTTTTGGCTTTTCTGATTTAACAACTTTATTAGCCGATTTTATAGCTTCGGCCTCGTCTGTTAAACTATTATCGAAAGGCACAAATGCTTCACTATCCGATTTTAATTCATCTGAAATATCTTTTTTAGCCGACTTAAATAGTGCGATAAAACTATGAATTGTTATTTTAAATCGTGTAGCGAGATATACTATAAGTCCGAAGAATAGGAGTAAAGCTACCCCTAAAATACCAATGTAATCTTGTAAATACGTATTCGTTTCGAAGCCTACAGTTCCTCCTAAAATGGAATGTTTTTCTCCGAAAAAACCGAAGAATACAGAAATCCAAATCATAAGGTACATACCCCAAAACCAATACCGTCTTAATTTGGCATGGTTTACATCTAAAAGGACGTGTAGTCCAGAGCGAATAAGTAGACCCGAAAAGATAAAAGCAGCAACACCAAACCCGCGATATACAAAGATATCACTAAGCATTGCACCTAACTTTTTTACCCAGTTTTCAGCTTCGGCTTCGCGCAAAGAAAATTCGTTAAGAATACTTTGGTCGGCCTTTCCTGTAAAGAAATAAGATAAAAATGCAGTACCTAAAATAAATCCAATTATAATTAGCAAACTACCAAAAATAAGCTTTTGTTGGTTTGTTAAAGTCAGACTTGGTTTTTTGAATTTAGGAGTACTAGATTGTTTAGTTTTCGGTTTTTTTTTAGCCATCAACGCGCTGTTGTTAATTTGAGCAAAAATACAAATTACTAACGGTTATCCTAAGGGTATAGTATTTAAAATACTTTTGGTAGATAAATAATAAAACCAACAATAGTTGCCGCGATTGCAGCTATAAAAACGGCTCCTGCCGAGATGTCTTTAAGGAAGCCTATTTTGTTGTGAAATTCTGGATGAATAAAATCGGCAATAGCTTCTACAGCAGTATTTAAACCTTCTGCTGTCATGATAATTCCAATAGCTAGTACTTGTACCATCCATTCTGTTGCCGAAATATTATAGTAAAATCCAGCTATGGTAACGCAAATCGCAATAGCAAATTGGATTTTTATACTAGATTCGGTTTTTAAGAGTAGGATAGCGCCTTTATACGCATATCCTACACTTTTAATTCTGTTTACAAGAAACGATTCTTTTTTAGCCATTTTTTAAAGCATCTAAAGCAGCTTTGTAATTCGGTTCGTCTACAGTTTCAGATACTTGTTCTGTATATTTTACATTTCCTTTTTCGTCTAACACCACTACACTACGAGATAATAATGTTTCTAAAGGTCCGGTAGTAAAATTAACGCCATAAGCTTTTCCAAAACTACCATCTTTAAAATCTGATAAAGAAATTACGTTTTCTAAACCTTCTGCACCACAAAAACGCGCTTGCGCAAATGGTAAATCACGAGAAATACAAAGTACTTTTGTATTATCTAAAGCGCTAGCTTCTTTGTTAAATTCTCTAACAGATTGTGCACATGTTCCAGTATCTACACTTGGAAAAATGTTTAAAATGATATTACTTCCTTCAAAATCTTTTAATGATTTCGAACCTAATTCTATAGTTGTTAATGTAAAATCGGGTGCTTTTGTTCCAACTTTTGGTAAATCTCCTGAAGTCTGTATTTCGTTTCCTTTTAAGGTTACTGTTGCCATAATTACGTTTTTTTATTTGTGGTTAAAATTAATAATAATTAGATGTTTATGCTATTTTTTTAATTTTTTGTTTGCGATTTAAGTTGCTTAAAAGTAGTTGTTTAGCTGAAGTGTCTAGTTAATGAATTGTTAAATTGTTTTAAAACATAAAACCGACATCCTTTAAAATTCGTTAATACACCTGAAACAATAATAACAATATTTAAAACCAGAATTATGAAAACATTAAAAGTATTTAAATCACTATTATTTTCAATCGCAATTTTCTCATTTATTAATGTGTTCGCACAAAACAGGATGATGAAAGAGCATACGGTTATGGTAGGTGGAGCTAAAATGTACCCAACTAAAAATATAGTTGAAAATGCAGTAAACTCTAAAGATCATACCACGTTAGTGTCGGCAGTTCAAGCAGGAGATTTAGTAGATGTGTTATCTAGTGAAGGTCCTTTTACTGTATTTGCACCAACTAATGAAGCCTTTGCTAATTTGCCAAAAGGAACTGTTGAAACCTTATTAATGCCTGAAAATAAAATGAAATTACAAGCCCTATTAGAATATCATGTTGTTTCAGGACAATGGAATGCTTCAGATCTTTTAAAGTTGATAAAAAAAGGAAAAGGTAAAGCAGAAATTAAAACTGTTAGCGGTGGTATGATTACGGCATGGTTAAAAGGGGAAGCCGTTTATATTACAGACGAGAATGGAAATTCAGCACAAGTTACTATTGCAGATGTTAATCAATCTAATGGTGTAATTCATGTTATTGATACCGTGCTGTTACCAAAAGCTTAATTTTATTTAAGAGATATTTGAAATTGACTTTTAGTGCCTCTTCATTTTTGAAGAGGTTTTTTAATACGTCAAGCAAACTGAAATTAGTTGTTCATAATTGGAAATAAAGAATCTAAATGTGTAACAACTAAAAAAGCGGCTTCAATATAAAATTGAAACCGCAATTATGGTTACTCAAAATATTATTTTTATTTTAAATCGAAGCGATCTGCATTCATAACTTTATTCCAAGCTTTTACAAAATCTTTCACAAATTTCTCTTTGTTATCGTCTTGTGCATAGACTTCAGAATAAGAACGCAATATTGAATTCGATCCAAAGACTAAGTCCATACGTGTTGCAGTCCACTTAACAACTCCTGTTCTACGGTCGCAAATGTCGTAAAGTCCTTTATCTGTTGGTTTCCAAGAGTTCCCCATATCTGTAAGGTTTACGAAGAAATCGTTTGTTAGTGCTCCAATAGTGTTTGTGAAAACACCATGTTTAGTATTCCCGTAATTTGTTCCAAGTACTCGCATACCTCCAACAAGAACTGTCATTTCTGGTGCCGTTAAGCCCATTAATTGGGTACGGTCAAGCATCAATTCTTCAGGACTAACAACATATTCCTTTTTAGTATAGTTTCTATAGCCATCAGCTAAAGGTTCTAAAGGCGCAAAAGAATCAGCATCGGTCATCTCGTCTGTTGCATCGCCACGGCCCGGAGTAAACGGCACATCAATATCTAAACCGCCTGCTTTAATCGCTTGCTCAATACCAAGATTACCAGCTAATACAATCGTGTCTGCTATACTAATCCCAAATTCTGCAGCAATAGGTTCAAGAACAGATAGTACATAAGTTAAGCGATGTGGCTCATTACCTTCCCAGTCTTTTTGCGGTGCTAAACGAATACGTGCTCCATTTGCTCCACCACGCATATCCGATCCACGGAATGTACGCGCACTATCCCAAGCTGTATTTACCATTTCAGGGATAGATAATCCTGAAGCAGCAATTTTATTTTTTACTGCCGCAACATCATAGTCCGATGTTCCAGCAGGAATAGGGTCTTGCCATATTAAATCCTCATCAGGGACATCAGTACCGATATAATTCGCTTTAGGTCCCATATCTCTATGCGTTAATTTAAACCAAGCACGAGCGAAAGTTTCAGAGAAGTACTCCTGATCGTTCATGAACTTTAACGAGATTTCTTTATAAATAGGGTCCATTTTCATGGCCATATCTGCATCGGTCATCATTGGGTTGTGTCGGATACTTGAATCTTCTACATCTACAGGTTTATCTTCATCTTTAATACTTACAGGCTCCCATTGTAAAGCACCGGCAGGACTTTTAACAGATTCCCATTCATGATTGAATAGCATTTCAAAGAAACCACCATCCCATTTTGTTGGGTTAGTTGTCCATGCACCTTCAAGTCCGCTAGTTACAGTATAACGACCTTTCCCAGATTTAGTTGGATTACTCCAACCCATACCTTGTTCTTCTACATTTGCAGCCTCAGGTTCTGGTCCTAAAATACTAGCATCGCCGTTTCCGTGAGTTTTACCAACGGTATGTCCACCAGCTGTTAAGGCTACAGTTTCTTCATCGTTCATCGCCATACGTGCAAATGTTTCACGGATGTGTGCAGCTGTTTTTAATGGGTCTTGTTTTCCGTTTACACCTTCTGGATTGACATAGATTAATCCCATTTGTACTGCAGCTAACGGGTTTTCCATAGTGTCGGGATGTTCCACATTTGCATAACGCTCGTCACTAGGTGCTAACCATTCTTTTTCTGCACCCCAATAGGTGTCTGTTTCAGGATTCCAAATGTCTTTACGTCCGAATGCAAATCCGTATGTTTTTAAGCCCATGCTCTCATAAGCAATAGTTCCAGCAAGCACAATTAAATCTGCCCAGCTTACTTTATTACCATATTTTTTCTTGATAGGCCAAAGCAATCTTCTTGCTTTATCTAAACTCACATTATCTGGCCAAGAATTTAAAGGTGCGAAACGCTGATTCCCTGTTCCGCCACCACCGCGTCCATCAGAAATTCTGTAGGTTCCAGCAGAGTGCCATGATAAACGAATAAATAATCCGCCGTAATGTCCCCAATCTGCAGGCCACCAATCTTGACTATCTGTCATGAGTGCATGCATATCCTTTTTTAGGGCTTCGATATCTAACTTTTTTAATTCTTCATGATAATCGAAATCTTCTCCTAAAGGATTTGTTTTCGAATCATGCTGATGTAAAATATCAAGATTTAGTGCGTTTGGCCACCATTCCATTACAGTAGATTTCGTGGTTGTATTTCCGCCGTGCATAACAGGACATTTTCCAGCAGATGAACCATGACTACCGCTTTGTTTGTCGTTTTCTTCTGTAATAGGATCTGCTTGTTCGTCCTGACGTTGTTGCTGTTGTTGCTGCTGTTGTTGTTGTTGATGGTGTGGGCATTGACTAATATCGTCTGATGCTTTTGAGTTTTTATCGTTTGCCATATCTAAAAAGGTTTAGGTGTTTTATGTGTTCTTGTCTTTCAAATGTACATTAGTTGATATTTATAAATTGGTATTTTTAATTTTCAAATTCTATATCAGTATAAGTATAATTGATGATTTTGTTTTTATCTATAATTAAAGTTTATTTAATTCGTGTTCATATAAAATTAAAATAAAAAAAATAAGAATTCAAAACCTGTGGTAATTATTTGGTAGTCCGATAGTTGACGGTTTTAAAAAATGTCCTAAATACATTTTGTAATAGTACATAATATGGACACTGTTTGCTTTCTTCTGAATTGCTGAAACTAATACATGTAAAGCATTCGTGAAAACAGACTATTGAAAATTTATCGATTAGTTCATCTTGGAAACTTCTATTTTAAATTATACTTAAAGTTATAGAATATAAGTTTCCTAAAGACATTTTTATTAATTGTTTAACTTTATCGATACTATTTTTGACGTTATAAACTCGTGAAAGAACTACGGGATGTTATAAAGCAAAAAACCACCTTGCTTTCGCAAAGTGGTTTTGTTGTAAAGTTTTTCAGTTTTCAATTTTTCTTATTTATCGATAGAACCCATAACACGTTTCATAAAACTATTTAAAGCTTCTTTCTGTGGGGTACCGTTTTTTATCATGTTGTTGACCTCGATAGCGCCATACATATTCGATATTAATTCACCAATAACATCTAATTCTTCATCTTTAAGTGATGATACTTCAGTAAGAGCTTCAAGTGTTTCGATGGTTTCATTTACGAAATCTTCATCATTTTCCTCAATAAATTGAGTCAGGTGTTTAATTACTGGTAACTTCATCGACTAACTCTTTTAAAACGTCAAACTTATTCGTTTGTACTTGGTTTACAAATTCACCTTTTTTAAAGGTTGCAAAAGTAGGCAAGTTATCTACGTTTGCTAGTTTTCTAGATTCTGTGAATTTTTCAGCATCAGCAATTACGAAAGTGATGTTCTCGTTTTCGGTCGCTAATTTTTTAAATTTTGGTTTCATAATTCTACAATTACCACACCAAGTTGCTGAATATTGCACAACTACTGTATCATTACCAGATACAATTTCACTTAAATTGTCTTGTTCTAATTCTTGTACCATAACAGATGATTTTTTAGATTACCATCCTTTCGTGAAAAAGGATGGTGCATTGTGTATTTTAATTAGTGAGAAGCTAAGTAGCTAGAAACACCATCTCTGTTAGCGCTCATTGCATCTTTTCCTTCTTCCCAGTTTGCAGGACAAACTTCACCTTTTTCTTGTACGTGAGTTAACGCATCTACTAAACGTAAATATTCACCAACATTTCTACCTAATGGCATGTTGTTAATACTTTCGTGTTGTACAACACCATCTTCATCTATAATATAGGTTGCTCTGTAAGTGACGTTATCACCTTCTACAGTTACAACTCCAGTGTCTTCGTTATACGTTTCGTTTGTAATGTCTAAGATTCCTAAAGTTGATGCTAAGTTTCTGTTAGAGTCCGCTAAAATTGGGTAAGTTACACCTTCAATTCCACCATTATCTTTAGCGGTGTTTAACCATGCAAAGTGTACTTCTGGCGTATCGCAAGATGCACCAATTACAATAGTGTTTCTTTTTTCGAATTCTGCAACAGCAGCTTGGAATGCGTGTAATTCAGTTGGGCATACAAAAGTGAAATCTTTTGGGTACCAAAATAAAACTACTTTTTTCTTGTTGTTAACTGCTTCTTCTAGAACGTTTACTTTAAAAGTATCGCCCATTTCGTTCATTGCGTCAACGTTTAAATCTGGAAATTTTTTACCTACAAATGCCATAATATTTATATTTTATAATAGTTAATTTTCTAAGGCAAATATACGGCTCAATGTCTATTTATAGTGTAAACAAAATTTTAAATTTTTATAATGGTATAAGATTTTATTATAGTTAATTTTAAAACTGATAGAGATAGGCTATTTATCTGAAAGTTGCTTGATTTTAATTCTAAAAGCCGCAAAAATTAAAGTGGTAAACGGACTCAAATAATTGAAGAAGGCGTAGCCCGCATAATGAAATGTATCAACGCCCAAGACACTGCTTTGGTAGGCCCCGCAGGTATTCCATGGCACTAAAACAGAAGTTACAGTTCCGGAGTCTTCTAATGTTCTACTTAAATTTTCGGGAGCCAGTCCTTTATCTTCAAAAGCCTTTTTGTACATACGTCCAGGAATAACAATGGCTAAATACTGGTCGCTTGCAATAGCATTTAAACCAATACAACTAATTACTGTACTAGCGAATAATCCGAATACGGTATCGAATAAATTTAAAACGGCTTTACTAATTCTAGAAAGGGCTCCAATAGCATCCATAATACCACCAAAAACCATAGCGCAAATAATTAGCCAAATCGTCCCTAACATACCATACATACCTCCTGAAGAAAACAAATCGTTTAATTCTGCACTTTCTGTTGCTATTGCCGTGTCTACAGTAATAGCGGTCATAATTCCTTTATAAGCCGATAGGGCATTGAGTTCTGTTGTTCCTGTAATGGATTTAACAATTTCTGGCTGAAAAATTAATGCAAATACGCCTCCTAATAATGTACCTACTAATAAGGCAGGTAATGGTGGTGCTTTTTTTACAATCATTAATATTACAGCAATAGGTACTAAAAACAACCACGGAGAAATATTAAATGCGGCATCTATTGAAGCAAGCATTGCGGAGGTGTCTGTGGTTCCGTGTATGTCTAAAGAAAATCCTATAATTATAAAAAGTATCAGCGTAACTATTAAAGTAGGAACTGTAGTATAGGTCATATATTTTATGTGCGAGAATAACTCGCCTCCAGCCATGGCAGGAGCAAGGTTAGTAGTATCGCTTAAAGGCGACATTTTATCTCCGAAATATGCTCCAGAAATTACAGCTCCGGCGGTCATGCCGTGGTCTATACCTAAAGCATTTCCAATACCAACTAAAGCTATACCAACAGTTGCAGACGTGGTCCAGCTACTTCCCGTAGCTATAGAGATAATGGCACAAATGATAACACAGGCCGGTAAGAAAATTGTAGGATTTAAAATTTGTAATCCATAATAAATCATAGACGGAATAATACCACTAATTAGCCAAGTTCCGGCCAAAGACCCTACAAATAAAAGAATTAGTAAGGCCCCCGTAGTCGATTTAATATTTTCGGCTACTTCTTCCAACATTTGGTCGTAAGTTACCTTGTTTTTAAAACCAACTATCGCGGCAACTGCTGCTCCAAGTAACAAAAGAAACTGATTACTTCCACTTAAAGCATCATCGCCAAAGGCATATTTTACATTGTAAAACAACATAACAACTAAAGCTAAAACGGGTATTAAAGCCTCCCAAATACTTAGTTCTCTGTTTTCTACAATTGGGTCGTCTTTGGGTGTTGTGGGCTTTATGTCTTGGCTTTCCATGCGCTGTTTTTACGGTTAAATTAAGATTTGTAATGTTACGATTTTACACGCTTATGTGCAAATACGGATTCAGATAAACAAAATTTTCAAAAAACGCGACATAAAAAAACACTTCTAATAATAGAAGTGTTCTTAAGTTTAGAAATAATAATTTCTATTCTAATATTTTTAATTCTACCAAGCATTCGTGCATCATGTTATAGGTACGTTCTATATCGGCATCTAAACCTATTGAAAATCTAATTAAGCCATCGCTTAAACCCATCGCTTTTTGCTCGTCTTCTGGAATCTCTGAGGAGGTAGAGCTTCCTGGTGCAGAAAATAAGGTTTTATAGAAACCTAAACTCACGGCTAAATACCCTAAGTTTTTATGTTGCATGAGTTCCATAAGTGCGTTAGCTTTAGCAATAGAGCCTACATCAATGGTTAGCATACCTCCAAAACCGTACTGTGTGTTCATCATGGTTTTAAATAATTCGTGAGCAGGATGAGATGCTAATCCCGGATATACGGTTTTTAATCCGTTGGCTTCAAATTTTTCGGCTAAATACAATCCGTTTTTACTGTGTTGTTGCATACGAAGATGAAGCGTTCTCAGGTTTTTTAAAACAGAAGCCGATCGCATACTATCCATTGTAGATCCTAATAGCATAGCCGCACCGTCGTTTACATTTTTTAATTCATTAATAAAATCTTGAGTACCGCAAACCACACCACCAACGGTATCGCTACTACCGTTTATAAATTTTGTTAAACTATGAATAACGACATCGGCTCCAAGTTTTGCAGGAGAAATGCTTAAAGGCGAAAAGGTATTGTCGACCACCAATTGTAGGTTGTGCTTTTTTGCAAGTTGAGCTAAACCTTTAATGTCGGCGACTTCTAATAATGGGTTGCTCACACATTCACAATATATCATTTTAGTGTTTGGTGTTATGGCAGCTTCAACCACTTCTAATTTTGTAATGTCTACAAAAGATGATTTGATATTGAATCGTGGAGCGAAATTTTTCAGAAACGCATAGGTACCGCCATAAATAGTTCGACTAGAAACAACATGATCGCCAGCGCCACAATTTTGAAGTAACACAGAGGTAATTGCGCCCATTCCTGAAGCGTAAACATTTGCAGTTTCTGTACCTTCCATAGCGGCCAAAGCTTCGCCTAAATAAAGATTGGAAGGAGAAGAATGACGGGAATATAAGTAACAGCCATCGGTATTGCCTTCAAAAGTATCGAACATGGTTTTAGCCGATATAAAGGTATATGTAGATGAATCTGAGATGGAAGGATTTACGCCTCCGAATTCTCCGAAATATTGTAAGTCTTGAATGCTGTTTGCGGGTTTAAATGCCATTATTTTATTTTTTGATGTGAATCAAAATTGATGAAATTTAGTATATTTATCAATGGTTGTCTGTTTATTTAGATTATTAAACTATCTATTTGGTTTAAAATAGTTTTATATTTGGTTTAGAGCTCCGTTTATAACTTTTAATAGAAAATTTTTCAATATGATTTTTGATGCCATCGACAAACAACTCATTACTTTACTTCAAACGGATAGTAAACAGACCAATAAAGCGTTGTCTACGCAACTCAATTTATCGGTTACTGCAGTTTACGAACGGATTAAAAAATTAGAGAACCAAGGGGTTATTAATAGGTATGTGGCTTTGGTAAATAAAGACGAAGTACAGAAGTCTTTCGTGGCGTATTGTCATATCAAGCTCGTAAAGCACAGTCAGGTTTATGTGGTTCAGTTTGAAAAAGAGGTGGCCAATTTAGACGAGGTCATGGAGTGTTATCACATCAGTGGCGATTACGATTATTTATTAAAAGTAATGGTAGAAGATATGGTTGCGTTTCGGGAATTTATGGTGAATAAACTCACAACAATTAATCATATTGGGAGTACGCACAGTATGTTTGTGATTAATGAAGTGAAACACAGCACTATTATTCCTGTTTAAGGCTAATAGTGCATTAGTGTATTCTCAAAAAAAAGCTTAAAATTTTAATAATGTTAAGCTGCTAAACCTATGTAAATTTGTATTTTTGTGTACCATTTAAAAAAAGAATCAAAATAAACTTTATGAATTCATACGATGTAGCCGTTATCGGTTCAGGACCTGGAGGATATGTAGCAGCAATACGTTGCGCACAACTGGGTATGAAAACTGCAATTATAGAAAAATATTCAACACTTGGTGGAACGTGTTTAAATGTAGGATGTATTCCTAGTAAAGCCTTACTAGATTCTTCTCATCACTACGAAGATGCGATTAAGCATTTTGAAGAGCACGGAATTGAAATCCCTGGTGATGTAAAAGTAAATCTTGAAAAAATGATTGCGCGTAAGCAGTCTGTTGTAGACCAGACAACTGGTGGAATCGACTTCTTGATGAAGAAAAACAACATCGATGTATATCAAGGTTTAGGTGCATTTAAAGATGCCACTCACATTACAATTTCTGGAGAGGAAACTGTAGAGATTGAAGCAAAAAATACAATTATCGCAACAGGAAGTAAGCCTTCTAGCTTACCATTTATTAATATCGATAAAGAACGTATCATTACGTCTACCGAAGCTTTAAAACTTAAAGAAATTCCGAAACACTTAATCGTAATTGGTGGTGGTGTTATTGGTTTAGAATTAGGACAAGTTTACAAGCGTCTTGGTTCTGAGGTTTCTGTAGTAGAATTTATGGATCGTATTATCCCTACTATGGATGCTGGCTTATCTAAAGAACTTAATAAAGTTTTAAAGAAGCAAAAATTCAAAATGAATGTGTCTCACAAAGTAAAATCTGTAGAGCGCGTTGGTGATGAAGTTATTGTAAAAGCTGACAATAAAAAAGGAGAAGAAGTAGAATTTAAAGGAGACTATTGTTTAGTGTCTGTTGGACGTCGTCCGTATACAGATGGTTTAAATGCTGAAGCTGCTGGAGTGAAACTTACAGACCGTGGACAAATTGAAGTGAACGACCATTTACAAACTAGTGCTTCTAATATTTATGCTATTGGTGATGTTGTAAAAGGTGCTATGTTAGCTCATAAAGCCGAAGAAGAAGGTGTATTTGTTGCTGAAACTTTAGCTGGACAAAAACCACATATCGATTATAACTTAATTCCAGGCGTGGTGTACACATGGCCAGAAGTTGCAACTGTTGGTAAAACAGAAGAGCAATTAAAAGAATCTGGAGTAGAATACAAAGTAGGATCGTTCCCAATGCGTGCTTTAGGTAGAAGTAGAGCAAGTATGGATTTAGACGGATTTGTGAAAATTCTTGCAGATAAAACTACCGATGAAATTTTAGGTGTACATATGGTTGGTGCTCGTGCTGCCGATATGATTGCCGAAGCGGTTGTAGCTATGGAATACAGAGCTAGTGCAGAAGATGTTTCTAGAATGTCTCATGCGCATCCAACATTTACAGAAGCGATTAAAGAAGCGGCCCTAGCAGCAACTGGAGATCGTGCTTTACATGTTTAAAACGCTTTTTATATAATATTAAAGCGACCTAATTTAGGTCGCTTTTTTTATGCTTTACAGTGAAGTGTAATTTGTTTAAATTTACATTCTAATACCGTTCTAAAAGCTCTAAAATCTCTTTTTTATAACTTCTGCTAATAGGCAATGCTTGGTTTAAAATGGTAACATGTTCGTTTGTGAACGAGGTAATGTTTTTTACTGAAATAATATACGACCGATGTATTCTTAAAAACTGTTTTGGCGGAAGTTTTACTTCAATAGCGCTAATGGTTTCGCGCGTCACGATAGTGGAATCTTGTAAATGAATTTTTAGATAATCGCTATAGCTTTCTATATAAACAACAGCATCAAAATCTATTTTTATCATTTTCCGGTCGGAACGCACAAACATAAAGTCTGAAACGTCTGCTACTGGTAAATTCCCATGTTGAGATTCCGTATAAACATCAAAATAATTATTTACAGCCTTTAATAGCCTTTCAAAAGAAATGGGCTTTAATAAATAATCTACAGCCTGAAGCTCGAAACCTTCAACAGCATAATCGCGATATGCTGTAGTGAAAATTATTTTAATACTAGGGTTAATGGATTTAGCAAACGAAATTCCGGAGATTTCTGGCATGTTTATATCCAAAAATACCAAGTCAATGGTATGATTGCTTATTTGGTTAAAGGCTTCAATGGCATTGCTACAACTCGCAACAACTGTAATGTTGCTAATTTTAGATAGGTGCGAAGCAATTACTTCTCTGGCTATGACTTCGTCATCTACAATTAGGCACGATATGGTTCTATTGGTTTGCAAAAGCGTCTTTTGTTTTTAATGTTAAACGGACTTTAAATGTGCTATTCGTATTTAAAATAGACAAGGTATAGGCGTCTTTATAAAGCATCTCTAAACGTTTTTTTATGTTTTCTAGTCCAATACCAGATTTGGTTTCAGAAGATGATGCACTTGTATTTTCAATATAAAAATAAATCATGTGGTCTTTAAACGATAAATCAATTTTAATATTTAATATACCGTGTTTTAAAACCCCGTGTTTAAAGCTGTTTTCTATAAAAGGAAGAAAAAGCATGGGAGCAATTTTTGTAGTCTCGGAGATGTTTTCAATATTGAAATTGATATTCAACGTTTTGTTGAACCGAAGTGATTCTAAAGCAATATAATCTTGAATGTGATTAATTTCATCTGTCAATAACACAAAAGGTTTGTCGATTTGGTAGAGTAAATAATCTAATAAATTTGAAAGTTTTAATATCATTTCAGGCGTTTCATCAGCCTTTTTTAACGAAAACCCATACATGGTATTTAGGGTGTTAAATAGAAAGTGCGGATGAATCTGCATTTTTAGATACTGCAATTCTTGTTCTTTTAGCTTCAGTTGGGTTTCAAGAATTTTGTGTTCTAATTTACTGGTGTTTTCAACCTGTTTTAAATTCAACTTTAACAATTTAAAAGCACTCACTACAGTGGTTACTAAATACACACCAATCATAACAAATAATAAATTCTGACTTACAGGTGCCATATTATTGTATTCAAAATGCGATAAATAAATTAAGCCATAAAAGATAGAAAGGATAATCAGGTAAGCCGAAATAATAAAAGTATACAAACTGTAGAGTCCGAAAAGTGCGTACTTTTTCAGCATTAAATAATCTGGAATTAGTTTGTAAATACATACGTAAGTTGTTGCAATTGTAATGGGCATTAAGAACAGCGAGAAGGAGAGTACATAACTCATATCGCTACTTCCGGAGCCAAAAAAATAAGTGTAAAATAACAAGACACCACACCAAAATAAGATGTGTAGACCCAGACGGCCTAACTGTTTTAATATAAAATGTGGTGATAACATAATTCCAATCTTATACAATAATACTATATTTTTGAAACGCTGAGGTGTTTTATAGACGAATTACAGAATTAGCAACCGATTTAACATGTCGGTTAAAAAAAGGCCTAAATTGGTAGTCCGTCGCATTACATTTAATGATGCGTTATTTGGCAGTAGTTTTGGAGTCTACTAACTATAATATATTTTACTATGTATGTTTTAATGATGCAACAACAAGGTTTTTTTACACAATTAGCTAATCGTTTTAGTGAAGGTGGCGTTTTATTTATGTCGCTAATTTTAATCTGTTTACTACTGTCTTTTTTCTTTTTGATAAGTGGATTTTATCTGGCGAATAAAAATGAAGTGAAATCTAGAAAAATGATAAGTCTTGTAAGCGACTCCAGTTTATTAGGATTAGTCATTGGTTTTCTTGGCTCTATTATTGGATTAATAACTGCTTTTGATGCTATTGAAGGTATGAATTCTATATCCTCTGGGATGCTAGCAGGAGGTTTAAAAGTGTCCTTTTTAACAACACTTTTCGGAACTTTAGTCTTTGTAATTTCTAGAATTGGAATCTTAATTTATAAGTGGATGTATAAGTTTTAGGTTTATTAATGCAAATACACCAAACAGGCTCAATCGTACGATTGAGCCTGTTTGGTGTTTAATATATAAAAATGTAGTGTGTGATTACTCTAATTATAGTCTGCGAGAAGACATTTCTTTTTCTCTTAAAATAGAGTGTTTACGTTGTTTTACAAGGTTGTTAGCCCAAATTTTAGCTTCAGAAATAATTTCGAAAGTTTCAAAAATTTTCTTCACAAACATACGTTCTATTCTGGTATTACTCAAAGCCATTGGTATATCTGTTACAATAGCAAAACCAATTAAGTTTTTAATTTTAGAGGCCTCTAAATAGACAGCAGGATCTACAGAATATGAATATTTTCGGTACGAAATATATACAAAAGGCTGGCCTTTGTAATAATTAGTAGCAATATCCTTTAATATATTATTTGTATCTATAGTAATACTTGCACCCTCATTTACTTGAGCGAGAACATAATTGTCGAACAATTTTAAAGTACCAAAAGGATATGTGAGCAACCGTTTCATATAGATTAATAAAGGAATTAAGACTCTTAAATATGCTAAAGCCTTGATGCAAAGGTATTCCTATTCACTTTAAAATTATAATGTAAAAGGTTAAAATTGTTAATTATTACTTTTATTTCGTTAAACGGTAAATTTTTTATTAAGAATAGATTATTGAAATTCAGTCAACGGTAAAAAGAGTATTTTGTCTTTTAAGACATGTCTAAATTTTGTGATTTAGTTAGATTTTGAGTATAAAAAAAGCCGATGTATATGTTACATCGACTTTAAAGGTTTTAGTTAAGACTGCGTGTTTTAAAAAATATCATTAAGTAGTTTCGCTAAACGAATCCCACCTTTTTGAATTTGAGAACGTGCAATATTAAGATTGTTGTAGGCGTATTTATAACCTAAATTGTCGTCTTTATTTACATCTTTATAAACGGCATTTGCTAATACATGTGTATCGTTTACCCAATCTATAATAGTTCCTGCTTCTATAACTTTAATTTGTTCTTTAGATAAAGCATCTGCATTATTGGCTAATTCGGTGTAGCTCATATCGTAACCATTAATCATGTCGCTATCCCAAACACGGTGTAAATTGGTGCTTTTACCCATCCATTTTACTTTAATGTCGTTTCCTCCTTTATCTTCTGCTAATCCAACATGCATAGGTTGATGAATATCTCCTATAATATGAATAAGTAATTTTAGGTAAAATGCTTTATCCTCATCGGTTGCATTCTTGTCTTTTAAAACAGAAACACAGTATTCTGCACCTGTTACGGCATCGCCTTTAGGATTCTTTTTCGAATCTTCATAAGATTGATTCGCATCCATATTTACATAATGCCAAGTCCCAAATTTTTTATAGCGGTCGTCAGATTTTATTTCATCTCCATAGGTAGAAACAAATGCTAAAGACTGTCTATTAAGTAATTTCTCAATAGCGCGTTTTGTACTTCTTTTTAAATAGTTGTCGGCAATTTTACCAACTACACGATGTCCTGTTGGTCCCCATTCTGGAGCAGGTTTTTCTGTTGCTTGCGAAAATTGGAATATAAATAGACCTATACAAAGTGTAAGAATGTATTTAAGTTTCATAGGGAATTGTAATGAGAATTATTTGTTTTTGTTTCTTTTATTGTAATTTTTGTCGCCTCGAGTTTTAGGCTTTTTGTATTTTTTAGCAATTTCTCTACGGTAAGATCCTCCTAAATTTTCTTTAGCATTTTTCTCTTTCTTTTCGTGAAATGCAGGTCCAGGAGCATCTTCATCTCTACGTTTTGTAGGGTTGTTACGCTCCTTAATTTTAACACGTTCTTCTTCTAATAATTCTGTAGAAATTTCAACATCTTCAGGAATTTCCAATACCGGAATCTCCATTTGCATTAATGCCTCAATCCGCTCTAAAGCATCTTGTTCTTTTACTGTAGAAAATAAAATGGTATGTCCTTCGCGTTCTGCACGTCCTGTTCTACCAATTCTATGAATATAGTTTTCTGGATAGTCAGGCGTATCAAAATTAATAACATGAGAAATGTTATCGATATCTAAACCACGAGCCATAACATCTGTAGCAACCAATATGCGGTTATCACCATTTCTAAATTGCTCGATACTTCGTAAACGGTAATTTTGTGTTTTGTTAGAGTGAATAACACAGCTTTCTTCACTAAAGGTTTCGTCTAAAGCTTCAAAAAGTCGGTCTGCCATTCTTTTAAATCCGACAAAAATAAGCACCTTGTTATAGGTTTCTTTATCTTGAAGAATTTCATTTAATAAATTAACTTTAGTGTAAAAATTAGGAACATTGTAACGTTCTTGAGCAATGTTATCTAATGGTGTTCCAGAAACGGCAATAGAAACACGCTCTGGAGTAATAAAGAAATCGTTTATTAAATCATCGACATCTTGCGTCATGGTTGCCGAAAACATAATGTTTTGGCGACGTTCTGGAAGAATATCGAAAATATTAATTAGCTGATGTCTAAACCCTAAATCTAGCATAACATCAACTTCATCAATTACTAATTTTTGTATCGATTTTAATTGTAGTACACGGCTAACGGCTAAATCGTATAGACGTCCAGGTGTGGCAACTAAAATATCTACACCTTGAGCAACTTGCTGCTTTTGGGTGTTAATATTAGTTCCACCATATACTCCAAGTACACGCGTATTAATGTATTTTGTAAGTTTTTCAATTTCGTCTACCACCTGAACCACAAGTTCTCGAGTAGGTACAAGAACTAAAATTCTTGGATTTTCTTGCTTAGAAAATTTAAGGTTTCTAATTATAGGTAACATGTAGGCAAAAGTTTTACCTGTACCAGTTTGTGCAATACCTACCATATCTTTCCCCGAACTCACTACGCCAAATGCTTGAGCTTGAATAGGAGTTGGAGTTGTAAAGCCTAGGTCGTCTAGAGCGTTGTAAAGCGGGGTGTTTAAATTTAAATCTTGAAAAGTCACTTATTGTAATTTAGTCTGCAAAGTTAGTGCTATTATTCCTTTTAAACTAGATGCTTTTGGTCTATTTCTATGGTGTAAGCTGCTTTAAATGTTTGTTTTGAAGCTAAAGATTGTATGCCTTCTTTAGTTTTAAAATCCTGATTATGAGTTTCGTTGTCGGCTACACCCAACCAAGGTTCTATACAAACATAATTAGCATGGGGTTTTGCCCAAATACCTAAATAAGGAAAATCTGGATAGTCTACAGTTAGTATTGTACCGTTTTTTTTGCTTTTTAAGGCGACCTTTCTAGATTTTAAATCTTTGAAAATTAAAGCGTCTTTATTAAATAAATCGTAGTGTAAATTAATTTTATTATCATCTGAAATCACAGGAAACGATGAATCTGTAACCAATCCGATGTCCATATTTAAGACATAAGATTCGGCTGTTTCTTTCTGCTCGAATTCTAAATAATAATCGGTGTAAGCTTCAGTATCATATAGAGGACATTTAAATGCTGGGTGACCACCAACAGAAAAATACAACGTGTTATCATCTAAATTTTCAACAGTATGAGTTACTATAATTTTGTTTTCAATCAATTCAAATTCAAGTGTGAATTTAAATTTAAACGGATAGTGTTTTAAAGTGTCTTCAGAATATAACAGAGAAAAACTCAGTTTCGTGTCTGTTTGCTCCTCAAGTGTAATGGCTGTATTATTTCTAATAATTCCATGTTTAGCCATATTATAAGATGCCCCGTTAAAAATCATAGTGTCATCTTTTAATGCCCCAATTATAGGAAATAGGTTAGGTGCAAAATTAGCCCAAACATCAGGGTTTGCATCCCACATAAATTGATTTGGATTCTTAATGGCGCTAATTTCAGAAAGTTCGGCACCAGTTTTATTTACTTCAATTTTTAATAATTCGTTTTGTAACGTATACATGGAAAAAAGATTTAAACAAAAATACAAATCTGATTCTATTTTAAAGAAACTAACTAACTTTACACTGAAATTTTTACAATTTGCGCCATATAACATCTAAACATATTCCGGATATTACCGAGTTTAAGCATAAGCTTTTACAATGGAGTCAGCAGTTTGAAGAAGTCGTTTGGATGGACTCTAACCAACATGATACTTCGTATTCTAGTTATGATGCTATCTTGGCTGTAGATGCGTTTACGAGTATACAAACCGATTATTTTGAAGCGTTTACCTCGCTGAAAGAGTATCAGGAAATTACTAAAGATTGGATTTTTGGTTACCTAACCTACGATGTGAAAAACGGACTAGAACATTTACAATCTAATAATTTTGATGGTTTAGGGTTTTCGGATATTTTCTTTTTTCAACCAAAAAGACTCTTTTTAATTAAAGGAAATCAAGTTGAGATTCAGTACTTAAATATGGTGGATGATGAGGTTGACTCTGATTTAGAAGCTATTTGTAGTTTACAAAAAGAAGCGCTAGACTCCGAATCTAATCCGGTGAAAATAAAAGTCCGTATGCATAAGGATGCGTATTTTAAAAAGATAAATACCATGTTGGAGCATATTCATCGTGGTGATATTTACGAAGCTAATTTTTGTCAAGAATTTTATGCCGAAGATGTTAGTATTCATCCGTTGGAAACGTACAAAAAATTAAACGCAGTATCTAAACCGCCATTTGCCACGTTTTTAAAACAACAGGACAAATACCTTATGTGTGCTTCTCCAGAGCGCTATATTAAAAAGGTAGGACAAACTGTAATTTCGCAACCTATTAAAGGTACGGCAAAACGAGCTGTTAACACGGTTGAAGATGAGAAGTTAAAAATAGATTTAACGCATAATGAAAAAGAGCGAAGTGAAAATATTATGATTGTGGACTTGGTACGGAACGACTTATCGAAAACCGCAATTAAAGGCTCTGTAAAGGTTGAAGAATTATGTAAAGTGTATTCATTTCCCCAAGTGCATCAAATGATATCGACCATTTCATCTAAAATTTCTGAAACTGTAAAACCTATCGATATTTTAAAAACAACATTCCCAATGGGAAGCATGACGGGAGCTCCAAAACTTTCGGCAATGCGTATTATTGAAACTCTAGAAGATACAAAACGAGGTTTGTATTCTGGAACAGTAGGTTATTTTACTCCAGATGGCGATTTCGATTTTAATGTCATCATCCGGAGTATTTTATATAATCAAACTAAAAAGTATGTATCGTATTCTGTAGGTGGTGCCATTACATCTAAAAGTAATCCGGCAAGCGAATACGAAGAATGTTTAGTAAAGGCAAAAGCAATGCGCGACGTTTTAGAATATTAAACTAAGTGCTTTCTAAAGCGTTTTTTTACGTTTACTAAAATATTTTCAATTCTAGATATTTCAATTTTTTTAATTCTAGAAATGTCCTCATAAGGTAAATTGGCAACCACATATAAATCGACCACATTAGAAATTCTAAAAGGCAACCAGCCATAAAATTTACTTACAATACTTCTGTTAGTCGAGGGTTGAAGATTTCCTAAATCGAGTGCATTTATAATTTTCTGATTGTTCTCGTCGTATAAAAACACTTCTTTTTCTTTCTTATTTTGCTTGTACGAAATGTCGTCTAATTCGTCCATCATTACAAAATCCATGTCGCCATCAATAGAATATGGTTCGTCCAAACGGCTTAATTCTTCTTGTAAAAACGTATTGGTACTTATGGTATTTTGATGATGACCTTCTTTTAAAAATAACTCTTCCAAATAGATGTCTATAATTCTAAACAGTTTAATTTTTATATCCTGTGCAGGCATATCGGCATCGTAACCTTTTTCGTAAAGTCTAATAATACAATCGTCTATAACACCATTGGGATGATATAAATTCTTAGGTAAAATACCGACAGACTCTGCAATATGCAAACGGTGTTTTACGTAAGGGTGTAGGCTAGAAGTTATAGATAATACCTTTTTGTTAAAGTTGTCTTGGGTCGTGTCTGCGTTAATTTGTTCCTGTGTTTTCATACTACAAAGTTTAATATCGGTTCTTCTAAAGTTACTAAAATTAGCCGAAATTAAATGTTAAGAGATACTAATAAATGCCTCAAAATTTTAAAACCTAGGTTTTTTAAAAGTGTATCTTTGTGTTATGCTGAATTCTTTTAAACAACATATAGAACGCCAACTTCCGTTTCTGCAAAACAAGAAATTAATATTAACCATATCGGGAGGGATTGATAGTGTCGTATTAGCACATTTATGTCATAAATTAGGATTAAATTTTGCCCTTGCACATTGTAATTTCAATTTAAGAGGTGATGAAAGTGATGCCGATGAAGCTTTTTTAGTGAAATTGGCAGACGATTTAGATGTAGAGATTTTTATTGAAAGTTTCGACACCAATCAATATGCCGCAGATACTAAACTTTCCATACAAATGGCGGCTAGAGAATTGAGATACCGTTGGTTTGAAGAATTGGTAGACCTACTTCATTTCGATTATGTCTTAACGGCGCATCATGCCGATGATAATCTAGAAACCTTTTTAATTAATTTATCTCGTGGTACCGGAATAGAAGGTTTAACCGGAATTCCTGAAATTAACGATTATATAGTGCGTCCGCTATTACCGTTTTCTAGAACAGAAATTATAGCCTATGCAGAAGCTAACGGTATAAATTGGCGAGAAGATAGTAGTAATAATTCAACTAAATATTTACGAAATAAACTGCGTCACGATGTTATTCCGGTGTTAAAAGAGATTAATCCGCAATGGCTTCAGAATTTTAAAATGACACAAAATCATTTACATGATTCTAAAATTTTGATAGACGATTTTATGACACAAGTCTACAAAGATGTGGTTGCTTTTGAAGCGGATGTTATTAAGTTTGATATCTCTAAATTATTAAAATATCCGAATCCGAAACCTTATTTATATCAGCTTTTAAAGTCTTATAAATTTACCGCTTGGGACGATATTTACAATTTATTAGAAGCACAATCAGGTAAACAAGTGTTTTCTGAAACACACCGTTTACTTAAAGATCGGGAGTATTTAATTTTAAGTTTAAAGGATGCTCAAGACAATAATGTAGAATTACATTATGAAATTACAGAAGATTTAAATCCTATTAAAACCGCTTTTGGAACCTTTAGCTTTTCAATAATTTCAGAAATTCAAGATACTTTAAAGGATACTATATATGTTGATTTCGATAAACTTGAATTCCCGCTAACTATTAGAAAATGGGAGCAAGGCGATTTCTTTTTCCCGTTAGGGATGCAAGGCAAAAAGAAACTGAGCAAATATTTTAAAGATGAAAAATTATCGCTTGTAGAAAAAGAGCACGTTTGGGTAGTGTGTTCTGGTAATGATATTGTTTGGGTGATTAATAGACGGGGAGATAATAGGTTTAAAGTGACCACAACTACTAAACAGATTTTAAAAATATCTTATAAACAAGTAAGAATATTAATATAATAATCTTATTCGCTCGCTAATATTGTTCCCCTACATTCAAATTATTAATTTATCTAACAGTCAATTATATCTCCATTAGGATGTTTAGTATCAAATTTGTGTGGTTTAGCTATCATCTATAGATTTTTAAGTATTTATATAAATACCCGACCTGAACCACAACAAATATATTTAAAATTATTAAAATTTTTACACTATTGATAATTATTACCAGTATTTGATAAATTTTATCAAATAATTTTATTCACAATACAGTATGTTTAATTGTTTGACTTATAGTTGTTTTTATGGGCTGGTTAAACAATGTTTGTTTTTTTGTCAATAACGTTGTGCTATCATAAGTTGATTTATTTAATATTCATCATACTTTTGTTATATGGTTGAATTACAAGACATAAACACTATTATTTCATTTTTGGTTAGTTATAAAGAAATCGTCTTTGTAATTAGTGGTTGTTTACTTGGAATTATTAAATTCTTGATGTCACTTTTTAAGAAATTCAGTAAAAAGCAATCATCAGTTATTAATCATATTACTATCAACAATTATAATATTCAATCTATGAATGAATGTCAATTTAAGGTTGAAAAGAATAAATAGTAAGACGCATTACTATTTGTCTGTTTTCTCCTAGGACAGGAATTAAATCTTTATCGTTATTTATTTCTTAGCTCAGTTTGTTTTTAAATTTAAAAGGTTATAATTCAGCATTTTAATTTGGTATTTTTTGTTAACTTTATGTAAATCAACTTAATATGCTTAAAAAAGTTTTCGGAAGTGCTGTATTTGGAGTCGATGCTACAACAATAACTGTAGAAGTTAATGTAGATTCTGGTATTGGTTACCATTTGGTTGGTCTTCCAGATAATGCAATAAAAGAAAGCAACTACAGAATTGCTGCAGCTTTACAAAACAATGGTTATAAAATTCCAGGAAAGAAAATCATTATTAATATGTCGCCTGCCGATTTACGCAAGGAAGGTTCTGCATACGATTTAACATTAGCATTAGGAATTTTAGCCGCTACAAAACAAATTCCTGCAGAAGGTTTAGACCATTATATTATTATGGGTGAATTGTCCTTAGACGGAACTTTACAACCTATAAAAGGCGCTTTGCCAATTGCATTAAAAGCTAGAGAAGAAGGGTTTAAAGGATTTATTTTACCTGCCCAAAATGCAAAAGAAGCAGCTATAGTTAACGATTTAGAGGTATTTGGGGTAGAATCTATTAAAGAAGTTATCGATTTTTTTAAGGAAGGAAAACCTTTAGAGCAAACCATAATAAATACTAGAGAAGAATTTTATAAAAGTTTAGATTTTCCTGAATTCGATTTTGCAGACGTAAAAGGGCAGGAGAGTATAAAGCGTTGTATGGAAATTGCAGCTGCCGGCGGTCACAATATTATTTTAATAGGTCCGCCAGGTTCTGGAAAAACCATGTTAGCAAAACGCTTACCGTCCATTTTACCACCAATGACCTTGCAAGAAGCCTTAGAAACAACTAAAATTCATTCGGTTGTAGGTCGGGTAAAAGCCCACTTGGGGCTAATGTCTCAACGACCGTTTAGAAGTCCGCATCATACCATATCTAATGTTGCCCTTGTAGGAGGCGGAAGTTATCCGCAACCTGGAGAAATTTCGTTATCACATAATGGTGTTCTGTTTTTAGATGAATTACCCGAATTTAAACGCGATGTTTTAGAAGTGATGCGTCAGCCATTAGAAGACCGTGAGGTTACCATTTCTAGAGCTAAATTTACAGTTACGTATCCGAGTAGTTTTATGTTGGTGGCGAGCATGAACCCAAGTCCGAGTGGATATTTTAATGACCCGAATGCACCTGCAACATCTTCTGCTGCAGAAATGCAACGGTACTTAGGCAAAATTTCTGGTCCGTTATTAGACCGTATCGATATTCATATTGAAGTTTACACCTGTACCCTTCGAAAAACTCTCTGAAGATAGAAAAGGAGAATCATCTGTAGTTATACGCGAACGCGTTACCAAAGCACGAGCGCATCAAACAGAACGCTTTCAGTCTATAGAAAATGTGCATTATAATGCACAGATGAATACAAAACACATTCGTAAGTATTGTAAGTTAGACGATGCTTCTAAAGCGTTACTAAAAACAGCTATGGAACGTTTAAATTTATCGGCTCGGGCTTACGACAGAATATTAAAAGTAGCACGAACCATCGCAGATTTAGAAAGTTCTGAAGCTGTAAAAGGTGCTCACATAAGCGAAGCTATTCAATATAGAAGTTTAGATCGAGATGGCTGGTTGGGGTGATATGTTTTTTTAGAATGGTATTAATCAAATTATATTTAGTAGTTTTAAGAATTAATTTATAATCATTTAAACCTTTAATACTAATATATATGAGTAAAGAACCAAATGATTTATCAGTACCCAGAGGTCTGATAACACCCGAGCAAGCTAAAGCTTTAGATCAAGCCTATAATCCGAGGCACGAGTTAATTAGTAAAACCATCTTGAAAAAACCAGATAATCGATCAACTTGGTTTGCTTTAGATGAACTTGAAAATTATATAGCTTATGCTAAAAAACAAGCCAGTGAATTAGGATATACTTTAGATGGTGTACGAATTTATGAAGGTGCTTATCCCGATGATAAAGAAGGCGCAGGATATACAACCATGTTTTTAATTCCAACAGGAACCCCAAATGATTTAAAATCTACAGTAGTTAAGACTAAATCTTTACGTGATGGAGGTGATTCTGATGGGCTAGATGTACCAGGTGGTGCTGGACTAAACATGGGACAAGGCGGAAGTCCACCTCCAGCAAATTATCCTCAATAGATTACATTATGCAGGAGTTTTTTAAAAATTACTATTGGATATTAACGTTCATAGTAGAAGGAACAGCAGCGGTAACAGCTTTAATTTGTTACAAGAAATTTAAATTTACTCCTGTAAAATTTTTTATTTATTTTTTGATATATGTGTTTGTATGCGAGTTTATTGCGTTATATCCACGATTAATTTCTAATGGTATTTTAAGTTTTTTAAAAGGCACTATTTTAGAGCCTGGTTTCTGGTGGACTACATTATTTTGGTGTATAGGAAGCCCTGTGTTTTACATGTTTTTTTATCAGAAAATAATAGAATCTGTTAGAGTCAAAAAAATTATTAAGGTTTTAAATGTGGTGTTTATCGCATTTTCGGTACTTACAATTGCATTAAATTTTAATGACTTTTTTGAAATGTATTTTTCTTCAATTTTAATCTTTGGGGAATTTATTATTTTATTTTTAGTAGGCGTTTATTTGTATGAAATGTTACAATCGGATAAAATTATTTACTTTAATAGGTCTATGTATTTCTACATTAGCGCATGTATGCTTATCTGGCTTTTAATTACAACACCATTAGTGTTTTATGGAATGTACTTTAATACGTCGGATTGGAATTTTGTTATTTTGTATTGGCAAGTATTCTTTCTATCCAATTTCTTTATGTATTTAACCTTTACCTTTGCTTTATTATGGTGCACACCGGAGAAACATTAGTAAGCACTCCTGCAGAACGCTATTTGTTAGTTTACATGATAGGTGTAATACTCATAGTATCAACCTTAATTATTGTATTTTTTATTGTATTTCAGAAACGAAAAAATAAATTATTACAAGATAAGTTAATGCAACAAAAGTTGTTTGAGGAAGAGATTTCTAAAACTCAAATTGAAATTCAGGAACAAACTTTAAAAAATATTGGTCAAGATTTACACGATAATGTCGGGCAATTATTATCTGTAGCAAACATGCAACTTAGCGTGCTAGCTAAACAAGTGGGACCTGAATTAGAGTTGTCTTTTATAGAAAGTAAAGATTTGGTTAAAGAAAGTTTGCAAGAACTACGGCTATTATCAAAATCGTTAAATAGCGATGTTATTGCCCACCGTGGATTTCAGGAATCTATAAATACTGAAATGGAACGTTTTAATAAATTAGAATTAATTCTAGCAGAGTTAACTGTTGAAGGCAATTCAAATCTTATAAAAAACAGTAAAGATAGTATCATCTTGTTTAGAATATTTCAAGAATTTTTCTCGAATACCATCAAATATTCTGAAGCTTCTTTACTTAAAGTTCATGTTAATTATACTTCAGAATATGCAGTAATTACTGCCTCCGATAATGGTATTGGTTTCGATGTAAAACGGGTTAAAAAAGGGTCTGGATTAATCAATATGAAAAGTCGTGCAATGCTAATCGAGGCGCAGTTTAAAATGGTTTCTAAACCAAAAGAAGGTGTGAGTTTAACCGTAACATATCCTTACAGAAATGAGTACCTATAAACATGCATTCCAGAGTGGATCTTGAGGAAGTGGTGCAGAAACACTAATAGATGCTTTAGTTACAGGATGAATAAATTGAATATGTCTGGCATGTAAATGAATGCTTGCATCTTTATTACTACGGTCTGCTCCGTATTTTAAATCACCTTTTATAATACAACCTATATTAGAAAGCTGACATCGTATTTGGTGATGGCGGCCTGTCTCTAATTCAATTTCTAAAAGGATATAACGGTCAAGGCTCTTAAGTTGTGTATAACGTAAGATGGCTTTTTTACTATCTTTTATCTCTTTTGGATAGGCTGTCGATTTGTTGTTCTTCGGATTTTTCTTTAACCAATTAATTAATGTGTCGTGTTGTTTTGGAGGAGCACTATTAACAAGCGCCCAATAGGTTTTATTTACATCTTTACTTACAAACATGGCGTTTAATCGCGTTAACGCTTTACTTGTTTTAGCAAAAATAACTAATCCTGTTGTTGGTCTATCTAAACGGTGAACAACACCTAAATACACATTTCCAGGCTTATCGTATTTGTGTTTTATGTATTCTTTTACAACATCACTTAAAGGTTTATCTCCAGTTTTATCGCCTTGTACAATATCTCCAGCTCGCTTATTAATGATAATAATATGATTGTCCTCAAAGAGAATCTGTAGGTTGGATTTATTGGATAGTAATTTCATGACTTAGAACATGAGATGTTTTAATTTATTTTTAAGATGTATTCATTTTGAAGTCAACATCAGAAATAAATTTTAAATCTTTAACAATTAATAGTTATTGCTTCAATAAAAAGCTAAAATGTTATAGCGTTAGTTTGTTTAAACTTAATACTGTTCCTTATCACTAGGAAAATCAACAGATTTAACATCGTCTACATACTGAGAGATTGCAGTAGTCATGTCTTCATATAAATTTAAATAACGACGTAAGAATCTTGGGTGAAATTCTTTAGTCATTCCAATCATATCATGAAGAACTAAAACTTGTCCATCTACACCGTTACCTGCGCCGATACCGATTACTGGAATGTCTAAACTTTCGGCAACTTCTTTAGCGAGTTTGGCTGGAACTTTTTCTAAAACAATAGCAAAACATCCTGCTTTTTGAAGTAATAATGCATCTGCTTTTAGTTTTTCAGCTTCTTCTTCTTCTTTGGCACGAACAGAGAATGTTCCGAATTTATAAATTGACTGTGGCGTTAACCCTAAATGACCCATAACAGGAATACCTGCATTAAGTATGCGTTTAATAGATTCTTTAATTTCTTTTCCTCCTTCTACTTTAATTGAATGTGCGCCACTTTCTTTCATGATTCTAATAGCCGAACGTAAGGCCTCTTTAGGATCACTTTGGTAACTTCCGAAAGGTAAATCGACAACAATTAAAGCGCGATTAACACCGCGAACTACAGAAGAAGCGTGATAAATCATCTGGTCTAATGTTATAGGCAAAGTGGTTTGGTATCCTGCCATTACATTACTTGCCGAATCTCCAACAAGTATAACATCTATGCCTGCACCGTCAACAATTGTAGCCATGGTATAATCGTAAGCCGTTAACATAGAGATTTTCTCTCCATGTGCTTTCATATCACTTAATGTTTTTACTGTGACTTTTTTATAATCTTTTTGTGCTACAGACATATGTTTTTAGATTTTAGAAGGTAAAAATACTGAGTTTTTGAAGACTAATAAAGAATATCGCTATTAATTCCTTAAAACAGGTTAAATATTCAGGCTTAAAAAATGAATACTTCAATGTTTTATTAGAATTGGAAATAAATAAAAGGCTGAAAGTCGCTAGAAAATGCTTGATAACAAATAACCCCGGTAAAAACACCAAGAGCTATTTTTACAAACACTGGACTCTTAGAGTATAGATTTTCTATAGAATCTTTCATGGTTTGCGGTAACCAATGTGTAATATAACCAATAGCCATAATCCAGAATACAGCTTGATAATGGGTTAATAAAGACAAGGCATTAGACCAATCCATATTATTAACCACTTGTGAATACCAGCGCGAAATGTGATCCATACTTTCGCCTCTAAAATAAATACGTGTAAAAGTGATAAATATAAAGGTGATTAAAATTTTCCATGCACGAACATACCATTGACTCTTGAATTCGTACGGGCTTATTTTTCGCCAATATTTATATACTACAAGTCCGATTCCGTTTAATCCACCCCAAATTACAAACTTCCAGGACGCTCCATGCCATAGTCCGCCAATAAGCATGGTTAACATTAAGTTGATGTTGGTGTTAATATGGTTTCGAACTTTGTAATTATAAAGCGATAAAATATATAAGATTAGAGATATGGATAATACGGTATATATAAAATACATATCTCGAAACGCAATCATGCAGCCTAAAAGAATAATACTTAATATAATATAAGAGGCAATACTGCCAGACCTATTTCCGCCAAGCGGAACATATAAATAATCGCGTAACCAAGTAGATAGCGAAATATGCCAACGTTTCCAGAAATCGCCCGTACTTGTTGCTTTATAAGGAGAATTAAAGTTTTTAGGTAATTCAAATCCCATTAATAAGGCGAGTCCTATAGCAATATCTGTATAGCCTGAAAAATCGCCATAGATTTGTAACGAGTAACCAACCATGGCCATAATATTGGCAAATCCAGAAAACATTTCAGGAGAATCGAAAACACGGTCTAGAAAATGCATGGCAATAAAATCTGCAAATAACATTTTTTTGATGAGTCCCTTAAGGATTAAATACGTCCCTGTATCAAAATGGTGTTTAGTTAGTGTAGTAGGTTTAGATATTTGAGGTACAAAACTTTCGGCTCTTACAATTGGACCAGCTACTAACTGTGGGAAGAAACTAACATAAAAACCAAAATCTAATATAGAGTCTAGAGGCTTTAATTTTTTTCGGTAGATGTCTACCGTGTAACTAATGGTTTGAAAAGTATAAAATGAAATGCCTACAGGTAGTATAATTTTATCTATCGTAAAATAATTCTGATTGCTAAAATTATTTCCCCATTGAGCAAGTACATTAAAAACTTCATAATTAGTGTCGAAAAGGCTGTTAAAGGCATCTGTAAAAAAATAAGCGTATTTAAAATAACACAATACAAATAGGTTGATGCAAACACTTATGGTTACAAGAACCAAGCGTTTATTATTTTGGTTACTCTTATAAATGCTTCTACCAATAATAAAATCGACGAGGGTGCTAAAAATTAAAATACCAATAAATAATCCACTGGTTTTATAATAGAAAAATACAGATACTATAAATAGATAGGAATTTCGTAGTGGTACTTTTTTATAAACTAAAGCGAATATAAAATAGGCGACCGCAAAGAAAATCCAAAAATTTACTTGTGTAAAAATTAATGGAAAATCTTCCGAAAAGGTAAAAATGTCGTATAACCTATTCATCTAAGTTTTTAAAGTGCATTAATAATTCTCGTCTGTCTTGATTGGTCGATTTTGCCCAAGCATCTACCATGGCTTTTAAAAATAAATCGGCTTTAATACTATAGCCCAATTGGGTAAAGTGTATGCGGTCTCGAGGCATTAGCTTGGCTTTATACCAATTGTTAGACGAACCTAAACCGCCCATAATGCTAAATAAATCCCAAACCGCCATATTGTATTTTTGAGTTAATTCTAGTATAATTTGTTGTTGTACAACAGTGTTTGGATTGGGAATTCGCTTTTGGTAATAATCGTCGTTAGGAACAGTTAATAGAATTGCACAATCCGGATTGGCACGTTGAATCATCTTAATAAAATCTTCGTAGTATGCTCTAAATTCTTCGGCATCAAAATCGGCTTCTGGTACATAGGCATCATTTGTGCCTACCGAAATTATAAACATGTCTGGCTTATAAAGTTGAAGCTGATTTTCGAAATATACCGAACGTTTATACCATGCGAAACTGGCGCCGTTTACACCTATACTTGTATATTCAACGCCGGAGTCATCGTTCATGAATTCCATGCCCATCATTAAAAATTCTGGCGAAACACAGGTTGTATCTTTTACTTTTAGGTGTAAGGCCACAGAATCTAAAGTTTTAGTAAATCGGTATTCCTTATACATGCCCGTATAGTTTATCGTGTCCGATTCCACTAAAGTACTGTCTGATATTTTCAAGTCGTAATCTTCCATCCAAGTGTTATAAAACACGCGTAATTTGTTGAAAGTGTATGGTTTTTTTGTGTAGTTTCTGTAGTTAGATTTTACATAAATTTTTTCTTCAACACCTCTAAATGCGGCGCTGACTCCAGATAATCCCCAAGCGACACTGTCCTTTTTTACAGAACACCTATAGCCTTGCCACTTACTTTTATCGGCTTCAATTCTATAGTTTAATGGATTGTTGGTGTGTGCTAAATGATACGGAAATACAAAACCACGTTGTGCTAGAGCGACGTCGTTATAGTTTTGTAAATAGGTTCGAATTTTATTTGAATAGATATCGGCTTGAATGTGAGAGCCACCAATATGAAAAATATGAACTTTTTTCTTTTTTCCTTGATAGACACTATCTAGTTTGGTAAAGAAATTTTGAAAATATGGTGACTCTATTGCATTCTGAAAAGTGTTTGCTTCAAAATTAATTAAGTGGCCATATTTTGGTGTAATACTATCCAAAACATAATGTTGGGCACGGGTTTGTGTTGAAATGATTAGAATTAATATTAAAAATTTTAGTTTCATTAGTTATCTGTTAAATCCATATATAAAGAGAGGAAAAATAATTCTGAAATTATTCGCGTTCCCGAAAGTGAAAAGTGTGTATAATCGCTAGCAGCCAATTTTTGGTTTACCCAATGTTCCATAGAATTTTCACCGCCCATAGCATCAAAAGTACTCCAATATGCGATATTATTTGTATTACACATACTGCGTAAAGTAGTGTTTAAATACGGCAGAAGTGGGTACGTGCGTAATTGTCCGTTTTCTGTAGTTGTCATATCTGTAGGCCCTATAAATATAATACTTGCATCTTTTGTTTTTCGTCTTACCCAATTGATATGATTTTTTAAATAGCCTGCATACTGTTCAACCTCTAAAGAATCTTTTACATAAGGCATCGAATTTCCTCCGTATTGAAAAATAACAACATTAGGATTTAATTCTGAATACATCTGTGAAAAATTCTGACTATCTAATCCAGCAAAAACAGTTCCAGCAGAACCTCGCATGGCGACATTATCTAGAGATATGCCTTCGTTTCCATCTAAAGTTAATCCGTAAACATCTGGGCTTATTTTTCCTTCTAATTCAAATTTCAAATCTGAAGGTGTTTCTGCTAATTTTATATTAAAGTTATGGTAATTTCCGTCGCTAATCAATTGGCCTTCTTTTATAAGTGTTCCGTCAGCAAATACTTTAATGGCAACAGGATGCAACGTATTTCCGTAATGAAAACCAATATTGGTATAGTCTCGCATATTTAAATAGGTCATGGTTGAAGGCTTAACCGTAATACTGGCTTTTTTTAGTTGTAAAGTGTCTGCGTTAATGCTATCGTATTGAGGTGTGAATCTAGATAACGACGTGTAAGCTCCATATTTTTTATGAGCAAAACGTTTTTTTGAACGGTCGAAAGTGGCATGTCGTGTCCAATTTTCTGAAACAGTAACCACAGCACTAATATTTTCGTAAACCTGAGCAACAGGTGTAAAACCAGGACCAGTTCCACCATATAGATTTTGAAGTTTATTCCTAATGTAAGACGACATGCGGTCTCCCTCAATTTGAGAATCGCCGTAATGAATAATTCTACTTTTTGAGGCAGTAAGTTGCTTTTTTAAATGCGAAATAAATTCAGCTTTGTTTGTAGGGTATGAAATACGTTCAATTTTAGAGGTATCTATTTTAGAAAGATTAGGAATCTTAGGAACAAATTTCTTTTTTATTGTATTATTAGGTGTACTTATTTTAGGCTTTGATTCTTTAGCTTCGGGTTCTATAATAACCTCGATATTCTGTACAATACTATCTACCGTTTTAATGTGGTCTTTAGATTCGGTTTTAGTGAGTAAAAAGGATGAGGTGGTTGGATATTTTATAGTATGACCAAGAATAGTAAAGCCATCTTGCAATGTGCCGTTTGGTAACGTATAGGAATGACTAAAATAAGTAATCCCCAAAAGAATTAATAAGGTAATGCAAATGCTAAAGCAAATTTTTAGGGGGCTATAGTTCATAGTCATTTAACCACATTGTCTTATTAAAACAATGTGGTTGTAAATATATTGTGAGCTATAAATATAATGAAACTTAGTTACAGTTTAACAATCAGATAAATGTACCCCTACAGCAAGTCCACCTTCAGATGTTTCTTTATATTTAGAATTCATGTCCTTGGCGGTTTCCCACATGGTAGATACCACTTTATCTAATGGCACTTTTACATTTTTAGGGTCGGTTTCTAGAGCCAATTCGGCAGCATTAATAGCTTTTATAGCACCCATAGAGTTACGCTCTATGCATGGAATTTGTACCAAGCCACCAATCGGGTCGCAGGTTAAACCTAAATGATGTTCCATAGCAATTTCTGCAGCAACTAACACTTGTTCGGGAGTTCCTCCTAATAGTTCGGTTAAAGCACCAGCGGCCATAGCAGATGATACGCCAATTTCGGCTTGACAACCACCCATAGCGGCAGAAATGGTTGCTCCTTTTTTAAAGATACTCCCAATTTCACCGGCAACTAATAAGAACTTTTTAATATGTTCAAAATTTGCTTCATGGTTTTCTATAACTAAATAATACATCAATACAGCAGGAATTACACCGGCACTCCCATTAGTTGGCGCAGTAACTACACGTCCTAAAGATGCATTTACTTCATTTACTGCAAGTGCAAAACAACTTACCCATTTAAGGATTTGTCTAAATTTCACTTCGGTATGTCGAATAGACTCTAACCAAGATTGCGGGTCGGTATATGGCGATTCTCCGATAAGTTTTTTGTGCATATCGAAAGCACGTCTACGCACATTAAGTCCTCCGGGTAAATTTCCTTCGGTATGGCAACCCGTGTACATGCATTCTAACATGGTGTTCCAAATGCGATTTAACTCAAAATCTATAGTTTCAGAATCTCGTAGCGATTTTTCGTTTTCTAAAACAACTCCCGATATTGGTAAATTAAGCTGATTAGAAAACTCTAAAAGTTTAATACCCGAATCGACCGGATAGGGCAGTGTGCATTGAAAAATGATTTTATTAGCCTTGGCATTTTGACGTGCTTCTTTTACTACAAAACCACCACCAATAGAGTAGAATGTCGATTTGTATCGTCGGCCATTAATTAAGGCCGAAAACATTAATCCGTTAGAGTGAAACGGAAGAAATTTTCGATTAAAAATGATAGCTGTTTTATAATCGAAAGGAATTTCTCTTTCATTATTTAAAACAAGTGTCTTCGTGTTTTTAATGGAATTTATGATGTCGTTTATAGACTCCGTAGGAATACGTTCTGGATCTGCACCACTTAATCCTAACATTAAGGCTAAATCTGTGGCATGTCCTATTCCTGTTAAAGATAATGATCCGTATAAATCGACAGATACATGTTCTATTTTATGAAATCGATTAGCATCTTTAAGCTCTTGAATCCAACGTTCGGCAGCACGCCACGGTCCTAAAGTATGAGAACTAGAAGGGCCTACGCCGATTTTTAACATGTCGAATACTGAAATTATCTCCATTTACGAAAACGTTTTAAATGACTGCTAAGATACAAGAACTTTCTGTGGATATAAAGGTTATACAGTCCCGAATTATGAAATGTAATGGATAAAAAAAGAGCTTGATTACAATTAGAACGATATCTAAAAGTTAATCAAGCTCTTAAAACAAATAGTATTATTTATTTTGTTCCATTTCCATAATTAAATTCGCAATTAAAGCGGTCCATCCTGTTTGATGAGAAGCTCCTAATCCACGACCGTTATCGCCATCAAAGAACTCATAAAACAAGTGTTGATTCTTAAAGTGTTCATCTTTAGTGAAACGTTTATCTGCATCATCTGTATGGTATTGGAATTTACCTTCATCATTAGATTCAAAAAGCTTAATTAATCGTTTTGTGATTTCGTCGGCAATTTGATTAAGATTTAATTTGTTACCCGATCCAGTAGGAAATTCATACTGATATTTATCACCATAATATGCATAATATTTTCGTAACGATTGTACAATCATATAATTTAATGGCATCCAAATTGGTCCTCTCCAATTGGAATTTCCACCAAACATGTTCGACTGACTTTCTCCAGGTTCGTATTGTATTTGATGATGTCCATGATATTCGAAAACAAATGGATGTTTTTCGTGATATTTAGATAACGAACGTATTCCGTAGTCAGACAAAAACTCTTCCTCGTCTAATAAGCGTTTTAATAGATGCTCTAATCTAAAACCACGCATAATAGAGAATAGGTAATTGCCATCTATATTAGCTTCTTCAATTCTAGATATTAATGAAGCTAGGTCTGGACGTGTTCGAACAATTTCTGCAGCCTTAGTTTTAAATATCTTTAATGAATCGAAAAGTTCTTTATTAATTAATTCTACTGCAAACATTGGAATAATTCCAACTAAAGAGCGCACTTTTAAACGGTCTGTAATTCCGGAAGACATTTCAACCACATCGTAGTAAAAACTGTCTTCGTTGTCCCATAACGAAATATCTTTCTGACCAATATGGTGCATGGCCCAAGCGATATTTAAAAAATGTCTGAAATATTTAGCAGCAAACTCTTCGTAGTTTTTATTGGTTTTAGCCAACTCTAAAGACATGCGCAGTAAATTTAGCGTAAACATAGCCATCCAACTTGTGGCATCTGCTTGTTGCATACGCGTAATACCTTCTGGCATTTGGTTGCGGTCAAAAACTCCAATATTATCTAAGCCTAAAAATCCACCTTCAAAAAGGTCTGTTCCGTTTTTATCTTTTTGATTTACCCACCAGGTGAAGTTAACAATAAGCTTAAGATATGCTTTTTCTAGAAAGGCAGTATCTCCATTACCTGTGCGTTCTTTATCTTTTTCGTACACATTCCACACAGCCCAAGAGTGAACAGGTGGATTTACATCGCTAAAATTCCATTCGTAAGCAGGAATTTGTCCGTTGGGGTGCATGTAATTTTCTTGTAATACTAAAAGTAATTGTTCTTTAGCAAAATACGGGTCAATCTCTACAAAAGACGCCATATGGAATGCAAGATCCCAAGCGGCATACCACGGATATTCCCATTTATCGGGCATAGAAATAACCTGCCTGTTGGTTAAGTGTTGCCAATTGTAATTTCTTGAATCGGCACGGTAGGTTGGTTTTTCTCCAGGACCACCAAAAAGCCATTTAAAGACATCGTAATAGTAGAATTGTTTTGTCCATAACAAACCAGAGAATGCTTTTCTTGCAATGTCTTGATGGGGTTCAGGTATGTCTTTATTTATGATATCGCTGTAAAAGTCTTCGCATTCTTGAATACGATTATCGAAAATTTCGTTAAAAGCTGTCCAAGGATCTGCTATTGGTTTTTTACTCAGACGAATCCTTACACTTTTTTCTTCGCCAGCTTTTAATTTAAATTTATGCCAGACTGCTACTTTTGAACCTGTTTTTTTTGGATTTACGGTAGGTTTAGAATTTACAACATGATCGTTTATTCCATCTTTAACATATTCAACTTCATTAGGAACGTTATATATAAGTCTGTTATTTGTTTCGTTATCGCAAAATAACTGTTCACCATTTTCGTGATATAAAAAATATCTTCCGTTTCTTCCACTTTTAGTTTGCACACAATCGTCTGCTACAGACTCTATACTAGGTCGTGTAAAACGATTGTTATGTTTCCAGAAATTTCTGTACCATAGATGCGGAAGAACGTGAATCTCGGCTTCTTTATCACCTCTGTTTACTATGGTGACTTTCATTAGAATATCGTCTATATCACCTTTAGCGTATTCAATAAAACAATCAAAATAAGCATTGTTTTTAAAGGCGTCTGTATCTAATAATTCGTATTCTGATTCTTCACGACTACGTTGTGTTTTTACTAATTCGTCGTAAGGAAATTCGTTGTGAGGATATTTATATAAGTACTTGCAATAGGAGTGTGTTGGAGACGATACTTGATGAAAATAAAGTTCTTTTACATCTTCACCATGATTCCCTTGATTATTGGTTAAACCAAATAAACGTTCTTTTAATATGGGGTCTTTTCCATTCCAAAATGCAGGAGCTAAACATAATATTTCTCGAGAATCACAAAATCCACCAATACCTTCTTCACCCCATCTATAGGCATTGCTACGTGCTTTTTCATGGCTAATAAAGTCCCAAGCATTTCCGTGTTCGCTATAATCTTCTCGAACTGTTCCCCATTGTCTTTCTGCAAGATAAGGCCCCCATTTTTTCCAATTTTTGTAGGCATCGGAAACGGCTAATCTTTTTGCTTCCTGAGTTGTATTACTCATGTATACTTCGATTTTTGTTGGAATTAATAATCTTTAAACTTACTTAAAAATAAAACAGATTTCAAATTCTAAAGCTGAATTGTATGTCGGTTTTAAGTTATGGTATCTAGTAAATGTAATATTTATTTGTATAAGTGATTAACTAGTGTTTAAGTATTATTTATTTAATATTCTTATTTGAATTTTATTTGCGTATTCTCAATAAGGGAGATATTTATTTAGTGAACTGATATTCATTTAAAATAAAAGCCCCTATTACTTTAAGATGTAATAGGGGCTTTAAAGATGATATGAAAGATTATTTGATGAAGTATTAAAAAGATTCTCCAATTCTAAAATACACTCCCCAGTCGTCTTTACCCACTGCGGCATCTAAACCAATATTAAACTTTACAGCTTTAAAGGCGCGGTATCTGTAACCTACACCAACCCCTGGGTAGGCTTTCCAGTTAAAGTCTTCGGTGTCTGAACCATAAAGTGTAGCAATTCCAGCAAAACCTACAAGTCCCATTTTTTCTCCAAAATTATAACGATATTCTCCTTGTAGAGCAATTAAGCCATCGCCTCGGTATTTTCCTTCAGAATATCCTCGAATATCTTTTTGTCCGATGGTTACTTGTTGTTGAAATGCGATATCTCCTAACCCGAATTTCCCAGCGAAACGCGCTGCAATAACATCTTTTCCATTTTTCATTGGGATGTAGGTGTTATATTCAGATAAAATTTTATTGGCTTTAACGTCGTTTCCAAACCAAGTAGGGTAAGCTATATATCTTAAAAGGGCCTTCGATCCATTGGTAGGATAGTAAACTTCATTTCTCGAATCATAAAGAGTATTTAACTCAATGGCATTAGTTTGTGTGATGTCTTCAGGCGCTACTTCGTCTTCATAATTGGTGTCGTAATGCGCGTATGTATAGGTTAGTCCGCCGTAAAGATGATCTATAATTTTTCTTTGTACCCCAGCACTTACAACTGTAATTTTAGTGCCATAATCGTAAAAATCAGGGATTTCAATATCTTCAGACAGGTAGGTTTGCGAATTTTTATCTCCGTTTAAGACAAAGAATTTTCCACGCCATGTATCTTCTTTATAAAACCATTTATTAAAAAGCGCTATAAAGTAAGACCCATTTGTAGTGTATACAGCAGACATACCCGATATAGATTTATTAGAAACGGTGTCATCTTTGTCTAATTTGTACATAAACATCGGGATGGCTCCAAACATAAACTCTAGGTTTCTGTTATAACTGATATATGGCATAACACTAAATTCATATTTTTTATGATTTAGAGTGTCTACAGATTTTAAACTATCCGATTGAATGTGTTGTGAGTAACCTTTTAAAATCGAACAGCATGCCAAACAAGCAAGAAGTAATAGTTTTTTCATGGGTTGAAAGGTCTATAAATTATAGTTAAAATACTATGATTTTTAGAATAAAAGCTAGAAGTGATAAGGTTTTTCAAAATATAAGATTGTCATAAAAAAAAACGCCTTCATAATATGAAGACGTTTTAGAAAAATTGACATTAATATAGTAACTATTCAACTACAATTTTTAAGGTCTTGCCTAAGCTTGTTTTAGCCAGATATGTTCCGCTGTTTACATTAGGAACAGTAAATGTTCTAGTGTTTTTTTCTGAAGCAATTACTCTCCCTTGAATATCAAACAAGGTTATATCTAAGGTCTGATTAAAGTAAATGGTCTGATTAGACTGTACTGGATTCGGGTAGAATTTAAGCGTATTCGTATCTTTTTCAACAGTATCAACGCTTAATGTAATGTTATCTAACCCGTATACACTAATTGTAGAGCTTACTTCGTTAGCAATAACAACTAAACCTGTACCTAAAGTATTGTCTTCTGGAGCGATATAAATAATACCTTCTGGTGCTAAATCTCCACCTTCATCATCTCCAAGAGTACGATTGTTCATATATTTAATGAATGTTGGATTTGTAGGGTCGGTAATATCATAAGTCATAAATCCACCAACGCGTTCTAGCGTAATAAACGCATAGAATTTATCTCCAATTTTCGAAATGGTGACACCTTCTGGCTCAGGGCCTTTATTGTCACTTCTATTTTTAAAATTGTTATTGCTATTACTTACGTTAAATAATGAACCGTAAGTAGGATCTGCAGCAGTAATACGTTCAAAATCATCGCCACTATCGTAAACTAAAGCTCCTGTGGAAGCATTTCTTATACTAAAAGAACGTGAACCGTACATGTGGATTTCGTCGAAATCACCATCGTTATCTGTGTCTCCTGTAGTATTAGCGACTGCTAAACGTCCTATATTTTGCTCTTGTTTTAATAAATCGGCGTTTGGAAAAGCAATAGGGTCTAATACATAATCGCCGTCTCCAACTTTAGCTTCATCTACAAAAGTGTCGTACTCTCTTGCGTCACCTTCGTTTGCTGTAACCACATATCCAATGCCATTTAATTCGTAATAAGCAATGGCATCTGGCATGTACATGCCTTTAACTGGCCAATTTGCCATAAAAATAAAGTCAGTTTCATCAGACGCATCAAAAGTATTTCCAGTTAAACTAAAATCTTTTAATCCTAAAGGAAGAATATCTGTAATGGTATTAGATTCTAAATCGATAACCGCTAATGCATTATTTTCTTGTAAGCTTACCCACGCTTTTTTAGAATTGTCTGAATACGTAATATATTCAGGTTCTACATCCTGAGATACTGTCGCATTCGGACCAGTAATTCTAACACCGCTAGCTTTTAATTCGTTTAACTGCGCATCGAAAGCATTGAAATTTATAGTTGTTACATCGGCTTGATTAATGTTTCCTAAACCAGCTGTAGCGGTAATTATTGAAATAGTTCCTTCGGGATCGATGCTATAATCGCTATTGGGCTGACCCTCGTTAGCTGTTAGTATTTTTGTTCCGTCTGGGGTAAAACTTACATTGTCAGGTAAGTTTCCAACAGTTACCATAGAAATATGGTCACCATTAGTATCCATAAACAGTACCACACCATCACTTTCTGGTCCGTTAGACACAGAAGCAGTCACTAAACCGTTATAAACAGCAACACTTGTAGGACCTTCAGTTCCGTAAGTTGATAAATCGATTGTTTTAATGGTTGATAGATTTTCTGGATTAGAAAAATCTAAAATCTCAATAGTTTTTCCGATAGAGTTTAAAACAAAAAGACGTTTGGTTTCGGCATCGTAAGCACTAATTTCTGCAGACCCTGAAGCATCAACTAGATAACTCGTTTTAAACGTAATATTTAATGGGTCGTTCGGGATATCTAAAATATGGTCGTTATCTATAATATAAACACCTGTAGTTTCGTAAGCTCCTAAAGTAGCATTAGTAGGATTTGAAATTTCTAAAATGAAAAGTTCATCAGTTTCAACTATTGAATCATCTGAAAGCGGAATTGTTAACTCGTAAATAGTTGTATTCGCTGGAATAGTCACTGATTGACTTTCGAAAATGAAATCTGTTCCAGGAGAAGCAGTTATTAATTCACTCACTAAGTTTACATCGAAAGTAACAGCTGTATCCGCAGCGGTAGATAATTCTAATTCAATCTTAACTTCGGAAACATTTTCAGAAACATTATATGTAGATGTAGCAAAGGAAAGCTGAGGTGTTACATTGGTAACAGCGCTAAAAGTTCCAGGAGTAGCGTATACTTTAAAACCTAAAGATTCTGTCACTTCGTTAGTAGAAGCTACCCAGTTTGTGCCATCGTTAAAATCGGCATTCGGATTTAAAAGTTCAATAGACGGTCCGTCGCCATCGGCAACTGTTGGCCAAGGCTCCTTATCGTCGTATTCCATAGTGAAAATGATTTCACCTTTTGTATTTACAATGTCTAAAACTTCGCCACCGTTTCCTAAAGCGTTAGAAATACCTTGTGGCATATCTAAAAAGCTTACGCCATAAAACGCATCGGCAGTAGTTTTGTCTGTTGCTAATAAGACAGTAGTTTTAGAGTCGACATTCATTTCAGGGAATGTAAAGATAAAGTTACCCTCGTCTTTTACTTGAATTCCTCCTAGAGCAATAGCTTGGTCGGTGGTGTTGTAAATTTCTAAAAATTCTAATGCATCAGAATCATCTGAAGGCGCATTGTACATAATTTCGGTAATTATTAAACCTTCTGTTGTGGTATTATAATATAAGGACTCGCTAGTGTATTCCGAGCTTTGCGTATTTCCTTTTACATCTTCAACATTTGCAATTGTTAATACATGAGCAACACCGTCGTTAAAGGCATCGTGGATTAAAGTTACAGTATTTGAAGTTTCATCATAACTAATGTTCGAGATATTAAGAGCAGGCGTAAAGTTATAATTAGATACAGCTTCTGCAGTTGCCTTAGTAATGGTTTCAGAGAAAATAACATGTGTTGTGCCTTTATCTACACTTACAATGTTTACAACTGAAGGCGCAGTAACATCTTCGGTAGATACTACAAAAGCAGTCGTGTTGAAAGTAGATTCTGGAGCAATGCCATCGTTATGGTCGTCTTCGTCGGTGTCCTGAATGTCGTAATTAGACATGTCGTTAAGCGCCATGAGGTAACCGTTAATATCTAGCCCTGACTTAGGACCGTTATACACAGCGATATCTGTACCATCTGGACTGTAAGTTATAGCAGTTAGGCCAGGAGTTAATCCTGTATTTGTTAAATCGCCAAAAGCACCAGCTGCATTTGCAACAGCAGCAATAAATGTTGTTGGAGTTTCTAAATCTGTACCTAAATAAGCAAAAATGGCTTCGCTTCCAGAAGATAAACCTCCAGGTTCACCGTCGATGGTTCCGAAGTTAACTGCAGGGATGTTACTAATAGTATTAAACGTAATTACAGAACCCGCAGGAATGAGTAGGTCTCCGCTTAACCAAGAATACGCGGCTTCTCCGGAATTAAATTCGGTGCCAGTCCATTCTTTATCAGCAAAATGAATTGTGGTGTTTTTAGGGATGTCTACAAATGTAACAACGGCAAAATCGTCGTCTCCATCGGCATTCATGCCAATAAATGCCATATCGCCTGTTTTAATTTGAGCATTAAGGTAGCTTCCTATACATAAAGCTAAAAGAAGTAAAGGTTTTTTCATTTCTATGATTTTTTAGTTGCACAAATGTATAATGGGGTATGTACCGAAAGTGTCATTTAAAGATTACGAAACTTTAAAGCTAAGGTTAGGCATGTTAAATAATTGTTTCCGTCAGTTTATACACGACAAAATTGATTTGTGACAGCTTGTCAGTATGAAAATAGTTGGCACAATGATTGAAATAAGCAAAGGGAAATAAGAATAAATTCAACAACATTAAAATATATAGTAATTATGAGTAAAATTATTGGAATCGATTTAGGAACTACAAACTCTTGTGTGTCTGTAATGGAAGGTAACGAGCCTGTAGTAATTCCTAACGCAGAAGGTAAACGTACAACTCCATCTGTAATTGCTTTTGTAGAAGGCGGTGAGATTAAAGTTGGTGACCCTGCAAAAAGACAAGCAGTAACTAACCCAACAAAAACGGTTTCTTCTATTAAACGTTTTATGGGTAACAAATATTCTGAATCTTCTAACGAAGCAGAACGTGTTCCTTATAAAGTAGTAAAAGGTGACAACGATACTCCAAGAGTAGATATTGATGGTCGTTTATATACGCCTCAAGAATTATCAGCAATGATACTTCAAAAAATGAAAAAAACTGCTGAAGATTATTTAGGAACTACAGTTTCTGAAGCAGTTATTACTGTACCAGCTTACTTTAACGATAGTCAGCGTCAAGCGACTAAAGAAGCAGGAGAAATTGCAGGTTTAAAGGTACGTCGTATTATAAACGAACCAACTGCAGCGGCTTTAGCTTACGGTATGGATAAAAAAGGTACTGACCAAAAAATAGTTGTATTTGACTTTGGTGGTGGTACGCATGATGTATCTATCCTTGAATTAGGAGACGGTGTATTTGAAGTATTATCTACAGACGGAGATACACACTTAGGTGGAGACGACGTAGATGAAAAAATCATTACTTGGTTAGCCGATGAGTTTAAATCTGAAGAAGATATTGACTTACGTAAAGACCCAATGGCTTTACAACGTTTAAAAGAAGCTGCTGAAAAAGCGAAAATTGAATTATCATCTTCTGCACAAACAGAAATCAATTTACCTTACATTACAGCGACTGCTAGCGGACCAAAACACTTAGTTCGTACATTATCTAAATCTAAATTCGAACAATTAATCGACGATTTAGTAAAACGTACTATCGAGCCTTGTAAAACAGCTTTAAAAGCAGCAGGTTTATCAATTGGTGATATCGATGAGGTTATCTTAGTAGGTGGTTCTACACGTATACCAGCAGTACAATCTGCAGTAGAGAAATTCTTCGGAAAATCTCCAAGTAAAGGTGTTAACCCAGATGAGGTTGTATCTTTAGGAGCAGGTATCCAAGGTGGTGTATTAACTGGAGATGTTAAAGATGTATTGTTATTAGATGTTACACCTTTATCTTTAGGTATTGAAACTATGGGTAACGTAATGACTAAGCTTATTGAAGCGAATACAACGATTCCAACTAAGAAATCGCAAGTATTCTCTACAGCAGCAGATAATCAACCATCAGTAGAGATTCACGTATTACAAGGTGAACGTGCTATGGCAGGAGATAACAAAACAATTGGACGTTTTCACTTAGATGGTATTCCACCAGCAAAAAGAGGTACTCCACAAATTGAAGTTACTTTTGATATTGATGCAAATGGTATTATCCATGTAACTGCAGGAGATAAAGCTACTGGTAAAACTCAAGATATTCGTATTGAAGCATCTTCAGGATTAACAGAAGAAGAAATCCAAAAAATGAAAGCTGATGCTGAAGCTAACGCAGAATCTGATAAATTAGCTAAAGAAAAAGCTGATAAATTAAATGCTGCTGATGCCATGATTTTCCAAACTGAAAGTCAACTTGAAGAATTTGGAGATAAATTATCGGCTGATAAAAAACAACCTATCGAAGATGCTTTAGCTGAATTAAAAACAGCTTTCGAATCTAAAGATATCGCAGTAATCGATCCAGCTTTAGAAAAAATTAATGAAGCTTGGAAAGTAGCTAGCGAAGAAATGTACAAAGCGCAAGCAGAAGGACAAGGTGCACAACCAGGACCAGATGCAGGTAACGAAGGACAATCTAACGATGGTAGTAGTGATGTTGAAGATGTAGACTTCGAAGAAGTTAAGTAATCTAAAACACTTTATATAGTATTAAAAGCAACCTTAACGGGTTGCTTTTTTTGTTTCTGGAGTTTACCAAACAGAAATTTAATTGTCTATTGATTTGTAGATTACCATGGTTGGTTCTCGACGCCACTCCAATACCATTGTAAGGCTGTTTAAGTGCTCAATACTTAATCTTTTATCTTTCCTTTTATGTCATATGTTAAACCGTGAATTCCCAAGTTAATATGTGGCGTTCGAGCGTAGTCGAGAACATAAATACGTTTCACTCTTTTATCTATAGATGAGCAATTTGTATTTATTAGAACGTTAAATTCATGCTGTATGAAACGATTTTAATAACTAAAAAAGAGTTAAATCTTCGATTGTGTGAGATTGATAAATTGCCTTTTTTTTTAAGATTATGTGAAATTGAAGAAATCCCAAGTTAATATGTGGCGTTCGAGCGTAGTCGAGAACCTAAGTATGTAGCACTCTTTTATCCATAGATGAGCAATTAGTATCTATTAGAACGTTAAATTCATGCTGTATGAAACGATTTTAATAACTAAAAAAGAGTTGAATCTTTGAGAATGTGAGAATGATAAATTGCTTTTTCTTTTAGAGGATATGCGAAATCGCGAAAATCCCATGTTATTATAGGGCGTTCGAGCGTAGTCGAGAACATAAATACGTAGCACTCTTTTATCTTTAGAAGAGCAATTAGTATCTATTAGAACGTTAAATTCATGCTGTATGAAACGATTTTATTAACTAAAAAAGAGTTGAATCTTGGAGAGTGTGAGAATGAAAAATTGCATGCAGAGTTGTAGATTACCATGGTTGATTCTCGACGCCACTCCAACATTATTGTAAGGCTGTTTAAGTGCTCAATACTTAATCTTTTACCTTTCCTTTTATGTCATATTTTAAACTATGAATTAATAAGTTATTGCAGGGTGTTCGAGCGTAGTCGAGAACCTAAGTATGTAGCACTCTTTAATCTTTAGAAGAGCATTTAGTATCTATTAGAACGTGAAATTAATGCTGTATGAAACGATTTTAATAACGAAAAGGGAGTTGAACCTTTGAGAGTTTGAGAATGCAAAATTGCCTTTTCTTTCAGGGAATATGTGAAACTGGAGAAATCGCAAGTTATTGCAGGGTGTTCGAGCGTAGTCGAGAACATAAGAATCAGTAGAATCTTTTCGTAATTAATTAATCATATAAATGTAAAAACGCAACAATCAGGAATAATACGAATATAGCGTAGGTGAGTGTTTCTATTAGTTCAAGCTTAAGGATTTGTATAACATTGCAGATGTTGTCTAAATAGCAGGCATAAAAAAACCGACTCTTTTCAGAATCGGTTTTAATTTATAAGCGAAATGTTATACAATTAGGCTAACGCCTTATTTTACTTTATCTACTATTGCTTTGAAAGCTTCAGGGTTGTTCATCGCTAAATCGGCTAAAACCTTACGGTTTAATTCAATATTATTAGCTTTTACTTTTCCCATGAATTGAGAATAAGATAATCCGTATTGTCTAGCTCCTGCGTTAATACGCGTGATCCAAAGTGCACGGAATGTTCTCTTTTTATTTCTACGGTCTCTGTATGAATAAAGCATTGCTTTATCAACCGCGTTTTTTGCTACTGTCCAAACGTTTTTACGACGTCCGAAGTAACCTTTTGCTTGCTTAAGAACCTTTTTTCTTCTGGCTCTTTTTGCTACTGAGTTTACTGATCTTGGCATTTCTTAAATGTGTTTTGTAGTAGGCGGTCAAATTAAATTGACACTTTTTATGTTTTGGCCTAACTCCAGGGTTATTAAATTGTTTTAACCAATTAAAACAAATATTACTTTAAACGTAATAAAGTTTTAATATTGTTCTCATCTGCTTTATGTACTAAACCATCATGAGTTAATTTCAGCTTACGCTTTTTAGACTTCTTTGTTAAGATGTGACTCTTAAAGGCGTGCTTTCTTTTAATTTTACCAGTACCTGTTAACTTGAAACGTTTTTTGGCACTAGATTTTGTTTTCATTTTAGGCATCTTGTTCTCCTAGTTTTAAATTATTTCGCTTAATATTTTTAACCTGATTACTCTCAGGATTTACTTTGATTTTTTTGGAGCAATAAACATAGTCATACGTTTACCTTCCAATCTTGGCATTTGTTCTACTTTTCCGTATTCTTCAAGATCTTGTGCTAAGCGCAACAATAAAATCTGACCTTGTTCTTTAAATACAATAGAACGTCCTTTAAAGAATACAAAAGCTTTTAACTTTGCACCTTCTTTTAGGAACTTCTCAGCATGCTTCTTTTTAAATTCATAATCATGATCATCGGTTTGAGGACCAAAACGAATTTCTTTAACTATAACTTTAGTAGCCTTGGATTTTAAAGCTTTATCACGTTTCTTTTGTTCGTAAAGAAACTTTTTATAATCCATGATCTTACAGACAGGGGGCACCGCTTTAGGTGAAATTTCAACAAGGTCTAGTTCCTGCTCTTCGGCAAGGGCTAAAGCTTTCCTTGTTGGATAAACTCCAACTTCTACATTGTCACCTACTAATCTAACTTCTTCAACTCTAATCTTAGAATTGATTCTATGCTGATCTTCTTTTTCAACCCTTCTCGGGGCTTGTTTTTTTCTACGTATTGCTATGGCTATAAAATTTTAGTTAAACTCTTATTTAAAACTGTTTTAATGTTTTATTTGTTTCTCTTTGTACGATTTCGGCGAACGCTTCGATAGTAATACTACCTAAATCTTCTCCACCGTGTTGACGTACAGATATTTTGTTTTCTTGTTCTTCACTCTCACCGATAATAATCATATATGGAATCTTTTTCATCTCCGCTTCACGGATTTTCTTTCCAATTGTCTCATTTCTATTATCTACGAGGGCGCGAATTTCGTGATTTTCTAGCAAATTTAAAACTTTTTCACCGTATTTTTCATATTTCTCACTAATAGATAATATAATAACTTGCTCAGGGACTAACCATAGTGGGAAATTACCTCCAGTATGTTCTAATAATATGGCTATAAAACGTTCCATACTTCCAAAAGGAGCACGGTGAATCATAATCGGACGGTGAGATTCATTATCACTTCCTTTGTACGATAATTCAAAACGCTCTGGTAAGTTGTAATCTACTTGAATTGTTCCTAATTGCCATTGTCTTCCTAAGGCATCCTTCACCATAAAGTCCAATTTAGGGCCATAGAATGCAGCTTCACCAGCTTCTATAACATAATTTAAACCTTTGTCTTTAGCAGCGCTTATAATGGCTTGTTCTGCTTTCTCCCAGTTTTCAACATCACCAATATATTTATCCGGATTGTCTAAATCTCTAACAGATACTTGAGCTGTAAAGTTTTCGAATCCTAAAGAACCAAAAACATAAAGCACTAAGTCTATTACATTTTTAAATTCTTGATCTAGTTGGTCTGGTGTACAAAAAATATGTGCATCATCTTGAGTAAATCCTCTTACACGTGTTAAACCGTGAAGTTCTCCACTTTGTTCGTAACGATAAACGGTTCCAAATTCAGCAAAACGCTTTGGTAAATCTTTATAAGACCATTGCATACTGTTGTAAATCTCGCAGTGATGCGGGCAGTTCATTGGCTTTAATAAAAACTCTTCACCTTCTTTTGGAGTGTGTATTGGCTGAAAGCTGTCTTCACCATATTTAGCATAATGACCAGAAGTTACATACAATTCCTTTTGTCCGATATGTGGTGTAACAACCATTTCGTAACCTGCTTTCTTTTGTGCTTTCTTTAAAAAGTTCTCTAAACGTTCTCTTAGAGCAGCACCTTTGGGTAACCATAATGGTAACCCTTGACCAACTTTTGCAGAGAATGTAAATAATTCTAATTCTTTACCAAGTTTTCTATGATCACGTTTTTTTGCTTCTTCTAATAAATGAAGGTATTCAGTTAACTCTTTTTGTTTAGGAAAAGAGATTCCATATACACGAGTTAGTTGAGGTTTATTTTCGTCACCTCTCCAATATGCACCAGCAACAGATAAAACTTTAACGGCTTTAATAATGCCAGTATTAGGAATATGACCTCCACGACATAAATCTGTAAAGGAAGAATGGTCACAGAATGTAATTGTACCGTCTTCCAGGTTTTCAATTAACTCCGTTTTATATTCATTATCCTTATAAGTTTCTAGAGCTTCTGCTTTAGAAATTGCTCTTAAGCTAAAGTCGTGTTTACCACGAGCAATTTCTAACATTTTGTTTTCTATAGTTTTGAAATCCTTGTCAGAAACAACATGCTCTCCAAAATCTACATCATAATAAAAACCATTTTCAATAGCTGGTCCGATAGTAAGTTTTGCGCCTGGGTACAATTCTTCTAATGCTTGTGCTAACACGTGAGCAGAAGAATGCCAAAATGCTTTTTTACCTTCATCGTTATTCCACGTATATAATACTAAAGATCCATCGGTGGTTAATGGGGTAACAGTTTCAACAGTCGTACCATTAAAACTAGCCGAAATTACGTTTCTAGCTAATCCTTCACTAATGCTTTTCGCGACCTCCATTGGAGTCGTGTTCTCTTCAAACGATTTTATACTACCATCCGGTAATGTGATCTGTATCATATTATATATTAAAATTGAATTTGCAAAGATAAGAGTATATAAATAGAGATACAATATATATGCATAAAATTAGGCAGACGTTTGTTTAATATTTTAAATAAATCTGTATGTAGCTGTTTCCTTGTCTAATAAAGAAGCATTTTGTTTGATAAAATTAAATTGATATTGAATGATGTTTTTAATGTAGTCTTAGTTGTTATTTTACCAATTTTAATAGATTTTGGATTTATAAGTAGTGCGGATTAGAAGATTATTTATCCAAACTTTCTTGCGATGAAACCTTTTGAAGACTTGTATTCTGCAGTGTCTATAGTTTGTTTCTTTATTAATGTCAAATATACATTATTAATGTGTTCTATTTGTGTTGTTCTTAAAATAAGTGTGTTTAAATTGTTGTAAATCATTAATATAATAGAATTTAGTTGTTTTTTAATTTGTTTTAAATATATTTGAATAATTAACGTTAAAATGACGTTTATTAACAAATTAACTATTTAAACTATGAAAACCAAAGACAATCAAACGCAAAACCAATCCGTTTTTAGTCTGAAAAACACAAAGTATTTAGAAAACCAAAAAAGGAGATTGTATTGTATGTCGCTTTTAATTCTTTTAGTGCTTTTTAATTTTGGAGAGACTAGCGCACAGGAAGATGGTGTGGAAGATGCATATAAACCATTTAGTATAGGCGCGCATTTAAAAAACATGCATTTATGGCATGGATCCGTTGTGCATCCTGGGGCAGTTATAGCTACAGATCTTGAGTATAATTCTCGTAATCAAAAATTCACCTTCGGATTTTGGGGTGGTGCAAGCTTTTCAGGTAGAGATGTGTTTAATGAAGCTACCAATGAATATGTAAGTGCCTATTATAAAGAGTTTTCAATTTATACCAGTTATCGTATTTCCGATAAATTCTTTATAGAAGCTGTCTCTCATAATAATTATACGGGTGTAGAAGAACGGGGAGATGAATTGCAGTATTGGAGTTACGATAAAACTCAAGGTTATAATTTTGTAGATGTTAGTTTTGGTTATAATGTAACGCCTAACACTTTATTGTACTTAGCAACAATTATAGGTGGTGGTTCTGGGGATTATCAAATAGAAGCAGATGGGTCGTTAAAAAACTCTTGGACACAATATTTTGAAATAAATAGTAAGGTTTGGAAAAATGAAAATTCTAACCTGTCTGTTTTTGTTGGGGGTGCATGGTCTTTTTTTACAGATAAAACGTTTTACACGGAAGGAGCAGGGAATGTAGTTAATGTAGGAGCAACTTTTAATCGAGATTTTAATGTGATAAATTATAAGGTGCCAGTTGCTGTAACTGCTATGTGGAATCCAGAAGCACAGAAAACCGTATTGCAGTTAGATATTGCTTTGTTTTAATTGATGTATATATATAGGTAGTAGAAGTTAATCTTTGTTGTGAATTATATTATAGCTTAATAACGTTGTGATGGTATTTAAGATTGATATATAAGGTGTGAACTTTAATAACTGGAGTGTTTTATAGAGTGTTATTTGTTTATATTATATGACTTGAGTTTTTTTTGACAATAAGTAAGTGTTATTAATATGAATGGTATGCTTTATATTAAAGAGTATGTACTACTAATTAAGTTGAATTTCTGTAAAGAGTAATTTGTACTATATATAGTGTTTTTCTGATTGTTGAAAAAGCTGAGTTGTTGTATGTGGTTTACCTATATATAGGAGTAATATATCGAATAGGTTAGTATGGGGAGATATATATTGTTGCCTGATTTATATTATGCGGGTGTTATAAAGTGGTCTTTAAGTATGAAGGTCCTCGATTTTGGGGTTAAAAGCATAAACTTCTGTATTACTCTCAAAATAAACCTATACCTAACCATCTAATATCAATGTATTTACAAATTATTTCAAAAAAAAGGTTATAATAAATTAGTTTGATAAGAAAGAAAGGTGGTATATTTGCACCCGCTTAGCGACGCAACTACGGTAGTTTAGTTAGGCAAGACGTTCATTAGCAGAGTTTTATTTATTAGATTTAGATTAGTTTCAAAAAAAGATAAAAAAAGCTTGTTAGTAACAAAAAAGGGTGTAAGTTTGCACCCGCTAAAAACGGCAACGTTTTTAGAAAACAAAGTTCTTTACAAATTGTTTTATTGGAGTTGAAAACGTTTCAAAACGGGTTCAAAAAAAAACTTCAAAAAAACATTGTGAGATTAAAAAAAGGGTTTTATATTTGCACCCGCTTAACGAGGCAACAAGTTAAGAAACACAGAGAAATAAGTTCATTAACATATTGAATTGACAGCGTAGATAATAACTGGAAACGGTTATTATCAACAAAAAAGAATAAACCATTTTGAGTACCAACATTTAATTCCATTAGTTGTTAAAAGTAATAGTCGAAAGACTTAAAAATTTAACGATGAAGAGTTTGATCCTGGCTCAGGATGAACGCTAGCGGCAGGCTTAACACATGCAAGTCGAGGGGTAACAGATGCTTGCACAGATGACGACCGGCGCACGGGTGCGTAACGCGTATGCAATCTACCTTTTACAGGGGAATAGCCCAGAGAAATTTGGATTAATGCCTCATAGTATATAGTTGTGGCATCACAATTATATTAAAGATTTATCGGTAAAAGATGAGCATGCGTTCTATTAGTTAGTTGGTAAGGTAACGGCTTACCAAGACTACGATAGATAGGGGCCCTGAGAGGGGGATCCCCCACACTGGTACTGAGACACGGACCAGACTCCTACGGGAGGCAGCAGTGAGGAATATTGGACAATGGGCGAGAGCCTGATCCAGCCATGCCGCGTGCAGGAAGACTGCCCTATGGGTTGTAAACTGCTTTTATACAGGAAGAAACACTGCTACGTGTAGCAGCTTGACGGTACTGTAAGAATAAGGATCGGCTAACTCCGTGCCAGCAGCCGCGGTAATACGGAGGATCCAAGCGTTATCCGGAATCATTGGGTTTAAAGGGTCCGTAGGTGGACAATTAAGTCAGAGGTGAAATCTTGCAGCTCAACTGTAAAATTGCCTTTGATACTGGTTGTCTTGAGTTATTATGAAGTAGTTAGAATATGTAGTGTAGCGGTGAAATGCATAGATATTACATAGAATACCAATTGCGAAGGCAGATTACTAATAATCAACTGACACTGATGGACGAAAGCGTGGGTAGCGAACAGGATTAGATACCCTGGTAGTCCACGCCGTAAACGATGGTTACTAGCTGTTCGGACTTCGGTCTGAGTGGCTAAGCGAAAGTGATAAGTAACCCACCTGGGGAGTACGTTCGCAAGAATGAAACTCAAAGGAATTGACGGGGGCCCGCACAAGCGGTGGAGCATGTGGTTTAATTCGATGATACGCGAGGAACCTTACCAGGGCTTAAATGTAGATTGACAGGACTAGAGATAGTTTTTTCTTCGGACAATTTACAAGGTGCTGCATGGTTGTCGTCAGCTCGTGCCGTGAGGTGTCAGGTTAAGTCCTATAACGAGCGCAACCCCTGTTGTTAGTTGCCAGCGAGTCAAGTCGGGAACTCTAACAAGACTGCCAGTGCAAACTGTGAGGAAGGTGGGGATGACGTCAAATCATCACGGCCCTTACGTCCTGGGCTACACACGTGCTACAATGGTAGGGACAGAGAGCAGCCACTGGGTGACCAGGAGCGAATCTATAAACCCTATCACAGTTCGGATCGGAGTCTGCAACTCGACTCCGTGAAGCTGGAATCGCTAGTAATCGCATATCAGCCATGATGCGGTGAATACGTTCCCGGGCCTTGTACACACCGCCCGTCAAGCCATGGAAGTTGGAAGTGCCTGAAGTCCGTCACCGCAAGGAGCGGCCTAGGGTAAAGTCGATAACTAGGGCTAAGTCGTAACAAGGTAGCCGTACCGGAAGGTGCGGCTGGAACACCTCCTTTCTAGAGAAAGACGACTATTGGAAAATAGTAAACAAGGAAAAGAGATTGTTTATTCTTAGCTGTTAATTTAAAATACAAACTATTATAGTTAGAGTCTCATAGCTCAGCTGGTTAGAGCGCTACACTGATAATGTAGAGGTCGGCAGTTCGAGTCTGCCTGAGACTACTAAGTATAAAAGTAAAGGAAATTCTAGAAGCTAGAGTAGTGGTTATAAGTACTAACTACTAACTACTAATTACTATCTACTAGTAATTGGGGGATTAGCTCAGCTGGCTAGAGCGCCTGCCTTGCACGCAGGAGGTCATCGGTTCGACTCCGATATTCTCCACGAATTAATGTAAAAATTAATTAATTAAAAGATGTAACAATTCGTTGGTACATTAATACATTATAAAATTGATACATTGATAAACGTTCATTGACATATTGAAAAAGATACATAAAAATACATTAAGATATTTGATTATGTAGTATTGCACATACTATATAAGATATATTTTAAACAATAATAATTCGTTGTTAGTTAAAGTTTACGAGCTTTTAACTAATAACAAACTCATTAAAAAAGCAAAAAGTACAATAAGCTAAATAAGGGCGTATGGGGAATGCCTAGGCTCTCAGAGGCGATGAAGGACGTGATAAGCTGCGAAAAGTTGCGGGGATTGGCACATACAAATTGATCCGCAAATATCCGAATGGGGCAACCCACTATATTGAAGATATAGTATCCTTAGGGAGGTAAACCCGGAGAACTGAAACATCTAAGTACCCGGAGGAGAAGAAAACAAAAGTGATTCCGTAAGTAGCGGCGAGCGAACGCGGATTAGCCCAAACCAGTAATGTTACGGCATTGCTGGGGTTGTAGGACCACGATATTCAGACCATGATGAATTAGAACACTTTGGAAAGAGTGACCATAGAGGGTGATAGTCCCGTATAGGTAAAGATTGGCGCGATAGTGGTATCCTGAGTAGTGCGGGGCACGTGAAACCCTGTGTGAATTTGGCGGGACCATCCGTTAAGGCTAAATACTCCTGAGAGACCGATAGTGAACTAGTACCGTGAGGGAAAGGTGAAAAGAACCCTGAATAAGGGAGTGAAATAGATCCTGAAACCATACGCTTACAAGCGGTCGGAGCACGTTTACGTGTGACGGCGTGCCTTTTGCATAATGAGCCTACGAGTTACCGTTGCTAGCAAGGTTAAGTGATTAAGTCACGGATCCGTAGCGAAAGCGAGTCTGAATAGGGCGCTTTAGTTAGTAGTGGTAGACGCGAAACCGTGTGATCTACCCATGGGCAGGTTGAAGCTGTAGTAACATACAGTGGAGGACCGAACCGGTTGACGTTGAAAAGTCTTCGGATGACCTGTGGGTAGGGGTGAAAGGCCAATCAAACTCGGAAATAGCTCGTACTCCCCGAAATGCATTTAGGTGCAGCGTTGATTTATAGTTTTATAGAGGTAGAGCTACTGATTGGATGCGGGGGCTTCACCGCCTACCAATTCCTGACAAACTCCGAATGCTATAAAATGTTGATCAGCAGTGAGGGCATGGGTGCTAAGGTCCATGTCCGAGAGGGAAAGAACCCAGACCATCAGCTAAGGTCCCCAAATATATGTTAAGTTGAAAAAACGCGGTTGAACTGCTTTGACAGCTAGGATGTTGGCTTGGAAGCAGCCATTCATTTAAAGAGTGCGTAACAGCTCACTAGTCGAGCGGTTCGGCATGGATAATAATCGGGCATAAACATATTACCGAAGCTATGGATTTATAATTTATTATAACTGGTAGGGGAGCATTCTATAGGTGTAGAAGGTGTACTGTGAGGTATGCTGGAACGTATAGAAAAGAAAATGTAGGCATAAGTAACGATAATGCGGGCGAGAAACCCGCACTCCGAAAGACTAAGGTTTCCTCAGCTATGCTAATCAGCTGAGGGTTAGTCGGGACCTAACGCGAACCCGAAAGGGGTAGTGGATGGACAACAGGTTAATATTCCTGTACCTGCTCACACTAAAAGTGACGGAGGCGAAAAGTTAGTGCGTACTGACGGAATAGTACGTTGAAGCGAGTGGTAACACCGCGATAGTACACTGAGACTACGGTCAAGGTGATAATCTAGCAAATCGACTTCCAAGAAAAGCAAGTGAAGCAGCCCGTACCCTAAACCGACACAGGTAGTTGGGATGAGAATTCTAAGGAGCTCGAGAGATTCATGGTTAAGGAACTAGGCAAAATAGACCCGTAACTTCGGGAGAAGGGTCGCCCCACTTCGGTGGGGCCGCAGTGAAAAGGTCCAGGCGACTGTTTATCAAAAACACAGGGCTATGCTAAATTGAAAGATGACGTATATGGCCTGACACCTGCCCGGTGCTGGAAGGTTAAGTGGTGGGCTTAGAGGTTTACCTCGAAGGTCTAAAATGAAGCCCCAGTAAACGGCGGCCGTAACTATAACGGTCCTAAGGTAGCGAAATTCCTTGTCGGGTAAGTTCCGACCTGCACGAATGGTGCAACGATCTGGACACTGTCTCAACCATGAGCTCGGTGAAATTGTAGTATCGGTGAAGATGCCGATTACCCGCTGTGGGACGAAAAGACCCCGTGCACCTTTACTATAGCTTAGTATTGGTTTTGGATAAGTAATGTGTAGGATAGGTGGGAGACTTTGAAGCGGCATCGCTAGGTGTTGTGGAGTCATTGTTGAAATACCACCCTTTGCTTATCTAGAGTCTAACCTTCATTCGAAGGGACAGTGCTTGGTGGGTAGTTTGACTGGGGTGGTCGCCTCCAAAAGAGTAACGGAGGCTTCTAAAGGTTCCCTCAGTACGGTTGGTAATCGTACGTAGAGTGCAATGGCATAAGGGAGCTTGACTGAGAGACCTACAAGTCGATCAGGTACGAAAGTAGAGCATAGTGATCCGGTGGTTCCGTATGGAAGGGCCATCGCTCAAAGGATAAAAGGTACGCCGGGGATAACAGGCTGATCTCCCCCAAGAGCTCATATCGACGGGGGGGTTTGGCACCTCGATGTCGGCTCGTCACATCCTGGGGCTGGAGAAGGTCCCAAGGGTTGGGCTGTTCGCCCATTAAAGTGGCACGCGAGCTGGGTTCAGAACGTCGTGAGACAGTTCGGTCTCTATCTACAGTGGGCGTTAGAAATTTGAGTGGATCTGACTCTAGTACGAGAGGACCGAGTTGGACCAACCTCTGGTGTATCTGTTGTTCCGCCAGGAGCATTGCAGAGTAGCTACGTTGGGAAGGGATAAGCGCTGAAAGCATATAAGCGCGAAACCCACCACAAGATGAGATTTCTTTAAAGGGTCGTGGGAGATGACCACGTTGATAGGCTATAGGTGTAAAGGCAGTAATGTCATAGCCGAGTAGTACTAATAACCCATAGGCTTATTGTACGCCTGTTTTTTTATAAGAGTACAAGAATTATTATTAGGATTTATATGTATGTCACCTTCGGGTATTTTTCAATATGTTAAGATATTTGCGCTAAAGCGCGGTTGATTAGTTTTCTAAGTGGAAATTAACAATCAACAATTTAAGGTGATTATTGCAATGGGGCTCACCTCTTACCATTCCGAACAGAGAAGTTAAGCCCATTAGCGCCGATGGTACTGCATTGTGGGAGAGTAGGTCGTCGCCTTTTTTATACTAAATCCTCAACATTTATTTGTTGAGGATTTTTTTGCTTTAAATCCATCTTGAAACTCACATTTAAATACTGAGTTTCTGCTTTTCTTCATATATAACAGACTTACTGCTAGTTAATTAAATATTTTATGATTTTTTTAAGAGTTTTAAAATTAACTTAACGATAGTTTTAAGGTCTTAAATAGCACTAAACTTAATTACATGCGTAAAATTTTACTTTCTATTATCGGAATACTACTTATTGTGTTTTCCATATTTTTGGCTAATCAATTAATAGATTCTAAATCTAAACCAAAACCTGTCAAAGAAAAGATTATTAAAACAGTATTTATAGATACTGTTACAAATTCAACGGTACCAATTCTAATTCCTGCTCATGGTAGTTTAGTGGCTAAACGTAGACTTGAGTTATATTCTGAAGTTCAAGGGATTTTTAAACCTAGAACAATTCTCTTTAAACCTGGACAAGAATTCAACAAAGGTCAAGTTTTAATTGATATTGATGCTTCAGAATATTATGCCAGTGTGCAATCGGCAAAAAGTAATCTTTATAATGATATAGCTGCTATTATGCCTGACTTACGTTTTGACTATCCTAAAATGTATCAGAAATGGCAAAACTATCTTGTTAATTTCGATTTAGAAAAGTCTACACCTAGTTTACCCGAGATGACCAATGAAAAGGAAAACTATTTTATTACGGGACGTGGTATTGTTTCTAGTTATTATAATGTTAAAAACTTAGAACAGCGATTGTCTAAATATAGAATTTTGGCACCCTTTAAAGGTGTTTTAACAGAAGCTTTAGTAACCGAAGGTTCTTTAATTCGTAGTGGACAAAAATTAGGAGAGTTTATAGACCCTTCAAGCTATGAAATGGAAGTTGCATTAAGTACATCTTATGCTACTTTACTAAAAGTAGGCGAAGAAGTAAAACTAAATAATTTAGAACATACAGAAACATTTATTGGTAAAGTGTCTCGTGTTAATGGTAGTGTAGATCCGTCTACTCAAACCATTACCGCATTTATTGAAGTTAAAAATGATACGCTTAAAGAAGGTATGTATTTAGAGGCGAGTTTAAATGCTAAGGAGGAAGAAAATGCAATAGAAATAGATAGAAGTTTGATGTTAGATGGTAATCAAATCTTTGTGGTTGAAAACAATGCTCTTAATGTAATGGATGTTAAAGCAGTGTTTTACTCAGAAACAACTGTAGTTTTAAAAGATATTCCAAACGGAACTGTCATTTTAGGAAAACCCGTTCCTGGCGCTTATGCTGGAATGCTAGTTAAACCATTTTCTTCAGAATCTAATAACACAGACAATTTATAAGTTATGAGGAAAATAATAGCTTATTTTATTAGGTACCATATTGCTGTAAACATTTTTATAATAGCATTTATAGCATTCGGAACTTTAGGAATTTTATCTTTAAAATCCTCTTTTTTTCCATTAACAGATTCTAAAATAATTAATGTAAATATTACCTATCCTGGTGCTTCACCTCAAGAAATTGAAGAAGGTATTGTATTACAAATAGAAGATAATTTAAAAGGTCTTAAAGGTATTGATCGTGTTACTTCAACTTCTATGGAAAACAGTGGAGTTATTACTGTAGAGATTGAAAAGGATGAGAATATCGACTTTATGCTATTGGAGGTTAAAAATGCTGTAGATCGCGTACCTTCTTTCCCTTCAGGGATGGAGCCTTTAGTGGTGTCTAAACAAGAAGCAATTAGGGAAACTATTTCATTTGCTTTAAACGGAAAAGATGTTCCGTTAGCCACTTTAAAACAAATTGGTCGGCAAATAGAAAACGATTTACGTGCTATTGACGGTATTTCTCAAGTTACCGTTACAGGTTATCCTGAAGAAGAAATAGAAATTGCTGTTAATGAAACCAGTTTACAAGCCTTTAATTTAACTTTTGGAGAAGTTGCCAATGCTGTAGCTTCATCAAATATTTTAATTACCGGTGGAAATATTAAAACGAATACCGAAGAGTATTTAATTCGAGCCAATAATAGATCGTATTATGGAGACGAACTTTCTAATGTTATTGTAAGAGCAACTCAAGATGGTAAAATAATCAGATTAAAAGATGTCGCTATTATTAGGGACCGTTTTTCTGAAACACCAAATGCAACATATTTTAATCAAGGTTTAGCTGTTAACATTTCTGTTACGAGTACAAATAATGAAGACCTAGTATCTTCTGCAGAAAATGTAAAAGCTTATATTAAAGATTACAATCTTAAGCATGAAAATGTAAAACTAGATATAGTAAGAGATCTTTCTGTAACTCTAAAACAACGTACACAGCTTTTAACAGAAAATGCTATAGTGGGTATGTTATTGGTGTTATTATTCTTGTCTTTATTCTTAAACACCAGATTAGCATTTTGGGTAGCCTTTGGATTACCAATTTCATTCTTAGGGATGTTTATTTTTGCTAGTCAGTTTGATGTAACAATAAACGTATTCTCGCTTTTTGGGATGATTATTGTAATTGGTATTTTAGTTGATGATGGAATTGTTATTGCTGAGAATATCTATCAGCATTACGAAAAAGGAAAAACACCTGTACAAGCTGCTATCGACGGAACCATGGAAGTTATTCCTCCTGTAGTGTCAGCTATTATTACAACGTTATTAGCGTTTTCGTTATTTCAATTTTTAGATAGTAGAATTGGTGAGTTCTTTAGTGAAGTATCGGTAATTGTAATATTAACATTAGTGGTTTCACTTGTTGAAGCTTTAATTATATTACCAGCTCACTTAGCACATTCTAAAGCCTTACGTAAAGAAGTCCCTAAGGAAAATCCAAGTAAATTTAATCAGTTTTTCTCTAAAATGCGTAACATTAACGCCTTCGGAGATCGTATCATGGTCTTTTTAAGAGACAGAATTTACGCACCAACATTCGATTTCATTCTTAAATTCAAAATTTTATCTCTAGGGATATTCATAGGACTTTTAATTTTAACTATTGGAGCAGTAGGTGGTGGAATTATTGGAGTAACTATTTTCCCTTCAATTGCCAGTGACCGTGTTTCTATAGAATTAGATATGCCTAACGGAACTAATGTAAAGGTCACGGATTCTATCATTTCTATGATTGAAGAAAAAGCACTTATCGTGAATCAGGAATTCACAGAAAAATATTTAAAAGATACTGATAAAGAATTATTCGAGAACACCATTTTATCATTAAATAGCAGTTCTAGCGCGCAATTAGTTATTAATATGCTTCCTGGAGAAGAACGTCCAGATGTTATCAATGCATCTTTAGTATCTAATAGGCTTAGAGAATTGGTTGGTCCAGTAATAGGAACCGAACGATTAATATTTGGTTCTGGAGGTAATTTTGGAGGTAGCCCTGTTTCTGTAGCTTTATTAGGAAACAATATTGAAGAATTAAAAGCTGCCAAAATAGAATTAAAACATATTTTAAGCGAAAATCCACTTCTTAAAGATATTGAAGATAATGACCCTGCAGGTATTAAAGAAATTCGATTACAATTAAAGGAGTCGGCTTATTTACTTGGTCTAGATTTATCGACTGTCATGAGTCAAGTGCGATCTGGTTTTTTTGGAGCTCAAGCTCAACGTTTCCAAAGAGGACAAGACGAAATTAAGGTTTGGGTGAGATACGACAGACCAAACAGAGAATCTATAAACGATTTAGAAGATATGCGTATCCTTACGCCTTCAGGAAATCGCGTTACTTTAAAAGATATAGCCACTTACAGTATTGTTCGCGGTGATGTTTCTATAAATCATTTAGAAGGAAAACGTGAGATTAGAGTTTCAGCAGATTTAAAAGACCCGAGTACGAGTGCAACAGATATTTTAGACGATATTAAAAAAACTGCCATTCCAGAGTTACAGTCTAAATATCCTACAATTTCAGCATCTTTTGAAGGACAAAACCGTGAAGCACAGAAATTAACATCGTCGTTAAGTAGTGCTGGTACAGTAATTTTATTACTAATCTATATCACCATTGCTTTTACATTTAGAAGTTATAGCCAGCCATTATTATTACTATTATTAGTGCCATTTAGTTTAACAGCAGTGGCATGGGGACACTGGTTACTAGGTTTCCCTGTAAACGTACTATCGTTATTAGGAATTATAGCTCTGTTAGGAATTATGGTTAACGATGGACTCGTACTTATAGGTAAGTTTAATAGTAATTTAAAGGAGGGTATGTCTTTCGATATGGCATTATCAGATGCTGGTAAATCAAGATTTAGAGCAATTTTTCTAACATCGTTAACTACTATTGCCGGTTTAGCTCCTTTATTATTAGAAAAAAGTAGACAAGCACAATTTTTAAAACCTATGGCAATATCGATTTCTTTTGGAATTGGATATGCTACTATTTTAACATTGCTTGTATTACCACTTTTCTTATCGTTTAGTAATAGTATTAAGACCAATGTTAAGTGGTTATCTACAGGAGAAAAAGTATCAAAAGAAGAAGTTGAACGTGCAATTAAAGAACAAAAAGAAGAGCATGAGTTTTAAAACATACATTTTTTATAGTTTAATTTTGTTTTCGGTAAGTACTTCTGCTCAGCGCATATTGACTCCGGAAGAGGCCGTAGAACTGACTTTAGAACATAACTATGGAATAAAAATTACTAACAATACGGTAGAAGTCGCAGAAAATAATGCATCTATTTTAAATTCTGGATATTTACCAACCTTAACAGGAGCAGCTGGTGCGAATTATAATTTAGATAATACAGAAGCTCAATTTTCTAATGGAGAAACCACAACTTTAAACGGTGCGGAAAGTTCAAGATATGATGCATCTGTAACTTTAAATTATTTACTTTTTGATGGTTTAGGCAGACAATACAATTACCAAAGACTTAAAGAAGAGTTTAATTTAAGTCAGTTAGAAGCTAGAGAAACCATCGAAAATGTGGTTTTACAATTATTTGCTGTGTATTATAGTTTGGCTAATATTTCTGAAAATAAAGCTTCTTTAGAACAAACAATAAACATCTCTAAAGACAGACTTTTACGCTCACAATATCAATTCGAGTACGGGCAAAACACCAAACTTGATGTGTTAAATGCAGAAGTAGATATTAATAATGATAGTATTAATTTGATTAACACAAAGCAGAATTTAATTAATACTAAACGCGATTTAAATGTTATTATAGGAAATAAAATAGCATCAGATTTCGAGGTTGAAACAGATATAGATTTTTTATTACAATTGGATAAAGAAGATTTATTAGAGAAAACTAAAGCAAATAATATAAGTCTGTTACAAGCGAATAAGAATATTGAATTGAGTAAAATTGATATAAAATCTAGTAAGTCGCAATATTTACCAAGCTTAGGTTTAAATGGATCTTATGGATGGAATAAAAATAATAACAATGCAGCTTCTTTTGTTTCTCAATCAACTAACTCCGGAATTTCTGGAGGTTTAAATTTGTCTTGGAATCTATTCGATGGTGGATCAACCATTACCCAAGTGAAAAATTCTAAAATAATTTTAGAAAATCAAGAATTACAGAAAGAACAATTAATTCTAGATATTGAACGTAATTTTTACAATGCTTGGGATAATTACCAGAATAAACTCGCAATTTATCGTGTGCAAGAAGACAATATTAGAACGGCCGAAAATAATTTTGAGCGTACTGAAGAAAAATTTAAGTTAGGACAAACAACCTCTATAGAATTTAGGCAAGCTCAGCTCAATTTAAGAAATGCAGAATTAAGTAGAAATCAAGCCAAATTCGATGCTAAACTTGCAGAGCTAGATGTGCTTCAAATTAGTGGCGAATTACTTAACATAGAGCTATAAATTTTGGTTATATAAAGATTCTTATCAATTAAATTAATAGAGTTGGTGTTTTGACTCTATTAATTTTTCATATAAAACGTAATTTAGTTATAATATTTAAATAAATATTTATTTAGACTCTAATTAATGCGTTTTTTTTAGTAAAATGCCATTACTTGTTTCAAATCAATATAAATAAATATTCGGATTTGTGTATCTTTGCAGTTCGTAAAAATAGCCCTATATTTTTCCACCAAAAAAATTACAATAAAATAATCTAAAATAATGGCAATCAGTTCAAAAATTATTTACACAAAAACAGACGAAGCTCCGGCTTTGGCAACTTATTCTTTTTTACCAATTGTACAGGCCTTCTTAAATCCTTCAGGAATTAATGTAGAAACTAGAGATATTTCTTTAGCTGGTCGTATAATTGCTAATTTTTCTGACTTTTTAAGTGAAGAGCAACAATTACCTGATGCGTTAACAGAGCTTGGAGAATTGGCTAAAAAGCCAGAAGCTAATATTATTAAATTACCAAATATTAGTGCTTCTGTTCCTCAGCTACATGCTGCAATAAAAGAATTACAAAGTCAAGGATATAAATTACCAAATTATCCAGACGAACCTAAAACTGATGCTGAAAAAGAAATTAAATCAAGATACGATAAAATTAAGGGTAGTGCTGTAAACCCTGTTTTACGTGAAGGAAACTCTGACCGTAGAGCACCTAAAGCAGTTAAAAATTACGCTAAAAAATATCCGCATTCAATGGGGGCTTGGAGTGCAGACTCTAAAACACATGTTGCCACTATGACAGAAGGAGATTTCGCTCATAACGAAAAATCTGTAACTCTAGACAAGGCAACTTCTATTAGCATTCAGTTTGAAGATAACAATGGAAATACAACTGTTTTAAAAGATAATTTAAACCTTTTAGAAGGCGAAATTATTGATGCTACAGTAATGAGTAAAAAAGCGTTAATATCGTTCTTAGAAGCTCAAATTAAAGATGCTAAAGATAAAGATGTATTATTATCTCTACACATGAAAGCAACCATGATGAAGGTTTCAGACCCTATTATTTTTGGTCATGCTGTACGTGTTTTCTTTAAAAATGTCTTTGCTAAACACGAAGAAACTCTAGAGAGTATTGGTGTTGATGTAAATAATGGTTTCGGAAACTTATTAGCTACAATTGAAGTTTTACCAGAAGATAAGCGTAATGAAATTCTTGCAGATATAGACGAAGCATTTAAAACGGGTCCTGCATTAGCCATGGTTAATTCTGATAAAGGAATTACTAATTTACACGTTCCAAGTGATATTATTATTGATGCATCTATGCCTGCAATGATACGTACATCTGGACAAATGTGGAATGCTGAAGGTAAGCAAGAAGATACTAAAGCTGTTATCCCAGATAGTAGTTATGCAAGTATTTACTCAGCAACTATAGACTTCTGTAAAAAACATGGAGCATTCGATCCAACAACTATGGGTACTGTACCTAACGTAGGTCTTATGGCTCAGAAAGCTGAAGAATATGGTTCTCATGATAAAACTTTTGAAATCCCTGCAGATGGAGTTGTTCGTGCAATTGATGCCGACAATAACGTATTAACAGAACATACTGTTGAAGCTGGCGATATTTGGAGAATGTGTCAAGTTAAAGATGCACCTATTCAAGACTGGATTAAATTAGCAGTAAGCAGAGCAAGAGCAACAGAAACTCCAACAGTATTCTGGTTAGATAAAAACAGAGCTCACGATGCTGAATTAATTAAAAAAGTAGAAAAATATTTACCAGATTACGATACAACTGGATTAGATATTCAAATATTATCTCCAGAAGAAGCAACACACTTTACACTTGCTCGTATTAAAAAAGGAGAAGATACTATTTCTGTTACAGGAAATGTATTACGTGATTACTTAACAGATTTATTCCCAATTTTAGAATTAGGAACTAGTGCTAAGATGTTATCTATTGTACCATTAATGAATGGTGGTGGATTATTCGAAACTGGTGCTGGTGGATCTGCTCCAAAACACGTACAACAATTCTTAGAGGAAGACCATTTACGTTGGGATTCTTTAGGAGAGTTTTTAGCTTTAGCGGTTTCTTTAGAACATATGTCTGAAACAACTAAAAATGCAAAAGCGTTAGTTTTAGCAGATACTTTAGATGAAGCAACTGGAAAATTATTAGATAACGGAAAATCGCCTTCACGTAAAGTGAACGAATTAGATAACCGTGGAAGTCATTTTTATTTAGCTTTATATTGGGCAGAAGCTTTAGTTAATCAAACTAAAGATGAAGAGTTAAAAGCAATCTTTACAGATGTAGCTAAATCGTTATCAGAAAATGAATCTAAAATTGTAGATGAATTGAATTCTATTCAAGGTAAACCTGTAAATATTGAGGGCTATTACCTTCCTAATGTAGATTTAACGACTGCCGCTATGCGACCAAGTTCAACTTTAAATTCTATTTTAGAAACAATTTCTTAAATATACGTTTAAGAACGTTTTCATTATATATTAAAAAAGACTCCTACTTCAGGAGTCTTTTTCTGTTTAAAACAAATATTTTATTACACCTTAATTTTTTCAAATTTGTATCTTTACCCCATGGATTTTATTAAAACTACCGAAGCCGATTCTAAATATAATGATTTAGAAAAAATGGAATTATCAGATATATTAGTTAACATTAATAATGAAGATAAAACCGTACCATTTGCCATTGAAAAAGCTTTACCTCAAATAGAAGCATTAATTCAACAAACAGTCTTGAAACTGAAAGACGGTGGTCGAATTTTCTATATAGGGGCAGGAACAAGTGGAAGATTAGGTGTTGTAGATGCCTCTGAATGTCCACCTACTTTTGGCGTATCATCAGACCTTGTTGTTGGTATTATTGCTGGTGGTGATAAAGCTATAAGAGATGCTGTAGAATTTGCAGAAGATTCTACAACTCAAGGTTGGGAAGATTTACTTCAACATAAAATATCGACTCAAGATGTTGTTATTGGTATCGCTGCTTCTGGTACTACTCCTTATGTCATTTCAGCATTAAAAGCATGTAACGACAAAGGTATTATAACAGGTTGTATAACATGTAATCATAACAGCCCTTTATCTATTACTGCACAATTTCCTATTGAAGTTATAGTAGGACCAGAATTTGTAACAGGTAGCTCTAGAATGAAAGCTGGAACAGCACAAAAATTAGTGCTAAATATGATTTCTACTGCATCTATGATTCAGATGGGGAAAATTAAGGGAAACAAAATGGTCGATATGCAACTTAGTAATGTTAAGTTAGTAGATCGTGGAGTTCAAATGATTATGGCAGAATTAAATGTGGGCTATAAAGATGCCGAAATCCTACTAAAAGAACATAAAAGTGTTCGAAATGTATTAAGACATATAAATAATGGAAACGGAAAGAACTAATAAAACACTATTGGTTAGTGGGTTAAAAAAAATGGGGATTTCTTTAGCCTTAATGTTTTTAGGACCAACGTTAATCCATATTGCTTTTACTAATACAGAGAAACCGCTTTATATCCCCATTTTGATTGTGGGAATACTTATTTGTGGTCTTGCTATATTCTTCGCTTTTAAAGGTCTTATGACCATTATGGATAGTATGTTTAAGAAAAATTAAAACACTTTTCTTCATAATTTTTGCGTAAAACATCTGATTTAAATGATTTGTAGATTCTGTTATTTTATAAAAAGAATAATATTATCGATATAACGACTACTTAATTCGTTGAAATACTCATTTTTGCTAAGTCTCAATTTCTTGTCTTTAATTTCATCAAAATTTAAAACTTGTTTCTTGCAGGTGTAGAGTTTTTGTTTAGTTTTGCAGCCGATTTGATTTTTCGGGTACTAAAAACATTGCTAATTTATTAATATCACTGTTTTAATACTTGTTGAATTTATCTATTAATCAAAATTTAAACTATTAATTATGAAAACAAAAATTACTTTAACATTAATCGCATTATTTGTATTTAGTTTCGCACAGGCGCAACAAGAAGAACTTGCTAAAAAAGAATTAAGATCTGCAAAAGGTGTTACTTTCGAAAAAGGTGATATGTTCGTTGAAGGTGGTATTTCAATCACAACAGACGGAGATAATACAACTTACGGAATCAACCCAAAATTCGGTTATTTCTTATCTGATAAAATTGCAGTTGGAGGTGATTTAGATTTTGGAGGTAGTGATACTGATGGTGGAAGTGAATCTGATTTTTTCGGAATTGGAGCTTTTGCTAGATTATATTTCTTAGAATTAGATTCTAAGCGTTTCAAAGCTTATGGAGATGTAGGTTTAGGATACGGTCATTCTCGTGTAAAAACTAGTGTAAGTGATAATACTAGTAATGACATTAAAGCAAACATTACATTAGGATTAAACTATTTCTTTACAAAAAACTTTGCTGCAACTTTTGTATTAGCTGATATTTTAACTTATAACAATGCAAGTCCAGAAGACGGAGATTCTTCTAACAGTTTTGCATTAAACATCAACTTATTCAACAACATTTTTGCTCAACCTCAATTTGGTTTATTATATAAATTCAACTAAGTTGATTGAACTATAAAATTAGAAAACGGCAGTCTATACAGACTGCCGTTTTTTTTGCGCTGTTTTGAGATATATTTTAGTATTATTAATGTTCTACGTTTTAAATTAAATCTGCTAAAACACTTTGGACTATATTAGTTATGGAGTATTATTTACATTAAATTCATTAATGTGAAATCTACGGAAGTAAATCCTCTAAAAATGAAATTGAGGTTTTTGCTTAGTCTAGATGAGAATAAGACTCACTTAAAATATAACAATAGATACTTTATTTCTTATTAAATTAATAGAGTGGTAATAGGCGATAGGTTTTACCAATTAAGAAGATTTACAGAACTCAAGTTATGCAATAAGAGTCTAGTCTCAAAACTTCTAGAAACTCCTGCTTAAGGTCTAATTTGTTATGATTTAGAGTGGTATATGGTAATTCAGTTGCTATTTTAAATAGGAGATAAGTGTAAGGAGATTCGGTTAAGATGTTAATCCAGAAAATCTAGGGTAATATCTAAAAGCTAAAGTTAATAAAAGATAAAAGCCATATCACATAGTAAAATACTATACTGATATGGCTTTTTCTGAAATAGCATTTTAATTTTATCAATCTATTGATTGATTACGTTCAGAATTTAATCTTACTTGTTTTCATTAATAATGAACTATTTCAAAATAATGAAACATTTATATGTAACGTTCAAAATGTATTTACTAGCTACGCAATGTTTCAATGTAATTGTTTTTCTTCATGTTTTTCTTTTGTTTATTTAATACAAACTCTATCCAAACATTGTTTTCTTTCCTGTATTTAACTCTCGATTAAAAATACATCCGAAAACTTTTAGTTTTATTAGTTAAGCTTGACTTGCAACCTTACTTTTTAAAACCTCATGATTTTAAATAACAATATCATGTTATTTAAAAATCTCAAAAAACAATTATTAAAAGAACGTTTAATACTGTAATGTAAACTAGAGTATTAATTGTTTTATAAAGATAAGAAACAATTCTAGTTTTTCAAACACATTTAACATTTTAGATATCAACATTTTATAAACCGAAGTTATTAACTTTTGTTCATAAAAAAAGTCCTAACAATTCTGTTAGGACTTTTAAGTATTATAAGCATGCTAAGATTAGCGTCTTCGTAATTCTTTAATTCTTGCTTTTTTACCAGTAAGACCTCTAAAGTAGAAGATACGAGCTCTACGCACTTTACCTTTTTTGTTAATTTCAACTTTTTGTAAAGCTGGCATATTTACAGGGAAGATACGTTCTACACCTACAGTTCCAGACATTTTTCTGATTGTAAATGTTTCAGAACTACCTGAACCTCTTTTTTGAATTACTACTCCTCTAAAAAACTGAGTACGTACTTTTTCACCTTCTCTAATTTCGTAGTACACTGTAATTGTGTCTCCAGCTCCGAATTCAGGGAACTCTTTTTTTGTTACAAATTCGTCTTGTACAAATTTTATTAAAGATTCCATATCTTTATTATTTTATTATAGTTAATTCAAAGCAACATTCACGATTTTCGCCAGAGGTTGGTCCGAAATTGGGTGCAAAAATAGTGTTTTATTTGGTATTTACAACACTTCTTTTAAAATAAATATTTACTCTTCTAAAAGGTCTGGTCTGCGTTCTTTTGTACGTTCAAAAGCTTGATCTTCACGCCATTTCTCTATTTTCGGGAAATTACCACTAAATAGTATTTCAGGAACTTTTAAGCCTTTATACTCTCTTGGTCGTGTATAAATTGGTGGAGCTAATAAATCATCTTGAAAAGAATCGGTTAGGGCAGAGGTTTCATTACCTAAAACACCAGGAATTAATCGAATAATGGCATCACATAATACTGCGGCTCCTAATTCGCCTCCAGATAATACATAATCGCCTATAGAAATTTCTTTAGTGATAAATAAATCGCGTACGCGTTGATCCACACCTTTATAATGTCCGCAAAGAATAATAATATTCTCTTTTAAAGATAACGTATTGGCAATACCTTGCTTTAAGGTTTCACCGTCGGGTGTCATATAAATAACTTCGTCGTATTGGCGTTCAGATTTTAATTTCGTGATGCACTTATCTATAGGCTCTATAAGCATGACCATACCTGCGCCACCACCAAACTGATAGTCGTCTATTGTTTTATAATTATCAGTCGTGTAATCTCTTAAATTATGAAAATGAACTTCAACCAAATCGGCCTCTATAGCACGTTTTAATATGGATGCCTCAAACGGACTTTTAAGTAATTCTGGTAAAACAGTTATGATATCTATGCGCATGGCTTCATTTTAAAAACTTTTGCAAAGATGAGAAGAATCGAATTAAAATCCGAAGTTATTTATGGTTCAAATGGTATTAATAAAAAAGTCCATACTGCGTGTATGGACTTTAAGATATAAAAATACAAGATTATGTATGTCGTTTTAAGAATTAGATTTTTGCTTATTTAATTCGTCTTGTAATTGTCTGCGTACTTTTTGTTCGCGTTCTAATGCCGTTTTTCTGTGCTCGTCGAATTCTTCTTCAATTTCAGCCAACATACGTTTTGCTTCTTTTGTAGTTGAATTACTATTCTTAAATTTATAGATAAAGAATAATAAAAAGGCTAATAATCCGCCAATAATAGACCAGATAAAAGTATTGTACGTTGTTTTGCTTAATTGCATACCTAAAAATTCCATACTATCTTTTTCCTGATTAGTAAGGTCTAAGGTATTTTGTGTTTCGCTTAAATTAGATTTTAAAGTCGAAATTTCATTAGTTTGTTGGTCTACAATAGTCTGAGTTTCTACTAAGTCTATTTTTACGGCCTTTAAGGAATCTAAAGTATGAGATTTTAAAGTTTGTAACCATACTTTTTTAACCACTTTATAATTTTGGTAATTGTTAGATTTTTGAATGATGTATTCAAATTGATTATCTAACGTCCCTTCATTTAAAGATAAATTGTCACTAGCTTCAGAATCTGGTGTTGCTGTTTGTGCACATAAAGATAGAGTAAGCAAGCAAGCAATTAATGTCGTGGTTAACGTTTTTATTACATTCATTATCGAAATCGTATTTGGGTTTTTTAGAATTTTACGAAATTAAAAAATAATGCTTAAGTATAACATTATAATTAACAAAAAACCTCACATTAGTGAGGTTTAATATATACGGTAAAAATTTGTGTTTGGATGATTACTATTAATAATATGTAAACCGTCTCAGTTTCGAGATGTATTTTGCTAGTCTAACTACTTGATGACTATAACCATACTCGTTATCGTACCAAATATATATAATTGCATTTTTATGATTCGGGCCTACAATTGTGGCTTTACTGTCGAAAATAGCAGGAGCAGAACTTCCCACAATATCGCTAGAAACCAATTCGTCGCTAAGTTCGTATTTAATTTGTTCTACTAGTGGTCCGTTTAATGCTGCTTTTTTAATGGCAGAATTCAATTGGTCTACTGTGGTTTCTTTACCAAGTTCTAAATTTAAAATGGCTAAAGAACCATTTGGTACGGGTACGCGAATGGCGTTAGATGTTAACTTGCCTTCTAAACTCGGTAACGCTTTAGATACAGCTTTTCCTGCTCCGGTTTCTGTTATTACCATGTTTAATGCCGCTGCTCTACCACGACGGTATTTACTATGATAATTATCGACTAAATTCTGGTCGTTTGTATAAGCATGAATAGTTTCTAAATGACCATGTGTTACACCAAACTCATCTTCAATGACTTTTAAAATAGGTGTTATGGCATTGGTAGTACAAGATGCTGCCGAAAATATATTAACTGTATCTGGTTTATATTCTAAATGATTTACACCATGCACAATATTGGGGATACCTTTACCCGGTGCAGTTAATAATACTTTATCTACACCTTTAGATTGTAAATGTCTATGCAATGCCTCTTCATCTCTAAAAGCTCCAGTATTGTCTATTACTAAAGCATTATTGATGCCATATGCTGTATAATCGATATCTTCTGGATTGTTAGCAGATATAATATTAACCGTTGTTCCGTTTATAATTAGGGCATTGTTTTTTGCATCGGCGACTACAGTTCCTGAAAATTCACCGTGAACAGAATCATTTCTTAATAGTGAAGCTCTTTTTTCTAAAACCGTTTGGTCTAATGTGCCACGTGTTACTATAGCTCTTAACCGAAGCTGATTTCCTGCTCCCGTGCGGGTCATTAGTTCTCTAGCAACCAATCGGCCTATTCTACCAAAACCATATAGAATGACGTCTTTAGGTTTGATTCCTCCGTTTTTCTTAGCGTTTTTTAATTTGTCGATTAAAAACGCCGTGGCATTACCATGCTTTTGGTCGTCTATCTGAAACTCGTATGTCAGTTTCCCGATATCTAATTTTGCTGGAGGTAAATCTAGTTTCCTAATGGCTTGTGCAATTTCGACAGAATCGAAAATAGAAATGGGTTTCTGAACAAATTCTCCAGCATACTCGTGTAAATTCAAAATCTGACTTACATTTCTGTCTATTAACTGATTTCTGAAGAGCACCAATTCTATGGCTTTGTCATACCATAAATCGCTTACTATTTTAATTAATTTTACTGTAGCTTTTCTTCTGTCTGCTTGAAAAGCGAGTTGTTTTTCATATGTTTCGTTAAAACTCATTGGTTAGATGTGTTAGTTTGTTGATATGTGTTTTGACAAAAATAATAGATTTCAAACGTTTTCGTAGTGATTTTTTGCAAAAAATAAACCCTTCAGAATTTCTGAAGGGTTTTGTTAAATTTTAAATGATTTATAAGTTATCTGAAATTATAACGTTCTTTTTCACCTCTAGAATTAATCATTTCAATTTGTAAAGGCTCATTAGGCGATTTTGCTTTTAATATATTTTGGACATCATCTATACTATTTACTTTTTGAGCATCTATAGCTGTGATTATTGTGCCTTCCATAATGCCATTTTGTTTCCAGTATTGAGCATATTCGTTATTCAATCTTATAATTTTAACTCCATTATCTAAATTGAATTGTTTTAAATCTTTTTTATCTGTGTTTTTAACCACACCAACTAAAGGCATAGTAAATGTCTGATTTTTTATAAGTGTTACAGGAATTTCTTCTAAGTCGCCATCTCTTAAAATGGTAATCTGTACCACATCGTCTGGACGTTTAGTATTTAAATGTCCTCTTAAATCTGCAAACTTTGTAATTTTTACGTGGTCTATCTTTTTAATGATATCACCTTTTTGGATTCCTGCAACTTGTGCTCCGGAACCTTCTTCAACATCATCTACATAAAAACCTTCGGTTTCATTAATATTTAATCGTTCGGCAAACGTATTATTTAAGGCACCGCCAACAACACCTAATATTCCGTTTTGTACGTTTCCGTACTCCATAATATCTTCGACTACTTTTCTAGCTATGTTACTAGGTACAGCAAAAGAATATCCGATGTAAGAGCCTGTTTGAGATGATATCGCTGTATTTATACCAATTAAATCTCCATTAGTGTTAACTAAAGCTCCTCCTGAATTCCCAGGGTTTACTGCCGCATCTGTTTGAATAAAAGATTGATTGCTTTCTCCTGTTAAATCTCTTGATTTTGCACTTATAATTCCGGCAGTAACGGTAGAAGTTAAATTAAAAGGGTTTCCAACAGCAAGTACCCATTCACCAAGTTTTGCTTGATCGCTATCTCCAAAAGTAGTGTACGGTAAATCTTCGTCTACGTCAATCTTTAATAAAGCAATATCTGTTTTATCATCGCTACCAATAATTTTAGCATCATACTCTCTGTTATCATTTAAAGTAACTGTAAGTTCTTGAGAGTTATTGATTACGTGATTATTTGTAATGATATAACCGTCTGGAGAAATAATTACACCAGACCCTGTACCTACTTGTGGTCTTGCAGAACTTCTTCCAGAGAATAAGTCTCTATAAGTCATTCGTCCCGCAACAATAGATGTGTTTTTAACGTGAACCACGCTATGTACTGTGTTTTCGGCTGCCGTAGTAAAATCGGGAGCATTGGCAATCGCATTTAAATTTGAAATATTAGAAGCTGGTATAAAACTAGATGGGCTAGTTTCTGTTTTTGTTATAACTAAAGCATCCTTTGGCTCTAAATACATCTTATATGCTCCAAGAGTTAGCATACCTCCTAAAGCAGAAACGAAAATTAAGGTTAGTATTTTTTTCATGTTATATATAATATAGGTTATTAAGTAATAATGAATAAAATTACTTTTTTATTGTATTACTTAGAATAGTTTAACGCTATTTAACGTAGTATTAAAGACTTTTTAACACGCGATAAAATTGCTAAATATTCCTATCTTTGCCGGTAATTATGACACACACATTTTATAAATATCAAGGAACAGGGAATGATTTTGTGATGATAGATAATCGTCAGAATACATTCGATAAAGGAGATACAGCACTTATTAATCGTTTATGTGATAGACGTTTTGGTATTGGTGCAGACGGTTTAATATTATTAGAGAATCATCCAGATGTTGATTTTAGAATGGTGTATTATAATGCCGACGGAAATGAAAGTACCATGTGCGGAAATGGTGGACGTTGCTTGTCTCAATTTGCTAAAGATTTAAATGTAATTGATACAAAAGCATCTTTTGAAGCTATTGATGGCATGCATCATGTGGTGTTCGAAGACGATTTAGTGCAATTGCAAATGCAAGATGTACCAACTGTAGAAAAGCATGAATCATATGTGTTTTTAAATACAGGTTCTCCGCATCATGTACAATTTGAAGATAATATTGACACCTTCGATATAAAAACGCTAGGACGTACAATACGTAATGGTGCTCCTTATTATAATGAAGGAACAAACGTGAATTTTGTTAAGAAAATTTCTGCTAATGAATTTGAAGTTAGAACTTACGAAAGAGGCGTGGAAGATGAAACGCTATCTTGTGGAACAGGAGTAACAGCTGTTGCCATTGCTATGAATTATTTAGGAGAAACTGCAGATAATACAGTGCATTTAAAAGTGCAAGGTGGACAATTAAAAGTAACTTTTACCAAATCTGAAGCTGGTTATACAGATGTTTGGTTAATTGGACCAGCAAAGCAAGTCTTTAAAGGGGAGATTGAATGGTAACCTTAAAAGGAGAACACATTTATTTACGTGCCTTAGAGCCTGAAGATTTAGAGTTTATTCATCATGTTGAAAACGACGAATCTATCTGGGAATTAAGTAACACACAAACCCCATATTCAAAATATTTAATTAAGCAGTATTTAGATCAAGCACATTTAGATATTTACGAAGTGAAACAACTACGATTAGTTATTTCAGATTATAACGACGTTGTAATCGGGTTAATAGATGTTTTCGATTTCGATTTTAGAAACCGTAAAGCGGGTATTGGTATTTTAATTACCGATGAAGCCAAGCGAGCTAAAGGGTATGGTCGAGAAGCCTTATCGCTTTTAATAAAGTACTGTTTTAATCACTTACAGTTACATCAAGTGTATTGTAATATTTCTGAAGACAATAAAGCAAGTCTTAAATTATTTAAAAATCAAGGTTTCGAAAATATCGGATTAAAAAAAGATTGGAACCTCGTTCAAGGCGTATATAAAAACGAATTCCTATTTCAATTAATAAATAGCTAATGTATATTAAAAAAATTCTTGTAGCCATCGCGCTTATCGGCCTAGTTGTGGCTGCTTTTTTTGCAAACTATGTGTATTCTGCCATGTTTAAGCCTAATACAGCTTTTAATAATGAAACGGCATATGTTTATATTCCAACACGCGCATCGTATCAAGATGTGCGAGAACAATTAAAACCGCTTTTAAAGGATATTGAAACCTTTGATGCTTTGGCAGAACGTAAACAATACACTACTCATATAAAAGGGGGGAAGTTTAGTATTACCAAAGGCATGAATAATAATGATATTATAAATTCTATACGTATTAATAGTCTTCCTGTTCAGGTGGCATTTAATAATCAAGAAACTATTGAAAAATTAGCAGGACGAGTGGCGACACAAATTGAAGCCGATAGTTTATCTCTTGTTGTTGCTTTTCAAGACACTTTGTTTTTAAAAGAAAACGGGTTTACTAAAGCCACACGATTAGGGATGTATATACCGAATAGCTACGAGTTTTTCTGGAATACATCGGGAGAAGAGTTTAGAAACCGCATGCTTACGGAATATAAGCGATTTTGGACTGACTTAAGGTTACAAAAAGCGGAAGCTATTAATTTGTCACCTAGTGAAGTGATTACTTTAGCTTCTATTGTACATGAAGAATCTAAAGCTGCCGACGAGCAACCTAGAATTGCAGGTGTATATTTAAACCGATTAAAAGTTGGTATGCCATTACAAGCCGATCCTACCTTAAAATTTGCAGCCTACCAATTGCCAGAATATCAAGGCACCGTTATAAAACGCGTTTTAAATAAGCATAAAACCATAGACTCGCCATATAATACTTATATGTATAGAGGGTTACCTCCAGGGTTAATAGCTATGCCAGATCTTACAGCTATTAAAGCCGTTTTAAATGCAGAACAGCACGATTATTATTATTTTGCTGCAGATGCAGAACGTATAGGTTACCATCGATTTGCTAAAAATTTAAGTCAGCATAATGCCAATGCTAGAGCTTACCAAAACTACCTCAATCGTCAAGGAATTACTAAGTAATTGTTAAAGTTGATGTTTTTGATAAAATAAATGTAATAATTTTCTTTCAAAGTAATGTTGTTAGATTAGTATCTAATCTCGGATAACCAGTACGTTTTTAGTGTGATACATGTGCTGATTTTAGGTTAATCGATTAATTTTCAGATTAATAAAAAATGTTGTATATTTGCCGACTGAAATTTTCAGGTAAACTTTTTATTACCGCCTGAAGAAATTAAACATATGATGAAAAATATTGGAAGTTATGTAATAGTAATTCTTGCAATATGTTCTTTAGCATTTTATTCATTTACAACTGAGGAAATCAGTATTGCAGAGAACTATAATTCAACAAAAGGCCTAGCCTTAAATTATAATGCGGTTAATGATAGTATTGACCTTAATCATGCGGAAGCATTAAACACAGAAATAACAAATGCGTTTTCTCCAAATTTAGGAAAAACGTATGTAGGTTTTAAAGAAGCTCTAGGATTTAAAGAGTCTAGAGGAAATTATTTTACAGTAAACACTTTAGGGTATTTAGGAAAATACCAATTTGGAAAGGAAACATTAAAAATTATCGGGATTCATAATCCAGTTCAATTTTTAAAAAATCCAGGATTGCAAGAAAAGGCATTTTTAGCAAATGCAGAACGTAACAAATGGATATTACGTCGAGACATTAAAAACTATGTTGGTAAAAGAATAAATGGTGTTTTAATTACAGAATCTGGTATTCTTGCAGCAGCACATTTATCTGGACCAGGGAATGTTAAAAAGTACTTAAGAAGTAATGGAGCCGTTGGTTTCTCTGATGCTTACGGAACAACAATCCGTTATTACTTAAAGAAGTTTTCGGGTTACGATACTTCGTTTATTCAGCCCAACCAAAAAGCTAAAGTGAAAAAAGCGTAGTTTTAACTTTTATGAATAATAAATATTGAAGGCCTCTTATGGAGGTCTTCAGTGTTTTTAAGCCATGCAGAAGCTGGTTTGGTTCTAATAAATTCTGTGGGTAACGTAATATCGCACGCCACACATACCATAGTGTTTTTATGTAAAGCACTACAAATATCTTCAAGCATCTTATTGTTTCTATAGGGCGTTTCGATAAAAATTTGCGATTGGTTATAATCAAAAGACAAGCGTTCTAAACGTTTAAGTTCTTGCTTACGTTCGCTTTTATCTATTGGTAAGTATCCATTAAAAGTAAAGCCTTGTCCGTTCATTCCAGAGCTCATAAGCGCGAGTAGGATAGAAGAAGGGCCAACTAATGGAACGACCTGAATGCCTTGCTGATGTGCAATTTTTACAACATCAGAACCAGGGTCTGCTACACTTGGGCAACCTGCTTCAGAGAGTAAGCCTACATTAACACCATTTAAACACGGTTCTAGAAAGCTTGGTAAATCGCTTGATTCTGTGAATTTATTTAAATGATACATCTCTAAACTAGACTGCACCGTTTCTGGAGAAATTCGTTTAATAAAGCGTCGTGCTGTTTTTTCATTTTCAACAATAAACGTTTTTGTGTTTTCTACAATAGATTTCACCGAAATTGGTAGCACTTCTAAAGGTTCGTTATCGCCTAAAGTGGTTGGAATAAGGTATAATTTTCCAAAAGAAGATTTCATATATAAAAAATTTATTCAGTGTAAAACTTAATAAGAAACACACGTTATTTTAATTTGTCTGCAATAACATCGCATGCTTCATCTAACATTTTGTAGACGTTTTCGAAACCATGAGTTCCGCCATGATAAGGGTCTGGGACATCGTAATTTTGATTGGGGTATACTTCGTTCAAAATCATTTTTACTTTAGACTTGTCTGCTTCGTTACGTGCTAAATGTAAAATATCGCGGTAATTGGCAGCATCCATGGCGTAGATAATATCGAACTCATCAAAATCTCTAACAGAAAATTGTCTTCCCATTAAATTAGAAATATTGATACCGTATTTATTTCCTACGGTAATAGAACGGTTGTCAGGATTTGATCCTATATGGTAATTTGATGTTCCAGCAGAATCTACAACAAAATCTTCGTAAGGTAATTTAGAGCGTAAAATACCTTCTGCCAATGGAGATCGACAGATATTTCCAAGGCAAACCATAAGTATTTTAGTCATTGTAATTATGTTTTAAACCGAAAGCTTTTTAGTAATATCTTCAACGTACTTTTTAAATTGCTTGTCTGTAGTCGATAAATTATCTACAGTTTTACAGGCGTGTAGCACGGTCGCGTGGTCGCGTTTTCCAATTTGCGAACCAATACTAGCCAAAGAAGCTTTGGTGTATTTTTTAGCAAAAAACATGGCCAATTGTCTCGCTTGTACAATATGACGTTTTCTTGTTTTAGATTGTAGCGTATCCACATTCATTTGGAAATAGTCGGATACTACTTTTTGTATATAATCAATAGACACTTCACGCTTGGTGTGCTTCACAAATTTTTCAACAATTTGTTTTGCAAGGTCTAGAGTAATTTCTTTTTTATTGAAAGACGATTGAGCAATTAACGATATAATTGCACCCTCTAATTCTCTAACGTTTGTTTTAATATTTTTAGCTACATATTCAACAATCTCTTCAGGCATATCTACACCGTCTCGATATAATTTGTTGTTTAATATAGATACACGAGTTTCAAAATCTGGGCTCTGTAATTCTGCAGAAAGTCCCCATTTAAAACGTGATAGTAAACGTTGTTCAATATCCTGCATATCTACAGGCGCTTTATCACTTGTTAAAATAACTTGCTTGCCATTTTGGTGTAAGTGATTAAAAATATGGAAAAAGACATCTTGTGTTCCTGTTTTTCCAGATAAGAATTGAACGTCGTCAATAATTAAAACATCTATAATTTGGTAGAAATGAATAAAGTCGTTTCTATTATTCTTTTTTACAGAGTCTATATATTGTTGCGTGAATTTTTCAGCAGAAATATAAAGTACTGTTTTTTCAGGATATTTGTCTTTAATCTCAACACCAATAGCATGAGCTAAGTGCGTTTTTCCAAGACCAACACCTCCAAAAATTAACAATGGATTAAATGATGTTCCTCCTGGTTTAGCAGCAACAGCTAATCCTGCACTTCTTGCTAAACGATTAGAATCGCCTTCTAAAAAGTTTTCGAAACTGTAATTCGGATTTAATTGCGATTCAATCTTAACATTTCTAATTCCAGGAATTATAAACGGGTTACGTAATTCTGGATTTTTATTATTAAGCGGAATATCTACATCTTGTGCTTTAACTGCAGATCGGCTTGAACTAGGAATACGTTCTGTAAAAGGTTGTTTATTGCCATACGTGTTTTCCATTTTTATAATGTAAACTAGTTTGGCTTTTTCTCCTAATTCTTTTGTTAAAGCTACTTTTAAAATTTTAACATAGTGCTCTTCTAACCATTCGTAGAAAAATTTACTAGGAACTTGTATGCTTAAAGCATTGTCCGTTAATTTAACTGCGGCTATTGGCTCAAACCATGTTTTATAAGCTTGCGGTTGGATATTATCTTTTATAAATTCAAGACAGTTATTCCATACCGATTGCGCAGTTACACTCATTATAATTTAAAAGATTTCTTAGTTAATGTTAAAAGGATTACTGAAAATATCCCTCGTTTTTTGGTTTGACAAATATGTGAACAAATATCTTAAAAAAAAAATGCTTTGCTATTGAATTTTAAGATTTTTTTCCTCATGTTTAACCTGCTTTATAAGCTACGAAAAAATAATGAAACTTTACTATGATAATTGACGAAATAGAAATAAGAGTACGATACGGAGAAACAGATCAGATGGGGGTGGTTCATCATGGTAATTATGCTTTATATCTAGAAATGGCGCGGACTGAGTGGTTACGTTCATTAGGCGTCTCTTATAAAGAGATGGAAGAACAAGGTGTTATGTTACCTGTAATTTCAATGTCTTTAAATTACAAAAAGTCAGCGTATTATGACGAGGTAATTAAAGTAAAAACCTTACTTAAAAAAGCTCCTAGTGTGAGAATCGATTTTGACTTCGAAATTACCAATCAAGAAGGCGAATTATTGGTTGTGGCAAACACGGTTTTGGCTTTTATTAATATGAAAACAAAACGTCCAATGAAATGTCCGAAATATATATTGGATTTAATACCTGAATAACCTTACAGTTCTTTAATTTCGACTTCATAAATGATGCTGAAACTATTAAAAATAGCTTCGGCATCTTTTTTTCTGACAGAAATTGTAAGTTCACATCGTAATTCTAATTTCTGATTTACAACATTTATATTTTTCTCTTTAATCACGCGCATCACCTTATTCATGTTTTTATAATCGTAAACAATAAGGTATTCTATATTAATAGTGCGTTCTACAATTTTTGATGCTTCTAAGCTTAATTGTGCCGATGTTCGGTAAGAACCAATCAATCCGCCTACACCTAATTTTACACCTCCAAAATAACGAACGACAATTATAAGAACGTTTGTCACATCGAACGATTGAATTTGTCCATAAATAGGCATACCAGCAGAATTGTTGGGTTCGCCATCATCGTTTGCACGATATTTTATGTCTTTTGTGCCTAATTGATATGCATAGCACCAATGCCTCGCAGAATGATGCTGTTTCTTTATGGCTTCTAGGTGCTCTTTAACATCGTCTTCCGTTTTTACAGGAAACGCATACCCAAAAAACTTACTGTTCTTTTCTTTAAACAGTGTTTCTTCAGACGGTTTTAAAATGGTTTTGTATGTGTCTTGTATGTCCAAATATTAACTAAATAGCTCTTTTTTAGTTTCAAAAAGGGTTGTAACGTCTTCTTTAGCTGGGTCGATATTCCAAGTGTGGATTCCTAGTTGTTCTGCAGCGGTGGTGTTTTCTGTTAAGTCGTCTACAAATAACGTTTCGGAAGCGACAAGGTTGTTTTGCTTTAAAACATATTCGTAGATATCTGGATTAGGTTTTCTTAAGTTGATTTCATGTGATAGGTAGAACACATCAAAATAACTTTCAAATTCATTAAAAAACGGAACATAACTTTTTACAAACTCGATATGTAAATCGTTAGTATTGCTTAATAATATCAACTTGTATTTCTTGCTTTCAGAGAGTGCTTTTAAGAATTCTAAACGGTGATGTGGGAAATCTTTTAAGATAGAGTTCCATATTTCTAAAATTTTATCAGATTTTACATCTGGAAACGATTCTTCGTAAAACTCTACAAATTCCGAAGTATCCATTAGGCCCATTTCGTAAAGACTATTTATATGTACTAAATCTTCTGGAAGACTGTCTAGTTTAAAATTAACTAAAGCATTTTCTAGAGCGCCCACTTTATCTAAATTGATAAATACGTCTCCAAAATCAAATATTATTGTTTTAATCATTGTTGTAATATTTTAAAGTATCGTTTAATAGTTTAGTTTCTGAGATTAATTGGCCTTTAAACGATGGTGCTTTTGTACCATCTAAAAACTGATTTGTGCCATAAAAGACTCGGGCTTCGTCCCAGAGATTTTCATTTATAAAGGTTTGAAGGGTTTTGCTTCCGCCTTCAATAATTACAGACGTTACTTCGTGTTCGTGTAAACGTTCACAGATTTGAGTTGCTAAAGGTAATGAGGTGTTTAATCCAGCTTCAGTTAACCGTATGGTTTTTGCAGTAGTATTAAAAACAGCAACGTCTTCTGGCAGATTGTTATGTGTGTCAATTACAATGCGTGTAGGTTGTAATCCTGCCCAATCACGAACGGTTAAACTCGGATTGTCTTGTAACACGGTATTGCCTCCAACTAGAATGGCTTGTTCTTCGGCGCGCCATTTATGAACCAATTGTCTCGAATAAGTGTTGGTTATCCATACCGGTTTCTGTTCGTCTTTTGATTTTGGAGCTATAAAGCCATCGGCAGATTCTGCCCATTTTAAGATGATATACGGTCGCTTTTTATTATGAAATGTAAAGAATCGTTTGTGATGATTTTTACATTCAGCTTCTAAAACTCCAACAGTAACATCGCAACCTGCACTTTTTAATTTTTTAATCCCTTGTCCTGCAACTAATGAATTATCGTCTATAGTACCGATAACAACTTTAGGGATGTTATACTTTATAATAAGGTCGCTACATGGTGGCGTTTTACCAAAATGAGAACATGGTTCTAAGGTAACGTATAAAGTAGCTTGTTTTAAAAGTGATTTATCTGTAACCGATTGAATGGCATTTACTTCGGCATGAGGTCCGCCATAAGGGCTTGTAAATCCTTCACCAATTATAGAGTTGTTAAGTACGATTACACAGCCTACCATAGGGTTTGGTCGTGTAGTTCCAAGGCCGTTTTTGGCAATTTCTATACAGCGATTTATGTATTTTTCATGTATCTTCACGGCACAAAAATAAGATTAAAATTGGGTATGAGCCATTTCGAGATCAGAGAAATTCAAACTAAAGATAATCAGCAAGTCGCAGAGGTGATTCGAACCGTTTTAATCGGAGCTGGTGCGCCAAAAGTTGGTACAGCTTACGAGGATAAAGCTCTAGAAGATATGTTTGAGGCTTATAATAAGCCAAAATCGACTTATTTTGTGCTTGTTGAACATAATCGTGTTATTGGAGGTGCAGGAATTGGTCCGGTAGATGATGCTTTAGAGGTCTGTGAATTACAAAAAATGTATTTTTTAGATGAAGCCCGAGGGCGTGGTTTAGGAAAAACAATGATGGATACGTGTTTGCAAAAAGCCAAAGACTTCGGTTATACACGTTGCTATCTAGAAACGTTACCGTTTATGACATCGGCAAAGCATTTGTATGAGAAAGTTGGTTTCGAATATTTAGATGGCCCAATGGGAGAAACAGGACATTATTCTTGTAATGTTTGGATGATTAAAGAATTATGAGATTAAAAGCAATAAAACAGACATTCCATGAGGCGTTAGATGCTGAATATGGTAAAGAGGAGGTTAATCATTTCTTTTTTATGATATGCGAGTATTATTTCAATTTTAAACGCATTACTCTGGCTATGGAACCTGATTATAGTATTACTGAAACAGAAGCTAAACCTGTATTTGATGCTTTAGAGTCTTTAAAAAAGCATGAGCCTATTCAGTATGTGTTGAAGTCTACAGAATTTTTTGGATTAGAATTTCAGGTGAATAATGCAGTATTAATCCCGAGGCCAGAAACCGAGGAATTAGTGGCGTGGATTATTGAATCGGATTTAGATAAAATTAAAAAACCTTTACGAATTTTAGATATTGGAACGGGGAGTGGTTGCATTGCCATTTCTTTAGCAAAACATTTTGAAAATGCCGAAGTGTATGCAGTCGATGTCAGTGAAGAAGCTATTGCAGTGGCTACACAAAATGCTGAACATAATAATGTGGAAGTGCATTTTATTCATGCCGATATTTTATCTGTAGACACATATAAGAATGCTAATTTTAAATTGCCTTTTGATGTTATTGTTTCTAATCCGCCGTACGTTCGCGAATTAGAAAAACTTCAAATGAAGTCTAATGTCCTAAATCACGAGCCACATTTGGCATTGTTTGTAGAAGACCATGATCCGCTTAAATTCTATAAAGCGATTACGAGGCTGGCTAAAAAGCATTTGGTAAACGACGGTTTGTTGTTTTTCGAAATAAATGAATTTTTAGGTAATGAAATGATTGATTTGTTGCAAGAACATACATTTATGCATGTAGAATTGCGACAAGATATGTTTAAAAGAAATAGAATGATTAAAGGAATAAATAAACTATGAAATCTATAGCTGTGTTTTGTGGATCGAGTACAGGTACCGATTCAAAAATTATATCTGAAGCGTATCAACTTGGTAAAACTTTAGGAGAACAACATATAAAATTAGTCTACGGAGCTGCAAAAATTGGTATTATGGGCGAAGTAGCTCGCGGGGTTATCGATTATAATGGCAATGTTTTGGGTATAATTCCAGGGTTTCTGGAAACTAAGGAAATTGTACATCCAAAATTATCAGAACTTATTGTTACCGATAATATGCACGAGCGTAAGGTAATTATGTACGAAAAATCGGATGGATTTATGGTGCTTCCTGGTGGATTCGGAACCATGGATGAATTTTTCGAAATTACAACTTGGGGACAATTAGGACTTCATGTAAAACCTATTGGGATTTTAAATGTCAACGGATTTTTCGATCATTTACTAGCGCAATGTAAAACCATGGTAGAACGAGGTTTTTTAAAACAAGAAAATTTAGAAGCTGTGGTGGTAGATGATACTATAGATGGTTTATTAGAAAAAATGAATAATTACAAACCATTGCCTGCTCCAAAATGGTTAAATAAAGAGAGATTGTAAGTATGACAATTGAAGCACAAATTCAGCAATTAAGAGACGAATTAAACGATTATAATTATAAATATTACGTTTTAGATCAAAGTGATATTAGTGATTTTGAGTTCGATATGAAACTAAAATCGCTTCAAGATTTAGAGGCTAAACATCCGGAATTTCATGATGAAAATTCGCCTACAAATCGAGTTGGCGGTACAATTACTAAAAATTTTAATACTGTAGTTCACGATCACCGTATGTATTCTTTAGATAACTCATATTCTAAAGACGATTTACTAGCTTGGGAGCAGCGTATTAAAAAAATGGTAGATGGCGAGGTGTTTTATACGTGTGAATTAAAATACGATGGTGCTTCAATAAGTTTGACTTACGAAAATGGTGTCCTTACCAAAGCTGTTACGCGTGGTGATGGTGTACAAGGCGATGAAGTTACAGCAAATATAAAAACCATTAAGTCGGTGCCTTTAACGTTAAAAGGTGATTTTCCTGAGAAATTCGATATTCGTGGAGAAATCGTATTACCGTTTGATGGGTTTAATAAAATGAACGAAGATCGCATTGAGATTGGTGAAGAGCCTTATCGAAATCCGAGAAATACTGCGTCTGGAAGTTTAAAATTACAAGATAGTAGTGAAGTTGCTAAACGTCCTTTAGAATGCTTGTTATATACAATAATTGGACGGAATTTAAATATTCAGTCGCAAATTGAAGGCTTACAAAAAGCACGAGATTGGGGATTTAAAGTCCCTCAGGCTGCTAAATTAGTGAATTCCATAGACGACGTTTTGGAGTTTATCGCCTATTGGGATGTTCATAGACACGATTTACCTTACGAAACCGATGGTGTTGTTATAAAAGTGAATAGTTTTCAGCATCAAGACGAGTTGGGGTATACGGCAAAAGCGCCTCGTTGGGCCATGGCTTACAAATTTAAAGCCGAGCAAGTGTCTACCCGATTGAATGAAATTTCGTATCAAGTTGGGCGCACGGGAGCAATAACTCCAGTAGCAAATCTAGAACCTGTAGAATTGGCGGGAACCACGGTTAAACGTGCGTCTTTGCATAATGCAGACCAAATAGCTAAGCTTGATATTCGTGAAGGCGATGAAGTGTTTGTTGAAAAAGGTGGCGAAATTATTCCTAAAATTATTGCAGTAGATTTAACTCAACGTCCAGCAGACTCTAAACCTACTGAATATATTAAGCATTGTCCAGAATGTGATACAGAACTAGTAAGACAAGAAGGCGAGGCACAGCATTATTGTCCGAATTATAACGGGTGTAAACCGCAAATAATTGGTCGTATTCAGCATTTTATTTCTAGAAAAGCGATGGATATCGATGGATTGGGAGGAGAAACAGTTGCATTATTAGTAAACGAAGGGTTAATAGATAATTATTCAGATTTATATGAATTAACTAAAGATGTTGTACTTCCGCTGGAGCGAATGGCAGAAAAAAGTGCAGTTAATTTAATTAATGGAATCGAGCAATCTAAACAAGTGCCATTTGAACGCGTATTATATGCGTTGGGAATTCGTTATGTAGGTGAAACTGTTGCTAAAAAACTAGTTAAGCATTTTAAATATGTAGATGCAATTGCAGAAGCTACAGAGGAGACTTTAGTTAATGTAGATGAAATTGGTGTGAAGATTGCGAAAAGTGTTGTTGCCTTTTTTCAGTCAGAACAAAATAAAGCAATTGTTAATCGCTTAAAAGGGTATGGCGTGTCTTTAGAGATTTCAGAAGAAGCCTTAGCCAATCAATCAGATATACTGGTTGGAAAAGTATTTGTAGTCTCTGGTGTGTTTACAACAGTTTCTAGAGACGAGCTTAAAAAAATGATTGAAGATAACGGCGGAAAAGTTGGAAGTTCAATTTCTTCAAAAACAAGTTTTGTGGTTGCTGGAGATAAAATGGGACCAAGTAAACGTACAAAAGCAGAACAATTAGGTATTGAAATTTTGTCGGAAACCGATTTCTTAATGATGTTAAATAGTAAATAAGGAAATAACGTGTTCTGTGCTTTTTTATGTTTGTATCTAAAAATGAGTAATTAATATTTATATTTGTTAGGTTTAAGGATAAATTTATGCACAAATCAAAAATTATATTGTGGTTTATACTTTTGCTTAGTGTGATTTATGTCTTCTTAGAACTGTTAGACTTGCCAGTCTATTCAGAGTATGTAAAAGCTTTAATTGTTCCTGCTTTATGTGTTTCCTTTTTTACAGGATATATCATGCGACTGCCGTATTTCATGATTTTTTTGGCGTTATTCTCATTAGCAGACCTTTTAACTTTCTTTAGAAATGTATTACCTGATTATTATGAGTATTATTTAGGTAATGTTTTATATCTCTCAGCATATATAGTACTTCTTTATGGAATTTTAAAGCGCTTAAATTTTGTAGAAATTTGGTCCGATTTTAAACTTACAATTTCGGTGTTAGTTGTGCTTAACTTATATGTAATTCGCGTGATGTATTCTATAGTTGGAGGAGAATTATCGCAAGTTGAAATCTTAGATTATTTTGATTTACCTTCTATTATTTTTGAAGTTGTATATAACACCGTAATTTTATTATTACTCATGGTAGCCTTTATAAATTTTTTATATCGAGATAATAGGCGGTCTTTATATTTATTTCTAGGTTCTTTATGTATTGTGTTTTCTGAAGTTGTTCAATATGCCTTCTTTTATGTAGATAATGATATTTCTTTAGGTTTAGGCAATTTTGTTTTATTGGTATCTGGATTTATGTTTTTTTATTTTTATGCTGTTCAAAGTGTTACAGAAGATGTGGAGTCTATTAAAGTAGAATCTTGATTTTATAATTTATCAATTTACAATATTGAAAATTTACAGTTCTCAAATAAATTTTATTACTTTTCGATGAACTGCACGTAAAATACGTTAAAGTGTCGTATGTTTGCTATACCTACTTATGTGTTTTTATTGTGAATAATTGGATTAAATGTAATTTTAATAGAGTTTTCTTAGCGATTTTATATCTGCTAGCTATTGTTAATATATATGCCGAAGTAACTGAGAAAGATATACTTCTGCAATATGTGAAGCCCTTATTCATTCCTGTATTTGTAGTGTTTTATCTTACTAAATATCGTTACATTAACTGGTATTTTGTTTCATTTTTATGCTTTATGTTTTTAAGCGACCTTACTTCGGTATGCTATGGAAATGCAAAAATTTTACAGTTTTCTGCCTTGTTTTATTTTGCGAGTTATTTAAGCCTGCTAGGATTTATAACTACAAAATTTAAGGGGTTTCGATTTGGAAAGTTTCTAGCTTGGTATTTAATATTTGTATTTATACTAAACACATATTTACTATATCAGTTATATACTATTCTAGATAGTATTATGTTAGAACCATTGGAAGTTCTGTTTTTCGGTTTACGAAGTGCGGCATTGGCACTGCTGGTTTTAATATCTTTTGCAGTGTATTTAAGTTCCGAGAGTAAATCGTCTATTTTGTATTTGTTAATGGCGTTGTGCTTTGTCTTTTCAGATTTACTATATTATATTCACTATTACTATATCTACGATATCTCGTTTGTGTTATTTGATAAGTTTTTATTTGCTACGGGATTGATATGTCTTTTTTACTACTTATCTATTAGAAATGAAGCACAAAAAAGAGCGATAAAAATTCGCTCTTATAATTTTGTATTCGAAAAGCAACAACAAGTTGTTAAACATTAATGGACACGCCATCTGCAGCTTTGTTTTTATTATTGTCGAAATAGAAATCTATTTTACCTAGGTTTAATCCATAACATCCTACCTGATTTACAAGCGTATTTTTACCTTCAAGATTCTTTATAACTGTAGGCTTGGGTAAAAAGGTGTGTGTATGACCTCCAATAATTAAGTCTATATTTTTTGTTTCTGCAGCTAACTTTACATCACTTATTTTACCTTCAAAATTGTATTTGTATCCCATGTGAGAGAGACAAATAACTAAATCGCATTTCTCGTCTTCTTTAAGAATACGTGTCATTTCTTGCGTAGTTTCTATGGGGTCTAAATAAACAGTTTCTTTATACATTGCAGGGTCTACTAGACCTTTTAATTCTATTCCTAAGCCAAAAACACCTATTTTAATACCATCTTTTATAAAGACTTTATATGGTTTGGTATGCGTGTCTAGTATGGTGTTTTTAAAATCGTAATTTGAAATTAAGAACGGAAATTCAGCATGTGGTAATTGGGCGTATAAACCATCGATTCCATTGTCGAAATCGTGATTTCCAATCGTTGCAGCGTCGTACTTAAGTTTACTCATCAACTTAAATTCTAATTCGCCACCATAAAAATTAAAATAAGGTGTGCCTTGAAAAATGTCTCCGGCATCTAAAAGCAAAGTATTTGGATTTTCTAATCTAATGCTGTCAATTAAACGAGCTCGTCTAGCAACACCTCCTTTATTTGCTCTGTCTCCTTCATTAGCTCCAAAAGGATCTATATGGCTATGCACATCGTTGGTGTGTAAAATGGTAATTTTCTTTGAAGTGGGTGCTGTAGTAAAAGATGAAAGGCTTAACCCGCCTAAGGCAACTAAAGATGTTGCAACTGTAGATTGTTGAATAAAATCTCTACGTTTCATAACTCGTTACATTTATTGTATTTGGATAAATCTGTCGTCTATCACAGGGTTAATAGTGTCTGTTTTGGTAAAGTAATCTATAATAGCGTTTCTCCACTTGTAATTTAAAACATACAGACTATCGTTTGGTTTAAAAAACGTCATGTGGTCGCCTCCATTATAAAGGTAATCGTTAGTGGCTATGTAATAGGTTTTGTCTTCCTCTATAGGCTGTCCTTTTACTAAAGCTTCGGTAACATTGAAATCTGAATTTATAACCAATTTTAATTGAGATACAGGATGTGGTCGTTTGGCTTTACTTAAGTAGTTCATCGCCTCGTTTACATTCTTTCCTTTTACGTTAACAACAACGATACTGTTTTCAAAAGGCATAATTTCGTAAGCTGTTTTAAGTGTAATATCGCCTTTAGATATAGGAGCACGAATACCACCGTAATTAAGAATAACAAAATCGATATCGTGATTGGATCTGCTTTTAAAAATAGGATTTGATTGTTCGTAAACAATATCTGCCATTAAGTTTCCAAGAGCAGTATTGTACTCGCCATCGCTCTTTTTGTAAGACGCTGGTGCATATGCAAGAACACTATCTAAGGTTTTAACAACGTGGTCATGATATGGTTTTATAAAGTCGGTTATATCTTGGTTAGGTTGAATAGCTTCGGAAATTGGAATCTGTTCGCCTTCAATTTTTTCAAGATTTAAAGTGCTTGTTTTGCAACCTGCTAATAAGACAAGTGAAATGCTTACAATGAATTGTTTAAAAATCATAATTAAACTTATAAATTTTACTGTAGTATGGATATAGTTTTTCTACATTTGCACGAAAGTTTAAATATAAATGATTTTAAAAGGTTTTAGGGAAAAATCTAATAAAAAATATTTTAATAAATTGTTGGCAAACCGTACGGTTTCTCTAGCCTCAAAACCTATTGAAAGTTTGGGGGTTATCTTAAATATAGACGAGTTTTCTAACCTAGAGGCATTAAAATCTTTATCGAAAACTTTAAACATTAGTCCCAATAAATTTCAATGTATAGCCTTTAGTTCGGTTAATAAGGAGGTGGAAACTATTGAATTTCCTTGTTATTCGGAAAAAGATATTGGTTGGAGAGGATCTATCAAGAACAATGAATTGCAATTGTTTTTAGATACAAAGTTTGATGCTTTAGTGAGTTATTATAATGCAGACGAGTTAGATTTAAAAGTACTTACTGCAGCTTCTAAAGCAGAATTTAAAATTGGGATATTACAAGAAGAACAGCGGTTAAACGATTTAATTATTAATGTAAATCCGGAGGCCATAGAGGTATTTAAAACAGAGCTTTTAAAATACTTAAGTATATTAAAAAGAATTTAAAAAGATGAATAGTAAATTAATGGGTACTGGAGTTGCTCTAGTTACACCTTTTAAGGCGGATCTTAGTGTAGATCATGAAGCATTAACAAATATTGTTAATTTTAATATTGATAACGGTACCAATTATTTAGTAATAATGGGAACTACCGGAGAGAGTGCAACTGTTACTCCGGAAGAAAAACAAGCTATTATTAAAACTGTTTCTAAAGCAAATAACGGTCGTTTACCTTTAGTATTAGGAATTGGAGGAAATAATACTGCAGCTGTTATTGAAGAAATAAAGGCTACAGATTTAAGTGGTTTTGAAGCTATTCTGTCTGTGTCACCATATTATAGTAAACCAACACAAGAAGGTGTTTACCAGCATTTCAAAGCAATCTCAGAGGCTTGTCCTATTTCTATTATTTTATATAATGTGCCTGGAAGAACTGCTTCTAACATGTTACCAGAAACAACAATTAGACTGGCAAACGATTTTGAAAATATAGTTGCCGTTAAAGAAGCTGGAAATAATATTGGTCAGTATTTAAAATTGATAAAGGATAAACCAGAAGATTTTTTAATTATCTCTGGAGACGATGATCTAGTTTTAGGAGTGCTTTTAGCAGGTGGTTCGGGTGTTATTTCTGTAATTGGTCAAGCCTTTCCAAAACAGTTTTCTAAAATGATTCAGTTAGGATTAGAAGGTAAAGCTAAAGAAGCCTATGCTATCCATTTTAAATTAATGGATGTAATTGGTTATATTTTTGAAGAAAATAATCCGTCGGGAATTAAAGCCGTTTACGAAGCTTTAGGACTTTGTCGTGCAGATGTAAGACTACCGTTGGTAGAGGCTACACCAGAGTTGAAAGAGAAAATTAAAGTGTTTGTAGAGAGCATTTAAAATAAGATTGAGTGGCGTATGTTTACCTTGTGAGCATACGCTTGTTTTTTAAAGATGGGTTTAAAAGTTAAATTATACTTAAAGCTAATTGTAACCTAATTACAACCTTTAATTTAGCTAAAAAATAATATTTTTAAAATCAATTAGAATAGCTTAATTTTGCATTCTGTTTAAAAACTATGGGGAAATATTTATACATTTTATTCGCGTTTATTGTTTTAAGCTCATGTAGTGAATATCAAAAGACACTAAAAGCTACAGACATTGGACCAAAATTTAAATTAGGAGAGGAACTTTATAATGAAGGTGAGTACTCTAAAGCCAATAGATTGTTCTCTCAAATTGTACCAAGTTACCGTGGAAAACCACAAGCTGAAAAACTAATGTACATGTATGCACAGACACAATATGGTATGAAAAACTATATTGCATCTTCTTATCAGTTTGAGCGTTTTGCAGACTCGTATCCAAAAAGTGAGAAGTTAGAAGAAGCTTCATTTCTAAGTGCAAAGAGTTATTACATGAGGTCTCCTGTTTTTAGTAAAGACCAAACGGAGACAAAAGTAGCTATAGAAAAATTACAGTTATTTATAAATCAATTTCCTAAATCTGAATACCTAACTGAAGCAAGTGGGTATATTCAGGAATTAGATGGGAAGTTAGAACGTAAAGCATACGAAATAGCAAAGCAATACAATACAATATCAGATTATAAAGCGTCTATTAAATCGTTCGATAATTTCTTATTTGCATTCCCTGGTTCTTCTTTAAGAGAAGATGCTATGTTTTATAAATTAGATGCTTCGTATAAGTTAGCAATGAACAGTGTAGAACGTAAAAAACAAGAACGTTTAGAGTCTGCAGAACAATATTATAAAGATTTAATGACAGGGTTTACAGAAACGCAATATGTAGATCAAGCAAGTAAAATGCACGAAGATATCGTAGAAGAATTAAAAAATTACAGCACTAAAAGTTAATATAATGGATTTAAAAAAAATCAATGCTCCTGTAAATACAATAACGTATAACAGAAACAAAGTTGACGAACCGACAGGGAATATATATGAAGCAATTTCTATTATTTCTAGACGTGCAGATCAAATTAACACTGAAATTAAAAAGGAACTAATTGAAAAATTAGAAGAATTTGCAACGTATAACGATAGTTTAGAAGAGATTTTTGAAAATAAAGAACAAATTGAAGTTTCAAAATTCTACGAAAAATTACCTAAGCCTCACGCATTAGCGGTTCAAGAGTGGTTAGACAACAAAGTATATTACAGAAACACTGACGAAGACGTTCAGTAAATTTTAAGCAATGTCAATACTAAGCGGCAAAAACATACTGTTAGGCATTAGTGCAGGTATAGCTGCTTACAAGACAGCTTCATTAGTAAGGTTATTTATAAAAGCAGGTGCAAACGTTAAAGTCGTTATGACACCTGCTTCTATTGATTTTGTAACACCCTTAACCTTATCTACACTTTCTAAACACCCGGTGGTCTCTTCGTTTTATAATGAAGACGACGAGAATGCGGTATGGAATAGCCATGTCGAATTAGGTCTGTGGGCAGATTATTTTATAATTGCACCTGCAACTGCTAATACCATGTCTAAAATGGCAAACGGAACTTGCGATAATTTGTTGCTAGCAACATATTTGTCTGCTAAATGTCCCGTGTATTTTGCTCCAGCAATGGATTTAGACATGTTTAAACACCCATCTACAGCTCAATCTTTTAAAGCTTTACAAGACTTCGGGAATATAATGATTCCTGCAACCTCAGGCGAATTAGCCAGTGGTTTAGTTGGTGAAGGTCGTATGGCAGAGCCTGAAGATATTGTATCGTTTATAGAAAATCATATTTTAGGTAACTTACCATTGTATGGTAAAAAGGTCATGATTACTGCTGGACCAACCTACGAAGCTATAGATCCTGTTCGTTTTATTGGAAATCATTCAAGCGGTAAAATGGGATTCGAATTAGCAAAATCTGCAGCGAATTTGGGTGCTGAGGTTACTTTAATTTCAGGTCCAACAAATCAATCGATTCAGCATAGTTCCGTAAACATTATTCCTGTTATAAGCGCGCAAGACATGTACGAGGAAGCACATATATACTTTAAAACTGTAGATATTGCTATTTGTGCGGCTGCTGTGGCAGATTACAGACCAAAAGAAATTGCACTTCAGAAAATAAAAAAGGACGATAGTACGTTAACATTAGAGTTAGAGAAAACTAAAGATATTTTAGCATCTTTAGGAGCTATAAAAACCAATCAGTTTTTGGTTGGATTTGCTTTAGAAACGAATAATGAATTAGAGCATGCCAAAGGTAAGCTTAAACGTAAAAATTTAAATCTCATTGTTTTAAATTCATTGAACGATAAAGGCGCAGGATTTAAGTCGGATACTAATAAAGTAACACTTATAGACGCTAAAGGGCATATAACTGAATTTAACTTAAAATCGAAAGCAGACGTTGCTCAAGATATATTCAACGAAATATTCAACCAATTAGATGCGTAACTTATTATTTGTATTGTTTTTATGTCTTTCTGTTAGTGTAGCAGCTCAGGAATTAAACTGTAATGTGGTAGTTAATGCACAACAGACAGGTAATGAAAATATTCAAGTTTTTAAGACTTTAGAAAAGCAACTTACAGAATTTATAAATAATACGCAATGGACATCTAGAAGCTATAAAGTATCGGAACGTATAAATTGCAGTATGGTTATTATTGTAAACGAATATGCAAGCGATTTATTTAAAGCTTCTATACAAGTACAATCTTCTAGACCGGTTTATGGATCTTCGTATAGCACGCCGGTTTACAATTATAACGATCCTAATTTCACCTTTAATTACGCCGAATTTCAGAATTTAATCTTCAGTCCAACGCAATTCGAATCTAATTTAATTTCTGTTTTAGCATTTCATATTTATATGATTCTTGGTCAAGATGCAGACACTTTTAAATTAAAAGGAGGCGACGAGTATTTAAACCAAGCACAAACTATTGTAAATTATTCGCAACAAGAAGGCTTTAAAGGTTGGAAAGTTGAAGATGGTTTACAAAGCAGATATATGCTAATCGATAATATGTTGTCGCCAACATTTAAAGAATATCGAGAAGTCATGTACGGTTACCATAGAACAGGGTTAGACCAAATGAGCACCGACGTAAAAGGCGGTAAAGAAGATGTGGCAATTGCTATTGAAAAGTTTCAGACGATGAATAATCGTAGACCCAATTCTTTTTTATTACGAGTATTCTTTGATGCTAAAGGCGATGAAATAGAAGAGATTTTTTCCGATGGTCCAAATGTTAATGTGTCAAGTCTTGTGGACGTATTAAATAATGTCGCTCCGACATATTCAAGCAAATGGAGAAATATTAAGTTTTAATTTGATTTCGACTTAAATCTAAATTATCTTTGATTCTACAAATCTAAAGCACCTCAATTACTTTGCTTACATCCTTATCTATAAAAAACTATGCCTTAATCGACGATTTACAGGCAAATTTTAATAATGGTTTTACAATTATCACTGGAGAAACCGGTGCGGGTAAATCTATCTTATTAGGAGCTTTATCGCTAATTTTAGGTAAGCGTGCCGATTTATCGTCTTTAAAAGACGATACTCAAAAATGTATTATTGAAGCCGTTTTCGATGTCTCGAATTATAACTTAGAATCTATTTACGAACAGGAAGATTTAGATTACGAATCTCAAACAATCATTCGTCGTGAAATTTTGCCATCTGGTAAATCACGTGCTTTTGTAAACGATTCTCCTGTTACCGTAAGTAGCTTGCAGGCGTTGGGCGAGCGTTTAATCGATATACATTCGCAGCACCAAACCATGCAACTAACAGACGATGCGTTTCAGTTTCAAGTTATCGATGCTTTGGCAAATGTAGAATCTGTTTTAGCAGATTATAAAATCAAATTAAAAGATTATAAATCGCTTAAAAAAGAATTAAAGACCTTATTAGATTTTCAAGCCGAAGCCAATAAAGAGCATGAATACAATACGTTCTTATTACAAGAATTATTAGATACTAAATTGGTAGACGGTGAGTTTGAAGCCTTAGAAGCGGAATACGAAACACTCGATAATATTGAAGCTATTAAAGAAAAAATTGGTGCGTCACATCAGTTATTAAGCGACGAGCAAATAGGTGCGTTGGCGATATTAACCGAAGTAAAATCTAATTTCAGTAAAATAGCAACGTTTTCTCAAACCTATAAAGATTTATACGATAGAATAGACAGTAGCTTAATTGAATTATACGATGTTTTTACCGAAATTGAAGCTTCGGAAGATGCATTAGAAGCTGATCCAAACCGTTTAGAGTTTGTAAACAACAGATTGCAATTACTTCATAATTTGAAGAAAAAGCACTTGGTTTCAGAAATTTCAGAATTAATCGTCATTCAAAATGCTTTAGATGAAAAAGTAGGAGTAACAGAAAATCTTGATAAAAATATTCAGAAACTAAAAACTGAAATCAGTAAGGTTGAAAAGACTTTAAATACATTAGCGAAGACAATTCATACAAAACGTAACGATGTTATCCCGACGTTAAAATCGCAATTAGAAACTTTATTAGCAGATTTAGGTATGCCGAATGCACAGTTTGAATTTACACTTAGCGTGGCTTCAGAATTCTATGCTAATGGTAAAGACGATTTAAAATTTTTGTTTTCGGCTAATAAAGGCGGGACGTTTAAGCCGTTAAATAAAGCTGCATCTGGAGGTGAGTTGTCTCGAATTATGTTGGCCATAAAATCGGTATTATCAAAATATATGCAATTACCAACTATTATGTTCGATGAGATTGATACCGGAGTGTCTGGTGAAATATCGAATAAAATGGGAGTAATAATGAAACAGATGAGTAACAGTATGCAAGTGTTTGCTATTACGCATTTACCTCAAGTAGCTGCAAAAGGCGATACACATTTAAAAGTGTATAAAGAAGATGTAAATCAGGTTACAACCACGAATTTAATTACCATAGAAGGTGAAGAGCGTATTGTAGAAATAGCCCAAATGCTAGGCGGACTAGAATTATCTAGTTCGGCGATTGCACATGCAAAACAATTATTAAATTAAAGCGATTTTTATAATGAAAAAAATGTTCTGTCTACTGTTTGTATTGAGTTTGGTTCTAAGCCTAACAAGTTGCGATGTGGATGATGAAGGCAGTTGCAGTGGTATTTATTCTGAAGGAGAATGTATTCCAGATTTTGTATTTCCCCCAATAGATAACGCAACAGAAGGGCAGAAATTTTATCATAAAACTCAGGGTATTATTGTATTTCACAACGGAAATTGGGTAAATACATCGGCCAATATTATTACTAAAAATGAATTATTAATAGAATAAAAAGTTTTCATAACTTTGATGCTTTCGGGAATTAAGTCCCAACTATAGTTAAAATAAGATTTAAAAATATGTCATACAATTTATTAAAGGGAAAAAGAGGAATCATTTTTGGTGCATTAGACGAGAATTCTATAGCCTGGAAAACTGCAGAACGTGTTCATGAAGAAGGAGGAACGTTTGTTTTAACCAATGCACCTGTAGCAATGCGAATGGGGCAAATAAATGAACTGGCTGAAAAAACAGGATCACAAATTATTCCTGCCGACGCTACTTCTGTAGAAGATTTACAAAACCTAGTTGAAAAATCTATGGAGATTTTAGGCGGAAAAATAGATTTCGTTTTACATTCAATAGGCATGTCTATTAACGTAAGAAAAGGAAATCACTATACGGATCAAAATTACGCGTATACGCAAAAAGGAACAGATGTTTCTGCAATGTCTTTCCATAAAGTTATGCAAACACTTTACAAAGCAGAAGCTATGAATGAGTGGGGAAGTATTGTAGGATTATCGTATATGGCTGCACAACGTGTATTTCCAGATTATAACGATATGGCAGATAATAAAGCCTATTTAGAAAGTGTTGCACGTAGTTTTGGATACTTCTTTGGGAAGGATAAAAAAGTAAGAGTAAATACAATTTCTCAATCGCCTACACCTACAACAGCTGGTTCTGGTGTTAAAGGGTTTGATGGGTTTATTGCTTATGCAGATAAAATGTCGCCGCTTGGTAACGCTACAGCTTTAGACTGTGCAAACTATACGGTATCATTGTTTAGTGATTTAACTAAGCGTGTTACATTACAGAATTTATACAACGATGGCGGATTTAGTAACATGGGAGTTAGTAATGAAGTTATGGAAGCTTTTGTTGCTTCAGAGAAGAAATAATATTAGACTTTATATGTCTTTTAAAAGCTGCCTAAAAAGGCAGCTTTTTTTATGCAATTAATTACATTTGTGTATGCACTTACAGTATTCTTTTATTATCCCTGTTTATAACCGTCCCGACGAAATTGAGGAGTTGCTTGAGAGTTTTATAAACTTAAAAACAAGTTTAGATTTTGAAATTGTAATTATCGAGGATGGCTCTAATATAACTTCGGAAGCTGTTGTCAATAAATTTCAAGAACAGCTGGATATTACGTATTTTTATAAAGAAAATACCGGTCCTGGACATTCCAGAAATTTCGGAATGCAACATGCCAAAGGGAACTATTTTATTATTCTAGATTCAGATTGTGTGTTACCTTCAAATTATTTAAATGAAGTTGATGCCAGTTTAAATTCTGAATTTGTAGATTGTTTTGGTGGTCCAGATGCTGCAGATGCGTCGTTTACAAACCTGCAAAAAGCCATTAATTTTTCAATGACTTCATTTATCACCACAGGAGGTATTCGCGGAAATAAAAATCAGGTGGGTAAATTTCAGCCTCGAAGTTTTAATATGGGATTGTCTAAAAAGGCGTTTCAAGCCTCTAAAGGCTTTGGAACCATACATCCTGGCGAAGACCCAGATTTATCGATTAGATTGTGGGGTTTAGGATTTCAAACTAAACTTATTTCTGATGCTTTTGTATATCACAAACGTCGTATTTCATGGTCTAAGTTTTATAAACAAGTCCATAAATTTGGATTGGTTCGTCCTATTTTAAATTCGTGGCATCCACAAACGGCAAAAATTACATATTGGTTTCCAACAGTGTTTATTTTCGGATTATTAGTTGCAATTATTGCTTTTATATTTCAGTTTAAATGGCTTTTAATGGCTTATGTTGCATATTTTGTTGTGGCGTTCTTTTTGGCTTTATTACAATCTAAAAGTTTAATTGTTGCATTATTGGCTATTCCCGCTATATTAATTCAGTTTGAAGGTTACGGGTATGGCTTTATAAAATCTTATATAAACATTCAGGTATTAAAAAAGGAAGCAGTACGTGTATATCCAGAATTATTCTTTAAATTATAGAAATGAAAGATATAAAATCAAGATTCTTAGAATTTGTTAGAAGTAAGAAAATAAACATTTTTGCTTTGTTTTTAGCATTGTCTTTTACCATTTTAATTCTGAATAAATTATCGAGAACAATTACCAATACCATTCCTATTTCTGTAAATATTGTTAATCTTCCAGAAACGTATGTGGTGTTAAACGATAGCAATCAAAAATTAAATGTGACACTTAAAACTTATGGTTTTAAGTTTTTAAGGTATTACTTATCAAATCCGAAATTAACTTTAGATTATAACGATAAATTAAACTTAACAGATTCCACTTTTAAATGGAGTCAGCAACGTTCATATTCTAAAATTAATGACCAGTTTGATAAGGATGTCGAGGTTATAAGTATTTCTCCCGATTCGTTATTGTTTAAGTACGATGAAAATACAACCCGAGATGTACCTATTAAGTTTCAAAAAAACATCCAATTTAGTCCAGGTTACGATGTGCTTGAGGGCTTTACCATAACTCCAGATTCTATTCATATTATAGGACCGGAAAAAACAGTAAATGCTTTAAAATTTATAAAAACCAAATCGTTAGAATTAACTAATGTGCATTTAGATATTAATCAGTATTTAGAATTGGAGTTGCCAGAAAATAGTCAGCATCTACAGTTTTCGCATAAAAGTGTGCGTCTTACTGCAAAAGTAGAAAAGTTTACAGAGGGAACTTTTAATATTCCTGTGACTATTAAGAATGTGCCTAAAAACTTGTCTTTAAAATATTATCCGAAATCGGTGTCGGTTTCTTATTACACAAATTTAAGTGGTTTTAAAGATGTTGTGGCGCAAGACTTTAAAGTAGAATGCGATTACAACAAGCATTTAGAAAATCAGTCGTATTTGGTTCCAGAGCTTGTCGCGCAACCCGAGTCGGTAAAAAGTGCAAAAATTATTCAACAAAAAATAGAATTTATAATTTCAGAATGATAATAGTTGGTGTAACAGGAGGTATAGGAAGTGGTAAATCTACCGTAGCTAAAACGTTTCATAGCATGTTTGGAATTCCAATGTACATTTCAGACGATGAAGCAAAATTATTAATGGTAAATTCTGTAGAAATTAAATCGGAGTTAATCGATTTGTTCGGAGAAGAAGCGTATTTAGATGGCGCTTTAAATAAGCCTTATATTTCTCATGCTATTTTTAACAACAAAGCGCTATTAGAGCAAATGAATGCAATTGTTCATCCTCGTGTTGCAGCACATTTTAAATCTTGGGTGGATAAACAAACTTCTGCATACATTTTAAAAGAAGCAGCGATCCTCTTTGAAAGTGGAGCAGATAGAATGTGCGATTATATAATTACGGTTACTCTAGATAAAGCAACGAAGATAGAACGGCTTTTAAAACGCGATAAAACGTCTGTTGAAAAAATAGAATCGATTATGAAACAACAGTGGTCGGACGACGAGCGTATTGCTAAATCCGACTATGTTATTGTAAATGATACTATGGCGCATATGGAACAACAAGTGAAAGAAATTCACCGAGAAATACTTAAAAAAAACAAATAAAAGAACTGTTTTAACAAATTTGTTAATGTAAGGTTAAATGTTAAAAAAACTAAATGTTAAAATGTTAATTTTGAACGATGAGCAAGAAGTTATTTATGTTGCTAGTAGTATTAATGAGCTTATCGTTGATAGGTATCATTTTTGTTCAAGCACGTTATATTAGCGATTCGGTAAAAAATGAAGAGGAGCAATTTACTTTTAATGTAAAAAAGGCCTTAAGTTTTGTTTCTAAAGATATAGAACAACGCGAATTAAATACATATTTTAGAAAGTTTCAACGTCTAGTTGATCAAAAAAAAGATGCAGATACCATTGCAATCACGCAACTTTTATTTAATCAGCAAAATGAAAGTACAGACGAAACTCTAATTTATAGAAGTGGAATTTTAGAAGAGAATTATAAGTTGTCTTCTTCGATCTTTGACATAGGTTTAGATAGTATAAATATAAAACGTATTATTAGTAAGTCTGAAACGAAGGTTTACAGTAACAAAAGTGTTATTGAAAATAACGTTAATGTAAATCCTGTTTTAAGTATTTCAAAAATCGGACGATTTAATGAAGCTGAAAAACAAAGTTTTGAGGAAGCTTTTAAAGTATTAACAAGTAGAACACCTATTTATAAACGTGTTAAGAAAGAAGAAATTACACGCTTGTTAACTAAAAAGCTTCACGAAGATAATATTGATATAGATTACGAGTTTGCCATTTATAGTAACGATTTAGCAACTAAAGTGCAAAGTGAAGGTTTTGAGTTGAAAGACGATAAAACGTTTAGTGTGCCCATTTTTCAGAACGAAAACAGCCAAAATAATTTTAGATTATTGGTGAATTTTCCAGAGCGAAATAAGTTTATCATGTCGTCTATATTAGGCATGACATTATTGTCGTTTATCTTTACTTCAATAATTATTATTGCTTACATCAGTGCTTTATTTCAGTTGTTAAAACAACGTAAGATTTCAGAAATAAAGAATGATTTTATTAATAATATGACGCATGAGTTTAAAACACCTATAGCAACAATAAATTTAGCTTTGGATGCTATAAAAAATCCGAAGATTATTGATGATAAAGACAAAGTAATGCGTTATCTTAATATGATAAAAGAAGAAAACAAACGTATGCATGCACACGTTGAAAACGTATTAAGAATATCTAAACTAGAAAAAAATGAACTAAATATTAGTAAGGATAGTGTAGACTTGCACGACTTAGTAGAAGATGCTATTACCCATATTGAGTTAATAGTAGAAGACAGACAAGGTTTTATTCATTTGCACTTAGATGCAGATAAATCTACAGTTTTGGCAAGCGAAACACATTTTACAAATGTTATAGTTAACATGTTAGATAATGCCATAAAATATTCTCCTGAAGCACCAAAAATAGATGTGTATACGGAAACGGTAGGGAATAGTATTTTATTAAAAATAAAAGACCAAGGTAGCGGAATGAGTAAAGCCGCACAAAAAAGAGTTTTTGAAAAGTTTTATAGAGAGCACACAGGAAACATACATAATGTAAAAGGTCACGGTCTTGGTCTTGCATATGTAAAACGAATAGTAGATGATCATCAAGGTCATATTTCGGTGGAAAGTGAGAAAGGAAAAGGAAGTACATTCATTGTAAAACTTCCATTAATATCATAAAGATTATGAGCGAACAACATAAGAGAATTTTATTAGTAGAGGATGATCCAAACTTTGGAACGGTCCTTAAAGATTATTTAACCATGAACGACTACGATGTTACCCATGCTAAAAATGGTATGGAAGGTTTCGAAAAGTTCAAAAAAGATGATTTTGATTTATGTATTCTTGATGTCATGATGCCTTATAAAGATGGTTTTACTCTAGCTAAAGAAATTAGAGAGAAAAACACAGAAGTGCCTATTATTTTCTTAACGGCTAAAGCCATGAAAGAAGATGTATTAAAAGGATACAAAGTAGGGGCAGACGACTATTTAAATAAACCCTTCGATAGCGAAGTGTTATTAATGAAGATTCATGCAATCATTCAACGTAAAGCTTCAGAAACGGTAACAGATAGTAAACAGTTTGAATTTAAAATTGGTGCGTTCGATTTAAACTCGAAACTAAGATTTCTTAAATTAAACGATGACGAACCTATTAAATTATCGCCCAAAGAAAACGAATTATTACGTTTGTTAGCTTTACACGAAAACGACTTAATGCCTCGTGAATTAGCCTTAACTAAAATATGGAGAGACGATAACTATTTTACATCTAGAAGTATGGATGTGTATATCGCTAAACTTCGTAAATACTTAAAAGGCGATGAGAATGTCGAAATTTTAAATATTCATGGTGAAGGATTCCGTTTGGTAGTAAACAATCAGAAAGCGTAATATACGCCTTATATTATATTAAAAAATCCAGCATATTGCTGGATTTTTTTATGTGTAGTAGTTTTTATCCTCTTGAAATACATCCTAAACCATTCTACTTTAAATGTATTTAAGAGCAGTACAAATAGGTTTAAAATAGTAAACCTAAGATTTGTGCACAGATTATTAAAAGTACCATAGCAATAGGATAAACAGTAGCGTAAGCCACCGAAGGAGCATCTGTTTTAGTCATGGTATCTACAGCAGCCAAACCAGGAGTACTTGTCATAGATCCTGTAAGTGTTCCTAATAAGGTTAACGTATTTATTTTAAAGAATATTCTAGCAACAATTGCAGCTATAAGCATTGGCACAAATGTAATTAGTCCACCAATTAAAAATAGCTTAATTCCGTATTGCGAATAGGTTTCTACTAAAGTAGCTCCAGCATTAGTACCTACAACAGCAAGAAATAACATTAAACCAAATTGTCTTAATAATTGGTTGGCGTTACCACTCATTACCCAAAGTACATTTCCTGTTTTTCCTATTCTACCTAAAATCATTGCTACAATAAGTATTCCTCCAGTTAATCCTAAATTAAATGTAAAAGCGTCACCAAACGAGATTGAAATACCTCCAACTAAAATACCAATAACAATTCCTAAAGCAAGAGGGAAAAAATCAGTATCAGATAGTTTACTTTTATTGTCTCCAATAAGTCTAGAAATTTCATTAACAGCACTCTTCTGACTAGAAATCATTAATTTGTCTCCAATCTGTAATCTTAATGTAGAGTTAGGAGATAAGTCTATACCACTTCTTCGTATACGTGTAATAGTAGCGTTAAAATTATCTTTTAAGTTTAATTCTCCTAAGGTTTTATTAACCAAAGATGTTTTAGTCATTAAATACGATTGCACGACATAAGCTTCACCTAAAGATATTTCAACGTCAGCTTTAGGTCCAATTAATAACTCAACACGTTTTAAAGCATCTTCGGTTCCAACAACACGTATATAATCATCTTTATGTAAAATGGTATCTTTATGTGGTACAAAGGCTTCATTATTGTGTTTAACTCGAGATACAACACCCTTAGTCATGGAACGGACTTGAAGTTCTTCTAATGTTTTGTTTATTGCACCTTCATTTTCTACTCTAAACGTACTTCTTAAAATAACATCGTAATGTCCATGAGCTTTCTCTTCATATAACTCTTCTTCTTTAGTCAAATTAATTCTGAAAATTTTTGGATATAGCTTAACGAATAATATAACTCCAATAACACCAAACGGATAGGCAATACCGTAGCCAATAGACGCTAAAGGTGAATGCGTAACATCTATAGCTGTTGCTAAACCAGGAGTACTTGTTAACGCCCCAGCCATTAATCCGATAGCTATAGACTTATCTATGTCTAAAAATTGTATGGATAGAAATGTAATAAGTGCGGCAGAAAAGACAATTAAAGCAGCGATTACCACTAAGTTCTTTCCGTTCTCTCTAAAGGAATCGAAAAAACCTGGACCAGCCTGTAGCCCTATAGTGTAAATAAATAATATTAATCCAATTTTTTGTAAAATGTCTGGTAACTCAACGCCAAAATGACCAAAAAGTAAGGCGACAAATATAATTGCAGAAACATCTAACGAAATCCCTTTTATCTTAATATTACCAATAATGAAACCGATACAAATGATTAAGAATAGGGCTAAATAGGTGGCGTTTAAAAATTCCATTGGTTTAGTTTAAATAAGGTGCAAAAGTAATTATTATAATACTGTTGGATAATGACATTTATCATTAAAAAATGTAAAAAAAGTATCGTTATAAAAATTATAATACAGCTTGTTATATTATTGAAAAATGTTTACTAAACCTTAAGTTTTTTTGAGTTTTTAGGTGTTAGTACATGCTAATTTAACATTTTTTTATGCGCTGTTATAATTTATAATAGTGCATCTGTATAAATTAGTAGTATTGCTGTAATAATTTATATTTTAAGCTAAATATGTAATAAAGTGCTGTGTTTTTAAACGATACGTGTAGAATATTAAACAGCTAATGCGTTTTCAATATCTTGAATAATAATTTCAATAGGCGTTTCGTAATCGAACCACAATGTGTTTTCGTTACGTTTAAACCAGGTTAATTGACGTTTCGCAAAGCGTCTGCTGTTTTTCTTAATTTCTGAAATGGCAAAATCAAGAGGCCATTCTCCTTTTAAGTAATTGAATATTTCCTTATAACCAACCGTATTAAGAGCATTTAAATGTTGTTGATCTACAAGTTGTTTTACTTCTTCAAGTAATCCTTCTTGTAGCATAATATCTACACGTCTATTTATACGGTCGTAAATAACATCTCTTTCTGCTTTTAACCCTACTGTAATGGTATTAAAAGGGCGAGCATCTTTGTCCTTATTTAAAAATGAGGAATAGGGTTGTCCGGTGCCAATGCATAACTCTAAAGCTCTAATTACACGGTGCGGATTATCTATAGCTATAGACTCGAACGATTTTGGGTCTAATTGTTTTAATTGATTTTGTAAATTTTCTAAACCTTCACTATCTAGCTGAGCATTTAATGCGATGCGAATATTAGGGTCTACTTTAGGAAAATCGTCTAACCCACGCGTAACAGCATCGACATACAATCCAGATCCACCAACCATAATAACTGTTTGATGTGTTTTAAAAAGTGTTTCTAGAGTGTGTATGGCTTCTTTTTCAAACGTTCCAACATTATAAGTGTCTTCAATAGATTTATGATGTATGAAGTGGTGAGGGGCTTGAGATAATTCGTCAGAAGTAGGAGCAGCTGTACCAATTTGCATTTCTTTAAAAAACTGTCTAGAATCTGCAGAAATAATCTCGGTATTAAAATGCTGTGCAAGTTTAATACTAAGAGCTGTTTTTCCAATTGCCGTTGGGCCAACTATAGAAATAAGGTTTTTAGGTGTTTCCAAAGGGCTATGTATTATGAAGAGGTTCTCCGCAATTATAACAATTTTGAGCGCCGTCTCTGTGGTCGCTTTTTAAGCAGTTTGAACATGATTGCGAATTTAAACGTACTTTTTTAACTTCTGGGTTGTTAGGACTAGTGTTGTTTTTATTATTATTACCTTGACTGGTGTATTCGGCTGTTACAATTCCTGTAGGCACAGCAATAATACCGTAACCTAAAATCATGATTAAAGCTGCTATAAATTGTCCTAAAGGTGTCTGTGGAGCAATATCTCCAAAACCTACCGTTGTAAGGGTTACAATACACCAATACACGCTTTTAGGAATGTTTGCAAATCCTTCGTTATGGTCTCCTTCAATTAAATACATAATAGTGCCTAAAATAACTGCTAGTATTACAACTGTAAACAAGAACACAGAAATTTTTGCTCTACTAGCCTTTAAAGCAGAAACTAAATTATTTGAAGCACCTAAGTAGCGGGCTAATTTTAATATTCTGAAAACGCGTAATAATCTTAATGCTCTTAAAGCCACTAAGGCATGTGTTCCTGCAAATATTAATGATAAATATTTTGGAGCAGTAGAGAGTAAGTCGATAATACCGTAAAAACTAAAAATATATTTGAATGGTTTTTTTACAGTAATTATTCTAGCAATGTATTCAATAGTAAAAAGTACCGTTATAATCCATTCTGAAATGTTTAGAAAGTCGTGATATTTTATATCAATAGAATAAACACTTTCCAGCATAACCAAAAGAATACTGGCAATAATAACCACAAGAAGCAGTATGTCGAATAACTTTCCCGCAGGCGTATCTGCTTCATAAATTATTTCATGTAAACGGACTTTCCAGTTTTTATCTTGTTTTGGCTCAATCATAAAATCAAAAGTAAGTAAACTTAGCTTATGTTCTTAATTTTAAAAAAGTATGTTAAGAATACTTTTAAGAAGGTAGCTGAATTATTTTAATTTTTTTGTGACTGCGTAAGTAACTCTGAATAATATGTTGCGTATCTCTATTGTTTTCCATTTTTGTAATAATAGATTCTAGAACCGAAATATTATTGATTTGAAAGTTTAAATTAAAGAATCCTAAGCCTTCAAATTGTCCGTTCTTAATGTAAATGGCACTGCGCTCGTCAATATCTCGTCCACGATCTACAATAATCATGTTTTTGTGAGCATAACTATTTTTATCGATAAGTTCTTGAACTCGTAAATTGTATTCTGCTGCAGATTCTTCTTTAATACATGCACCGTGACACGTTTTTAAACTGTGATTAAAACATGGTTTTTCAGAATTAGTAGCACCTAAACCAGTTAATTGTAGGCAAAAGTTATAGGCTTCTACATGATGTTCTATAAAGTGTTTTGCACTTTGCTTATTACTAAAAGTGGTAATAGGATGTTTACGACCGTCTGCAACATCAATTTTTAAATTGATATAACCATTTTTATCTTTAAAGGCGTACAAGGCATGTGTAAAATGCGTACGTTTTCTAGCTCTATTATAAATGGGCTTCAGGCGTTTTATTTCTTCGTTTTCTTTAAGCAACGCTACTAATTCGCTACCTGTTTCTTCATAGCTTACGGCACTAACATGAAGTTGAATTTTTTTAGATTTCGTATCTGTAGCGGTAAAATGCTGATTAACGCGACGTTTAATATTTCTGCTTTTGCCAATGTATATAATGTCTCCTCCTTTTTTCTGAATATAATATACACCTGTAATAGTAGGAAGAGGTTCTATAATATCTATAAGCTTATTATCTATTTTATTACGCTTCTGTCCTTCTTTAATTGAAGATTGAATGATTTTTTTAGTCGTGTCTTTCGTTTGGAGTAGTTTAAACAACTTTACTGTTGCCAAAGCATCTCCGTTAGCCCGATGTCTATCTGTTACAGGAATTCCGAGAGATCGAACCAGTTTTCCTAAGCTATAAGACGGCTGGTCTGGAATTAAATCTTTCGATAATTCTACGGTACAAAGTGTTTTACGTTTATAATCGTAACCTAACCTGTTGAACTCTGTACGTAAAATGCGGTAATCGAATTCAGAGTTATGTGCTACGATAATACAGTCTTCGGTAATCTCAATAATACGCTTTGCTATCTCGTAAAATTTAGGCGCATTTTTAAGCATATTACTGTTAATTCCAGTAAGATTAACAACAAAAGGTTGAATGTCTCGCTCTGGATTTACCAAGGATATAAATTGGTCTACAACGGTGTGTCCATCGTATTTGTGGATAGCAATTTCGGTAATGCCTTCTTGATTAAACTTGCCACCGGTGGTCTCTATGTCTAAAACTGCGTAAATAATATACTCTTAAAAATTAATAATTTCGGACTCCAAAAATACTACTTCCAATACGTACCATTGTGCTGCCACATGCTATTGCTAAAGGATAATCTCCGCTCATTCCCATAGAAATGGTTTTAAACTGAGCAGGATTGTTATGCAGTGTTTTTAAAGTATTAAAGATAGTTTTTAATTGGATAAATTCTGTTTTTATTTGAGATTCATTCTCGGTAAAGGTTGCCATACCCATAACTCCTACAATATTAACGTGTTTCAAATCTGAATTCGTTTTAGATTGAAGAATTTGTGTTGCCTCTGCTTCGGTCATACCAAATTTAGAATCTTCATCGGCAATCTTAATTTGTAGTAAACAATCTATGGTACGATTATGTTTTGCCGCTTGTTTATTTATTTCAATTAGTAATTTTTCGTTTTCAACACCATGAATTAAACTCACAAACGAAGCCATATATTTAACTTTGTTTCGTTGTACATGACCAATCATATGCCATTCTATATCCTTAGGTAACAGCTCGTGTTTTTCGGCCATTTCCTGAATTTTATTTTCACCAAAAATGCGTTGTCCAGCGTCGTAGGCTTCTTGTAAATCGCTAACAGGTTTTGTTTTAGAAACAGCAACAAGTGTTACATCTTTTGGTAAATTTTCTTTGATATGATTTAGATTTTTTTGAATCGACATCTTATGTATTTATGCATTTAAAAATGAGCTGTAAGTAGCACAAAAATGATTATTTTAAAAATTGTTTAGCAACAACTTCTGCTTTTCTGCTCTTTGAATAATCGTAAAACCCTTCACCAGATTTTACACCTAATTTTCCCGCATTAACCATATTAACTAACAATGGGCATGGTGCATATTTAGGATTTTTAAAGCCATCGTACATGACATTTAAAATAGATAAGCAGACATCTAAACCAATAAAATCGGCTAATTGTAAAGGTCCCATGGGGTGTGCCATACCTAACTTCATAACCGTATCTATTTCTGTAACACCTGCAACGCCATTGTATAACGTTTCTATAGATTCGTTTAGCATGGGCATTAAGATTCTATTTGCAACAAATCCAGGGTAATCGTTAACTTCTACTGGTGCTTTTCCTAAAGTTTCCGAAAGCTCCATTATGGTTTTAGTTACCGTATCGCTTGTATTATACCCGCGAATAATTTCAACCAGTTTCATAATCGGAACAGGATTCATAAAATGCATTCCGATAACTAATTCTGGACGAGAGGTTACAGCAGCAATTTGCGTAATTGAAATAGACGATGTGTTTGTGGCTAAAATGGTGTCTTTAGAACAAATATCATCTAATTGTTTAAATATTTTGAGTTTTAAATCGATATTTTCTGTAGCGGCTTCAACAACTAAATCGACATTTTTTACACCTTCAGACATCGCTGTAAATGTTGAAATTCGATTTAATGTTTCGCTTTTCTGAACTTCAGATATAACGTCTTTAGAAACTAATCGGTCTAAATTTTTGGAAATAATGTTTACCCCTTTTTCTAAGGCAATTTCATTAACATCTATTAATTGTACATTAAATCCGCTTTGTGCGAAGGTATGCGCAATACCATTGCCCATAGTTCCTGCACCTATAACTGCAATGTTTTTCATGAGTGTTTAAATGTTAAGAGAGGTGATTAAAATTGATCGATAATCATATTTGCAACTCGTAAAGCTTCAGTTCCATCGTGTAAAGTTACAACAGGTTTAGTGTTGTTATTAATGGCATCTGCAAAGGTTTCTAATTCGTCTAGAATGGCATTGTTGTTTGCCACATCTGGATTTGCAAAATAAATTTGCTTTTTAATACCTTCAGCATTTTGTAAAATCATATCGAAATCTCCTGGATTTTTTGGAGCATCTTTCATTTTAACAACTTCACATTTCTTTTCTAGAAAATCGACAGATATATAAGCATCACGCTGAAAGAAACGTGTTTTACGCATGCTTTTTAACGAAATTCTACTGGCAGTAAGGTTAGCAACACAGCCATTAACAAATTCAATTCTAGCATTTGCAATATCTGGTGTTTCGCTAATTACAGACACACCACTCGCGCTAATATGTTTTACTTTAGATTGTACTACACTTAAAATAATGTCGATATCGTGAATCATTAAATCTAAAACAACTGGAACATCTGTTCCTCTGGGATTAAATTCGGCCAAACGGTGCGCTTCAATAAACATGGGTTTATCAAGTAAATCCTTAATTGCGGTAAAGGCAGGGTTAAAACGTTCTACATGCCCAACTTGTCCTTTTACTTTGTACTCGGCCACCAAAGTTCTTAAAGCTTCAGCTTCTTGAACCGTATTTGTAATTGGTTTTTCAACAAAAATATTTTTGCCTTTAGAGATTGCTAATTTAGCACAATCGTAGTGCGAAAGCGTAGGCGTTACAATATCTACTACATCTACAGCTTCTATTAATTCTTCTACAGTTTCAAAAAATTTATAACCAAATTCGGCTTCAACTTTTTTAGCGTTTTCTTTATCTGCATCATGAAAACCTACAAGTTGGTACTTATCAGATTGATTTAGAAGTTTTAAATGAATTTTTCCGAGATGACCAGCACCAAGAACTCCAGCTTTTAACATGTGAATAGGGTTTTAAACAAAAATAAGATTTTTTATGAGTTTTAAATGCTAATAAAAATTTAAAAAAAGATTTACTTTTGCAAAACGAATATTTCTACCAACCTCATAATATTATACACTCTTTTGAAAGATACTTTTAAACATCAAGGATTACGTCAGCAATTGGTAAATACATTAAAAAATAAGGGCATTACAGATGTTAATGTGCTTAAAACAATAGGTAATATACCAAGACACCTGTTTATGGATTCTAGTTTTTTAGATCATGCTTATCAAGATAAAGCTTTCCCGATTGCGGCAGATCAAACCATTTCTCAGCCGTATACTGTAGCTTTTCAAACTGAGTTATTACAACTTAATCGCGATGCCAAAATTTTAGAAATTGGTACAGGAAGTGGATACCAAACTGCTGTGTTATGCGAATTAGGTGTTAAAGTGTTTAGTATAGAACGTCAGTTAGAATTATTTAAAAAGACGAGTAAATTTCTTCCTAAACTGGGATATCGTCCTAAGAAATTAATTTTTGGAGATGGCTATAAAGGGATGCCAGAAGAAGCACCGTTTGATGGTATTATTGTTACCGCTGGAGCACCATTTGTGCCAACGCCATTATTAAGTCAGTTAAATATTGGAGGGCGTTTAGTAATTCCGGTTGGAGACCAAGTGCAAACCATGACACTTTTTGTTAGAAAGGGGCCGAAAGAATTTGAAAAACACGAATTTGGTGAGTTTCGTTTTGTACCCTTGTTAGAAGATAAAAACTAGTAGTCGTCTTTTTGAAGGAATTCTGCAGGGATAGGTTTATCCTCAGTTTCGTTGGTCCATAACAAGTTAATAATCCACCATCTGTTTCCGTCGAATAACAATTGAATACTGTTAATTCCTTTCATGAAAGGCTCTTTGTCTTCTGAGGAATGATAGGCCTCAAATGTGCTAAAAACTTGGGTAATATCGCCATAGGTATGTACGATTCTGTTTATCTCTTTTTCGTGAAATCCGTTTTTTAACATCCACGATTTAGATGCTTTTACGTATTCGGCGGGCGACATGTATTTGGCTTGTAATTTACCTTCGTAATCGACTCCCGTTGTAATTAATTTAGCATCTTCTTTAAATAAGAATTTAAATAAATCCCAATCGCGTTTTTCTTTTTTATCGCCAGAAAGCGATAAATATAAAGTACCTAAAGTGGTTTCTAAAGACTTTACTAAAGGTCTATAATCTGTTTTTTGTATTTCTACCTCTTTCTTTTTTTGAGCAAAAGTTGGTGAAATCATAAAAATACTCAATCCAAATGCAAATAAAAGATGTTTCATTTTAAAAGGTATTAAATGCTTATTGGTGCCATCCATTTAGTTCTTAATTGCAATTGTTCTGCAGTAGGAGTCGCGTTTAATGAAAACGTATTAGTGTTTTCATTATAATCTACGCCAATCTTATTATAATACGTTTTAATGGGTAGCGACTTAGTGTTTACAATATAATCGTCTATAAATGCTTCAATTTCAGGATAGGTTTCTTTTACAAAAGTGCTGTAAAAAGTAGCGTCGTCGAAAGGAATGTCTGGTCCATATTTTTTTGCTAAATCATTAATAACATCTACATATCCGCGTTTTCCATTAGACAATTCTAAAATTTTTATATCTAAAAGTCCTGCAACTATTGCACCTTTCATATAAATATTCCCGTATTGTTTTTGGCCAGCTTTTGTGTAAGAGGTTAATGATAATTGTTCTAAACTTAAGTCTGGATTGAAGTATTTGGTTTCAACCATTATTTTTCGAGACAAGGTGTTAAAGTAATCTTCTGTAGATTTTAATCCCGAACGAAATAGCATCATATGTGCTGCCCATTCTGTAGTTCCTTCGTACAGCCATAAATGTCTAGATGCTACAGGTGTTATAAAATTAAATTGCTCTACAATTTCACTGTGTATATTTAAAGGGGTCACAACATGAAAGAATTCGTGAGCAGCAACTTCAACAACTTGCTTTTCTAAATTTTCCCATTTGTCTTCCTTGTAAATGTATTCTGAACTATATGAGTGTTCCCAGGCACCATTGGTTGTGTCTTCAAAATGAAACAAGAAGGTGTAATTTTTTACAGGTAAACCGTTAAGAAATCCGCTAGCAGAAAGTAACATGTTTTTCATAGACTCTAACACTTGGTTAGAGGTTACCATACCCGTTTTAGAATAGGTATAAATATCTACATTTGTACCTTCAATATTCATATTTGCTTTAGTAAGATTTCCTAGCAGAATAGGTGAGTCTACGACTTTGTCGTAATCTTCGGCATAATATAAACTGTCAGCATTTTTAGTTAAAGCAGTGCCCACACTCCAAGTTTCTGGAAAGTCTAGCTTAATAGTAATAGGGCTATTTTGTTTGTCTTTAAAATATCCAAAAACAGCTTGTCCGTTAATTAAGGCATGATCGTTTTCTATAGAAGTTCCACACATTAAATAGATTTTGTTTTCAGAAACCGGCGTATCCCAGGTTTCTGAAATCTCATATTCTATTTTTGCAATTTTTTCAGGAGAAGTCAACTGGAATTGATTTGTTGTCACCTGATTTGTCGCTAACTCATGACCTTCTGCATCTGTGGCTTTAAAATGTTTTACATAGCGGCCTATATCCATAACTTGATACGTACCAGGTGCTGTAGAAGCAAACTGATAAATAGAATTTGCATCGGTTAATGTTGGAGGTGTTACGGTAACTTTATATGTATCGTTAGAACGGTCTAAAAGATTAACTTCAAACTTTACAGTTTCAACAGTTTTTGTAGACACGTTTTTGGTTACTCCACAAGAGTATAGTACAAACGTAAAGGCAATGAGTATAATTCTGAAACTCGATTTCATAGTTTTAATTCGGTAAAATTAGACGTGCTTTTTATTTATAAATTTTCTTTACGCGATCTAAGTTTCGTTTGTTATCACGATCTTTTATCGTTTCACGTTTATCGAAAAGTTTTTTACCCTTAGCTAAAGCAATATCTAATTTAGCAAACCCTTTATCGTTTATAAACAGTTTTAATGGGACAATGGTTAATCCGCTGTTCTTAACTTCTTTTTCAAGTTTTTTAAGCTCGCGTTTGTTTAGTAGCAGTTTACGTTCTGCTTTTGGGCGGTGGTTGTAATAGTTGCCGTATTTATATTCTTCAACGGTCATATTTATAACAAACAATTCGCCTTGCTCGTTAAATTCGCAAAAACTTTCGGCAATAGAAGCTTTACTACTTCTTATAGATTTTATTTCGGTACCAGAAAGTACAATCCCAGCTGTATATTTGTCTAAGATTTCGTATAAAAAACGAGCTTTCTTATTCTGTATGTTTATCTTTTTTTGCATAGATGTCAAAGGTAAATAATTAAATATAAATTTTGTAACGCTATCAGAGCTATAACTTCAATTTTGAATGGTTAAATATCAATTTTAAAGTAAATGGTCCTTAATAGTACGTTTTATAAGTTCAATTTGTAAGAATTAAAAGTTTTTAAACGGATAAAATCGTTCGTTTATCTGTGATTTATTTTCCTAAAATTAGTTTTAGTCAGATATAGAGTACAGATATTTATTTAATCTCATTGCATTAGAATTTTATTGTAAAAAATGCAACTTGTTAATTTTCAATTTGTTAAATAGTCATATTTATTTTAGCGATTTGTTGCGAACACTTATAAAAAGTAGTTTAAATATATGCAAGTATTAAATTATTCTTAATTTTTCATTTTATGTAAGAAAAAATATATTTAAATTTGAATAGTCAACATTAATAAAATTTTAAATAAAATATTATGAAGAAATTTACATTATTATTCGCTTTTGCTTTAATGCTAAGTGCAGCAAGTGTATTTGGACAAGCCAGAAAAGAATTAAACTTTGGACTAGTAGGAGTTAACTACGAAATTCCTGTGCACAAGAACATTACAATTGCTCCTGGAGTAGGAACTAACTTTGACTTTGATTGGATTACATTAGGCGTTAAAGCAAACTACTATTTTGATGAAGTTTTTGGTATTTCTGATGCCGCTTGGGATGTTTACGGTGGTGCTAATGCAGGTTATGCAATCTATGCTGGAGATAATGATTTTGATTATGATAGTGGTATCGATTTAGGTCTTCAAATAGGAGGACGTTGGTTCTGGAATGATAAATGGGGTATATACGCAGAATTTTCTGGAGGTATCAACACATTTATGCCAGCTTTAGGTGTTACAATGAAATTATAATACGAATACTTTTATATTTAAAAAGCCTTCAGATATTCTCAAGGCTTTTTTTATGTACTCAACTAAATGTTTTAAAAATATGAAAAAAGCAATGCTCATCTAAACTATAGACTCACATTGCTTTTCTCTAACTAACCAACCTGACTGAATAACGAGGTTAATTTTAGTGTAGTATATTAAAATTACGCTTTAACAAAATTTTAGTTTTTTTCAGGAACTAAACTCTCTTGATTTCTAAATACTAATTCATCATCAAAATTATCTAGTAAAATAATACTATCTGTGGTTACTTTGCCAGAAAGAATCTCTTTACTTAATGCATTTAAAACTTCTTTCTGAATAACACGTTTTACAGGTCTTGCGCCATACTCCGGATTGTATCCTTTTTGAGCTAAATAATTTATTGCTTCCTGAGTCGCATCAAAAGTAATGCCTTGTTGAGCAATCATTTTAGACACGCTTTTTAATTGTAAGCCAACGATTTCTTTAATATTGTCTTTGCTAAGCGGAGTAAACATAATCGTGTCGTCGATACGGTTTAAAAACTCCGGTCTAACCGATTGTTTCAATAGGGCTAGAACATCAACTTTTGCCGATTCAATAGCGCTTTCAATATCTTTAGTCGCTTCAAAACGTTCCTGAATAATATGACTTCCCATGTTAGAGGTCATAATTATTATCGTGTTTTTAAAATCGGCTACACGTCCTTTATTGTCTGTTAAACGCCCTTCATCTAATACTTGTAATAAGATGTTGAATGTATCTGGATGCGCTTTTTCAATTTCATCTAATAAGACTACAGAATACGGTTTTCTACGTACAGCTTCTGTTAATTGTCCACCTTCGTCGTAACCTACGTATCCTGGAGGTGCTCCAACCAATCTGCTTACAGAATGACGTTCTTGATATTCACTCATATCAATACGGGTCATAGCATTTTCATCGTCGAATAAATACTCAGCCAAAGCTTTTGCTAATTCAGTTTTACCCACACCGGTGGTTCCAAGGAATAAAAAGGTTCCTATAGGTTTTTGCGGATTTTGTAAACCTGCACGACTTCGTCTCACGGCATCACTTACGGCTTCTATGGCTTCTTCTTGCCCAATTACACGTTTGTGTAACTCGTCTTCTAAATGTAATAACTTGTCGCGTTCACTTTGTAACATTTTAGTTACAGGAATTCCGGTCCATTTTGCTACTACTTCGGCGATATCGTCGTAAGTAACCTCTTCTTTAATTAAAGAACTTTCAGACTTGTTTTCGCTTAAATTCTTTTGAAGAGTATCTAAACGTTCTTGTGCGTCTTTAATTTTTCCGTAACGGATTTCAGCTACCTTACCATAATCACCTTCGCGCTCTGCACGTTCGGCTTCCAGTTTGTAGTTTTCAATATCTAACTTTGCCGTCTGAATATTATCTACAACCTCTTTTTCGCTTTTCCATTTCGCATTTATTTCATTACGGTCTTCTTTTAAATTGGCTAAATCGGCTTTCAGACTCTTTAGTTTTACGTCGTCTTTCTCGCGTTTTATGGCTTCAATTTCAATTTCTAACTGCATGATCTTTCTGTCTAATACATCAAGTTCTTCAGGTTTAGAATTGATTTCCATACGTAATTTAGAAGCCGCTTCATCCATTAAGTCAATAGCCTTATCTGGTAAAAAACGATTTGTAATATAGCGTTCAGATAATTCTACTGCACCAATAATAGCTTCGTCTTTAATACGCACTTTATGGTGTGTTTCATACTTTTCTTTAATACCGCGTAAAATAGAAATCGCACTTTCGGTATCTGGTTCGTTTACCATTACTTTTTGGAAACGACGTTCTAGGGCTTTATCTTTTTCGAAGTATTTTTGATACTCATCTAAAGTTGTAGCTCCAATTGAGCGCAGTTCTCCACGCGCTAATGCTGGTTTTAAAATATTTGCAGCATCCATAGCACCTTGGCCACCACCAGCACCAACAAGGGTATGAATTTCGTCTATAAATAAAACGATATCACCTTCGCTGTCTGTGACTTCTTTAATAACGGCTTTTAGGCGTTCTTCAAATTCTCCTTTATATTTAGCACCAGCAATAAGTGCTCCCATATCTAAGGCGAAAATTTGCTTGTCTTTTAAGTTATCAGGCACATCACCATCAACAATTCTATGTGCTAAACCTTCGGCAATTGCGGTTTTACCAGTTCCTGGTTCTCCTACTAAGATAGGATTGTTTTTTGTTCGTCTGGTTAAAATTTGTAAGATTCTACGAATCTCTTCATCGCGACCAATTACAGGGTCTAATTTTCCGTTTTTTGCTAATTCGTTTAAGTTTTTAGCATATTTGTTTAAAGAATTGTATGTTTCTTCTTGGTTCTGAGAGGTAACTCGGTCACCTTTACGTAATTCCTCAATAGCTGCAATAAGTGCTTTTTCTGTAACACCTTGGTCTTTTAGCATTTGAGCAATCTTGCTTTTCGATTTAAAAATAGCAATGATTAGGTGTTCGATAGACACGTATTCATCGTTCATTTTTTTAGCAATAGTAGATGCTTCGTTTAAAGCTGTACCTAAATCACGGGATGCCATAATCTCGCCTCCAGAAACTTTAGGAAAGTTTTCAATTTGCTTATCTATTGCTTGTTCAAGAATGTTTATGTTTACATTCAATTTTTTTAGAATAAACGGTAACACATTTTCGTCTACTTCAGAAATAGCTTTAAAAACGTGTTCGTTTTCTATGTTTTGCTGTCCATGTTCTTGCGCAATTTGTTGCGCCCGTTGTATGGCTTCTTGAGATTTTATTGTATAATTGTTAAAGTTCATTGTTCAAGTGTTTTTCAATGTATAGTCAACTTTCTTACCAATTTTATATTTGAGACAAAATGTCTGTTTTGCAAGGTTTTAAACTGACGATTTGTCTTTTGTGTAGGGTGAAGTGAGATGTAAATTTAATGAAAATATGGGGTTTTTTGATAAAATATTTAGTAGTAATTCTTCTGGTGAGCAGGAGGAAAGTGCAATCGCTTGGAGGCCTTTAGTGCATATGGATCAATTGGATGCAATTGCGGAAGCGTCTAAGGAAAAAACACAAGCGATTTTTAAACATTCTACACGTTGTGGTATTAGTAGAATGGTGTTGAGTCAGTTTGAAAAATCGTTTAAAGCAGAGACCAATATTGACATGCATTTTTTGGATTTATTACAGCATCGCGATATTTCGAATGGTATTGCTAGTAAATTCGATGTGTTTCACGAATCGCCTCAACTTTTAATTATTAAAGATGGTGAGGTAGTAAGAACAGCATCTCATGGAGACATTAATGCTGTAGATTTATTGGCTTTTTAGACCAAGTTTAGCAAATAGAAAATCCGCTTAAAACAACTCGTTTAAGCGGATTTTTTATTCATTTATTTTGAAAAATTAGATACTTAAAGATGTAAATAATTCTTTTAATTTTTTGTCTGAAGGTCTAGGAGCACTAGGGTCTACTATATTTCCTGCAGGGTCAATTAATATGAATCTAGGAATTCCGTTTATTTTATAATCTCTTACAAATTGTGATTTCCAACCTTCTGGAGCCATAACTTGAACACCGCTTAATTCTTTATCGTTAACCATTGCTAACCAATCCTCTTTTGCTTTATCCCAAGATCCACCATGTGATCTGTCGTCGTCTACAGAAAGACTAACAAATGTAATGTTCTTCTCGCGGTATGCTTCTTCAAGTTCTTTTAATGCTGGAATTTCAGCCTTACAAGGGGCGCACCATGTTGCCCAAACATCTATGTATACATATTTTCCTCTCAAACTTTCTAAAGATGTTTTAGAGCCGTCTACATTCTCATAATCCACAAAAAGCGGAGAAGGCTTTCCTGTCATTTCTTGTTTTAATGCAATGTTTCCTGCAAAGTACTTTTTTGTACCTTCTAACATAGGTTGTAGGTTTTTGGTAACAGATTGTGTAACCATAGTGTCTAGACCTTGCTTAGAGTTGTAAAAAGCAGTTAACTCTGATTCAATGTTTGTAAACGTTTCGTCTAATGTAGTTAAATCCATAGATGAAAAATCTTGATCCATTAAAGCTTCTTGTTTTAAAGAATTTTCTGCTAAGAAATTATTGTTTTCAGCACCTTCACCTGTGTAGGCTATACTCTCGTCGAATTCTTTAGTGTCTAAAGAAATGTTTAAATCGTAGCCGTTTCTTAAGAATACAGTAGACGATTCTCCACCATCGAAAAGATTGTAAAGTCCAGCTTCCACTTTTAAAGTATCGCTAAAAGTACCATCAGCATTAACTTGAATGGTTTTGTTGTACGTACGGCTTCTAATGACTAGAGAGTCGCTGTTTTTGTCGATTATCTTACCAGAAAGAGTGACATAATCTTTTTTTGGAGCTTCTTGACAAGCAAGAATAGAAAGTGCACTAAGTGCAATAAATATTTTTTTCATCTAACAAATTATTTTTACTCAAAAATAGGGCATTACATGTATAAAACATGAATTAATTGTGTTTGTTTCTTGTGTATTTGCTTAAATACAGAATTTTTTATAAATAGTTAATAGAACAAAACATGCCCAATATGTTTAATACCGGGCATGTTATATACTACTTTAAAAAGTTTTAAGACTCAGTAGGATTCTCTTGTTTCTCGATAGTGATAACAAGCTCTTGGTTGTCTTCGTCTAAATCCATTAATATAATATCGCCTTCTTGAATTTTAGCGGTAATTATTTCTTCGGCTAGAGCATCTTCAATGTATTTTTGAATAGCTCTTTTTAGAGGTCGTGCACCATATTGCTTATCATAACCTTTATCGGCAATAAAGCTAGTTGCCTTGTCGCTAAGTTTTAAATCGTAACCTAAATCTTTAATTCTTAATAATAATTTATCAAGTTCAATTTTAATGATTTCATTTAAATCACTTTTCTCTAAAGTGTTAAATACAATAACATCATCAATTCTATTTAAGAATTCAGGAGCAAATGCTTTCTTTAAAGCGCTTTCGATAACACTTCGTGTGTTAGCTGCTTCTTGAGATTTTTGAGATGCTGTTCCGAATCCAATTCCGGTTCCAAAATCTTTCAATTTACGAGCACCAATATTAGATGTCATTATAATAATCGTGTTTCTAAAATCGATTTTACGTCCTAAACTATCAGTTAAGAATCCGTCATCTAACACTTGAAGCATCATATTAAACACATCTGGATGCGCTTTTTCAATTTCATCTAAAAGCACAACAGCGTAAGGTTTACGACGAATTTTCTCTGTTAATTGTCCACCTTCTTCATAACCTACGTATCCTGGAGGTGCACCAACTAATCTAGAAATGGCGAATTTTTCCATGTATTCACTCATGTCTATTCTAATCAATGCGTCTTCGCTATCGAATAATTGCTTAGCCAATACTTTTGCTAATTGCGTTTTTCCGACTCCGGTTTGACCTAAAAAGATAAATGAACCAATTGGTTTATTTGGATCTTTAAGTCCGGCACGATTACGCTGGATGGCTTTAACAACTTTAGAAACCGCTTCGTCTTGACCAATTACTTTGCCTTTAATAAGTTCAGGTAAAAGTGCCAATTTATTACTTTCTGTTTGTGCAATTCTATTTACAGGAATACCTGTCATCATAGAAACCACATCTGCAACATTGTCTTCAGAAACCACTTCACGATGTTGTTTGGTGTCTTCTTCCCATTTTTCTTGAGCAACGGCTAACTCTTTTTCAAGACGTTTTTCGTCGTCTCTTAATTTTGCAGCCTCTTCGTATTTCTGCTTTTTAACAACAGAAGTTTTGGTTTCTCTTACTTGTTCTAATTCTTTTTCAAGCTCTAAAATTTGTTTAGGCACATTAATGTTGGTAATGTGTACACGAGAACCCGCTTCGTCTAAAGCGTCGATAGCTTTGTCTGGAAGGAATCTGTCGGTCATATAACGATTCGTTAATTTTACACAAGCTTCAATGGCTTCTGGTGTATAATTTACGTTATGGTGACTTTCGTATTTATCTTTAATATTGTTTAATATTTCAATAGTTTGTTCAACTGTAGTTGGTTCTACAATCACCTTTTGAAAACGTCGCTCTAAAGCTCCGTCTTTTTCGATGTATTGTCTGTACTCATCTAAAGTTGTTGCACCAACACATTGAATTTCTCCACGCGCTAAAGCAGGTTTAAACATGTTAGATGCATCTAAACTTCCAGTTGCACCACCGGCACCAACAATGGTATGAATTTCATCTATAAAAAGAATAATGTCGTCATTCTTTTCAAGTTCGTTCATAACGGCTTTCATACGCTCTTCAAACTGTCCGCGGTACTTAGTTCCTGCAACTAAACTAGCTAAGTCTAAAGTCACCACGCGCTTGTTAAATAAGATTCTAGACACCTTACGTTTGGTGATTCTAATAGCTAAACCTTCGGCAATGGCAGATTTACCAACACCAGGTTCTCCTATTAAAAGCGGGTTGTTTTTTTTACGTCGACTTAAAATTTGAGAGACGCGTTCAATCTCTTTTTCACGACCCACAACAGGGTCTAGTTTACCTTCTTCGGCCATAGCGGTTAAATCGCGACCAAAATTATCTAAAACAGGGGTCTTAGATTTTTTATTGGTCTTGCCAGTTGGGGTATTGAACAAGTTATCTTTAGACGTGTCGTCTTCGCTCGTACTGTCGTCTTGGAACGATTCAGCTTTCGGTTCTATATAATTATCATTATTTGTAATCATAAATTTAAATTGTTCTTTAACGTTATCATAATCTACCCTAAGCTTATTTAAAAGCTTCGTAGTAGGGTCATTTTCATTCCTAAGAATACAAAGCAGTAAATGCGCTGTATTAATGGAATTACTCTGAAATAATTTGGCTTCTAAAAACGTGGTTTTTAAAGCGCGTTCTGCTTGCCTTGTGAGATGCAAATTCTTCTTCTCGTTAGAAACTGCTGTTAACGTCGGGTTGGCTGGACTTAATATTTCAACTTTTCTCCTTAAATGATTTAAATCTATATCTAAGGCATTTAAAATATTAATTGCTTTCCCGTTTCCATCTCTTAAAAGTCCAAGCATAAGATGTTCTGTGCCTATAAAATCGTGCCCCAAACGGAGTGCTTCTTCCTTACTATAGGCAATTACATCTTTTACTCTTGGTGAAAAATTATCATCCATATTTAAATCCTTTCTGCATTAAAATTACTAAAACATATTACCAACGACAAAAAGTATACCTTAAATAATATGATTAATGCTAATAGAAATAAAATCTTTATTAAATCAAAATATTTGGGGGCTTACTTATTAACTAAAGTATAGGTGGTAGTTGTTAATAAAAACTGTTAAAAACTCCGTTAAAACGCCTGCTATGACTTACGAAATGGTTATCTTAGCGCGATTTGAAACACACAAGATAACTAAATTATTTTTATAGATGGCAGAAGGAGAAAAGCTTATTCCAATTAATATCGAAGACGAAATGAAAACGGCTTACATTGATTACTCAATGTCCGTCATAGTGTCACGTGCTCTTCCAGATGTTAGAGATGGTTTAAAACCGGTGCACAGACGTGTATTATTCGGAATGCACGAACTGGGAATTAGAGCAACTGGAGCGCATAAAAAGTCAGCAAGAATTGTTGGTGAAGTTTTAGGAAAGTATCACCCACACGGGGATACATCAGTTTACGACGCTATGGTTCGTATGGCTCAGGAATGGAGTTTACGTTATATGCTAGTAGACGGACAAGGTAACTTTGGTTCTGTAGATGGAGATAGTCCTGCAGCAATGCGTTATACAGAAGCGCGTATGCGTAAGATTTCTGAAGACATGTTGGCAGATATAGACAAAGAAACAGTAGATCATAAATTAAACTTCGATGATACTTTAAAAGAACCAACGGTTTTACCTACGCGTATACCTGGTTTACTAATAAACGGTGCATCTGGAATTGCAGTAGGTATGGCAACTAATATGCCACCGCACAATTTAAGTGAAGTTGTTGATGGTACTATTGCTTTTATCGAGAATAAAGATATTTCAATAGACGAACTGATTCAACACATAAAAGCACCAGATTTTCCTACCGGAGGAACTATTTTTGGTTACGATGGCGTAAAAGAAGCTTTTCATACAGGTCGCGGACGTATTGTAATGCGTGCTAAAGCCAATATTGAAGAAGTTCAAGGTCGCGAATGTGTTATTGTTACAGAAATTCCGTACCAAGTTAACAAGGCAGACATGATTAAAAAGACTGCCGATTTAGTTAACGAGAAAAAATTAGAAGGTATTGCTACCATTCGAGACGAATCGGATAGAAATGGGATGCGTATTGTTTACGTGTTAAAACGTGATGCAATTCCTAATATCGTTTTAAATAAATTATTTAAATATACACAATTACAGACATCCTTTAGTGTAAACAATATTGCACTTGTAAACGGACGTCCAGAATTGTTAAACTTAAAAGATTTAATTCATCATTTTGTTGAACACAGACATGAAGTTGTAGTAAGACGTACCACTTACGAATTGCGTAAAGCTGAAGAACGTGCTCACATTTTAGAAGGATTAATTATTGCTTCAGATAATATTGATGAGGTTATCGAAATTATTAAAGCCTCTTCTAATGCCGATGAAGCACGAGCAAACTTAGTTAAGCGTTTTAATCTTTCAGAAGTTCAAGCAAAAGCGATTGTTGAAATGCGTCTGCGTCAATTAACAGGACTGGAGCAAGATAAATTACGTTCGGAATACGACGAGATTAAACTTACAATCGATGACTTAAAAGATATTTTAGACCGTAAAGAGCGTCGAATGGATATCATTAAAGAAGAACTGCAGGTTGTAAAAGAGAAGTACGGAGACGAACGTCGTTCTATTATTGAATATGCAGGAGGAGACTTAAGCATTGAAGATATGATTCCAGATGAGCAAGTTGTTATTACTATTTCTCATGCAGGATATATTAAACGTACGTCGCTTAACGAATATAAAACACAACATAGAGGTGGAGTAGGGCAAAAAGCATCTACTACACGTAACGAAGATTTCTTAGAGCATTTATTTGTGGGTACAAACCACCAGTATATGTTATTCTTTACTCAAAAAGGAAAATGTTTCTGGATGCGTGTTTACGAAATTCCTGAAGGAAGTAAAACGTCTAAAGGTAGAGCAATTCAGAATTTAATAAATATAGAACAAGACGATAAAGTCATGGCGTTTATATGTACTCAAGATCTTAAAGATGAAGATTACATTAACAGCCATTACGTTATTATGGCCACTAAAAATGGTCAGGTTAAGAAAACGTCATTAGAGCAATATTCTCGTCCAAGAACAAATGGAATTAATGCCATTACAATTAAGGAAGACGATGTGTTAATGGAAGCGAAATTAACTACAGGAACAAGTCAAGTAATGCTAGCTTTAAAATCAGGAAAAGCAATTCGATTTGAAGAAGCGAAAACGAGACCAATGGGTAGAGGAGCTTCTGGAGTTCGTGGTATTACATTATCCGACAAAGATGATGAGGTAGTTGGCATGATTACTGTAGAGAACCCGCAAGAAGAATCTGTATTAGTCGTATCAGAAAACGGATATGGTAAGCGTACTTATATTGATGATCCAGAAGATGGAGAGCCAGTATATAGAATTACTAACCGTGGAGGAAAAGGTGTAAAAACCATTTCTATTACTGAGAAAACCGGTAAACTGGTAGCAATTAAAACGGTGTCTGATGCCGATGATCTAATGATTATTAATAAATCGGGTATTGCCATTAGAATTGCAGTACAAGATTTACGTGTTATGGGTAGAGCAACTCAAGGTGTTAAGCTTATAAACTTACGTAGTGGAGATTCTATTGCAGCAGTTGCAAAAGTAATGCACGAAGAAGAAGTTGTTGTAGACGTTGAAGCTGTAGAAGGCGAAGATGTACCTAGTACTGAAGATGACTCTACAATTGAAGAAAATAACAATCTAGAAAACAATTAATAAAAACAATTAACTTAATTTGATTACCATGAAGAAACAGGTTATAGTTGCCTTAGCTTTATCAATAAGTGCATTTTCTTTTGCACAAAAAAAAGAGCTAAAGGCAGCAGAAAAGGCGATTAAAAGTAACAACTACGCAGAAGCTAAAGCAGCATTAAATCAAGTAACGCCAACACTTTCGTCTATAGACGACAAGTATAAATCTAAATACTATTTCTTACAAGCTGAAGCGTTGTATGCAAATGGTGCAGGTTCTGCAGAGGATGTAAATAAGGCTATCGAAAGTCTAAGTATGGTAGATGACTCTATGAAAGGAGAAGTTGCTGAACTGACTAGCGTTATGCAAAACTCATTTTTAACAAAAGCTAACGAGAGCTTTACTAGTGGAAACTATAAAGCTGCAAGTACAGAATTTGAGCAATTGTATAACATGGTACCAGCAGATACGACGTATTTGTATTATTCAGCTGTAAGTGCTGTTCAAGACAAAGATTACGATACAGCTTTAAAACACTATATCACTTTAGATGAGTTAGGATATACAGGTATTACTACCGAGTATTTTGCTACAAACATCGAGACTGGTAAAGAAGAAGTTATGTCTAAAGAGAACAGAGACTTATTCGTAAAAGCAAAATCTCATAACAAGCCAGGTCAACGTGTAACGGAATCTAAGCAAGCTGAAATTACTAAAAACATTGCTTTAATTTATGTGTCTCAAGACAAAAGTGAAGAAGCTTTAGCTGCAATTAAAAAAGCTAGACAACAAGATCCAGAAAACATTGATTTAATCTTATCTGAAGCAAACTTATACTTAAAGTTAGAAGATACTGAAAAGTTTAGTGCATTAATGGAAGAAGCTATTAAGCAGCAACCAGACAATCCAAACTTACATTACAATATTGGTGTTATTGCTTTAAAAAATAAAGATTTTGAACAAGCTAGAGCATCTTTCCAAAAAGCTTTAGTATTAAAGCCAGATTATGCTGATGCAGCTTTAAATGAGTCTACTACTTATATTGATGAAGGGAACGAGCTTATTGAAGAAATGAACAGTTTAGGAACTAGCGCTAAAGATAACGCTCGTTATGACGAATTACGTGCTAAGAAAACAAGCTTATTTGATCAAGGAGCAGATGCTTTAATAAAGTATATTGAAAAGAACCCAAATCCAGAACCAAATATTTACCAACAATTAATAAATATTTACAATGCGACTGGGGAGACTGCAAAGTCTAAAGAAATCCAAGCTAAATTAGATGCTGCTAAATAATTAGTAACATTTCTAGTTCTTAAAAAACCTGTGAATATTATTCACAGGTTTTTTTTATGTCTTAAAATCGCTAAAATCTACCACCTCTTCTTTACAATTTACACCTTAAATACTATCCAAACTTACCCAAATTATAAGTTGATTCTAAAAAGTGTTTGCATCTTGATTACTGACTAAATGCAAGCAGAGTCATATTGCTTTCATTGTTTTGCCTTTAATCATACACCTTTTAAGATTCTTGATGAATCCGTTGAGGTTTATGTCAAGTTTATAAAGAAACGAGGCATAAGTATAGTATTCAAGTCAGTGGTCTCTTTTTTATAAAGATGCTTACAAAGGCTTTATTAGAGTCTATAAATGCAATTACCAATGTTACTTTACTTGTAGGTATAATGAAGGTGTAGATAGCTGTTTAGGTCTTGTATCGTCTAAATTATAGCTTCTTAAACATTTAATCCTTTTACTTATCGATCTTCATGATATGTACATATTCGCTATGTAGGCTTATATGTGCTACCCATGATGTGGAGTTATTAGTAATTAGCAAGAAAATAGTATCTACATTATTTTACACATATTCGATAATTTCAATAGTTTTAGTTTGTATTCAAGAATTCATTAAGTCTACATTACAAGGTGCATTAAAAGTGTAGGGGAGCGGTCTGTGTTTTTAGAAAGGCAAATAAGGTTGAACTTTTTAGATGTCTAGAGTATAGTTATAATCTAAATTAGAGAGTGAGCTTATTAGGTTATAATTAAATAGTCTTATCCTGTCGTTTGAGGGCTTCTATAACATGATAGTTCTATTGATGTTATTTCCATATTTGAATATTAAATCAATGTCTTAAAAGTTAAAATAGAGTAATTTCTTTGAGGCGGTACATTATTAAGATGCCATTAGTTCATCTAAAAATCTTTTTCAATTTTAGTATCATGTAGTGAATTGTGTAATTGTCTAAATATTATAATAAAGTCGAACAGTATATAATTTAAAACCTAAGAAGGCTAAAAGCATCAACTATGGGAAGAAACTTTGCAAATCCATTCTTGTTTAAAATCATAAAATTTTAAAGCTGTCTTTTTCATCTAATATCTGTTGGTCTTATTTATTGACATTACAAATCCACTTCTATTAAGATGGAATAGGAGGGCACAAATTGGGAACTTAGTAGAAATAAAAAAGCCGCTAAATAGCGGCTTTTTTTATAATATAAAATAGAGTGTCAATTATTCTTGAGCTCCTAAGATAATAAACTTAGAACGTCTGTTTGCTTGATGTTGTTCTTTAGTACATTTCACACCATTCGCACATTCGTTGATTAACTGAGTTTCTCCGTAACCTATAGCGCTTTCTATTCTAGAAGGATCAATCTCTCTAGATAAGATATAATCTCTAGTAGATTTAGCACGCTTATCAGATAATGTTAAGTTGTAGTTATCTGGACCACGACTATCTGTATGAGATTCAATTTTAATAACCATATTAGGGTGTTCTCTCATAACACTTACAATGTTTTCTAACTCGTAAGCAGCATCAGTTCTAATATCCCATTTATCGAAGTCAAAGAAGATAGGGTTAAGTACAATCTCGTCATCAATAATAAGTGGTATTAAGTTAAGATCAGTAATAACATCGTTTCCGTTAATTAAAGATGTGCTTACAGATTGTAAGTCATCTTTGTAATCTGCTTTGCTACCTAATACATTATAAGTTGCGTTACATCTTACACGGAAAGAATACATACCGTCTTCACCTACCATTTGCTCTTCAATAACTTTACCTGTTTCGTCAATTAACTGAACATTTGCAAATGCTAATGGTAACACGGTTCTACTATCTCTAACAGTTCCTTTTATGTGTTGGTAACAGATTTCGAAAGAATAAATATCGTCTCCTCCCATACCACCTTCACGGTTAGAAGATAAGTATCCTCTACCTTTTTCAGGGTTGATGTTAAAAGCGAAATCGTCGTAACCACTATTATAAGGTGCTCCTAAGTTTTCAACATTAGTACCGCCTTTTAAGATATCAGATTTAAAGATATCTAAGAATCCTAAGTTTAAATAACTGTCTGAAGAAAAGTATAACGTTTCGTCTTGCGCAACAAAAGGGAACATTTCTTTACCTTCAGTATTTACAGCTGCACCTAAGTTAACAGGAAATCCGTAATTGTCTTCTCCTAAAATAGCAACCTTCCAAATATCTGTTTGTCCAAAACCACCTTCTCTATCTGAAGTAAAGTATAAAGTTTTGTTATCTGGACTTAAAGCAGGGTGACCAGTAGAAAAGACTTTATCGTTAATAGATAATTCTTTTACATCTTGCCAAGTACTATCGATATAAGTGGCTTTGTAAATTTTTAAGTGCGATGTACCTTCACGGTCAGCTTTTAATTTTTTATTATTACTTACGTTATCTCTAGTGAAATACATGGTTTTACCATCGTTAGTAATAGCAACACTCGCTTCGTGATATTTTGTATTGATATCGTCTGCGTTAACATAGTTTGGATAACTATAATCTGAAGCATCCTCACCATCTGTAGATTCTGAAATCTGAGATTGGTAGATATCTAAAAATGGTTCGTTATTCCAAGCATATAATTCATCTCTATTCTTTTTAGAAGTAGAAGCGAAGTAAAATGTTCCATTGTGTTCAAATCCTCCAAAGTCAGAGTTTTTAGTATTTATAGGTAGATTAACCAATTCTACGTAAACACCTTCTGTACTTTTTAGTTTTTCGTAAAGTGCAACGTTAGTAAAGTCTGTTCCATCAATACGATCTTCGTCAGCTTGTACAGCATTAAACTTTTCTAAATAGACAACAGCATCTTCATACTGACCTAAACTACGTAAAGACTGTGCGTATTTGTAGTAGTATATAGGGTCTACATCGTCGTATTTTTTAATAGCTTCAGAATACCAAACGGCAGCTTGCTCTGAATTTGAGTTGTTATAATAACAATCTCCTAATCGTGTTAATACATGTGCACTACTATCTCCTTTTTTAACAGCATCTTGATATAAATCACTGGCTTTAACATAAGCGTAATTTTTAAAGAATTTGTCGGCTACCTTTTTCTGAGCAAAGATAAAAGTACTTGAAAGTGCTAGTATAGCGAATATAATTTTTTTCTTCATAGTGGTAGTCTTTTAGAAATATCTTGGGGATTTTATACGTCTCTCTTTAAATAGTTCGAACATTAACAAAATTTCGTGTGTTCCGCTTTGGTAGTATTTGATTTCAGAGTTAATCGGAGATTCGTATGTATAACCAATTCTAAGTTGTTTAGACACTTGAAAGTCAATCATACCTGCAATAGCATTTGTACCTCTAAATTCGTAGTCTGAAACGCCGTTAACTTGGTTTCCATCTACACCTGAATTATGTCTGAAACCAGCACCAATCCAAAACTTATCGTAGAATAAGAAGTTTGCACTTAAGTCGTAAGATAACGGAGCACCGTTAGTTGCTTTTACTAAAAATGAAGGTTTAAGTTTTGTGTAGTCTCCAAGGTTGAACACATACCCTCCAGTTAAATAGTAACTCACACGCTCTAAAGCTTCGTATTCGTTAGTTGCATAATCGTTATTAAGAATTCTTGGAGCCGATAGACCTAAATACCATCTTGTAGAATGCCAGTATACACCAGCACCTACATTAGGATCCCAACGATCTTCTATACCATAGATAATTGGATCGTTAGGGTTTTGTAATCTAAAATCTTGGTCTAAACTATACTGAGTAAACCCAGCGTTAATACCAAAAGCTAATTTAGAATTCTCTCCCGTATTAATGGTATAAGAGAAACTAGCATATAAATAATTGAAATTTTCTGGTCCCAGTTCATCATGTATAAACGAACCTCCTAATCCCATCTTTTCGTTGTTAAGCGGGCTGTGAACAGAAAGTGTTTGTGTAGTAGGGGCACCATCGATACCAACCCATTGGCTTCTATGAAGTCCAACTACACTTAATGTTTCTCTACTTCCTGTATATGCAGGGTTAATAGAAATAGTGTTATACATGTATTGTGTAAACTGAGGCAACTGTTGTGCCATCCCAACCGTGCAACTCAATAATGCAATAGCTACTATGTGATACTTTAAAATTTTCATAGGTTATTTTTTATTTGGTTCCTGTTCCTAAGTAAATTGGACCAGTTAGTGGTTTCAATCCGCTATTTTTTAGTGTTACAATATAATAGTATGTTCCTGTAGGTAAAATCTCTGAACTTCCGAATCCACCATTACCACCTTTTCCATTCCAGTTGTTTTGGTAATCCTGAGCTTTGAATACTAATGATCCCCAACGGTTGTAGATTTCTACATCTATTACAAATCCACATCTATCTAATCCTGTTACTGTAAAGTATTCGTTCCATTGGTCACCGTTTGGTGTTACCGATGTAGATACAATAGGATCACAAGTTGGCTCTACACAATCTTCGTTTACTTCAATAGTAACCGTTGTTTGGTTAGCACATCCATCTGCTTCTGTGAATGTGAAAACATAAGTTCCAACTTCTACATTAATAGGGTCAAATATACTACCATTTAAGGTTGCATCTCCAGAGTCTACTACCCAAGTACCATTTTCATCAGAATCTGCTAAGTAGCTATCTAAATCTATAGCACCACCTTCTGTACATCTTGAATCGTATTCTAATACTGGAGCTTGTAATACATTAACGTTGATTGTTTGTGTATACACTGCTGTATTTCCACAAGAATCTGATACTGTCCAATCTCTAATAACTTGATAGTTTTCGTATGCTGCACCTGTAGACGTGTTATCCTCAGTATATACAACATTTACATTTGTAGAACAGTTATCTGTAAACTCTAATTCTGGTTTCTCAGGAAGAGGAGCACAGTTAACCGTAACATTAGTATCTAAACTATTTACTAATACTGGAGCAGTAACATCTGCTACAGTTATAATTTGAGAAACTTCAGATGTGTTACCACAAGCATCAGTAAACGACCATACTCTAGTGATTACACTAGTACAAGAATCGATATCGTTAACCGTATCCACTCCTGTTGAAGTTATAGTAGCTCCACAGTTGTCTGTTGCAGTAATATCAATCATTGCTGGTACATCGTCTGTACATTCTACTGTAACATCTGCTGGTGCAGTTGCTGTAGGTGCAACATCATCTATAACTGTAATAACTTGCGTTGTAGTTGTAGAATTATTACTAGCATCTGTAAACATCCAAGTACGAGTAATTGTTACGTTACAAGCATCTGCATTGTCTATAGTTTCAGTTCCTTCAGCAGTTATAGTTCCATCACATGCATCTGTAGCTGTTAATGCGTCTAAAGTAGGAACATCGTCTATACAAGCATATGTTGTATCTACTGGAGCGTTATCTACTACAGGAGCAGTTTCATCAATATAAGTAATCGTAGCTGTAGTTGTTACGAAATTACCAGCAGCATCGATAACAGTAAAGGTTACAGTTGTAGCACCTTCTGTAAAATCGTTAGTCCAAGTAATGTCAGTACAGTAATCAGTTGCTGTTGCACCACCGTTAGTAGCTAACCATGCATTAATAACATCAGCTGCATTTTCGTTACACTCTACAACTAAATCTTGTGCTGGTGTTTCAAGAATAGGAGCTGTATCATCCATATAAGTAATGGTAGCAGTAGTTGTTACAGAGTTACCATTAGCATCGGTAGCTGTAAACGTTACTGTTGTAGCACCAAATGTGAAATCGTTAGTCCAAGTAATATCTGAACAGTAGTCAGTTGCTGTAGCACCTCCGTTAGACGTTAACCATGCGTTAATGATATCATCAGGATTTTCGTTACATTCTACTACGATATCTTGAGCAGCTGTCTCTATAATAGGAGCAGAGTCATCCATATACGTAATAGTAGCAGTAGTCGTTACTGAGTTACCATTAGCATCGGTAGCTGTAAAAGTTACAGTTGTAGCACCATTTGAGAAGTCGTTAGACCAAATAATGTCTGAACAGTAATCAGTTGCTGTTGCACCACCGTTATTTGCTAACCATGCATTGATAACATTTGTAGCGTCTTCGTTACATTCTACTACTAAATCTTGTGCAGGAGTGTCAAGAATAGGAGCAGAGTCGTCCATATACGTAATAGTAGCAGTAGTCGTTACTGAGTTACCATTAGCATCGGTAGCTATAAATGTTACAGTTGTTGCACCACTTGTAAAATTGTTAGTCCAAGTAATGTCTGAACAATTATCAGTTGCCATTGCACCACCGTTAGTAGCTAACCATGCATTAATAACATCTGCAGCATCTTCGTTACATTCTACTACTAAATCTTGAGCTGGTGTTTCAATAATAGGAGCAATATTATCTGTTAGGATAATTGTTGCTGAAGTTGTGCTCATGTTTCCACATGCATCAGAAGCAGTAAAAGTAACCGTAACGTCAGTAGCATTATCTAAAGCACTAGAGTCAAAATCATTACTCCAAATTACATCAGAACAAACGTCCTGTGCCATTGCACCTCCATTTGTGTTTAACCAATTTTGAATGTCTGTAATATTTGAGTCTCCACATTCTAAAGTTATGTCTTGAGCTTGTGTAGTAATCTCAGGAGCAAGTTCATCTATAATAGTATAAGTTGCTGCTGTATCTACTGAGTTTCCACATGCATCAGTCGCTGTAAAGATTACTTCTACAGCACCGTTACAGATGTCTGCAGTAGAATCGTAATTGTTTGACCAAGTTACTTCAGAACAATTGTCTTCTGCTAAAGCATAACCGTTAAGCTCTACCCAAGCATCGATAGTTGGATTTCTTTGTTCTCCATCACAATTAAATACGATATCTGTAGCTTCCGCAATAAATGTAGGAGCTGTTTCGTCTATAACATTAATAATTTGACTCCCTGTACTTACATTACCACAAGCATCTTCGAAAGTCCAAGTACGTGTAATTATAATATTACAAGCATCTGTGTCGTTTGTAACATCTACAGGAGATACTGTTACCATAGAACCACAATTGTCTTGAGCAGTTAAGTCTATCATTGCTGGTAATTCATCTGCACAATCAATAGTTACATCAGCAGGAATTGTAGGTACAATTGGTGCTTGAGTATCTGCTACTGTAATGGTTTGAGATACGTCTGTAGAATTTCCGCTGTTATCTGTAAATACCCAGTTACGAGTAATGATTACATTACAAGCATCAGCATCGTTAATTGTTTCTGTACCGTTAGATGTAATAGTACCAGAACAATCATCTGTTGCAGTTAATGCTTCCATTGTAGGAACATCATCAATACACTCTACAGTAACATCTGCAGGTGCATTATCAACTACAGGAGCAGTGTCATCTTTTTCTACTGTTATAGTTTGAGTAGCTTCCGTAGTGTTTCCACAAGCATCAGCAAAAGTCCAAGTTCGTGTTATAACTGTATAAATAGGATTAGAATCATCTACTGTTTCTGTTCCTTGAGAAGTTATAATTCCAGCACAATTGTCTGTAGCAGTTAACGATCCTATTGCAGGTATTTCATCACTACAATCAAGAGTTAAATCTGCAGGAGTATTATCTACTACAGGAGCCGTTTCATCTTTAACGGTTATGGTTTGAGAAACTTCAGTAGTGTTTCCACTTTCATCAGCGAATATCCAGTTACGAGTAATGATAATATTACAAGCATCTGTGTCGTTAATAGTTTCAGTTCCGTTAGAAGTAATTATTCCAGAACAATTATCTGTTGCCGTTAATGCTTCCATTGCAGGAACATCTGATACACACTCTAAGGCTAAATCTGCAGGAGCAGCACCATCTAAAACAGGAGCAGTTTGATCGTTTACTGTTATTATTTGAGAAACTTCAGAAGTGTTTCCACAAGCATCTGCGAATGTCCAAGTACGCGTTATAATAATGTTAGTTGGATCTGTATTATCTTCTGTATCTACACCAGGTACAGTAATCTCACCAGCACAAAAGTCTGTTGCAGTAAGATTAATCATAGCAGGAATATCTTCATAACATTCTACAGTAACATCTGCAGGTACGTTAGTTGGTACTGTTGGAGCAGTCTCATCGATTACCGTAATAGTTGCAGTAGTTGTTGCTATATTCCCACAATCGTCATACGTTGAGAAAATAACTGTAGTTGCGTTGTCTACACCACAAGCTTCTAAAGTGAAAGCAGCTGGATCAAAATCGTTAGTCCATGATACCTCTGCAGAACAAATATCTGTTGCTATAGCTCCACCATTAGACATTAACCAAGTATTTAAAGTACTTTGTGAATTTTCATTACATTCTAATACTAAATCTGTTGGTTCAGTATCTATAGTTGGTGCATTAACATCGTTAAGTGTGTATGTTGCAGATTGTGAAATTGAGTTTCCACATGCATCTGTAGCTGTAAATTCTACAGTAACCGATTCGTTACATGTTAAACTTTCACCATCGTAATTGTTTGTCCAAGTAATCTCAGAACAATTATCTTCTGCTAAAGCATATCCGTTAAGTTCTACCCAAGCATCAATTGTTGGATTTCTTTGTTCTCCATCACAATCATAAACAAGGTCTTGAGGTCCGCTAATAAATATAGGAGCGATATCATCAACCACCATTATGTTTTGTGTTACTTCTGAAGTATTACCACAAGCATCTGCAAAAGTCCATGTACGAATTACGGATTGGTTACATGTACCATCTGAAGCGACTATAGTGTCTACACCTGTTGCAGTTATAATAGCTCCACAATTATCTGTTGCTTCTAATTCAAGATCTGCAGGAACGTCTGTTAAACAAGCAACCGTTATATCTGCAGGAGCTTCTGGCGCAATAGGAGCAGTCGTGTCGACTACATTAATAGTTTGAGAAACTTGCGATGTATTACCACAAGAATCTGTGAATGACCAAGTACGTGTAATAATAACATTACAAGGATCACTAGAGTTAACACTATCCTGAGGAAGCGAAGTAATTTCATTTCCAGGAGCACAATTATCCATTGCACTTAATGCCTCTCCGGCAGGAACATCTGCAAGACACTCATAAGTTGCATCTACAGGAGGTATTGGTAAGGTGTTATCTTCAAAAGATAAGGTTAAGTTATAAATTACATATTTGTCCTTAGTTGCTACATATTCGAAAGATAATGCATCTTGTCCAGGGGCAACACTTGAGCCTGGAAGATCAAATTTATGTAAGTCCAACCCATATACTTCACCACTAGGGTTTCTTACAGAGCCGTCAACAGTTATTGTAGAATTAAAAAAGTTTAATGCGGTATTCGGACTATGTTCCAGTCGGTTATTATAAGCTGTACTCCCATTTCGTTGAGTAGCTAAATAATCACCATTTAAATCAGCATCACCTTCTCCGGCCATAACGCCTATTTGGGCGTTAACAATATCCGAAGTGTTTAAGTTGCTAATATCTAGATTAATATATCTTGCTGGTACATATCCATTATCACCAGGTACATTTTTAAAAGAATAACCATCGAAAACACCAATATTACGCATTTTCATAGTTGGATTCTGGTAAACAATAACCATACTCCATCCTCCGTAATATCCGATACCTAGGTTAGACGAAAGGTCTTGACCTTCAACCAAGGCGATATCGGCAACAGTATAACTACCCGTACCGTTTTGTTTAACATAATCGGTAACATCTGCAAATGCAATATACATATTATCGTATACACTTTCAGGGTAGTAAATATCTCCAGGATTTGCGGTTACCGTTGTATATCCTGAATTAGGGCCTTTTAAAGATACCACTGATTTATTTAATGTTTTTGGACCATTGTCTGTGTTTACAACAAACGTTTGGTCTGGACCTGGACGTCCTGTCCAATATAATCCGGCATATACAATATTAGAATTGTTAGCTACCTGTCCATTATCATCTAAAAGATTAATGTCTGCAGACGAAGAGTTAACCGTACCAGGTTCTCCATCTATATCCACATAAAACATATCTCCAGAATCATTACCCGCTCCTGGGTTCATAGGAGCAAGGTTTGTATTACCTATTATAGTAAAATCTCCTTGTACAGTATAATTAGCCCTCGAGCTAAATGGTACTGCTGACTGACCATAGCTATAAAAACCAAAAGCCATTAGCATTAATGCTAACAGCGAATACTGTTTTATGTTTTTATAAACTTTAATTTTCTTAGCGTAAAATTTTTTCATTTCATGAATCGATTAAGTTATCCTAATACTACTTATGATGGATTAACAACTTTAAATTTATTTGTTATTATTGGATCTATAATTAAATTTAGTACACCCAACTGAGTTGGCCTAACTAAAACTGATTTTCTTATATGTCTTACAAAAGAAAATTTTTCTAAATGATTTATTGTTTCCTTAACATTAAATTGTTGAAGATTGGAAACTCGATTTAGAAAAATGTTTGAATACAAGCTTCTTCTAAAAGCTACATACTCCATAATCGTAGGTCTCTTAATAGAGCTTGTAGTATTCAAATTAAGCATGGGAATTAAAGTGTAATTTATTCTCATAAACAATTTATTGATTTAAGGGTTTGTCCATTAATCATAAAAAAATAATCTTTTAAATTTCAAACAGCAAATAGCGTTACAAGTGGTTAGCAAGTAATACTAATTTTTAAGGAATAAAGTTTTTTTGGGAGTATTCTGGGTTACAGAATAACAGACTTTAGGTTTTGAAATTAGATTTGGGATCATGTTCTTCATAATTAATACCTACAAAAAACGGTAGATAGACCCACAAAAACAAAAAATCATGTTAAAATCTTTAATATATTCGACTAAGTGAACGTGTAAAGTTTTTAAACGCCGTAAAGTGCACTTTAACGATTAAATTGCTATTATCTTGTGTTTTCTTTAGATTTTATTAAGAAAATATAAGTATAATTTAAGTTAAAATACTGTAGATTAGTTTGTTAAAGTGTGTTAAATTTGCTTCTAAACATAAAAACGGAAATGAAAACAATAATACTTGTAAGGCATGCCAAATCGTCATGGAAGTACGATGTTGATGATCGGCATAGACCTTTAAAAACCATTGGGATAAAAAATACAATTAAAGTTTGTAATCGATTTAATGTACTTCAAAATCAACCTTTAAAACATGTATATTCCAGTCCGGCTAAACGTGCCTTAGATACGTGTAAACTTTTTGTAGAACATTATAATCCCAAGTCTCATATAGACATCAATATTACTGAAGATTTATATGATTTCCAAGGAAATTCGCTCGTTCAATTTGTTAAATCTTTACCCGATTCTATACCGTCTGTTTATCTATTTGGTCATAATAATGCATTCAATAATTTTGTGAACACGTATGGCGATATTTTTATAGATAATGTGCCAACGAGCGGATTGGTACTTTTAGAATTTGACATTGACCATTGGACGGATTTAAAACCGGGAACTTTAAAATTAAAATTGTTTCCAAAAGCTCTAGATTAATAGTATTTTTTTTATTTTTATTAACTACATAATAATATTTAATACACCATATTGAAAACTAAATACAATATGTTTGTAGGACATTAAAAAAATGCTAAATGAATAAAATCGAAAAAACTAACAATACCTATATTAATAGAGAAATTAGTTGGCTTCAATTTAATGCCAGAGTACTCCAAGAGGCAGAAGATAAAAATGTACCATTAATAGAACGTCTACGTTTTTTAGGCATATTTTCAAATAATTTAGATGAGTTTTTTAAAGTGCGTTATGCCACAGTTAAGCGTATTGCTTTAGCGGGTAAAGCAGGTAAAAGTGAACTTGGCGGAATTAAAGCGAGTCAGTTGTTAGAAATCATTACAAAAATTGTAATCGAACAGCAATCCGAAAGTTTAAAAATCTTACGCGATATTCAAGAGAAGCTTAAAAAGGAGAATATATTTATTATTAACGAAACTCAAATTTCACCTTCACAACACGATTTTATAAAACACTACTTTATTCAAAAAATTAGCCCTGCACTTGTTACCATAGTTTTAAACGATTTGGTAAAACTTCCTTTATTAAAAGATAGTGCGGCTTATTTAGCGGTTAGAATGGAAATGAATTCTGGCGAAAATCAGTATGCTTTAATCGAAATTTCTAAAAACATGGATCGATTTGTTGTGCTTCCTATGGAAGGAAACAAAGATTACATTATCATGTTAGACGATTTACTGCGTTATTGCCTAAAAGATATTTTTAATATATTCGATTTTAAATCTGTTTCAGCGCATATGATTAAAATCACTAGAGATGGTGAGTTAGATTTTGAAAGTGATTTAAGTAAGAGTTTTATCGATAAATTATCAGATAGTGTAAAACATAGACAAATTGGTGAACCTGTAAGATTTGTTTACGATCAGGAAATCGAACAAGAGACCCTTCATTATTTGTTAAAAAAGATGAATATTGAACCGTCGGATAGTATTATTCCTGGCGGACGATATCATAATAGACGCGACTATATGGGATTTCCTAGTTTAGGACGAACCGATTTGTTGTACGATAAAATAGAACCATTACCTGTAAAAGGGCTTACATTAGAGCAAAGTATATTTTCGGTAATTGCTAAAAAAGATTATTTATTATATGCACCTTACCATACATTCTCTTATGTTGTTAAGTTTTTAAGAGAGGCAGCTTTAGATCCACAGGTTAAAACTATAAAAATTACCATTTATAGATTGGCTCAGATTTCGCACATTGCTAGTTCATTAATTAATGCTGCTAAAAACGGAAAGAAGGTTACGGTGTCTATAGAGTTGCAAGCGCGTTTCGACGAGCAAGCCAATATAGCTTATGCCGAGCAAATGGAATTAGAGGGTATTAATTTAATATTCGGTGTTCAAGGTTTAAAGGTACATAGTAAAATGTGTGTTATAGAACGCGAAGAACAGAAAAAAATAGTAAGATATGGGTTTGTAAGTACAGGGAATTTTAACGAATCTACAGCTAAAATTTATACCGATTATACCTTATTTACAGCCAATCAAAAAATATTAAAAGATATCAATAAGGTGTTTAGTTTTTTCGAAACCAATTACCTTATTTATACCTATAAACATATTATTACTTCACCGCATTATACCCAAAAAGCATTTTTTAAATTAATAGATGCTGAAATTATAAATGTGAAATTGGGGAAACCAGCTAGTATCCGACTTAAAATGAATAGTATTTCTAGCTATAAAATGGTCGATAAACTTTATGAAGCAAGTAGAGCAGGAGTAAAAATACAGATGATTGTTAGAGGGTTGTGTTGTTTGGTTCCTGGTGTTAAAGGCATGAGTGAAAATATTGAAGTAATTAGTATAGTCGATAAATTCTTAGAACATACAAGACTTTATATCTTTGAAAATGGCGGAAATCCTAAAGTCTTTATTTCGTCTGCAGACTGGATGACCAGGAATATAGAAAATAGGGTAGAAGTAACCTGTCCTATTTACGATGAAAGCATCAAGAAAGAACTTATGGATACTTTCGATATTTGTTGGAGCGATAATGTAAAAGCCCGAATTTTAAACTTAAAACAGACTAACGAATATAAGAAAGATAGCAAACCTAAAGTCAGATCACAATTTGCTACTTACGAGTACTATTTAAAGAAGTTAAAAGAGTAATATGCTTATAATAAAAAAATATGCAGCAATCGATATTGGGTCTAATGCCGTAAGGTTACTTATTGCTAATATTATTGAAGAAGAAGGAAAACCTACTAAGTTTAAGAAGAGTTCATTAGTTCGTGTGCCTATTCGTTTGGGAGCCGATGTGTTTTTACAACAGAAAATTTCTGAACAAAATATAGAGCGCATGATCGATACCATGCACGCTTTTAAATTACTTATGAAATCTCATAAAGTTGAAAAATATAAAGCCTGTGCAACATCGGCTATGCGTGAAGCTAAAAACGGACCGCAAGTGGTGGAGCAAATTCTGCAACAATCAGATATTAATATCGATATTATAGAAGGTGACGAAGAAGCTGCAATTATTGCTGCAACCGATTTAAATGCTTACATCAATCCCGATAAAACATACTTGTATGTAGATGTTGGAGGTGGAAGTACCGAGTTTACAGTTATCGACCATGGAAAGACTGAAATATCGAGGTCTTTTAAAATTGGAACCGTACGCTTGTTAAACGATATGGTGAAGCGCGAAACTTGGAGTGAACTTGAAGCTTGGATTAAAGTAAATACTAAAAAATACGATAAAATAGACCTTATAGGTTCTGGAGGAAATATTAATAAAATATTTAAAGTTTCAGGAAAAGCTGTAGGGAAACCATTAACCTTCTTTTACTTAACGTCTTATTACAACATGCTACAGTCGTATTCTTACGATGAGCGTATAACCGAATTAGATTTAAATCAGGATCGTGCCGATGTTATTATTCCTGCAGCACGAATTTATTTATCTGCAATGAAATGGAGTGGCGCTAAAGATATTTACGTGCCTAAAATTGGGTTAAGTGATGGGATTATTAAGAGTTTATATTACGAAACGGTCTCAAGTAAGCAGTTGTTTTAACGGATAAATCTGCCGTTCATCTTTTTTTTCTTACAATTGTCTAAAATAATATCAAAGTGATTCTATAAATTTTAACTTAGCGTCAAAATCTATCAAATATGAAAAAAATTACTTTATTAGTTATAACCATACTTGCTACAACAACGAGTTTTGCCCAATTCGATCTGTTTGGTGTAAGAGCAGGGATTAATATGTCAAATTTAAATTACGAATCTAACGTACCTTCTGGTAATGCGCATAGAAATGGGTTTGTTGTTGGATTCACTGCACAATATGGTATTACCGAGAAATTCTCAATCGCTCCAGAAATTCAATATTCTGCTGAAGGCGCTAAAGATGAAGCATTAAGAATTGATTACCTTAATTTACCAGTATTCTTTAAATATACCATGTGGGAAAAAGTTTCAGTTGGATTAGGGCCTCAAATGGGACTTAAAATTCATGAATACGAAGACGGATTTAGAAACTTAGTATTTTCTGGTGTAGTCGGTGCTGAATATATCTTTTTAGACGACTTTTATGTCGATGTAAGATATGTTTACGGATTCTCTAATGTGTATGACGATGATCAGCCTTTAGAAGCTTCAAATCATAACATTCAAGTAGGTGTTGGAATAAAAATATTCTAAATCTATTAACAACATATTCTTTAAGAAAAGGTTCATGACTGTAAAATGTTGTGAACCTTTTTTATTGGTGTAAGGTTTAAGGTTACTCAATAAGGCTCCACATGCTTCTAGGATGTTCGAGCGGAGTCGAGAACAGTTTTTTTGTTGATATAAGTTTTAAGTTTAAGCCATGAGATAAGTAATATTCATTAAGATTTAAATATAGTGACTCGTTATTTAGTCAAAACATACGTTGAAGTTTAGTACGCATTATCTTCGTATTTCACTAAACTTCTCGACTCCGCTCGAAGACCGTTTAAATTCTCAAGATTTAATCTTTATATCGTCTTTTCCAAATTGTATGTGAAATATAGAGACTCCATACGTTTCTAGGATGTTCGAGCGGAGTCGAGAACAGTTTTTTTTTTGTATAAGGTTTAAAGTTTAAGCTATGAGATAAATAATATTCATTAAGATTTATATGTAGTGATATGTTATTTAGTCAAAACATACGTTGTAATTTAGCACGCACTATCTTTGTGTTTCGCTAAGCTTCTCGACTCCGCTCGAAGACCGTTTAACTTCTCAAGATTTAATCTTTATATCGTCTTTTCCAAATTGTATGTTGAAAATATGTAGAGACTCCATACGTTTCTAGGATGTTCGAGCGGAGTCGAGAACAGTTTTTTTTTTTGTATAAGGTTTAAAGTTTAAGCTATGAGATAAATAATATTCATTAAGATTTATATGTAGTGATATGTTATTTAGTCAAAACATACGTTGTAATTTAGCACGCACTATCTTTGTGTTTCGCTAAGCTTCTCGACTCCGCTCGAAGACCTTTTAAAATCTCCATGTTTAATCTTTATATCGTTCCTTTTCCTAAACTTGTAATGTCGGAAATTNTTAGAGTACTTCCATAACGTTTCCTTAGGACCTTAGGTTACGTAGGCCGGTAGTACGGAGTAACCACGGTTTTTTTTTTACGTATAAGGTTTAAAGTTTTAAGTACTTAGTTAGTAGACTAAATATAGTTACATTAAGATTTACTATTAGTAGTTAGTATATTGTTATTTAGTCAAAACATACGTTGTAATTTAGCACGCACTATCTTTGTGTTTCGCTAAGCTTCTCGACTCCGCTCGAAGACCGTTTAACTTCTCAAGATTTAATCTTTATATCGTCTTTTCCAAATTGTATGTGAAATATAGAGACTCCATACGTTTCTAGGATGTTCGAGCGGAGTCGAGAACAGTTTTTTTTTGTATAAGGTTTAAAGTTTAAGCTATGAGATAAATAATATTCATTAAGATTTATATGTAGTGATATGTTATTTAGTCAAAACATACGTTGTAATTTAGCACGCACTATCTTTGTGTTTCGCTAAGCTTCTCGACTCCGCTCGAAGACCTTTTAAAATCTCCATGTTTAATCTTTGAACATCTCATATCGATTACTTCTAAAATGTTGAAAACGCATATATTTCTATGGAGTTCGAGCGGAGTCGAGAACACAAAAATATTTAAACCGAACTGTTAGGCTGAGCTAGTCGAAGCCTACTCACTACTCACTACTCACTACTCACTACTCACTACTCACTACAAAAAACAACAAAGACCACCTTGCGGCAGCCTTCATTTTTATATAGAAATATAGTTTTAAAGTTTACTCACGAATGTGACCGTCTCCAAAAATATAATACTTATTTGTAACCAATTCTTTCAGTCCTAACGGACCTCTGTGGTGTAATTTATCTGTACTAATAGCAAGTTCTGCTCCTACACCCATTTTTCCACCATCGGTGAATCGGGTAGAGGCATTTTGATATACAGCTGCACAATCTACGTTTTCCATAAATTGAATAGCTTTCTCTTTGCTATTCGTCATAATTGTTGCTGAGTGTCCTCCAGAATAGATGTTTATTTTTTCGATGGCATCATCTAAAGAATCCACTGTACCAATACAACATTTTAAAGCGAGAAACTCTTCATGCCAAACGTCATCATTTGGAATAATAGGCTCGTCTTTAAGAATTTTTTGAGTTTCAGAATCTACTAAAAGCTCAACACCTTTAGCTTTTAAAATAGCTTCTAAATCTTTTAATTTAGCTTCGTAATCAGGAACATCTTTCGCAATTAGAATTTTATCCAAAGCATTACAAGCCGAAATTTTATCGGTTTTTGCGTTTAAAATTACCTTAATGGTTTTATCCCAATCGGCAGTTTTATCAACAAATAGGAAATTATTTCCTCGTCCGCTTACTAAAACAGCGCATCGTGCATGTTCCTTTACAAACTGAATTAAACGTTCCCCACCACGAGGTACGATTAAGTCTAATTTCTCTGAAGGATTTTTAAGGAAATCCTGCGTTTCCTGTCGGTTTAAGGTTAACAGCTGAATGTAACTATTATCCAAACCATTTTCGTTTAAGGCTCTATGCCAAAAATCGACTAATATTTTATTACTGTGAATTGCTTCTTTACCACCTTTTAAGAATATCTTATTGTTGGCTTTAAAAGCAAGCACAGCGGCTTCTATAGTCACATCTGGACGTGATTCGTATATAATCATTATCGTTCCAAATGGAGCTGTTTTATTGGTGATTTCTAAGCCGTCGTCTAATACGCGATGCGAAATTGTTTGTCCAATAGGGTCTTCTTGTTGCATAACTTCTCTTACCGAGGTAATCATGCTATCTATCTTTTTGTCATCTACGATTAACCGATCGTACATGGCTTGGTCGTCTTTACTAAATGCTTCTAAATCTTTCTTGTTCGCGCTTAAAAGTTCTGCTCTATTGGTATCCATTAAATTAATCATGGATTGTAAAACATTGTTTTTTAAGTCGGTCTTTAATAATTTCATCTGTGTTTTTTAAATTTCTACTTTTGTTCCTACAGCTTTACCATCGATAATATCGATAATGGTATTTTCGCTTTTTCCGTTGGCAATAATCGTAGGAATATTTTTTCTAGCTGATTGTTTGGCGTAGTTTAATTTCGATAACATACCACCTCGGCCTTCAGCTTCACCTTTAAGTCCATCATTTATAAAATGATTTACGTTTTCGTTAATACCCACTTCTTCAACTAAAGAAGAATCTTCGGCATCTGGATGTCCGTCATATAAACCGTCAATATCTGTTAGGATAATAAGTTTATCGGCATCAATCATTTCAGCAATTAAACACGCCAACTCATCATTATCCGAAAACATCGCGTGCGATAAAGAAACGGTATCATCTTCATTCGCAATCGGAATCACACCTTCAGATAATAAGTTCTCATAACAGTTTTGCATATTACGACGGTGTTCGCCTGGGTCGAAATCATTCTTCGTTGGCAAAACCTGTGCACATTTCATACCATAATCGTGAAAAATATTATAATACAAACGCATCATTCTTGGTTGTCCAATAGCAGAATACACTTGTCTCCTAGAAGCTTTGTCTTTAATGTCTGAATGTCCTAAAACTTCCATCCCTGCAATTACTGAACCCGAAGATACGAGTACGGTGATAATATCACGCTCGTAAAGTTCGGCAATTTGCTTTACCAGACGGTCTAGTACGGGTCTTACAATTCTATTATCTCTATTCGTCATTACGTTGGTTCCAACTTTAATGACAATACGTTGCTTGTATTTCTTATTTGTCTTTTCCAAGTTCTATAGCTCTATTAAAGGCGGCAAATGCAGCCTCTTTTATTAATTCATTTACATTATTATCGTCCATGCTATCTAAGGCAGCACGGGTAGTTCCTCCTTTTGATGCAACAAGTTCCATCCATCTGTTAGGAGAAATATCGTCTTGATTAAACAAGTCTACTGCACCAGTAAAGGTCTGGCTCACTAATACTTTAGATACATTTTCCGAGAAGCCCATTTGCAATGCGGCTTCCATCATACTTTGCATAAAGTAAAATACGTAAGCTGGTCCGCTTCCTGAAATTCCCGTAGAGGCATCGATAAAGTTTTCATTCTTTACTTGAATCGATTTTCCTGTTGTGTTTAATAAGTTTTCAATGGTTAACAGCTCGATTCTTGATACTTCCTCAGATGCGGTGTAGGACGTTAACCCTTTTCCTACTTTAGCAGGTAGATTAGGCATGGTACGTACAACTTTAGCTAAATCTAAAGCATCTTGAATGTGCTTAATAGTAACACCTGCCATTAAAGAGATTACAATCTGACCTTTAGTGACGATAGGTGCCATTTTGCCGAATAATTCATCAGCATGATACGGTTTTACCGCTAAAAAAATTAAGTCTGCTTGAGGGACGCAGTCTTTTGGGTCTTTGAAGACGTCGAAATGTGAGATTTTATTTAAACTCTCGATTTTCTCGTCGGAGCTGTCTAAAATCATGATGTTTCTTTTTTTAAGAAGCTTCGATTTAGACATCGCTTCGGCATAGGTTAACCCCATATTTCCCGCTCCAATTACTAATAATTTCATTACGTTATTTTTATGTTTAAATTAATGATAGGGACAAACTAATAAATTATATGGAATAGCAAAATCTGAACAGTTTAAAGCCTTTTTTGACCCCGTTTTTATGTTATTTATGATGTTTAGGTGCTTTTATTGTGAATTTTGTAATAGCCTATGGTTATAGTAGATATAAGTAAACTCTATTTTGAAGGGGTGAAATTTGTCTGGATTTACTTGAATTTGAGATGATGTGTTCGAGTGCGTTTTTATGCGTTTGAGATTATGAAATAAATTTATAATTACGTTAGGTGAATGTTTTGTTCATTTTTTTCATTGCTAAAAAAACGAACCAAAAAAATCTAGTCTGCACTTTCTTATTCACCCAACATCGTTTTACATCCTAAATAAAAAGAACTCGTCCGCTTAATGACGTACTCAAACAGCTTTTTATTTTACGGATGCTTCATCGGTTGGGTCCCGAAGTCGAAATTGAGGACGGTTTTATAGATTCGAGTGTGTTTTTATGCGTGTGGGATTCTGAAATAAATTCAGAATGACGCTAGGTTCATCATTTGTTTTTATGTTTGGGATTTCATGTTCTAAGTTGAAGGTGTCGTCATGCCGAACTTGATTCGGTATCTCATTCGAGTGTGGTTTTAAAGCGTGTGAGATTCTGAAATGAATTCTGAATGACAATTGGATGGGGGGTATTGTTTGTTCTTTACTTTTTTGCATTGCCCAAAAAAGTAACAAACCCTTCGACTAAGCTCAGGACAAGTAAGTCTAGGCTTACGAAACTTCATCTAAATGTTATGCTTGCATCCTAAATTTTAGGAACTCGCTTGAATCTCTCATCTTTTGAATATACCTATTGGTTAAAATACGTTTTCTATTTTTTAGCAAGATTTCCTTGCTCAAACAGCCTAAAATTTTGCGGATGCTTCACTGTACATTTTACGCTGATGTTTCGATAGGCCGTTGGGGTGTGGTTTTTCTTATTAATTTTACATTGCTTTGTTACTGATATCGTCATGCTGAACTTGATTCGGTATCTCATTGGAGTATGGTTTTAATGCGTGTGAGATTCTGAAATGAATTCAGAATGACGTTGGGAGGATGTTTGGTTTTTATGATTGTGAATTGTTCTTAGCTGAAAGTCTCGTCATGCCGAACTTGATTCGGTATCTCATTGGAGTGTGGTTTTAAAGCGTTTGAGATTCTGAAATGCATTCAGAATGACGTTGGAAGCGTGGTTTTTCTTGTTGATTTTATATAACTTCAATCTCTTTTTAGTTATGAGCTGTTAAAGTTTTAGGTTTCTAATACAAGATTTCGTCCATTCAACCATTCAACCATTCAACCAGCAACTAATACCAATTCATAATTTGTAATTCGCAAGCATTTATTATATTAGCGCAACTAAAATAAATCCATTGAATCCAGCCGACCAACCAGAATTACCTTGGTTATATACCATTTCACCTAAACGGAAATTAATCGATCTTAATTTTAAAGAGATTTGGCGATATAAAGATTTACTGTTTTTATTCGTTAAGCGTGATATTGTCACGGTATACAAGCAAACCATTTTGGGGCCATTATGGTATTTTATTCAACCCTTATTTACGTCTATAATCTTTACGGTTATTTTTAATAATTTGGCTGCCATCCCTGTAAAACCGGGTGTGCCTGCCTTTTTGTTTAACCTAGCTGGAATTACCGCCTGGAACTATTTTTCGGCCTGCCTAACAGGAACCAGCGATACGTTTACTAAAAACCAGTCCATTTTTGGAAAAGTCTATTTTCCACGAGTCATAATTCCTATGTCGATAGTGGTCTCTAATTTGGTGAAATTTGGTATTCAAATGCTCGTGTTTATTGGGTTTTATATCTATTTCACGGTGTTTACAGACAAAGCTTATGCTGCTAGACCAGAACTTAGTTTGTTGCTCTTACCGGTTCTTGTTCTCATTATGGGATTATTAGGCTTAGGTTTCGGGATGCTTATCTCATCAATGACTACAAAATATCGCGATTTAACCTTTTTAGTCGGTTTTGGGGTACAACTATTAATGTACGGCTCGGCAGTGATGTATCCGTTATCATATTTCGAAGAAAAATTACCGAGTATCTCTTGGCTTGTAGCATATAATCCCATGACTATTGTTATAGAAGCGTTTCGACATATTATGCTAGGCGTTGGAGAGATATCAAGTCTGCAAATTATATATATAGGCGCAGTAAGCGTATTGGTGTTTTTATTCGGACTGATCGTGTTTAATAGCACAGAGAAGAAGTTTATTGATACGGTTTAGGTTAGGGCTGGTGAATGGTTTATCGTTAATGGTGAATGGTGAATGGTGAATGGTGAATGGTGAATTGAGGAATCGTTAATGGTGAAAGGTGAATCGTGAATGGTTTATCGTGAATGGTTTATCGTGAATTGAGGAATCATGAATGGTGAATCGATAAATCGGTTTATCGTGAATTGAGGAAACGTGAATCGATAAAATGTGAATCGGAACATCATAAATTGGTAAACGTAAATCGTGAGTCGGGTTTATGAAGTTTAAAATTGGGTGATGAAACTAATGAATATTTTGAATTATGGATTATAAGGAACTAGATGTTTGGAAACGAAGTATGGATTTAGTGACTGTTATTTATAAATGGACATCAGATTTACCAGAATCAGAAAAATATGGTTTATGTTCACAAATTAGACGCGCTGCTGTATCTGTGCCTTCAAATATTGCAGAAGGAAGCGCTAGAAGAGGAGATAAAGAATTGTTGAATTTTCTTAATTACGCATTGGGTTCAGTGGCCGAGGTAGAAACACAATATTTAATTATACTAAGATTACAATTACTAGAAGAACATAAAGATTTGTACACCTTAATTATAAACGTAAAAAAACTTATTTTAGGATACAGAAATTATATTATTAAAAAATAAATTAAACAACTAACAACTAACAACTAACAACTAACAACTAACGACTAACGACTAACGACTAACGATTCACAACTAACGATTTACGACTAACAACTAACGACTCACAACTAACGATTCACGACTCACACTAAACACTACCAACTAATGACTATATTAAAAGCCGAAAATATAAGTAAACAATACCGTTTAGGGGTAATAGGTACCGGTACGATTAGTCACGATTTAAACCGTTGGTGGCACCACGTACGTGGTAAAGAGGATCCGTATTTAAAAATAGGGGAAGAGAACAACCGCAGTACCAAAGGCAGTAGCGATTATGCGTGGGCATTAAAAGATATTAATTTCGAAGTGCAACAAGGCGAGGTCCTAGGTATTATAGGTAAGAATGGTGCAGGGAAATCGACGCTTTTAAAAATATTATCTCGTGTAACGAGTCCGACTACGGGCGAGATTAAAACCCGCGGCCGTATAGCCAGTTTGCTAGAAGTAGGAACGGGGTTTCATCCCGAATTAACAGGGCGTGAAAACATCTATTTAAACGGTGCCATTCTCGGGATGACCAAGGCTGAAATTAAAGCCAAGGAATCTGAGATTATCGCATTTAGCGGTTGCGAACGGTATGTCGATACCCCTGTAAAACGTTATAGTTCAGGGATGCGTGTGCGTTTAGCTTTTGCTGTAGCTGCTTTTTTAGAACCCGATATTTTAGTGATTGACGAGGTATTGGCGGTAGGTGATGCCGAGTTCCAGAAGAAAGCCATTGGTAAAATGCAGGACATAAGTAAAAGCGATGGCCGTACCGTGTTGTTTGTAAGTCATAATATGGCAGCTGTGAAGAATTTGTGTACACGTGCTATTGTTTTAGAGCATGGGATGACTGTGTTTGAAGGTGGGGTTGATGAGGCTGTAGATTTTTATTTAAAATCAGGAAATTTAATAGTTAATAATGTTAGAACGTTTAATGATGTAATTCAAAAAGGTGTGTTTGAACTTTTAGAAATAGGATTGCGAAATGCTAATAGAGAAAATGAAGCTGTTATTGTAGAATCTGAAGAAATTGTATTAGAAACAATATTAAAAATTGAAAAAGATTCTGAGAAATATCATGTTACTTATCATTTAATAAATGATGAAGGAGATGCTTTATTTAGTTTCCATCATTTAAAATCCGAAGTAAAATTAAAAACAGGGAAAAATCATTTAAAGACTTTAATCCCAGCATATTTTTTTAATCCAGGAACGTTCTTTTTAAAGTTTTTTTTAGTTAAAGATGGTAAACGTGCTGTATGGGTTGAAGACAACGTAATAAGTTTTACAATAATAAATGGGAGTTTGGAAATTGGAAGTTATATGGGTAAGGAGCCAGGTTATATTAAACCAATGTTTGAATGGGAAAACTTATAATTTGATAATTAAATGATAAACGTCACTAAAACATTTTTACCACCCCAAGAAGAGTATCAAGCGATTTTGAAATGTGCTTGGGAAACGGGGTGGATGACTAATCGAGGTGTTTTAGTTAGAGAACTTGAAGCTCAATTGCAATCTCATTTAGGGGTTACTAACCTTATTGCCATGACAAATGGTACTTTACCTTTACAAATAGCTATAAAAGCTTTAGGTTTAAAAGGCGAAATTATTACGACTCCATTTAGTTACGTGGCTACTACTAGTAGTATTGTTTGGGAAGGTTGTACACCTGTTTTTGTCGATATTCATCCAGAATATTTAACAATTGACGAAACCAAGATTGAAGCAGCAATTACACCTAATACATCAGCAATATTAGCAACTCACGTTTTTGGAAATCCATGTAATATAGAAGCTATCCAAATCATTGCAGATAAATATAATCTGAAAGTAATTTACGATGCAGCACATTGTTTTGGAGTAACATATAAAGGGAAATCTATTTTTGAATATGGTGATGTAAGTACGTGCAGTTTTCATGCTACTAAGTTATTTCATACAGGAGAAGGTGGGGCCTTATTTTGTAAACCAGAGTTTTATGACGATATGTTTTATCACCATAATTTTGGACATGATGGAGCTGAAGCATTTCATGGTTTAGGTATTAATGCTAAAATGAGTGAGCCACAGGCAGCAATGGGACTAGCTGTATTTTCTCATATAACTGAAATAATGAGTACTCGTAGTCGTGCAGTTAAACTGTATGATGAAATATTGAAAGAGACTTCTTTTCAAAGGTTAAAAATTAGAGAAGGTACTTTATGGAATAATAGTTATTATCCTATAATTTTTAATTCTGAGAGTGAGTTACTACAAGTTCAAAGAAAAATGAATACGAATCATATATATCCTAGACGTTATTTTTATCCAAGTTTAAATTGTTTACCCTATATTGAAAATGTGGATTGTAAAATTACAGAGAGTATAAGTTCACGGATATTATGTTTGCCATTGTGGGCAGGTATGGAAAATAAAATAATTAATCAAATTTCTAAATTTTTAATATGAATTCTTTTTATTCAATAGATGAGCTGAAAAAGTTGGGAGTCAAATCCTTTGGAACAGATGTCTATATCAGTAGGTTCGCTAGGCTTTATAATCCAGGAGATTTAGTGATAGGGAGTCATGTTCGAATTGATGATTTTTGTATATTATCTGGGAAAATAACATTAGGTTCTCATATACATATTTCTGCCTATTGTGCATTATATGGAAAATATGGTATTGTAATGAAAGATTTTTCAGGGCTTTCACCTCGATGTACCTTGTTTTCAGCTTCAGATGATTTTAATGGGGATTATTTAATGAGTCCGATGTCTAAGCCAATTCATAATCATATTATTTCAGGAGAAATATTTTTAGAAAAATATTCACAAATTGGAGCTAACTCAACGATACTTCCTAATGTAGTTGTTAGTGAAGGTGCGGTAACTGGAGCAATGAGTTTAGTAACAAAAATTTAGAAGCTTGGTCTGTTAATGTAGGGGTTCCTGTAAAAAAATTAAATCAAGGAAGAAGGGACTATTAAAATTTGTCGATGATTATTAGACCCAATATTATGGTATCTGTTTGTATGATTACTTATGGACATGAAGATTACATTAAGCAAGCTATTGAAGGTGTTTTAATGCAAGAGTGTGATTTTGAAGTAGAGTTACTAATAGCAGATGACTGTTCTCCAGACTGTACTCAAACAATTGTAGAAGAAATTAAACGTACTCATAAGAATGCTCATTGGATACGTTATGTAAAGCATCAACCAAATAAAGGTATGATTCCAAATTTTGTTTGGGCATTACAAGAGTGTAGAGGAAAATATATTGCTTTGTGTGAAGGAGATGATTATTGGACAGACGTTTTAAAACTGCAAAAACAGGTTGGTTTTATGGAGGGGAATAGTGATTTCTCTGCAATAGCGTCTAATTCTTTGATAAAATATGAAGGTAATAATAAAGCAAGTCATAATTTTAAAAAGAATATTAAAGATACTTTAGTTACCAATGATTTTTTAGAAGGGCGACATTTTCACACAGCTACTTATATGTTTAAGAAAGAGTTATTTAAATCAGATTTCCCAACAAATATATTATCTGGAGATAGAACTTTATTTTTGTTGATTTCATGTTTTGGAAAAACTAAAATGATACCGGAAATAACTGCTGTTTATAGAAAAAATGAGGGAGGGATTTCTAACAATGTCATTTCGGAACAAATGATGAGGGATTTTAATTTGCTCCCATTTATAAAAAAATATAGCAATAATAAAATTTCTTTTGATAAATTAAAAGCATTTATAGCGTTAACAGTGATCTCGTATTCCCATTCGATAGAAAAAAAGCATTTTTTACAAGCTTCCTTAGCATTGATTTTATCAAACTTTAAGCAGCAAACTAATTTAAAAAATGGTATTAAGTCAGTTTATAAGAATTTAAGTATCGTTAAAAAATATTATTATAAGGTAAAATGATTGACACATCATTTATAATCATAGTCACTTACAATGGCATGCCATGGCTAGATACATGCTTAAAAAGTTGTGTAGACTATCCCGTTGTGGTTGTAGATAATGGGTCTACAGATGAGACGGTAGATTATATTAATAAACACTTTCCAAAAATAATTGTCTTGCCACAAACTGAAAACAAAGGCTTTGGTCAGGCGAATAATATAGGTATTCGGTATGCTTTAGATCAAGGCGCTGAACAAGTGTTTTTGTTAAACCAAGATGCCTATTTGGTGAGTAATGTATTGGATAAGCTAGTTCAATTTCAAAACATGCATCAGGAGTATGGCATTTTAAGTCCTGTACATATTACAGCAGATGAAAAACGGTTAGACTATAATTTTTCTGGCTATATGCTTCGTGATAGATCTAATCCATTTTATTCAGACTTTGTGTTAGGAAATACTTTAGCAGCTGTTTATCCTGTATCGTTTGTAAATGCGGCGGCTTGGTTAATTTCTAAACACTGCTTAGAAACTGTAGGAGGGTTTGATCCTTTGTTTTTTCATTATGGAGAAGATGATAATTACTGCCAACGTGTGTTGTTCCATGGGTTAAAAATTGGTGTCGTTCCAAAGGGGTATGTAATTCACGATAGAGCAGATCGGGTGCGGTCTAAAGTTACAGAGTTTAGTGAGCATTATTACTCTAAAACGTTACGAATATTCAAATTAAAACATTCTAATTTACTAAACACGGACAAGCACGAAAAACAAATATCGCAGTTGAAAAAAGATATTTTAAAATTAAAACTTCAAGGTAAGTTCAAAAGGGCAGCTCAACACCAAAAAACTTTAATGTTAATGTTAGCAGCTAGTCCAGATATTATGAGGAGTCGTGAAATAAATATCCAAAAAGGGAAGCATTATTTGTATTAGGAATGAAAACTTCTCGTCCTTCAACTCTGCTCAGTGCGAGATTTAAAAGAGTTAGCCCGTTTTATTGAAGCTCCAATTAAGATTCTTACTATACAGTTAAAAGGGGGTCTACACAAAGCTCCTTTGTATTAAATGCCGTCGTTTTTTTAGAAAATTGGAGAGTGTTATCAATCTACGTAGTCCTACGTATTTTTAGGTTAAGACTTTTAGATGCTGTTTGAAATTAGTATCTTAGGTATAATAACTTGAATTTTAGTTATTTATAATATTTAAAAACGTATAGGACGATGAAGACGACAAAAGCAAACACACCAACAGCCCTAAACAAAGACCTACATTTTGATTCCGAATTTTATAAAAATGAAGAATGGTTAACAATCGATGCCACCATGAAACATTTAAATGTAAGCAGGAGTACCATCTATCGCTTACGTAAACTAGGCATGATTCCCAGTTTCAAATTAGGCGGGGTACTGTTGTTTCCTAAAAGTTTTTTAAATCAGTTACTGTTACATGGTTCTAAGCGTAACTTAAAAATAGATTAAGGATTGCACTGTACCGTATACCTCAAAAAAAAAGTATATACCCCTCTTGCAACCCATCAAAATAGATTTTAGGATTGTAGGACGTGGCGATTATACTTAATACGGCATCCGCTTGCTCGTGTAATAACTGTACTTTAAAAAAGCACATATTTCTGTACCAGATTACGGATACAAAAATATGCGCTTTGTCAAGAGGTCCCGGTGTAAGCTTACAGTATGGTAGCCATACCCATGTACGTGCTTATCGCCGCTTGGTGGGTTCCAGGTTTGTTAAACGAAGCCCAGACTTCCACTTCAAAACCCGCCATAAACGGTGGTAAGGTTACACTAGCAGCAGTTGCATCTCGGGTATCTACTGCTAAATTGGTGTAAAACGTGTTTAGGTCTGGTGCATACGCCACCACCATAAACTCATCAAAAGCTGTGGCATTACCTTGCCCACTGTTATCCACCCAAGTAAAATTAAGTGTCTGCCCCGCCGCCGCTGTCATGGCGCCATTGTCTATACCTCGTAAATCGCCTTTACTAATAAGCACTTTAGTATAGTCCATAGCATACCCCAAACCCGAGGCAATAACAGCTTCCCGTAAGTGGTACGAAGCCGCCAAATTATACCGCGATTTATCGCCTTGTTTATTCCCAAAATACATGTTTACTACAGATAATATGGGAGTTAAAAACGAAATCACCGTCTTAAACTTTTTACGCTGTTCCTCCTGCTTAGCAGTTGGTGTATAATTACCCCGTTGAGGTAAACTGCGCATTACATCTTTTCCTCGCCATCGCGAGCCTACTACGTTGCCTACTTTGCCGGAGAATCCGCCTAGTATGCCTTTTTCGAAAATTGCCATATCGTTATGGTTTTAGAGTTAATAGATGACTAATGTAAAAGCTATTTATTTAAAAATCAATGTGTTGAATGGTATTGGCAGCTGTAGGGATATATTGATAGGCATTGAATGGTTTTGATACACGCTGACACAAATTGACACATGTTGAAACACGCTGAACGGTTGTGAAACCTTCTGAACGTTCTTGAAACAGATTCTTGGTCAGATAAGGGTTTTGTTCGAGTCTTGTTCGGGCTTTGTTCGATACCGCTTCGGGTGTATTTTTCGAAAATAGACCGTTTTGCGAACCAGATGCGAAACTGACTCTAAGGGGGGTAATGAATTATGAATGGGTTTTAAAGGTTTTTCGATAGGCCGTTAGAGTGCGATTTAAAAGTGTGTGGGATTCTGAAATGAATTCAGAATGACGATTGATTGGGGGTATTGTTTGTTCTTTACTTTTTTGCATTGCCCAAAAAAGTAACAAAAAAGTCTAGGCTTACGAAACTTCATCTAAATGTTATGCTTGCATCCTAAATTTTATGAACTCGCTTGAATATCTTATCTTTTTAAGTATACCAATTGGTTAAAATACGTTTTCTATTATTTAGCAAGATTTCCTTGCTCATACAGCCTAAAATTTTGCGAATGCTTCACTGTACATTTTACGCTGATGTTTCGATAGACCGTTGGGGTGTGGTTTTTCTTATTGACTTTATATTACTTTGTTACTGATATCATCATGCCGAACTGGATTTGGTATCTCATAGGAGTGTGATTTAAAAACGAGTGGGAGTCTGAAATGAATTTAGAATGACGATTGATTGGGGGTATTGTTTGTTCTTTACTTTTTTGCATTGCCTAAAAAAGTAACAAACCCTTCGACTAAGCTCAGGACAAGTAAAGTCTAGGCTTACGAAACTTCATCTAAATGTTATGCTTGCATCCTAAATTTTATGAACTCGCTTGAATATCTTATCTTTTTAAGTATACCAATTGGTTAAAATACGTTTTCTATTATTTAGCAAGATTTCCTTGCTCATACAGCCTAAAATTTTGCGAATGCTTCACTGTACATTTTACGCTGATGTTTCGATAGGCCGTTGGGGTGTGGTTTTTCTTATTGACTTTATATTACTTTGTTACTGATATCGTCATGCCGAACTGGATTTGGTATCTCATAGGAGTGTGATTTAAAAACGAGTGGGAGTCTGAAATGCATTTAGAATGACGATTGATTGGGGGTATTGTTTGTTCTTTACTTTTTTGCATTGCCCAAAAAAGTAACAAACCCTTCGACTAAGCTCAGGACAAAGTAAATCGAGGCTTACGAAACTTCATCTAAATGTTATGCTTGCATCCTAAATTTTATGAACTCGCTTGAATATCTTATCTTTTTAAATATACCAATTGGTTAAAATACGTTTTCTATTATTTAGCAAGATTTCCTTGCTCAAACAGCCTAAAATTTTGCGGATGCTTCACTGTACATTTTACGCTGATGTTTCGATAGGCCGTTGGGGTGTGGTTTTTCTTATTGACTTTACATTGCTTTGTTACTGATATCATCATGCCGAACTGGATTCGGTATCTCATTGGAGTGTGATTTAAAAGCGAGTGGGAGTCTGAAATAATTCAGAATCACGATGGAGTTCCATAGGCTAAGCTCGTCGAAGCCTAACAACTAACAACTAACAACTAACAACTAACAACTAATAATCCACAAAAATCCTTATATTAGCTTTTTGATAGAAAACCAGCAACCAACAACCAACAACCATGCCTACAACACCTCTGGTGTCTATAATAATCCCCACCTACAACCGTGCCCATTTAATAGGGGAAACCCTAGACTCTGTCTTGGCACAAACCTACCAAAACTGGGAATGTATTGTGGTAGACGATGGGAGTACCGATGGCACCGACCAGCTCATGGAAGAGTATTGCACTAAAGATTCCCGCTTTCAATACCACCTCCGTCCCGCAGACCGGTTAGCTGGTGGTAATGGGGCTCGGAATTATGGATTTGAGGTAAGTAAGGGGGATTATGTGCAGTGGTTTGATAGCGATGATCTTTTTGTTGTTGATGCTATAAAAATAAAGGTTGAAGCTATATGTTTAAATGGTGAAGTTTATGATTATGCCTTATGTGGCTTTGAAACTTTTGGTGGGGAAGACTATTATCTAAGAACGTATAATTTAGATACTTTAGAAAATATAACTCATTTTTTCTTAGAAGAAGGAATTGTATTGAATACGCCTTGTATTATGTATTCACGAAAAATAATAAAAGATATAACCTTTAATGAGAGTTTAACAAGAACTCAAGATTTAGATTTTGTATTTAGAGTTTTAAAGCAGAACGGATTAAAGGGCGTAAATATTGATAAGGTTTTATTAAGAACTAGAATGCATAGACAAACTATAACACATAAGTTTAAAGAAAGTGCTAATAAAGATGTAGTCTCTGAGTTATCTGTTTGGAAGCAAATCTATAGCTATTTATTAAAGGAGAGTGATAAAAAAAACAGTAATATTGCTTTGGAGAAATGCTTGAAAAACATAAAAAAGCTATTATTAAATAAAGAAGTAAGTTTGTTTTTTAAAGAATTAAACAGTTTAGAATCGTTAAATTTTTTATTAAAATTAAAATTAAATGGTGTTGGTTTTACATATTACTTTTTTAATAAAGGAGGAGCATTTTACAATAGGGAGATGAATAGTTATTTTAAAAATAATGTATGAATAATGAAAAAGTATCTATAATTGTACCTTGTTATAAACAAGCACATTTTCTAGACGAAACCTTAGAATCTGTTTTACTACAAACCTATACTAATTGGGAATGTATTATTGTTAATGATGGTAGCCCAGACCATACTGAAGATGTCGCTAAAGTATGGTTAACACGAGATCCAAGATTTAGTTATATCAAGAAAGAGAATGGGGGATTACCTAGTGCTAGAAATACAGGTGTGAAAAATTGTAAAGGGAATATTATTTTGGCTCTAGATTCTGATGATGTTTTGCATATAGATTTTTTAATAAAATTAGTTCCTGTTTTATTAAATGATAGTTCATTAGGTATTGTTTCTTGTTACAGGAAATTTTTTAAATATGATAAAACTAAAACTTTTAAAAATTTTACGGAATCAGGAAGTGATTATAAGGATATAATGTATGGAAATAGATTAATGCCTTCTTCCATTTATAGAAAAGAATGTTGGGAAGAAGTTGGTGGATATGACGAAAAGATGATAAAAGGATTTGAGGATTGGGAATTTTGGGTCAATATCACAAAGAGAGGATGGAAATTTACTTTTGTTGAAGAATTTCTGTTTTATTATAGAAGAACTGAAACATCAATGTTATTAGATACTATGGAGAATCATGAAGAATCCAATATATCGTATATTTTTAATAAACATAAAGAGATCTATATAGAAAATTACAGTCAAACTTTAGATTTTTTATTAAGTAAAACAGTAACATATAGATCAAGTCAAAAAAGATTGAAATCATCAAAGGAGTACCTTATTGGAAAAATATTTATGAAACCATTTAAAGTCGTTAAAAAACTATTTAAATAATTTAAGTAGAGGATTTAAACAATTTGTTTATATGATTTCAGTAGTTATTAGAAATAAAAATCAAAAGAGGGCTCTAACTTTTTTATTAAAAAATCTCACAGAGCGATATGCAGAAGATATATCTGAAATATTAGTAATAGATAATGAGTCTACAGACGGTAGTATAGAAATTGCAGAGGAATTTGGAGCTAGAGTTGTTACGGTGAAACAGTTTAGTTACGGTGGCAGTGCAAATATAGCTGCAAATGCAGCAAAGTATCCTTTTGTTGTAATTTTTAGTGCCCATTCTTACCCTGTTAGCCATGATTTTTTTAAATTAATTAAAGAAAAATTTAATAGAAACCAGAAATTAGCAGGTTTAAGATGCTTACATAGTCCGAATGATTACAGAAATTATATTAATAAAGTTTCAGCAAAGGATGATGCCAATAGATCAGGGTTAATTTTTTCCGGATCTGCTTTTAGCAAAGACGTTTGGAAAAAACACCCGTTTAGGGAAGATGTATCTACGTTCGAAGATAAAGAGTGGAGTAAACGCGTTCTAGAATCTGGTTACGATATTGAGTTTGTAAATTCTATTTTTAGCTACGAAATAAAAAGAACGAGGAAACAGGTGTTTTTTAGATTTAAGAATGATGTTGTTGGAAACTATCAATTATGGCATACAGATGTTTATTTATTAACTGTTTTTAAACAATTACTGGCAGATATTTACGGAACCTTTAAAAGGTTTTTTGTTGCTATTTACTATAGTTTTAAACGTTTTGTCTTCCGAATTAAATTTATTTTAAATAAACCATCAAAATTTTAAAAGTATGAAAACAGTAGGCTTTATTCCTATACGAAAAGGATCTAAAGGAATTATAAATAAAAACAAAAAGAAAATGGTTGGAAGGCCATTGTTTTGTTGGGTATTAAAAGAAGCCATTTTTTCTAAACTAGACGAGGTTTATGTCTTTACAGACGATACCTCTGTAGTGCGTTTTATTGAAAAAGAATATCATTGGACAGATAAAGTGCATGTTATAGTTAGGGGTAGCGAAAATGCCGATGATTTAGCTTCTACTGAATCGGCGATGATTGAGTTTTCTAAACGCATAGACTTTAAATTTGATGTTTTGTGTTTATTGCAGGCAACCTCGCCATTTACTATTAATATCGATATAAATAATTGTATCGATAAAATTGTAGAAGAATCTTATAATAGTGCATTAACCGTTGTTAATTCTCATAGATTTATATGGAATTCTAACGGAGAACCGGTTAATTATAATATGTTTAAAAGGCCAAGAAGGCAAGACTTTGATGGTTTGCTTATCGAAAATGGTGCAGTATATTGTACAACAAAGAAGGCTTTTTTAGAGAGTGAAAATAGAATAAGTGGTACGATTGCTACTGTGAGAATGTGTGAAGAATCGCTTACAGAAATAGATTCGTCTGCAGATTGGGTTATTGTAGAGCAGCTTTTAATTCAGAGGTTAAAAGAAAAAAGAGCACCAAAAAGAATTACCCATTTTGTATTGGATGTAGATGGCGTATTTACAAAAGGTACAATTAGTTATACAGCAGAAGGCGAGCATACAAAAACATTTGATATGCGAGATGGAATGGGGCTTGAAATTTTAAGACAAGATGCTGTTAAAGTTATGGTTATGACCTCTGAAGATTCACCTTTAGTTGCTGCTAGGATGAAAAAATTAAATATAGAAGATGTTTTTTTAGGTGTAAAAGATAAATATGCTTTTTTAGCCGATTTAAGGGAAAAGAGAAATCTTGATCTAGAAGAAATGGCTTATATAGGAGATGATGTTAATGATCTTGCAAACTTATGTAGTGTGGGTTGGTCGTTTGTTCCCGGAAACGGAACAGAGCATGTGAAACCGTATGCAGATATTTTGTTGAAATCCAATTCAGGAGAAGGTGCTATTAGAGAAGCCTGCGAGTGGATATTAAAATATAATAAGCGCTTTTAATAAAAAAACCAAAAGCAAAAATTTTAAATTATTTTTGCTTTTGGTTTTTTTATGTTTAATTTTTTCGGTACTTGAGTTTGTCTCTTTGTACTTGTTCAATTTCAAGAATATCTTTTTGTTTATAGCTAAGTGCTTCATAAACGGCTGTTAAATCCCTAGATAGTTTTCTTAATCCCATAGGTTCTAAAGAAGCAGCGTGATCAGTTCCTTTCCATGTTCTATCAATTGTATAGTGTCGCTCAATAATGTTTGCTCCCAAAGTAAAAGCTGCAATATCTACCGCGATACCTAAATGGTGACCTGAAAAACCTATATGTTTTACAACGCCACTATATTTTTTTATTAATAATGAAATGTCTAAAAGACAAACATCACTAAAGGGAACAGGGTAGCCCGAAGTACAATTATAAACAACAAGATCTTTATTTCTATTTTTATCTATAAAGTAATTAATTAAAGTATCAATTTCATTTTTAGAAGTCATTCCTGTAGAAATATGAATTTCTCCCTTATAATTTTCACATAACCATTCTAACATCTCGAAGTGATTATTACAAGCCGAAGGAATTTTGATGAAATCAGGATTTAATGACGCTATTTCTTTTGCAGAAGATGTATCCCAAACAGACGTAGAGTACGTAATACCAATTTCTTCGCAATACGCTTTTAACGTTTTATGTTGTTCAAGGTTAAATTCTAAAAACTCTCTGTGAGATCCATAAGTGTCGCCATAAGAGTTGGCTGGATTAGGGTGTGGTGCATTGTATTGGTTTTCTGTAAGCAATTCTTTATTGTTCCTTTTTTGAAACTTTACAGCATCTGCATTACAAAAAATTTTAGCTACTTTAATAAGTTCTTTAGCTATTTCCATATCTCCTTTATGGTTACAACCAATCTCTGCGATTACAAAAGGTTTTTTATAATTTTTTATTTCCATGAATTCTAATAAACAAGTGATAGTGGACAAATATATATAATTAAGGTCCTACAATAATTCATTAATTAATTTTAATTCAAAAAACCTATAATAAAGTTTCTCTAACAATTTTAAATGCTATTTTTGGAAGATTAATTTATAGTATAAGATGACTAAAAAAGTTTTTGTGCTCTTTCCAGATGGAGTAGGTCTTAGGAATTTCGCGTTAACAAATTTTAAGAATGAAGGAGAAAAACAAGGTTTTGATGTTTGGTATTGGAATAATACAGATTTTTCTTTAGCGGATAATTTAGATTTTCAAGAAGTGAAAATTGAAGACAAAAAAACTTCTGCAATGACGCAGTTGTACAGTCGCGTAAGAAAAAGTAAAGATCTTGATTTTTGGACTAAAAAGTTTGACGACCAAGTGTATCAAACCTATAAATTTCCATTACCCTATAATGGTATAAAAAACATATTAAAAAGTACTTTTATAAGTAGTTATATAGGGTTGGGTTCATCAGAGAAGGATATTATTCGTTTACGAGAAAAAATAAAGAATGAAGAACGGTCTACGTCGAAATTTAAATATTGTAAAAATCAATTGGAATTACATAAACCAGAAATGGTTTTATGCACTAGTCAACGTGCAACCCAAGCTATAGCCCCTTTATTAGCCGCAAAAGATTTAGGAATTACAACCGCAACATTTATTTATTCATGGGATAATGTACCAAAAGCGATGTTGGTTGTGGAGACAGATTACTACTTTGTATGGAGTGATCATATGAAAAAAGAACTACTTTATTATTATTCTTTTATTTCTGAAGATCAAGTGAAGGTTACAGGTACACCTCAATTTGAACCTCATTTTGACTCATCTTTAATATTGCCTAAAGTAGACTTTTTTAAAGAAAATAATTTAGATATTAAGAAAAAGTATATCTGCTTTTCTGGTGACGATGAGACAACTTCACCTTTAGATCAGTTTTATTTAGAAGATTTAGCGAAGGCCGTTAGACAGTTGAATAAAGAAAATTATAATTTAGGAATTATATATAGAAAATGCCCTGTAGATTTCACAGCTAGATATAATGCTGTCCTGGAGCGTTATAAGGATGTTATTGTTCCAATAGCTCCAATTTGGGAACCTATAGGCGAAAATTGGAATCAGATTGTTCCATCTAAGGAAGATTTTAAAATGCTTATTAATGTGTGTGTGCATACAGAACTGGTAACAAATGTTTGTTCTTCTACAGTATTCGATTTTGTTATACATGATAAACCATGTATTTACTATAATTACGAACAGCCTCAACTAAAAAAAGGAATTAGAGACATCGGTCAAAATTATAATTATGTCCATTTTAGATCTATGCCTAATGATAATGCTGTAGTTTGGGCTAAAAGTAAATCTGAATTAAAGGATAAAGTACAATTGTTATTAGATAATAACATTAATCCTGTACCCATAACAAAAAAATGGTTTTCTAAAATAGTAGGAGAAAACCCTAGTAAAGCTTCAGAAACGATATGGAAAAATATAAATGCGTTATTAAATGCATAAGGTTAAATTAAAAATTGCATTTTTAACTCCAGAGTACCCGCATCCGGAAGTAAATCATGCTGCAGGCTTAGGAACTAGTATAGGTAATCTAACAAAAGCACTAGCAGAACAAGGCCATTCAATTTATGTGTTTGTTTATGGACAAAAGCAAGATTTAGAATTTAAAGAAGATGGCATTCATTTTTATTTAATTGAAGATAAGTCTGGGTTTGCAAAATGGTTTCAGTATAGAAAACATATTCAGCGTAGTATTCAAAACGTAATATTTAAGGAAAATATAGATGTTTTAGAAGTCCCAGATTGGACGGGGATTTCAGCCTTAATGAAGTTTTCTGTACCAGTAATTATGCGATTTCATGGTAGTGACAGGTACTTTTGTTATTTGGAAAATCGAAAACAAAAACTAAAAAATAAATTATTTGAACTTTTAGCCGTAAAAGCTGCAGTAGCTTATATAGCACCCACGGCTTTTGCAGGACAATTATCTAAACAACTATTTAAAATATCAGATAATAAACCTATAGCAACTATTCATTATGGTTTACAATTGGATAATTTTGAAAATGATAAACCTAAATTATTTAAATCCAATACCATATTATATATTGGAACAATAGTTAGAAAGAAAGGCGTATTGGAATTACCCGGGATTTTTAAAAGGGTAAAACAAGAAGTCCCAAATGCAAAACTAATTTTAATAGGGAGTGATGCCCCCGATATTCTAACAGAAAGTCCATCAACTTGGGAATTACTGAAACAAGATTTTCAGGAAGAGGATTTAAAAGATGTCCAATACCTAGGGAAAGTACCCTATACCGAAGTGCAAACTTATATTAAAAATGCGCATGTTTGTGTGTTTCCAACGTTTGCAGAAACACTAGGTATGGTTACCATAGAGGCAATGGCCCTGCAAAAACCAGTAGTCAATAGTAATATTGGTTGGGCCCAAGAACTTATGGAAGATGGTAAAAGCGGCTATTTAATCCACCCTACAGCTCATAAGGACTATGCGGATAAAATTGTCTTGTTATTAAAAGATGAAAATTTATGTTTACAGATAGGTAAAGCAGCGAAACAGTTTGTTGAAGAGCGTTTTGATATAAAGAAACAAGCTTACAAAAATATTGAGTTTTATAAAACAGTATTAAAGTAATTGGGATTAATAACTTATGAATTCTAAATTTTCTTGTAAAAGTGACTTTAGTAAAAAAATATAGGAGTAAAATTAAAGATTAAAAGACATGAGTTTACAAATTACTTTTTTACACTCACTTTCTCAAAGAGCAGGACATAATTTTTTGGCTCAGATTATTATACAAACAGGTGATTTTAAAACTATAAATTATGAAAGCTATGAAACTTTATCAACAGCATTATTTGGAGATCTTCATAAAAAACTAAATTATAGCAATCATTTTGTTCGCGCTAAAGATTCAAAAAATATTGAATTACAATTAATTGTTGATGGTTACAGAAAAGAGTTATTAAAGTTAAATAGTAATATTTTATTGAAGAGCCCTTTTTTAGATAGTATATCGCAAATAGAAGTGTTTCCAAAAGACAAGCACATTATTTTATTGAGAGATCCATATAATCTTTTTGTAAGTGTTGAAAAATCTATATATAACTTTAGAACGACTAATATCAAAACCACTATAAAACGTGTTTGTAGACCCCTATATTCTTTGTACTTTCTCTTAAAATGGAGAAAAAAAATGAATTTTTATCACAATTTATCTTCTTCTTCTCAATTCCCAAATAATGTGTTATTAATTAAATATGAAGGTTTAAGAGAGAACAAAACGCTTGAAGCTTTATCCGAATTTTTAGAAATTAAAAAGTTAACTGTTAAGGATGTTGGCAAAGTACATAATATAAATTCTTCATTTGCACCAAAAGATGAGCAATGGAAATTACATAATAAAAACGTAGGCGATCCAAATAAAAGGTATAAAAATGCACCTTTATGGATTAAATTGTATTGTTATTTATTTTTAAGAAAAGAAAGAGAAATTCATAATAAAATTAACGATTATTCTCAATTCAGATGATGTCTTTTACACTTATTATTTGTACCTATATGCGACCTAAAGCTTTACTGAATTTATTGAATTCAGTAAAGAATCAAGTTTTGTACCCTAATGAAATTCTAATTATTGATGGTTCTATTAATAATGAAACAACCGATTTATTTCAAAATTCTAATTTTAAGAACCTGAAGTATTTTAAGGTTAATGAAAATCAAAGAGGCTTAACCAAACAACGAAATTTTGGTATATCTAAGGTCACTGAAAATATTGATGTGGTTTGTTTTTTAGATGATGATACAGTATTAGAGCCTGATTATTTTAAACACCTTATAAATACGTTTGAGAGAAATGAAGATGTAATAGGTGTTGGAGGAGTTGCTATAAATGAAAATCGATGGGAGCAAAAACAAAAAGGAAAAACTTATGATAAAAAGAAGTACTACAAATTAGATGGGTACATCTATCCCGAAGGGTTACGAAATAGAGTTCGTAATTATCTAGGTTTAACATCTAGTTTGCCTTCTAATTGTATGCCTGATTTTTCGCATGGTCGTACAAGCGGATATCCCTTGACGGGTAAAATTTATGAAGTTGATTTATTAATAGGGATGTCTATGTCTTTCAGAAAATCGCTTTTTGATCATATTCGCTTTTCAACCTATTTTGAAGGCTATGGACTTTATGAGGATGCCGATTTTAGCATTCGTGCTTTAAATTATGGAAAAAACGTAATAGACACTAAGGTACAGTTAAGTCATTTTCATGATGCTGCAGGTCGTCCTAATATGTTTAAATATGGGAAGATGGTTTTACGAAATGGGTGGTATGTTTGGCGTGTTAAATACTCGAACCCTAGTTTTAAAGCAAAATTTAAGTGGTATGCTATTCATGGCGTTTTAATCATAATTCGTTTTTTTAATGTAATAACAAATAATAGAAAGGCGGCATTAACCGATGCACTGGGAAGAACTATAGGTTGGTGGAGTTTAATTTTTAATAAACCAAATATTAAGTAGTATGCTTAAAGCTTTTAAAAAGGATTTAAATAAATACAAAGCGTACAGTGATTCCAATACTTTGGTTCTACTTTTTACGCAACAGGGGTTATGGGCATTATTTGTGTATCGTGTTTCTAATTCCATATATGTTAGTAAAACACCCTTATTTATTAAGCGTATTTTATTAATATTCTGTTTAATTTCACAAAAAGGAATAGAGGTTTTAACAGGGATATCTTTACCGTATTCAGCAACTATAGGAGAACGTTTTTATATTGGTCATTTTGGAGGAATTATAGTAAATGCGAATGTTATTATAGGTAATAATTGCAATATTTCTCAAGGCGTAACTATAGGGGTTAGTGGCAAAGATAAAAATCGAGGAGTACCTATTATAGGTAATAATGTTTATATTGGTGCAAATGCAGTAGTTGTTGGGAAAATTACAGTTGGAGATGATGCTGTAATAGGAGCGAATTCTTTAGTTACAAAAGATGTTTTAAAATGTACCACAGTTCTAGGAGTTCCTGCAGTAAAAATAAATGATAATGATTCCAATGGTTATATATGAATAATCGGACAAAAAAATTACTTGTAGTTTCTTTAGCTCCAACTATTTTAAAAGATGGAAAATATTGGTCTTATGCACCGTATGTTAATGAAATGGATGTTTGGTTTAAATACGCGGAAGAACATCGGATATTAGCTCCATTTTCTTATCCAGAGGATGTTTTGATAAAACCTTTTAGTACAGAAACTATAGAACGCTATTATGTACCTTTTTTTGCATTTAATTCTCTTGTGAATGTAATTAAAGCTTTAGTTTGTATGCCCTTGATTTTGTTTCAAATGATTCGGGCTATGGCTTGGGCCGATCATATACATTTACGTTGCCCTGCAAATGTAAGTTTAGTAGCATGTTTTGTTCAAATATTATTTCCTTGGAAACAAAAATCGGCTAAATATGCAGGGAATTGGGATCCAGATAGTAAACAGCCTTGGACGTATCGCTTGCAACAGGCTATACTTAAAAACACATTTTTAACCCATAATATGAAGGTTTTGGTGTATGGGAAATGGCCAAATACAACAAAAAACATTAAACCTTTTTATACTGCAACATATACAGAGGAAGAAAAAATACCATATCAAGTAAAAGATTATTCTAAAGCATTAATTTTTGTATATGCAGGGATGTTGGTACCCGGAAAACAACCTTTGTTAGCGATTCAGTTTATAGAGTCTTTAAATAATCACGGTATTTCCTCTCGCTTAGAACTCTTCGGCGATGGGCCATTAAGATCTAATATAGAAGATTATGTATCTAAAAATGGCTTGTTTAACTGTGTTAATATTCATGGGAATCAGGATAAGTCTGTGGTAAAAACGACATTGTTATCTGCACATTTTAACATCTTATTATCAAAGAGTGAAGGTTGGCCAAAAGCGGTAGCAGAAGGTATGTTTTTTGGTTGTATACCCGTAACAACAGCAGTATCCTGTGTCGCATGGATGCTTGGAGAGGGAGAACGTGGGATTATAGTTCCAAATCATTTAGATGCAGCTGTTTCTCATTTTAAAGCGGTGTATGCCACTTCAGATTTAGAAGCTATGTCTAAAAATGCTTTATGTTGGTCGCAACAGTATACTGTAGATCGCTTTGAGAGTGATATTGAAAAACTATTAGGTATTAAAAAATCATAATAAAGTGGGCTGTTTTATGGTGAATCTGTAAAAATAGACTACTAAAAAAAGGATTATTAATTGAAATTTATGAGCGAGATATAAAAGATATTTTGTTATTTTAATTTTTTAAAAGTTAGTATTGAGAGTATTACAATTAATAGATAGTTTAGAGGCTGGTGGTGCCGAACGTATGGCCGTAACCATTGCAAATATACTGGTAGCTGAAATTGATAGGTCGTATATTTGCACAACACGAGGGGAAGGGGTCTTAAAAAATACAATTTCTAAACATGTGGGCTATCTGTTTTTGAAGCGGACTAAAAAATTAGATTTAAAAGCCCTTTTTAAATTATTAAGATTTATTAAAAAAGAGAACATTACTATTGTGCATGCGCATGCCTCGTCTTTCTTTATGGGCACGTTATTAAAAATAGTTCATCCTAAAATAAATTTAATTTGGCATGATCATTACGGTGATAGTCAGTTTTTAAATCAACGTCCGAAAGGTATATTGCGCTTTTGTTCGCGGTTTTTTACACATATTTTAACTGTAAATAAGACATTACAAATTTGGGATGCTAAACATTTATGTTGTAAACAAGTTGAGTTGGTGAAAAACTTTGTAATTCCTTATCAAGGTCCTAAAATAACAACATTAAAAGGAGCATCTGGAAAGCGAATTCTGTGTCTAGCAAACTTAAGAGCACAGAAGGATCATGTTACACTATTAAAATCATTTAAAAAGGTATTAAAGATATATCCAGATTGGAGTTTACATTGTGTAGGGAAAAACTTTAATGATGACTATGCTGCTTCTATTAATGATATTGTAGTAGATTTGAGGTTAAAGGGGCATGTCTATTTTTATGGGAGTTGTACAGACACAGATAATATAATCTCTCAAGCAGATATAGGTGTATTAGCTTCAAAGTCTGAAGGTCTACCATTAGCCTTGTTAGAATACGGTCTTGGTGGATTAGCAGTGGTTGTAACAGATGTCGGAGATTGCGGGAAAGTGGTATCGAATGATCGGGAAGGCCTCTTAATACAAGCAGAATCTGAGAATGAGTTGTTTCAAGCTTTAGAATTATTAATTATTGATCAGAAATTAAGATTTCAATTAGGTAAAGGTTTAGAACAGACCGTAGCTCTGAAATTTTCGAAAAAGGTGTTTTTAGATCAAGTTTTATCGATTTACCAGAAATGATGAATTCGGTATTATAATTTAAGTTGATATATGAAGTTTATAGATTTTAATAAAATTAAATGGTCCATTAAAAGACATCCTTTTCTGTACACGACACGATTTAAATTATTGGCAAAAAATTCAATAATTACAGAAATGGAAAATTATAATACTTTGAATAAAAAATCTGATCTGCCTATTTGTTTTTTCAACATTAACACAAAGATTTTTGAATCCGGTCGTCCTGTTGAAGATTTAGAAACCGTTAAAAAAATGAGTGTTTGGTTGCGGAATCATATAAAAGGAGGTCCTGGGTTGAGTTTGGCCTCAGATGATGCATTGGACTATATGTTAACTGATAAAGGTGGTGTTTGTAGTGATTTTGCACAAATCTTTAATAATTTTTGTGTCATTAATAATATTAAAGTTAGAGAATGGGGAACTGCCAGAAATCAGCCTAATGGAAAATTTGGAGGCCATTCTTTTAATGAAGTATATATCTCTGAATTAAATAAGTGGGTGTTAATAGACGTTTCTTATTGTGTTATGTTTTATTTACATTCTGAGATTCCATTATCTGTAATTGAAATGTTTGAGTTAATCCGAGTGGGGGAAAATATTGAATGTATATCATTTAATACCGATTTAAATGTAGATGAGAGAAGTATGCATAATAATTATTTTTATCCAGATACTGTTCCTTTTTTAATTTGCAGCTACCGAAATAAGGTTTATGACAAAGTTTTAAAACATTCTAAATCTGTACTACCAGTATTTGTATCTCACTTTTTGATTTATCTTACGGGGAAGAGTTATTATTATAAATTTCCGTTAGATGATTATAAAAAAATATTCTCATAGTGACACTTTTAACTTTCATTATTATTTAAACTATCAATTTATATTAACTTACGCACTCGTATAAGAGATATTAATAAACATTGAAAACCGATATTACTTACATCAGTGCCGTTATATTGCATGCAACCTTGGGCATGTTAATTTTTTTTAATAAACCTTTAGCTAAGGTTTATTTTATTGGGGCCTTTTTTTATTTTTTAATTCGGGTTATCATTGCTGCAGATTCTCAAAAAACTATTGAAGTTTTAAAAGCATGTGGATATTTTGTGGGGATAGAGGTGCTTATGCGTACTACAGGTGGTGCTATTTCTTATGAAGCCTCAAAGTATTTGGTGATCTTGTTTATGATAATTGGTATGTTTTATAAAGGCATTTCAGGACATGCCTACCCTTATTTTTTTTACATTATGTGTTTGGTACCTTCGATATTTATTGCAAGTACCACCTTGAGTTTCGATGCTAACTTTAGAAAGAATATTGCATTTGTGTTGGCAGGGCCAATTTGCTTAGGTTTTGTTGCTATGTTTTGTTACGATAGAAAAGTAAAATTAAAAGAATTACAGGCCGTATTATTGTATATTTTGTTACCGCTTATAGCACATGCTAGCTATAATTTTTTTTATACACCGGATGTAAAAGAAATCATTTCAAGTACAGCATCAAATACAGATGCTGCCGGGGGGTTTGGAGCGAATCAAGTATCTACAGTTTTAGGATTAGGTATGTTTATACTGGCCATTCGTTTTTTTATGAAGTCTCCTAATTTGGGTTTAAAGCTATTTAATATCAGCCTCTTTATTATTATGAGTTTTAGAGCTTTGGTAACATTAAGTCGTGGTGGTGTAATTGGAGCAACTATTGCTTTAATAGCATTTTTTGTGTTGTACTATGGGTATATTAACAGACGCAAACGAAATGAGCTTATTGTAATGGTCGGTATTTTTAGTATAGGGGTTATTGTAGTTTTTTTATATAGTTCTATTCAAACCAACGGGATGCTTGACAAACGCTATGCCAATGAAGATGCTTTAGGGAGAGAAAAAGAAGATGTGTCTACAGGACGAAAAGGATTATTTATAGAAGAAATTGAAGGTTTTTTAGCTAGCCCTTTTGTTGGTATTGGATCTAGTCGAGTGAAAGATCAACGTATTGAAAACACAGGTGAAATTGTAATCTCTCACAATGAAGTGAGTCGTACTTTGGCAGAGCATGGTATTTTTGGTGTTATTATATTACTTATTCTGATTTTTAAACCATTAGCATATCGTTCACAAAATAAGGGTAATGTGTTTTTTTATGCTTTTTTATGTCTTTGGTTTGCCACGATTAACCATTCGGGAATGCGAATTGCCATGCCTGCCTTTATATATGGTCTTGCTTTATTAAATGTGACTCATGAAAAAAAACGTCTTATACCTAGGAAACAACTTATCGAGCCATAAAACCAATGTCTCGTATATGAATGGGTTGAGTTGTGCTTTGCGAGAAGCAGGTATGACTGTGGTTTGTAAGTCGGCTGTTCAAAATAAGATGCTTCGACTTTTAGACATGCTTAAAGCGACCTTAAGGCATGGATATAGTATGGATAATGCCTTAATAGATACCTATAGTACTCAGAATTTTTACTATGCCTTGCTGGTGAGTCAATGTTGTAGACTCGTAAAACTACCTTATATTCCTATTTTACATGGAGGGAATTTGCCACAGCGTTTGGTGCATAGTCCGAAGTTGAGTGCGCTGTTGTTTAAATCTGCTAAGGTAATGGTGTCGCCTTCTTTGTATTTAGAGTCGGTTTTTAAGGCCCATGGCTACCCGAATGTCGTGTATATACCTAATAGTCTACAATTACAAAATTACACGTTTACAGCGCGTCCTATAGATTCTATTAAATTGTTGTGGGTGCGGTCTTTTTCTGCCATATATAACCCCAAACTTGCTGTAGATATTTTAAAGGAACTTTTAGATGCCGGACAACACGCCGAATTGTGTATGGTAGGGCCAGATACCGATGGTTCTATGGCTGTAGTAAAAGCATATGCTGAAGACTTAGGCGTTTTAGTAACCTTTACAGGAAAACTGACTAAAGCTGAGTGGACCCATATAGCAATGGATTATAATGTTTTTATAAATACCACTAATTTTGATAATATGCCCGTGAGTGTTATTGAAGCTATGGCTTTGGGTTTACCTATAGTGTCGACTAATGTAGGCGGTCTTCCGTTTTTAATAGAGGCTGGGGTAGATGGTATTTTAGTACCCCCTAATGATTGTAAGGCCTTTGTGGAGGCTATTTTGGCGTTGAAGTCAAATCCTGAACATACTAAAGCTATGGCGCTAAAAGCTCGTAAAAAAGTAGAGCAGTTTGATTGGGAGGTTGTGAAGGCGCAGTGGATTGACGTGTTGGGGTAAGTGGTTTCTGGTTATTAGTTTTGAGTAGTTTGTAATGAGTAGTTAATAATGAGTTGCTCGTTATTAGTTTTCTGTTGTTGGTTGAAGGTAATAGGGGAAATAGTGTGGTAATGTAACTAGACTGCACGCGATGTGACCGTTTAAAACAGCATTCCGATTATAAGAAGATGGTTGTCTATGAATAAGGATATTTTAAAACCAATAACTTAATAAGTTTTTGACCAACCAAAAGAACATCAGACGGACAATTAATCGTTAAAATATGCTTTATATCGATTGACTAAATTAGACTTGTCTAACAGGTGTTAATCGTATATATTTACTATGTAATTGCTAACCTAACCATGTCTAAAAACCAAATATCATTTAACATCTCTGAGCGGAAGATTTTATTGCGCTTAGTAGATATCTGTATCGTTTTGGCCGTGTTATTTGGTTTAAGCTCATATTTTCATTTTGATTATTTTACCCTCTCTAATGAAAATTGGTCATGGACAATTGTCTTGGTGTTATATCTCACTATTTTTGGGACTGTATTCGAGATTTACGACTTGCAAAAGTCGAGTACCTTTCAGTCGACTTTACCTAATGTGTTTATGACGACTATGTTGGTGGTTGGGTTTTATCTTCTAACGCCTTATTTTACACCCTTTCTTCCGGAGAAGCGTATTCAAATTTTCTTTTTCTTTTTAGGGATATTAGGAGCACTGCTGTTTTGGCGTGCTATTTATATTACTTTAATTACAACACCGCGTTTTTATAAACATGTCTTGTTGGTTGGGGAACCTAAGCATATTGATGAAATCGTATCGTCTTTTAAGGCGGTAGATCCCAATTATAATATTGTAGGATTTATTAATTGTGAGCCCAACACGACCGATCTACCTAAATTAATCCCAGCCTATAAACCTGCAGAATTGAATAGCCTTATTGCCAAGGAAGATGTGTCTGAAATTATTGTAGCGACGTACGATTCGGAGTTAATTACAGCTGACCTTTACCAGGAGCTGATGAATTTGCTGCATCGTGGGTTCCCTATTAAGGAATATACTCAAGCTTTTGAGGATATGACTTACCGCATACCCGTTCACTATTTAGGTAAGGATTTTTATAAGTATTTTCCGTTTAATAGTAATAATCATAATAAATTATACCTCTTACAGCGTTGGCTATTTGATATGGTATTTGCAATATTTTGTAGCTTATTAGGGGTGTTAGTTATACCGTTTGTTTTAATTGGGAATCTTTTTGGGAACCGTGGACCTTTATTTTACAGTCAGAAGCGCGTAGGGGAACATGGGAAATTGTTTTCAATTATTAAATTCAGGACCATGGTGGTGGATGCCGAAAAGAACGGTGCTGTTTGGGCTTCTAAAAACGATGCTAGAATAACAGCTTTTGGGCGCTTTTTAAGACAATCGCGTATTGATGAGATTCCACAATGTATTAACGTATTAAAAGGCGAAATGAGCCTGATAGGGCCTCGACCAGAACGTCCAGAATTTGTGAAGGAATTGGCTGAGGTGATTCCGTTTTACGAAGCTAGGCATATGGTTAAACCCGGAATAACGGGTTGGGCACAGGTAAAAGCCCGTTATGGAGCTTCTGTTTCTGATAGTCTTATAAAATTACAATACGACCTGTTTTATATTAAACGCCGTAGTTTCTTCTTGGATTTAAATGTGGTTGTAAAAACCATAAGTACTGTTATCTTTTTTAGAGGGCAGTAGGGGGAAGCTTTTACTGTTTACTATATTCTTTCTAATTTCTATAGCTATGTTTTCTAAATTATTACATTTGCGTTTTAGTGGGCGTAGGCTTGCTAACTGCGATTTAGATTTTAATACTAAAGTTTCAAATTGCATTTTAATCTAAATAAGTAAATTTACTTATCGTTTTAGGACTAGTACCTCTTTAAAAATTAATTAACCATTCATGAATCTTTATAAGTCGTTTTTTAAACACTTTTTTGACCTAATTTTAGCCATACTAGGTTTTATTCTATTATTACCTTTAATTGTTTTAATTACTATTGTTTTGTATTGGAAAAATGACGGTACCCCTTTTTTTTTACAAGCACGACCAGGTAAAAATGGTAAAATATTTAAAATTATTAAATTCAAATCTATGACAGATAAAACGGATAGCTTTGGGAATTTGCTTCCTGAAAACGAGCGTTTGACAGCTGCGGGTAGATTTGTTAGAAAATATTCTTTAGACGAAATCCCTCAACTTATAAATGTTATAAAAGGAGACATGAGTTTAATTGGGCCTAGACCGCTTTTAGTACATTATTTACCGCTATATAATGATACCCAAAAACATAGACATGATATTAAACCAGGCATTTCTGGTTGGGCACAAGTAAATGGACGAAATGCCATTAGTTGGGAGAAAAAGTTTGAATTAGATGTTTGGTATGTTAATAACCTCTCTTTTTTTTTAGATTTTAAAATAATACTACTCACCATTTATAAAGTGTTTAAAAAAGAGGATATATACTCTTTAGAAAACGATATTGTAACGGAGTTTAGGGGGGAGTGATTTTACATAGAGGGACTTAAATACTCAATATTCAATTTGTTTTACATTTAGTATTTCAGACAAACCGTCCTTTATTGATACTTTGGGATAATAGTTAACCTTTTTATAAATGGTATCATTGTATTTAGATACAATACCTGATTCTTTTTTATCTTTTACAAACTCAATGGTAACAGGATTGTTAGTTAATTCGTAAACATGACGTGTAATCTCTAAATAGGTATTAGGAGTCATTGTAGTACAATCATATTCTCCGAACACATTATTTTTAACTACCCTATAAAGCACTTCCGAAAAATCTTTAATATGAAGATAGTTTGCACTTCCACCTTGCTTTCCGTATAAAGAAACGTTCTGACCTTTGGATGCTATGTCTATGATTTGATAAAGAAATGGATGATGTGATATAAAAGAAGGGTCATTACCATATAACTGAGATGGTCTTAAAATAGTGTATGGAATTTCTTCTCTTTTTAAACAAAATCTAACAATTTCTTCTGAGTGCCTTTTAGAAATAGAGTATATACTGCTGTATGGTGATGTGTCTTTTAAATGGACAAATATGCTCGAAATATGAATAAAATGTTTTACATTCATTTTCTTCAACTGAAAACACAAGTTCATAGTATTAAGAACATTAAACTTTTCTGTTTCATATATTTCGTCATCTGTTTCTCCTCCAAATGCAGCAGCTGTATGAATGACAATATCTACTTTATCAGGCAACTGATCAGCTAAAGATTTATTTGGGTCTAAATTAATATCACAATCTCTACGACCAATTGTGATTATTTCATAATCTTTAGATAGTAATGGTATTACATACCTTGAAACACTAGAATTCCCACCAGTAACAAGTATTCTCATATTATTCTTTATCACTATTTTTTTAATTTGATAAATATACTCCTTAGAGTTCAGTCTATCTGTACTTTAATTAAATTTAAAAACTTTAAAACAAATTCTAAATGTTTTAATAATTATCATCTATTTAAGCCGATGATACATTTGCAGGAATGAAGATAACATTTTTTTTCAAAATCACTAAGACTTGGTTCTGTAATAAGATATTGACGCATAATAAATGCTTCTCTTTTTTTTAAGTATATCAGGTTTATAAATGAACAGTTCTATAGATAGAAAAAAAATATAGAATAATTCGATTGTGATGGTTAGGTAAATCTGTGTTTTTTTAACTAGACCTAGTAAAATAATTACTCTAATTTTAAGTCTTTAGTTGCTCTAATTCATATGAGTTGGTATATTTGATAGATGTAAATGAAGCTATAATCAAAATTACGAATTAGATGAAAGAAGAATATTTAAAAAAAGTTCAGACTGTTGATGATTTAATAACAGCGTTTTATGCTTGTCTAGGAGGTGAGTCGGGTGAAAAAAGAGATTGGGATTTCTTTAAATTTCTATTTCATCCTCAAGCCTTTAAAATTGGCTATGAAAAGGATATAAATAGTAATTTTAGGCCTCAGTGGATACACCCAAATGATTATGTTGAACGTATTGGTTATTGGTTTGATAATACACGAGAAACGGCTTTTTATGAAAGAGAAGTAGGACGTGTAGTTGAAACATATGCAAATATTGGTCATGCATTTAGTCATTGCGAAGCTTTTCATAGTAAGGAAGATATGGCTAATAACAAACCGTATAAACAAGATATGAAAAGTATTCAATTGGCTTACTATCAGGATCGCTGGTGGATTATAAACATGTTTTGGCATGGCGTAACTCCTGAATTTCCAGTTCCAGAGCGATATAAGACATTTCAACAATTCCCATAAATCATTGTAATTTGTTTTTCTATTTGTAATAAGACCAGGTATTACCGGTTGGGCACAGGTAAATCACAGCTTTGTCTTGGAAAGAAAAGTTTTTATTTACGACGTCTGGTATGTAACTTATTTAAGTTTTAATAATGATTTAAGAATCTTATTAAAAACCTTACAAAAACTATTTCATAAAGAATCTATAACTTCTATAGAAAATGCATCGTTAGGTGCTTGGCAGGGTAATACCTGAACATAATCACTTTAATGTGATTGAAGCTAGATAGAAAAGTAGAAATAAAATAAGAACATGAAATATTAACCACTTAGATAAATTTTAAATTCTACTACCCTTTGCCTTTGGGTTATTGAGTTTGTTTTTAAGACAGTTTAGAAGTTTTATCGGCCTCCCATTGTTTTTTTCGGTAAACGTTAAACCAGTCTAAAAACTCATCTTGGTCAATTGCAACTTCAGATTTTGAAAACAATTTTTGTATGGTCCAATAGAGAATTTTTATATCTAATGATAGGCTTAAGTTTTCTACATATTCAACATCTAGAGCAAATCGCTCTTCCCATACTAAACTGTTACGACCCTTTACTTGTGCTAGCCCTGTAATACCAGGTCTTACACTGTGTCTTTTACGTTCTATTTCGTTATAATAGGGCAGATAAAGAACGACAAGGGGTCTAGGGCCTATTAGACTCATATCTCCATTAATAACATTAAGTAATTGAGGGATTTCGTCTAAGGAGTACTTTCTAATAACTCTTCCTAATTTTGTGGTTCGTTCTCTGTTAGAAAGCAAATTGCCTTCTGCATCCTTTTTATTATTCATGGATTTGAACTTAATGATTTTAAAAACTTTTTCATCTTTTCCAGGTCGCTCTTGAAAGAAAAAAGGTGAGGTTTTAAAATCTATCCAAATAACTATTGTAAGAATAATAAATATAGGTGATAATGCTAAAAAACCCAAAACTGAAGCAGTAAGGTCTAAAGCACGTTTTAAATAAGAAGAGTATAAGTTGTTTGACATAAAACATTTACTTTAATAAAATATAAGCTTTGTTACGCTCATGTAAATGAACAATAAATAAATTTTAATTGAACAATTTAATCGATAAAAAAACAATTCATTAGATATATAGTTTAGAATCAGTTCTAGGGATATTAATCGGGAATATTTTTTATCTGAAATCTAATGTTCAGCGACTTAAAAGTATTAAATTTTATAAACTATGTTTATTCCTTCATTTAAAAGTAGTGAAATTAATTTATGTAAAGAGCTAATTTAGTTTCTAATATTGGGATATCAGATATTATGATTTATTGTTCGTAATATAATTTGATAGCGTCCAGTGTTGTTTGACTATACAATACTTAAACTATGGGAAATTATATTATAGATGTACAATTAGTTGATACGGTAACTTATTTCTGAAAACAAATTTAAAATCCAAAAATCTCATAAAATGACTGAGTTTTTGTTATTGAGAACCTTTAAGAGTTTCACCTCTTGTATTATTACTTTAAACGATATTATTTTAATTATATAGATTAATATTTTGAACTAAGTTTTAAATAATTAGATTTGAGTAGTGTGACAATTTATAACAGAAAAATTACAAATCTATGAAAACAGTTATGATTTTAGGTGGGACTAAGGGCGTTGGTCGCGAAATCCTTAAGTCTTGCTTAAAAAAAGGTTACAATGTGTCTTTTAGTGGTAGAAGTCAAGAGGAAGGCAATGCCATCATGCAAGCATTGGAATCTGAACATAAACTTTATTTTCATAAGTTAGATATGACTAATGTTCAGGATATTGAAGATTATTATAAACAGACCATAAAAAGATTCGGTAGAATAGATACATTAGTTTTATATGCAGGAATAACTCCTGTTTCATCTCTTATAGAAACCGATGAGGAGGTATATGACAGTGTTTTTAATCTGAATTTAAAAGCAGCCTATTTCTTAATAAAACACGTATTAAAATCTATGATGGAATTTAAAGTTGGTTCTATCATCTTCTTTGGATCTCCACATATGGATTATGGAGATTTTGATAGAGCTCCTTATGCTCTTACAAAAGGCGCCCTTCTTACACTTTCAAATCATATTGCACATCATTATGCTAAATATGGCATACGCTCTAATTACTTAGTCATGGGATGGACTAACACAGAAGGCGAGCTTCGTTTAAGAAACGAGCAAGGTATGGGGCAGGATGAATTAAATGACATGGCTTCTGATGCAATTCCAATGGGGCGGATTTTAAATACTACAGATTACGTTCCAGCTGTTATGTATTTTATTTCTGATGAATCAGCGATGACGACAGGCTCTGTATTAAGAATAACTGGAGGACATTATATTTAATTATACGTCTATATGAATCCGTTACCTATTATTTCTGACCTCAATTCTGATCTCTTAGAGGGACCTGTGTTCGATAGTAAAGAGAGTCTTCTTTATTTTGTATCTATATTAGATTTTTTGGTTTTTTGTTATAACCCTTCTACAGGTGAAGTTTTAAGTGTAAAGTTAGATTCTCCTGTAAGCTGTGTGTTCTTATTGGATCAAAAAAGAGTAATGGTGGCTACTAAGAATGGTTTTTTTAAAGTCGATTTCAATACATTACAAAAACAATTAGCTTTTCAGATGGATATCCCCGATTTTGTGAGATATAACGATGGAATTAGAGATTCTGAAGGACGGTTTATTATTGGTACAATGGGTTTTCCTGTAATTAAAGATCATATAGGGAAGGTATTTTCGTATTCAGAAGGGACATATAAAGTTATAATTGAAAATACAACAATCTCTAACGGCTTGGTATTTTCACAAGATGGATTTACTCTTTATTTTGTGGATAGTCCTACAAAAAAAGTTGCAAAATACGCTTATAATAAAGATACAGGAGATGTTTTATTCCTGTCTTACGTGATAACATTTATGGGAGAAAGTATTCCAGATGGGATGTGTATGGATAACGAGGGAATGTTATGGATTGCAGAATATGGTGGCGGGTGTGTATCTCGTTGGAATCCTGAAAATGGTCAGAGAATAGAAGAACGAAAATTACCATGTCCAAACGTGACATCTTGTTGTTTAGATAATAATTTAAACTTATATGTAACGACTGCTAAGTCTAATATAAAAGATGATAAGTATGGTGGTAGACTTTTTTATATTGAATTAAATTAATTAAGATTATGAATGAAATTAGCATTAGTGTTATTGTTCCAATTTATAAGATAGAAGCCTATCTTCCTAAATGCATTGAAAGTATTTTAGATCAGTCTTTCACGGATTATGAGCTGATTTTAGTTGATAATGGTAGTCCTGATAAATGTCCTGAGATTTGTGACGAATATGCGAAAAAGGACGACCGAATTAAAGTTATACATAAAGAACATGGTCAACTTTTAAGCGGAAGGAAAGAAGGGCTTAGAAATGCTAAAGGAAAGTATGTCGCATATATAGATGGAGACGATTGGGTTGATAAATTTTATCTTGATATTCTTTATAAACTTGCCGAAGTTAATAATTCCGATCTTGTTGCTACAGCACACTTTAGGGAGTTTGATGGTAAAATTGAAACCGTAAGGCCATTATTGACAGGTGTTTTTAACGAAGAAGAAATTAAAAATTCGATTCTACCTAAAGCCATGTATAACGGTGTGTTTTGTAAACATGAATTGGCGACTTATGTATGGAGTAAATTGTTTAAAAGGGAATTGCTTAATAAAATTTTGTTTGACGTTCCAGGGGAAATAGTCATGGGTGAAGATGCTGCTATTACGTATCCGTATCTGTCAATTTCAAAAAAACTGACTATTAGTAAAATACCATTATATTATTACAGACAACGTAACGATTCTATTTTAAAATCTATAAAAAACACAACAGTTGAGTTTTATAGATTAGGACTATTAAAAACATTTTTAGAAGAAAAATTAAGTCCATTCTTAACTAAAGAAAATCTAAATACACAAATTCTTTATTACCTATATTCTTCCATTTTAGTTAGATCTGGAGGGTTAATTCATGACAAATCTGAACAAGTTATTTTTAATCCGTTTTTAAAAACAAAACAGAACTCTAAGATTGTAGTGTACAGCTCAGGCTCTTTTGGACAACATTTGTTATCTGCGAACAGTAGAAGCAATTATTTTGATATTGTAAAATGGGTAGACATAGACCACCATGTTATGAATATTGGAGACCATTATGTAGAGCCACTTAGTTCTATCGTGAATATAGAGTTCGACTACTTAATAATCGCTACAATTAACCCAACGGCATTTAATTCGATTAAAGAAGAATTACAACTTTTAGGTATTGACTGCGAAAAGATAGTGCAAATTAATACAGATGAAACTGAAATCACGAAACTACTAACTCAATTGGGTTTTGAAAACACTCTTTTAAATTAGAAATCTTTTGCAAGATAATTTATAAAAATTGGCCTGAAGTTATGGACTTATAAGTCTATAAATTCAGGCCAAATATGATTTAATAAATAGCACTGTTATTTTATATAGTAATAAGAAGAATGTATTGTAGGCTTATTTGTTATACTAATACTTTGCTATAGTTTCTGCAAGCCCTTGATTCATGGTATAACTAGGTTTCCATCCCCAAGAATTTAACACACTAGGCGTTGCTTTTGCTTCCATAATCTCATTTTCACGATATGGTAAAGCTCCAAACTTCAGTTCTGTTTCAGTATTACCAGCCACTAATTTTAAGGTTTCAAGAAAATCACGTAATGAATAAGAAGAACCTGTACCTAAATCTGTTTGAGTATATACGTGTTCTAAATCTACAAAGCGTTTTAAAGTTACAGCAATTGCAGCGGCAACATCGCCCACATAAATAAAATCTCTCTTTTGTTCTCCAGGAGTTAAATCAATAAAAAGATTTTTCTCTTTAATAGCCTTAACCATTTGGCTTACAAATTTACTATCGGCATCTCCAGGCCCATAAGGATGGTACAGGTTAAAGTCGACCACCTTACATGAATCCGTTTTATTTGCTATCAACTCAAGCCATTGACTGCACTGTTTTTTAGAAAGGGCATAGTCTTGTAAGTAATTATAACCTTTTCCTTGGGTTATAAAACTACCAATATTTATAAAGATCTGAGTTTTGTATTTTTGAGATAACTCTAATAAATGTGCAGGTAAATCTACATTTACATCTAGTAAACGCGGAACAGATTCTCCTGTTCTGCCATATTTTGTTGCTGTATGTACAATGCCAATTGGTTGGTGTTCTTCAAAAACATTTTCTAAAGGTTCAGAGGTACTATATAAAGTTATCTGCCCAACCTTTAAACGCTTAAGTTTTTCTGGCGATCTTACTAGACCGATGATGTTATAGGTATTGGTTAATTGTTGTACTAGATGATGGCCTAAAAAACCATCGGCTCCAGTAATAAAAATGGTTTGCTTCACCATATCATCAAGCATTATTGTAAAAGGAATTCATCTATTTGTGTGTTGCAAAGTTCTAAAGCATCTTCACCTTCGGAGAAAGCTTTATACCAAGAGACAATTTGTGATACCGTTTTTTCCATACCCCATTTAGGTTCCCATCCTAGTTCTTGTCTCGCTCTAGAAATATCAAGTCTTAGTAAGCCGGCTTCATGAAACGTGTCGTTCCCTTCAATTTTATAAGAAGCAGTTTCTCCCCACGATTTACAAACTTTACTAATAAGAGATTCTACGGTTCTAATATTATCATTTTCTGGACCAAAATTATAACTCGTTGCTAATTCTCTATTTGATGATAATTGCCATATAAGATGAAGGTATCCACCAAGACAATCAAGAACATGTTGCCAAGGTCTCACAGCTTTAGGACTTCTAATTATTACTTCTTCTCCCGCTTGTATTGCTTTGATGAAATCAGGAACTAATCTGTTTTCTGCCCAATCACCTCCGCCAATAACATTTCCAGCTCTTGCGGTAGCAATTAGTGTATTAGACTTTGTGAAAAATGAATCTCGATACGATTGCGTTACAAATTCTGAACAAGCCTTACTATTAGAATAAGGATCGTGCCCACCCAAAGTATCGGTTTCTCTATATCCCCAAAGCCACTCGTTATTTTTATAAACTTTATCTGTAGTGATATTAAGACAGACATCTACATTTGGTAATTGACGAACTGCTTCAAGCACATTCACCGTTCCCATTACATTTGTTTCGTAGGTATTTATAGGGTTTTTATAAGATTCAATAACCAAAGGTTGAGCCGCCATATGAATAACTATATCGGGATTTGCTTTTATCATAGCATCTTGTAAAACAGAAAAATCTTTAACATTCCCTATATGAGAATTCATTTTTTTGTCTAAACCTGTATAATCGAATAAATTTTGCTTCTGATCCGGAGAAAGTGCGTAACCTGTTACATCTGCTCCAAGCGACTGTAATAAGAGAGTCATCCAAGACCCTTTAAAACCGGTATGTCCAGTTAAGAAAACTTTTTTTCCCTTGAAAAAACCATCGTATGCTACCACGTTTTCCATTTTGCTTTATTATTTGCTAACATTTCTTCAAGTTGATTTTTATCTCTAAGTGTGTCCATAGGTTTCCAAAAACCAGTGTGTTTAAACGCGTAGAGTTCTTTGTCTTCTGCCATCCTTTCTAGTGGTTCCTTTTCAAAAACGGTAGCATCTCCGTCTAAATAATCTAAAACTTTAGGATCGCAAACAAAGAAACCTCCATTAATCCAACCGCCATCTCCTTTTGGTTTTTCTAAAAACTCACTAATACGGTCTCCGTCCATTTTAAGTGCACCAAATCTTCCATCAGGCTGAACAGAAGTCATTGTTATACAACCAGAATGACTTTTATGGTATTCTGCTAACTCTTTAATATTAACATCAGACACTCCATCTCCATAAGTAAGCATGAATGGTTCGTCACCAATATATTTACGAGCTCTCAGTACCCTACCTCCAGTCATACTATGCATACCAGTATCTAATAAAGTAATTTTCCAAGGTTCTGATTTATTATCATGAATAGTTATCTTATTTTCTTCTAAATCCACCGTAATATCGGACTGGTGTAAAAAGTAGTTTGCAAAAAATTCTTTGATGACATACCCCTTGTATCCTAACAAGACAACAAAATCATTAAAACCATAATGAGAGTACATTTTCATGATGTGCCATAAAATTGGTCTTCCTCCAATTTCAACCATAGGTTTAGGCTTTAAATGTGTTTCTTCAGAAATACGTGTTCCAAGCCCACCGGCTAATAATAAAACTTTCATTTTGTAGAAATAATTTTAAAAGTTAATTCTTTACTGTAAATATCATATTTGTAATTATCTACAGACTTGTCTTGTTAACAAATCTAAATACTTTTTTATGAATTTACATCTGTTTATTTTATTTTTTTTAATAAAATACTTTATTAATACAGGATTTAGGTAAGGATGTATAATCGTTAATAAAAGTTAATTTTATAATGATGACTTGATGTTTAAAACATGGCTTTACTATGTGTAAAAAATAAGACTATATTACTGTAATTTATTTTAAACAATAAGTATATTTGTTAAAAAAATGACAATATTGATAGTTGTTTCTTTAAAAATGTATACATGTTTAAAGTAAGGAGTAATTAATCCCATAGCAGATGTTTGTTGCTTTTACGATACTTTTTATACTGATGGTAAGAGTGGTTTTAGAGTAGTCTAGCTTTAGTAATGTTGAGATTAAAAATAGATGTAACAAATAATTATGTCTCTTTTTAGAAGTTAGAGTTTAACTAGATACGCTTGTTAGACAATTTAAAATGTCTGTTTATTTATGATTTTAATTAAATCTTTTTTCTTTAGTAATCTTGTCAATTTATTTTTGACAACGAAATTAATATAGGTAATCTATGCAAAAAAAATTAATAATACTAGGTGGTAATCCTGAAACAGGGGTCTTAGTAGATGTTGCTGAATCCATGGGGGTTTATACCATTGTAATTGACCCGAATCCAAATGCTCCAGCAAAAAAGATGGCTTCGGAAAGTTATGATATCGATGGTTTTGATGTTGATAACATTGTACGTATTGCGAAAGAAAGAAAAGTAGATGGCGTTTTAGTTGGAGTCGCTGACATTCTAGTAAAACCGTATAGAGAAATTTGTGAGAAACTTGATTTTCCATGTTATGCTACCGAGAAAGCAGTAGAAGCTTTTTGTAGTAAGGATGGATTTAAACGTTATTGTGAAAAGTACAACATCCAAGATATTCCAGGTATATACTTAACCAAAGGTTCTGAAATTAAAAAGCCGGATCATATTAGTTACCCTTTAATTGTTAAGCCTGTAGATAGCGGTGGAGGAGTTGGTGTTAAGATTTGTAGAACCGAGGAAGAATATATTGAAACAGTAGAAACAGCCTTTAAACATTCTAAAAAAGGTGTTGTATTGGTAGAAAAGTATATGGATACTAACTGCGATGACTTGGCTGTTTATTATACATTTAGAAATGGTATTCCATATCTTTCAGCTACTTTCGATAGGCAACTTACAAGATTGCAAGGCGATTCAACTCCTATAGCTTTAGGGACTAAATATCCTTCAAGATTTACCGAACAGTTTGTACAAAAAGTTCATCCTAAATTATGTAAAATGTTTGAGGGGTTAGAAATTCAAGCTGGCGTACTTTGTATTCAATTCTTTGTTGAAAATGGTGAGTTCTATATCTATGACCCGGGATTTAGGCTTCAAGGAGAAGCTCCTCACATTCATCTTGCTCATATTAATGGATTTGATCATCGAAAAATGTTAATAAATTATGCGTTTACAGGTGTTTTAGGAGAGGATGATTTTTCAGAAAAAAATGATTATACATTTAAAGGTAAATCTGCTTGTTCTGTATGGGTACTTCTAAAAGAAGGTAAAATTGATAAAATCAAAGGACTAGATGAAATGAAAGCACACGACAACATACATTTTGTTGTAGAACGTTTTAAAGAAGGAGATGAAGTTAAGAAAGAATTTATAGGAACAGAAAGACAGATACTATTTAGAATTTATACTGCAGGGGATTCAATTTCGGAGATTAATCAAACTATTGAAGATTTACAGAACATATTGGAAATTACAGATAGCCATGGAAACGACATGGTTTTAGAGTGGGTAAAACCTTGGGAAGCTAAAAATTATAGTTTTAATTAATCAACTTATACATTTATATAAAACAAAATAACATGGCGAATAATATTTTAGAATCGTTCAGTTTAAAAGGTAAAAAAGCAATTATTGTAGGAGGTGCAGGAGATTTAGGGATGGCGATGGTTGAAGCGGTATCTCAGGCAGGTGCTCAAAGTGTTATCATCGACTTTGATGAAAGAGTGTTTGATATCTGTGAGAATTTTAAAAATGATGGACTGGATGTAAGTCCAATAAAAGCTGATATAAGTAATATTGAAGAAATAAAAGATTCTTATGCTAAAGCTTTAGATATATTAGGAGGTACTATTGATATCTTAATTAATTCGGCAGGTATCCAAAGACGATATCCTAGTGAAGATTTTCCAGATGAAGAATGGCAAAAAGTAATGGCAGTAAATTTAGATGCTGTTTTCTATTTCTGTAAATACGCAGGTAATACCATGTTAAAAAACGGTGGAGGTAAAATTATTAATGTAGCGTCTATAATTAGTTTTTTAGGAGGGATAACCATTCCTGCCTACGCGGCTTCAAAAGGAGGAGTTGCTCAATTAACTAAAGCTTTATCTAACGACTGGTCTTCTAAAGGCATTTGTGTAAATGCTATTGCCCCTGGGTATATGGATACACAGTTAAATACAGCTTTAATAAACGATAAAATAAGAACAGAGGAAGTATTTAACAGAGTGCCAATGAAAAGATGGGGAACTGGAGATGATTTAAAAGGATTAACGGTATTGTTAGCTTCATCTGCAAGTGATTACATGACGGGATGTGTTATACCTGTTGATGGAGGATATTTGGTAAGGTAAACTGTATAAGTTAAAAGGGTAAAGTTAAACTGAAGCCTATTTACTTATCTACAATTCCATATCAGATAATCTAAAATAAATAATTAAGTAATTATTTTAAAACGCGATTAAATCACAGTGAATCTGTACTTTAATCGCATTTTTTTTTTAATATCATAAATTTATATTTAAAGTGATATTAAAAAGGTAATTTATATGTCACAGTTATGAAATTTCGTTTTACCTACTAGTTTTTAATTTAATTGTAAGAAGTTTTTTTTGACAATTAAAATTATATATACATATATTTAATTCACAGTAAAAGATTCTTTTTCAATAAACATTTATAAAAATATCAAGTCATTTAATCTTTGGTTTCTTAATTAACGTAAATTTTTGCTATTCATCGTTTTTATTTAATTGCACTTGTTTTATTGTAGATATTTATATCAATATTAGTGTAATAGCAAATAAACAAGAGTTCGTTTCTTTGCATTTTTTTATGTTGCAAGTCCCTAAATCGACATAAAAATTGTTTAAAAATTTTATTTAACAATTTTACTTATGAATTCTAAAATATGGTTATCCTCGCCACATATGGGCGGTCACGAATTAGACTTTATTCATGATGCTTTTTCTACTAACTGGATTGCTCCTTTAGGACCTAATGTTACAGGTTTTGAAGAAGATTTGAAACTGTTTTTAAAAGAAAATAAACATATCGCGGCAGTAAGTTCAGGAACAGCAGCTTTACATTTAGCCTTAATTTTACTGGGGGTAGAGCAAGGAGATGAAATAATCTGTCAATCTAAGACTTTTTCGGCATCAGCAAACCCCATTGTTTATCAAGGTGCAACTCCTGTATTTGTAGATAGTGAAAGAGATACATGGAATATGTGCCCGATTGAATTAGAACACGCAATAAAAGACCGGATTTCAAAGGGTAAAAAACCTAAAGCGATTATTGCTGTTCATTTATATGGTATGCCTTATAAAAAGGATGAAATTAATGCTATCGCTTCACATTATAACATACCAATTGTTGAAGATAGCGCCGAGGCATTAGGGAGTCTTTACAAAGGACAAAAATGTGGGACTTTGGCAGACTACTCAATACTGTCCTTTAATGGTAATAAAATTATTACAACTTCGGGTGGAGGCGCATTAGTTTGCCCGACTGAAGAAGATAAAAGTAAATCCATTTTTTTAGCAACTCAAGCTAAAGATCAAGGTGTCGCTTATATACATTCTAAAATCGGATATAATTACAGAATGTCAAATATTGTAGCAGGTATTGGAAGAGGACAGATGATGGTTTTGGAAGACCATGTCAATAAAAGACGTGCCAATTATGACTATTATGTTTCTAAACTAAGTAAAATTAAAGGTATTTCTTTTTTAGATGAGCCAGAAGGGTTTTACTCCAATAGGTGGTTAACGTGTATCTTATTAGATAGTAATAAAGATCAAGAAGGTCTGAGATTATTTTTAGAAAAAGATAATATAGAAACTAGACCGTTATGGAAACCTATGCACCAACAACCTATTTTTAAAGATGCACCTAGTTATTTAAATGGTGTTTCTGATGATTTGTTTGAGAGAGGCTTATGTTTGCCTAGTGGTTCTAATTTAACTTTAGACGATTTAGATAGAATTGTTTCATTAATTTTAGAATATTTTGAATAAAATAAACAATTTCCTTTTAAAATTATCTAAAAGATATGCTTCTAAATGGTTGGTTTTAGCCTTTGACCTAGTTTTAGTTGCTATAACCTTCTTTTTGGCATATATAATTAGGTATAATTTTAATATCGATTTTAATATAGATACCTTTTTAAAACAAATCCCTTTTGTGCTAGTTACTGCTGCTATAAGTTTTATTGCAGTAAATACACATAAAGGTGTTGTGCGATTTACAGGAGTAAGGGATGTTATTAATATTATTGTCGGGATTAATTTATTGGCCACATTGCTAATAATTATAACATATTTAAGTCGGAAATATAATTATGATACTTTATTTGATATTCCTGGATCTATAATTTATATCCATTTATTACTGAATGTCTTTTTCTTGATTGGAGCTAAATTTTTCATTAGATCCATTTACCATAGCATCAAATCAGATGACCTATTTAAAGGTAATAAAGATCATGTGATATTAATTTATGGTGCTGGAACTTCAGGAATGGTTACTTATGATGCCATTACGAATGACTCTAATAGTACTATTGAAGTTTTTGGTTTTTTAGATGATAATATTAAAAAAATTGGAAAGAAAATAAATCTCCTTCAGGTTTATGATCCAAAAGTAATTACTACAGACTTTCTTGAGAAACATAATATCGATGAGATTATTATTTCAATTCAAGATATTAGTTCAGAGCGTTTATTAGAAATTACTAAAGACTTTCTATCCAAATCGATAAAAGTTAAAATCACTCCACCTGTTCAACAATGGATTGATGGAGACCTCCAAGTTAGTCAAATTAAAGACGTAAATATTGAAGATTTACTTGGACGTGAACCTATAAATATTGTGAACCCTTTACTTACAGGAGAATATAATGATAAAGTAATCTTAGTCTCTGGAGCAGCTGGTTCTATAGGAAGTGAAATAGCTAGAAAACTAACAAAATTTAGTTATAAGAAACTTATACTTATTGACGTTGCAGAGTCTCCGTTATATGAACTTCAACAAGAATTTATTCAAAAAAAAGTACCAGATTTTGAAGTCATTATTATAGACGTTAGGAATGAAGTAAGGATGAATCAGATTTTTACAAAGTTACAGCCACAAGTTATTTTCCATGCTGCAGCTTACAAGCATGTACCGCTTATGGAAAACAATCCGTATGAAGCTGTAAGTGTAAATATTAGTGGAACTATAAACATCTCTAATCTAGCTGTTAAATATGGTGTAGATAAATTTGTAATGATATCTACAGATAAAGCCGTTAATCCTACTAATGTTATGGGGGCTACTAAACGCATTGCAGAACTCTATATTAGTTGCCTTAATAATACTGGTAAAACTAAATTTATTATTACCCGATTTGGGAATGTATTAGGTTCCAACGGATCAGTTATACCATTATTTAAAAAACAAATTGAAAAAGGAGGACCTTTAACAGTTACCCATAAAGATATTACGCGATATTTTATGACTATTCCAGAAGCGTGTTCTTTAGTTTTAGAAGCTGCAGCTATGGGGAATGGAGGAGAAATATATGTTTTTGATATGGGACAATCAGTTAAAATATTTGATTTAGCAATTAACATGATAACCCTTTCTGGCTTAAAATACCCTAATGATATAGATATAAAAATTACGGGACTAAGACCTGGAGAGAAAATTTATGAAGAATTATTAGCCAACGGGGAAAATACTAAGCCTACATATCATGAAAAAATTATGATTGCTAAATCAAAACAAATTAATACTCAAATCATTTCTCAAAAAATTATTGAATTACATAAAAATAATCTTAATTGTCAAACCCTAGAAACCGTATCTAAAATAAAGGAAATAGTTCCTGAGTACATTTCAAATAATTCTAAATTTGAAGTTTTAGATAGTAAAACGAATTAATCAAAAAAAACCTATGAAAAAGCCTTTAAAAAACTACCTATTAAAGATCACATTAATTTTATCCGCTTTCATTTTTGTCTCATGTGGGGCCAAAAGAGAAAGTATAGTGTATTTTCAAGATGAGCAGTCTACAGCTATTAATAACAACCTTGAAGCTTTTGAAATAAAATTTAAACCAGATGATTTATTAACCATTGATGTGTCAGCACTTGATCCAGAAGCTGCTAAACCATTTAATTTACCTGCAGTTTCGTATAATGCTACTTCCATAATAAGTGCACAAGGAACTTTAAAGATGCAAACTTATCTTATTGATAAAAACGGAAATATTGAGTTTCCTGTTTTAGGAACTCTTAAATTAGGAGGATTATCTCGAAGTGAAGCTAATTACTTTCTAAAGGAAACTTTAAAGGAGTATTTGAAGGATCCAATTGTGAATATTAGATTAGCAAACTTTAATGTAACTATTTTAGGTGAAGTTAACCGTCCGGGGACATATAATGTGCAAGATGAAAAAGTATCACTTACAGAAGCTTTGGGTTTAGCAGGCGATTTAACAATCTATGGGAAAAGAGAAAATGTTTTTCTGATCAGAGAAATAGACGGTGAAAATAGATATTATAAATTCGATTTAACTTCTATAAATGTAATGAATTCACCTCATTTTTATTTAACACAAAATGATGTGATTTATGTTGAGCCTAACAAAGCGAAGATAAGGTCATCTAACTACAATCAGAATAATGTAGTTTTAATTTCTGCAATCGCTACATTAGCAACTATCACTGCTCTAATTATAAAATAATCAGCTATGAAAAATAATAAACTTGATAGTAAAGAAGAATTCATAAATAATTTTAATTTATATTTTTCTAAATGGAAATACTTTGTATTATCAATGCTCTTTTTTCTTTTATTAGCATTTTTATACTTGAGATACACTTCTAACATTTATAATAGCACAGCTATAATAAAAATTAAGGATGAGCAACAGAATAACCAACTTGCAGAAATATCTAGTATGCAAAATTTTGGGATGTTTTCTAATAATTTTAGTAATGTAGTTGATGAAGTGGCTATTTTAAAATCTAAAACTTTAATAGAACAAACAGTTAAGGATTTAAATTTGAATGTGAGTTTTTATATTCAAGGAAGAATTAAAGAAAAAGAAAGTTATCTAAATCCTCCTTTCAATTTTACTTTCTTAAAAAATGATTCTATAATTGATCAAATAGAATCAACATTTTATATTACAGTAATTTCGGACTCAAAATTCAAAATTTCTTTCAATAATACTAATGAAGAACAGAGTATATCTACCACTGAAAAAGTGTTTAATTTTGGAGATAAACTAGATAATACTCCTTTTGGAGAGTTGATAATTACACCTAATCTAGGTGCTTATGGGACCAAAATTGGCTCGATTGTTAAAGTGCAATTTCTTCCTGTAAATAAAGTAGTAGACTTGTTTCAGAAAGAATTAATAATTCAAAATACTGACGGGTCAAATATTATCAATCTATCTTTAAGTAATAAAATTAGTGCCAAATCAGAAAATTTTTTAAATGTATTAATTAAAAAGTATAATGAAGACGCTATAAAGGATAAAAATGAGGTTATTAAAATTTCTTCAGATTTTATTAATAATAGATTAGAAGTTGTCTCGGAAGAATTAGAAAAGGTTGATTTAACTGCTGAAAGTCTAAAGAAAGATAATAGACTATCAGATTTAACAACACAATCGAATATTTTTTTACAATCTGAAAAAGAAAATGAGAATCAATTAATTACTACTTCAAATCAAATTCAGTTGATTGATTATATGGAAGAACATATAAGTAGTAATAATTCAGATGGAGATTTATTACCTGCAAATGTGGGGATAAATGACCCGAACATTGCTTTGGTGACTAAAAGTCATAATGATTTAGTGTTGCAAAGAAATAGAATTTTGAAAAACTCTAGTAATAAGAACCCGACTGTAATAAATTTAAATAATCAAATAAAAGCTTTAAAAGATAATTTGCAACAAAGTTTATTAAATTTAAAATCTTCGACGAAAATAACTCTAAATTCTTTACAAAAAACAGATTCTAGAATAAATGCTCAGATTTATTCAGCCCCAACTAAAGAGAGGAAATTTAGGGATATTACTAGACAGCAGTCGATTAAGGAGTCATTATACCTTTATCTTTTAGAAAAAAGGGAAGAGTCAGCTATCACACTTGGTATGTCACCACCTAATGCAAAAATAATTGATGTAGCTCATAGTGAAGCTGAACCTATAAGTCCTAAAAAAGGGTTTGCTTATCTGGCTGCTTTGGTTCTTGGATTTGTATTTCCTTTCATGTTTTATTACATAAAAGATTTATTAGATAATAAGATTCATAATAAAAAAGATTTAACAAATTATTTGAGTATTCCATTCATTGGTGAGATACCTAAATCTAATATAAAAAATCTAAATGTTAAAAAGGTAGACTATTCTCCAAAGGCAGAAGCTTTTAGAATTTTAAGAACTAATATTGATTTTATGCTGCAGAATATTTCTCATAAATCCAAAATTATTTTCGTAACCTCTACAACTAGTAAAGAAGGTAAATCTCATACATCTGTAAACTTAACACTGTCTCTTTCTCACTCTCAAAAGAAAGTTTTATTTATTGAGACTGATATTAGAGTGCCCAAAGGTACAAGGTACTTAAATATTGAAAATCAAAAAGGATTAACAGATTATATTAGTAATGACAGCTTGGATGTTAAAGATGTTATTGTTAAAACAAAGGATAATCCATATTTAGATATAATACCTTCAGGTACTATACCTCCCAATCCAGCGGAATTATTAATGGATAAACGAGTTGAAGATCTTTTTAATACTGTTCAGAATGATTATGACTACATAATTGTAGATACTGCTGCAGTTGGTTTAGTTACTGATACACTGCTAATAAGTAAATACGCTGATTTATTTGTATATGTCGTCAAAGCTGATTATTTAGATAAGAGAAATCTACAAATTGCCCAAACGATGTTTGATGAGAAAAGATTGCCAAATATGACAATACTTTTAAATAATGTGGATCATAAAAGAAGTTATGGCTATGGCTATGGTTATGGTTACGGAAAAAATCCAAATAGCAGCATAAAATGGTGGCAGTTGAAGAAGGGATGAGTTGAGTTGATTGAGCATTAACTTATCACCATAATAAAAATATTTAGATTACTACATTTAAGATTAATTAAAACCATATTTTTAAGTTAAAGAAATATGTAGAAACGAATATTAAGTTATAATAGATGGGCAAGCCTATAGCTATTATAACTTAATATTCATGTTTGTTTTGGTTAGAATATTTTGTGATTAACCTTACCTCTTCTAAATGACGAGCCTCTTTGAATTCATAAACGAGTATGTAAAGTTTATAAATTTAAGGTTGAATAGTCAGGAAACGTTTGCTTAAAAAATTAAAGAGCCTATTGCTGTTATGTAAATATTGAATCACGCTTGGAGTATGGATTTTATAATTGATGTTTTTAGAAACAAGAGACGTTTTTTTGGCTTCAAAGTGAATGACTATTTGAATAGTGAAAGACTCTTTATAGTAATATATTACTCCTTAACTTAGTAGTCATAAAATCTAGATTCTTAAACATTTAATGAATAAATTAGGCGCTACAAATGAATAATGGACTAGAATTTAGGGTAAATATTACAGTTATTTGGAGTATAGTATGTGCACAATATGAATTTAAATGCATCAGCTAGGGAAATTCACTCAAAATACCTTTGTGGAGTGCTCTAAATGAAGATAGAAGAGGTGTTTTAAATAAATACACTTTTGAAAGCTTAAGTCAAGCCTGTGAGCAAAATAAATGTGGTGGGATGACTACAAGTTTTTATAATTCATGATTTTCTGGGTAATATACCTCCTTTGACATATGAAAAAATTAGTTCTATATGATAAATATTTTAGAATTAGAAAATGAAACAGCTCTAATTTATGGGAGGCTTTCAAGAAGAGTAAACAAGTATTTGGAATTTTATTTATATAAGCCTAGTTGATAATTGTAGAATGAATTTTACTATTGATATTTATGATTTAAAGCCGAGGTCAGTTAGAATTTAAATTTAGCTAATACAGGTTCGTGGTCAGACAATTTTATATCAAAGTTTGTATGACTCACAACTTCTATTCGCTTATCTAAAAAAATATAATCTAGTCTTAAGGGGTAACCTTTCAAATTATAAGAAGTACCTAAACCATGCCCTTTTTTTAAAAAAGAATCATTTAATTCCTTACCTAATATATGGTAAGGTAAGGTATTTTGAGGTGTATTTAAATCTCCACAAATTAGTATTTTATTCCGAGTGCTTTCTAAGTTATTTCTAACGATTTGTGCTTGCTTTATTTGTTGACTAAAAGTGTAGTTCATTTTTTTAAATACATTATCATATATACCTTTATTAATTTTGAACGAATTACTCCTTAGTTGATAAGATTGTAAATGAAGATTGTATAACCTAATGGTATCTTTATGTATTAATATATCAGCATAAATACCATTATTTCTAGTGTTAGGGAAATCTGTATAACCAGTGTTTAATATTGGAAACTTAGAGTGTATGGTTAATAATGTTTTTTCTTTATTTTTTCTATGCCCTGAAAACATGAAGTTGTAACCCTTCAATTTTCTAATTGAAATAGAATGAGATTCTTGTAATGCTAAAATATCTGGTTGTATTGAATCTATAAATTTTATGATTTTAGATGGAATGTCGTCATTTCTTTGTAGTGAGCGGTACCTGAAACTTGCTGCGTTATAAGAAAGGACACTTATACCTTTAGTGCCATCTGTTCCTTTTTCATTAGAAAAACTATAGAATGAATTGAAATTTATTAAATAAATTATTAATCCAATTATATAATAGTATTTTCTAATTAATAACCCATAAATACTTACGAAGATATTTAAAACAACTAGTATCGGTAAGATTATACTTAACACTAGAGAAACCCATCCCAGATTTAGAGATGTGCTTATCATTGCTAGAATAAAAAGAGTAATTACTGAAATTGAAACGACATGTGATAAATTTGATGTATTAGTAAATAATATATTTTTTAAATAACTAACCATAAATCTCATTTTTAATTAAGGAAGTTAGGTCGTTATTAATAATTTCAACATCAAATCTTTCTTCCGCATAAGTACGGCTGTTTACTCCCATTTCTTTGACTTTGTGTGGATTTATAATAAAAAATTCCATGGAATTAATCAATTCATCTAGATTATTTGGTTTTATTAAAACACCATTAAAGTCCTTTTTTATGGTTTCCTTACAACCAGGTGTGTTTGTTGTTATTATAGGTAATCCTACAGATAAGGCTTCAAGAATAGAGCGAGGTATACCTTCCCTATAGTATGTTGGTAATACAAATACATCTCTTTTGTAAAGATGATCAGGAACATTGTTTTGTTTTCCGTGATAAACGATTATCCCTTCCTTATTTAAAGTAAGTAAATTTTCTAATTTGATTGCAGAAGGTGATTGATCAGGTTCTCCTATAATATGGAATTCTGCATTAGGATATTTTTGTTTTAATACTTTAGCAGCTTCAATATATAATTCAATTCCTTTTTCTTTTATTAATCGAGCTACTAAAAGAAAACTTATTTTATCAGATAAATTATTATTAACTCTGTATTCATATCTATTTAAATTAACTCCAGAACCACTTACAAAATCTACCTTATTGTCTTTTGATAATATTTTTCTATCCAAAAATAATTGATAATCATCTTTGTTTTGAAATACAATCACCTTGTTCTTTCTTATAGAAATTTTATATAAAAACTCATTAAGCCTTTGTAATGTTCGAGCTTTAAAAGTTAAACCTGTAAAAGCAAATCCTAATCCAGTAATTAAAGATATTACAGGTATGTTACAAGAATTTGCAGCAATTGAACTATAAATAACAGGCTTAACTGTATAAGGAAATACTAAATCTATATTGTTATTTTTAATAATCGACTTTAATTCAGATATCGATTTTAAATCATTGAAAGGATTTAGTCCTGTACGTTGTAATTTGAACGCTATAGGAGTTGCTCCTAAAGTAATGAGTTTTTCTTTAATCTCTATGGGGTAATCTGGTGCTGCAGTATAAACTTCGAAATCATTCTTGACCAAATTTTCAATAAAATCACCTCTAAAATGAATTAGTGAACCTGAATGTGAAGCCACTATTAGAATTCTTTTTTTTTCCATTAAATATTTTAGTTGTTCAAATAGATATTATCTTTCTCTATGTTGAAATTATAGATTTAATTAATATTTAGGTATTTATTGTAAACACTCTCGATATAATATTTCATGCTTTTTGTACACCTCATTTATATCAAAAATTGATTTATTATCTTTATACAACACTTTTGCTTTTATTAAAGCTCCATCATAATCTTCCATTACTTGAATCATATGAAGGTGAAAACTATCTAATTCACTTACATAACTATTCTCATCATTAAAATATTCCGGTATACTACCAACGGGGGTTGTTATTATAGGTAATAACGTAGTAGATGCTTCAATTAGCGTTACAGGTAAACCTTCCCATAATGATGGCATAATAATGCAATGAGATGTTTCTAATAATTGTTTCACATTATTTTGAAACCCTAAAAGTTTAATATATTTATCATAATTTTTTAATGTAACTAACTCCTCTAGTTCACCTTTTAAATTTCCATCGCCCGCAACTTGAATTTCAAAATTTGACTTGCCTTCCTTTAATAACTTTGTTACTAAATCAACTAAAAAAAGAGGATTCTTTTGTTCTTGAATTCTACCAATGAACAGAAAAACAAATTTTTCATTTACATTATACGACCTTTGTTTCGATATTACAAATTTATTAAAATCTACACCATTGGCTATAACGGTAATGGGTTTTAAATACCATCTTTCACCATCTTTACTAAAATTAATATCAAATTTTCTAAGGTGTTTTGATATATATAGAAGATAACGTCTATATGGTAATCTAACTAAGGTATTATGTAGTGTAAAAACTATAGGTGTTTTTTTGTGAAATAGACTGTACAAAATCCCGAACATTAATCCATGAAACATATGGCAATGAAATACAACTTGGTCTAAAGGCTTAAGGATGTTGTTAATTTGATTTAAACTCGATTTTAGATTAGAAATAGAGTTTATGTTAAGAAAATGTGTTTCTATATCTGCTTTTTTGAATTTATGTTCAATTTGGTTAATACTAGACAAAGAAATGACAATATTTTTAATGCCATTTTTATTACCCTTTTCTGCTAATTCCAAAATAATGTGTTCTGCACCTCCACCTCCTAAACCAATATTAATATGTACTACTGTCATTTTTTTAATTTTAGCTAATTTGTTTCGCAGTTTTAGTGATTAGATCCTCATATTGCTTAATAATCTTACCTTCATTAAATTTTTTATACACTGATTCTCTTATTTCTTTTGGATTCCAAATCCGATTATCAGAAAGTTTTTGCAAAAATTCAATTTCATTTTCTACTAGAAATCCATTAACATTATTTTCAACAATTTCTCTAGTACCACCAGGGACATTAAAGGCTATAACAGGTGTGCCAACTACACAGCTTTCTAATAGAGCATTAGGAAACCCTTCCACAAAGGAGCCTTGTAAAAACATGTCATTTTTAGATAAATATGCATTTACTTCATTCGTAAAGGGTATATATTCTATATTGTCTAAAATAGACAATTCTTTAGCTTTTTCGAAAATAAGATTTTTGTATTCTCCTTCACCAATAATAGTATATTTAAAAGGGTAATTAAGTTGCGCTAATATTTCTAATAATCTTAAATGTCCTTTTACTTCAGATAATCTACCTACAGTTATAAATTTTTTCGTTTTAGTTGTTTTGCTTATTGTTTTTATAGGTGGTAAGTTTGAAATTGGATTATTAATAATACTTATTTTTTCCTTAGGCACTTGATAGTTAAGAATCATATCCTCTGCCATATCTTTAGATTGACAAAGAAGCACATCTAAATTTTTGAATTTATTAGAAACAAGATGAATTGGAGACCATCTCCTAGAATTTGCTTCTTTATTATTTTCACTTAATATAGTAGCTTCTCTTCCAATAAATTTTGTTTTTTTAAATAATGGAGAAATCATTGACATTGCTAAATTTGTATGCGAAATAGAGCTTATTACAACCTGTGGTTTCAATTTTCTAATATGTTGCATTATAGAAGGCAATGCGGTGAGAAGTCTCGTTTTATTTAAATAAATTACTTTTACACCACTAATGTCATATGCCGTATCGATAGAAGAGCCAGCAATTAATAGTGTTGTATTAAATTTCTCTTTATTAATATTTCTTGAAACAAATGACATAACTCTTTGAGCTCCTCCTGCAGAAAGAGAAGGTAATACAAAAAGTACATTTAATTTATGATTCATAACGCTAGGAATTGTATTATTCAAAAGTAGATTTCAGAGTGCTTTTAAATAGTAAAATTTAAATATGTATCTTTTTATTCGAATTATCAAAATTATTCTTTGAATTGTATATTTATAACTTTCAAGGGTTAACAAATTAAAATATTTAATCATTAGTATCACAACAAAATAATGTTTTTATTAATTATGTTTATAATGAACAGTACCCTCCGTTTTATTTATGTGTTTTGTAATAGAAATGTGCTGTTCTGAAAAAAACAATCATTTGTTAGCCTGGCCCCTTTGTAGTTAATTCTGACCATTGTTTGTCTGGTAATCTAAGAATTTAATTAAACTGAAGTTTGTCCTCAAAGTTAAAGTGTATTTTTAACTCCATATTAGAATATGCCTATCTTCGATTCGTTTTTCGCTGTGTAACTTATGATAGTAATTGTATTTAATACTCGTGCCAAATCGGTATTATGCTAATTTTTTTGATTGTCTCCTGCGATGTGTTTTAATGAAAGACTATGTCTAAACCTTTTAATAATGTTCTCTATTTGCCATCTATGTTTTTAAATATTTTTAGTTTACAAAAGCTTATAAGGAAGTTATTTGTTATACACTCAGAGACTTTAACTCTATAATACCCCTATATAGAACCTTTTAAATTTAACAACTTTTACTTTTTATCTTTGTGTTATTGATAGGGTTACGTCTAGCACTTTAAAATGTTGATATAGATGTTTATGGCATTTGAAACAAGAATTTTTGATACTACACGAACAAAGGTAAAGAATTGTAATACTACTAATTATAAAGTGAGGAATCTACTTTAATAACTGTTTGATAATAAACTGTCCTTCAAAGTAATTTTTTATATTCAAACATCTATTTTTGTGGTTGAAATTAAGACTTAAACTAGTTAGGGAATCTATTAAAGAAATCCCGCTTTATCAAATATTTAACGGACGCTAATAATTTAATCTATACAATGAACTTAACCAAATCTCGCGTTTCAAGTAAAATTGAAGCGCTTCACATTATTATTAGATTATTTCTATTTATAATGTTAAGCAACTCTGCTGTTTATGCTCAGCAATATCCTAAAGAAACTGTTATGAGTAAAGTAAATTACACTCCTCCTAAGTCCTTACCAACTTATTTAGAGCCATTTCAGGATGAAAATTTCAATAACACTATTACACGTATATCCGATTTATCACTATTTGGAGGAGATGTAATTGGTTTAGTTCATTCATATTCAAAAAGACAAGCCTGGAATTCTGATCAGTCTTTAATTTCATTGAGTTCATCAAATATTTTAGATGGTAAGACTTATAAATTGCTATCTAATAATAATATAGGTAATTTAGGGTGGAGTAATACCAATCCATTGATTAATTATGGTACTTCAGTACGAAGTAATTTTCTTAAAATTTATAAGTTAGATCCAATAAGTTTTAAGAATAATCTAATTTTTACAAAAACTTTTAGTAATTATAATGTTTTATCACATTGGACTTCGGAAACTAATTTATCAACGGATGATAGATATATCTCATTATATGGGACTAGGCAGAGCTCAGGTACAGATTGTTGGGTTGTTATATACGATATAAAAAATGATTTAATTGTTACTGAAACAAATATAGGCACTCCATTATCAAATATTAATTGGATATCTATGTCTCAGAGTGGTGATTATGTTTTAATTCAATATAATACACGTGGTGGAGGTAAATTTGAAGGGACAAAATCCTACGATAAAAAATTAAATTTACTTCGACATCTTACAGATATCAATCCTCATGGAGATATTGGTTTCGATCAAAATGGGAAAGAAGTTTGGGTATCAAATGATGATAATTATATTAGAAGTATTACTTTAGAAGGGAATGATAAAGAAATTCAATATAGTTATGTGTCAGGTGGACATGTAAGTTGTCGAAATATAAATCGTCCAGGTTGGGCATATATAAATGATCATGGAGATATTTCTCAACCTCAAGACTATGCGGCGTTTAGGGAGATTTTTGCAGTGAAATTAGATGAAAAAGTAACAGGGGAAGTTGTTGTTAATAGATTTACTAAAACATATGCAAGAACAAATAAAAAATATAAGCACGAACCTCATGCTTCAGTAAGTCCAGATGGCACAAAATTAATTTTCAAGTCTAATATGGAAATTGATACTGTTAAAAAACAAAATTATCCATTCTCTTGGATTGTTGAATACAAACAATAATAGAACCTAACACCTCTGGTAAATGTAAATACTGGAGAAAATTAAACGATATATAAGGTGCATGAAGTGACATTAAAAGCATCTGGGGGTTCAACCTACGAATGGAGCAATGGAGAAAAAACAGAAAGTATTACGGGATTTTCTAATAGTACTACTATATATACAGCCATAGGGAAAAGATGGTTGTAGAA